>DATKUP010000142.1:0-1145 GCA_035530575.1 Thiobacillus sp. | reverse complement strand
CTCTTCTGCGGCTGAGCAGCCGTGTCATCGGTCTTTTTCGGCTCCGCAGCCGCGTTCGGGTTTTCCGCCCCCGCCGGCGTATCAGGCTGTCCGCCGCCTGCCTGCGATACATCGTTCATTACTGTCTCCTATCGATACCTCGGCCCGCGGCGCATCTCTCTCTGAAATGCCCGCAGGCCGACTCGTTGCAATTCCTTCTGATCCTGCGTGTTATCAAATCCCATTGCGCGGCGTTTGGGGCGCCGCATTGCCGTCCACTTGCCATATACCGGCCAGCGTCCCGCGGCCAGGCCGTGAGCGCGCCTGTGATATCTGCGATCAAACTCCACGATCACGCGCATCCCGCCAAGGGCCTTTTTCATCCGCAATGAATTGAGAAACCCGCCCGAATCGGTCAGCGTTACATGGGAAGGGCTCGTGCCCTTTTGTTTCGCATATCTCTCGGTGTATGGTCCAAATCGCTGTCGCCTGTAGTCCTGCCCGGAGCGTGTGCGATCGATAATGATCGTACGTCCGGCCTTGCCCCGGGCCTCAACTTCCGCCCGCATTGCAGTCTTCAGGACTGTCTCGCGTTTTTGCCTTTGCCGTCCTAGCTGAGCGCGCACCTCGCCGGGGGAGCGAGCGGTGCCGCTCCCTGCCGGTCCTTCGATTATGATCATTGATTAAGCAGTTCCCTCAGCGCTTCGATCATCGCGATTAGCGTCAGCCCTGCCAGCAACCGCTCGAGTTCGGCGTCGTCGTATCCCGCCTCGCGTGCTTCGCGCAACAGGGCCTTGAATTCCGCCACCTGCGCCGGGGCTCTGCCAATTTGCTTTACACCGGCCGCCCCCAAGGTGATATAAATAAATCTATCGATCTTTAGATCGACTTCCGCTGTCACCTCCGCCTCGTCCAGATATTCCACCGGGATGAGCGTGCAACGATCCGCGGTCCCGCAAACCGTACCGCCCGAACCCGGCACCCATCCGCGGCTTACCAATTCTTCGTACGTCAGCCCTTCTGCTGGCTGAAAAGCCTCGATGTAAAGGCAGTCGGGGCATACGTTGCCATCGGCCATCGTCACGCGCACAAACCGGCCGCTAATTGCCATTAGTCAAATCCTGCCCAAACCAGACTGCGTTTTGTGATATGTCATAAAGCCGCAC
>DATKUP010000141.1:0-1928 GCA_035530575.1 Thiobacillus sp. | reverse complement strand
AACGGGGCCGTGGTCAGTGGCTCGATTGCCAGCGGACAGGTGGGCGCGTTCCACTTGGCCAGCGGAGTGATGATAGCCAGTGGCATCTTCGTTGACACCAGCATGTTCGCCTATTGGCTGGCATCGGGCGACAACTCGCTGCAGCAGGCGCTTCTGCGGCTGGAGCAGGCGGGCGTCACCGCTGAGCCGATGGGCTTCCCGAATGTCACCGACTCCGACATCCTCATGTCGGGCACGACGTTTACGATCCAGCCCGCGTCTGGCAAGCCGTCCTACTCGGTTTGGGTCAACGGTCGGCAGAACATCTACAGTGGCGCGCAGAGCATCAATGCATCTGGTTCGTTGATTGAAGGCACGAACTTCTTCTTCTACGGTTCGGGCGGCACGCTGCAGTTCGCCCCGTCCTTCTGGGATCTGTCCAAGACTGCGCCTGTTGCGGCAGCTGAGTGGAACGTGGCCAGCGGGCAGGCTGACCTGTTCTTTGAAGAGCGGCATGGGTTGGCATGGCCGTGGCCCATCCATGAGTACATGCATCTTACCGTTGGTATGCGGTTCGCAACCGGGCTTGGTCTGACCGGCAATGTTGCAGGCAACGGTTCCGCTGATTCCCACGCGCAGGTGGCTATCGAAGACGGCAGGGTCTACGACGAAGACATCAAGGTTGACATCGTCAGTGGGACCAGCGCCAGCCGGTTCGCGCAACGCATCGCTCCGCAGGCGTACCTCCCTGTGCTCTTCCGGCTTGGTGCAAATGGCCCGTGGCGCAAGAAGACGGCCAATTCCTTCCCGCTCTATGAGAATACGGGCGATGAGATCAGCTACAACCTGGACACGGCTGGCACCTGGAGCATCCCGCCTGCGACGAATACGAACTACGTCGCCATGTGGATATTCGCCACCAACAACTTCTACGAGCCTGTCGTGGCGGTTATGGGGCAGCGGCAGGATACCACGTTGGCCAATGCGCAGAACAACAATACGTTCGGGAGCCTGGCCTTCGGAAACTTCCCATTTGCGGAAGCCAAGATCCTCTACCGGTTGATCTTCCAGACGTCGGCCGTTTACGGGAACACGCCAAAAGCCAGGCTGCGCGATATCGCAGATCTGCGCTCGGTCAGCAACATGCCGGCTGGCACGTACGTCGCAACGGACCACAACAGTCTGACTGGGCGCAGCACGTTCGCCGCCCACCCGGCTGGCGCGCTCAGCTTCGACGGCACAGCGTTCAGCGGGACACTGGCTGCGGCTTCCGGTTCGCTTCAGGAAGTGCTGCGCATCATCGACCAGATCCTGGTCCAGTCGAGCAATATCGCTTCGGGTCAGATCGGCTCCCCGCACCTTGCTGACGGGGCCGTGTTGAGCGCCAACATCGCCTCTGGCCAGGTTAGCTCGGCTCACTTTGCCAGCGGGACGATTCTTCCTCCTGCCAGTGGCTCGATCGTCAGCGGGATGCTTGGCAACGGTTCGGTTGTCAGCGGGAACATCGCTTCCGGGTCGGTTGGGCTGGATCATCTGGCCTCTGGCGTCCTGACCAACATCTTCTCTGGTGTGGTAGGATCGGGCGACTTGGGTGCTGGTGCTGTTCTGAGTGCCAACATCGCCAGCGGTCAGATCAGTAGCGCTCACTTCGCTTCCGGCACTATCATGCCACCCGGCAGCGGGTCGATTACCAGCTCGATGCTTGCCTCTGGTACGATCATTCCGTTCGTTCTGACTTCGGGCATCATCGGTTCTGGCTTGCTGGGCGACGGGGCCGTGGTGTCGGGAAGCATTGCCAGCGGGCAAGTCTCCTCCGCGCACTTCGCCAGCGGTACCATCCTGCCTCCGGGCAGCGGTTCGATTACCAGCTCGATGCTGGCCTCTGGCACGGTTATTCCGTTTGTTCTCACATCTGGTGCCATTGTCTCGGGGTTGATAGGCAATGGCGC
>DATKUP010000140.1:0-1113 GCA_035530575.1 Thiobacillus sp. | reverse complement strand
TGGTATAATGGCTACCGACTATTAAAGATAATCGGAGGGAATGAGGAATGGACAACGTAGCATTGACCACACGGGGAGCAAACGAACTGACCACGATCATGGAGCAAGCCGGGCAAGCGGCAAACGAAGCGGCTGCCCGTTCCGCCTTTGCTGACTATCGCTCACGCAAGGCGGCCAACACCATCCGCCGTCAAGAAAACACCCTGGCCCTGTTCGCCCACTTCCTGGAGGAAACGACGGGCACGCAAGCGGGGGACCTCGCGGGCGGCCCTGGGGCGTGGCACGGCGTAACCTGGGGACTGGTAGAGGGTTTCGCGCGCTGGCTACTCCTGGGAGGGTACGCGGTGGGCAGCGTCAACGGGCACCTGTCTACAGTCAAGACCTATGCGAAACTGGCGGCGAGGTCTGGCGCGCTGAGTGCACAGGACGTGGCCATGATCCGCACGGTGGCCGGGTACCGCAAGAAGGAAGGAAAGCAGGTTGACGAAAAGCGAACGGCGGCCAGCATTCCCACCAGGGGCGGGCGCAAGGGTAGAGCCAAGAAAAACGAGCCGGTATCACTCACACCTGCGCAAGCGCAAGCACTGAAAGAGCAACCCAACACGTCACAGGGGCGACGTGACCGCCTCTTGCTTTGCCTGCTGGCCGATCATGGCCTACGGGTTGGGGAGGTGGCCGGGTTGGCGGTAACCGACGTGGACTTGAAACGGGGGGAACTCCGTTTCTATCGGCCCAAGGTGGACAAGACACAAACACACAAATTGACGGCGGATGCGTGGGAAGCGGCACGTGTCTACCTGGACAACGACGGCTTGTCTATCGGCCCACTGCTACGCGCCTCCAAGAAGGGAGGGAGGCTGGCCGACCCTGGCATGACCACACGGGCGATTACTGCGCGCGTGGGGGAACTCGGCGCGCGGGTGGGCGTGGCCGGCCTGAGTGCTCACGATCTGCGCCACTACTGGGCCACACAAGCGGCGCGGTCGGGCACGCCAATTGACCGCCTACAGGACGCGGGCGGGTGGTCTTCCCCAGCCATGCCCTTGCAGTACATAGAGGCGGCTGCCATAGCCAACGAGGGTGTCAAGTTGGAGGTGGCAGAATGATAGAACT
>DATKUP010000139.1:0-2307 GCA_035530575.1 Thiobacillus sp. | reverse complement strand
CAGAGCCATCTATCCTCGAGAACACCGACCCGCTATCCCTGGCGGCAGAAATCGCACGTCGTGGTGGTGGTGAGAAGTCGTGGACGGTCACAGGTCCAGAGGGTGTGAACCCATACGAAGGCGAACCACTGGCGGCGATGTGTGAGCTGCTGCGAATGCCCGAACCGCCGCCGCCCAAGAAGCGCGATGCGTGGGTGCGCCGGCTGGAACAGATAGGCGAGGGCTGGGGGGCCGGGCCGCAGGTGCTGGCGGACGCGATCCGCGCCATACGCGACAGCGAGGATCACAACTGGCGCTCGTTCTCGTCGCCATTCGCCTCGACGTTTGAGGAGGTGGTCGGCGTGATGATAACGCGAGTGCGGAACGAGGACCATGTACCCGCCAACGTGATCAAGGTGGAGCTATGGTGAAACAGCCGGACTATCGGGAGCTGGTGCATTCGCCGGCAGAACTGGCGCACGAGCACGTCCAGTGGGCGCGGCGACTGAACAATACGCCGGGCGTGCCGTTTGGCATCCCGGCGATAGACGAGCACGTTATCCCGCTGCACCCGGGCGATATGGCGGTATTCGTGGCGAGGCCGGGGCACGCGAAGTGCTTTGCGCCTGGAACGATGGTGCTGATGTTCGACGGCAGCCGGAAGGCAGTAGAGGACGTGCTCGTGGGCGACCGGCTGATGGGGCCTGACTCCCTGCCGCGCACTGTCACGACCCTGGGCAACGGCACAGACGAGATGTATGAGGTCGTGCCGGTAAAGGGCGATTCGTACACGGTCAACAGCGAACACGTCCTGACGTTACAGATGAGCGGCTATGACAGAACGCCGACTGGCACGGTGGTCAATCTGACAGTGCAAGAGTATCTTGCACGGAGTGACAAGTTCAGGTCCAAGGCCAAGGGATACCGCGCGGCTGTGGATTGGGCGCCCTGGCCCGTCCCGATAGAACCCTACTGGATGGGTCTGTGGCTGGGCGATGGGAGCGCCGGCAACACCTCGATCACGACCGTGGATGAGCCGGTAATAGACTACCTGAGAGAGTATGCGGGACGCCTCGGGATGCGGTTCTCCGCCACAGAATGTAGGGAACGATGCACCTACTACAATATAGTGGGCCAGAAGGGGGCGAAGAACCCGATCCGTGAGAACCTGCGAGAGCTAGGGATTTTCAAAGATAAGAACTGCATACCCAACATCTATAAGATGAATGACCGCTCTGTGCGTTTGGAGTTGCTGGCAGGACTCATAGACACAGACGGAAGTTACTGGCGACATAACCTGAGCATCACACAGAAACGCCGACAGTTAGCAGAGGACATCGCGTTTCTCTGTCGTTCACTTGGGTTCGCGGCTTACATCAGTGAGTGTCAAAATACTTGCACCAACACGGGAGCGACGGGAACCTATTACCGCGTGAACATTAGCGGTGATCTATCGCAGATACCCACGCGGCTTCCGCGCAAGCAGGTGCCCCCGCGAAGGCAGGTCAAGAGTGTGCTGAGAACGGGCATAACCGTTCGCCCTGTAGGGCGCGGCGAATACTACGGATTTGAGCTGGCGGGTCCCGACCGCCGGTTTCTTCTGGCGGACTTCACCGTGGTTCACAACACGGCAATGCTGGCCTACCTCGCACGCGCCGAGGCCAAGCGCATACAGGAGCGCAAGACAGTGGACACCGAGGCGGTCGTGTACGTGACGTGGGAGCAGGTCACAGAGGAGATCAACGGCGTGCTCGACGTGACAGACGCATACACGGTCAACGACCTCGCGCGGGGCAAGGCAGACATCGCCAAGGTAGAGGAGCATTCGACCAAACGGGCTGGCCTGCCCATCTGGATCATCGGTGACAGCCTCGCCAGGACGAATGCCAAAAGCCCGCGCATGTACCCCGAGACGGTATTTCAGGCCATCGAGTCGATGGCAGACGACTACGGGGTGCGGCCCACGCTGCTGTGCTTCGACTACATCCAGCTCGTGCCCATCCCGCGCCAGGGCGATCGTCAGAAGCAGGTCATCGAGGCGGCGCACGGCTGCAAGGAGCTGGCAAAACGGGCAGGCGCACCCGCTGCCGTGGCGGTCCAGGCGCGGCGCGAGGTGGACGAGCGCAACGTGAAAATCCCCGGCCTGTGGGATGCACAGTGGTCGAGCAGCATCGAGCAGGCGGCGGACAAATACTTCGGTCTGTGGCGCCCGTGGCAGACAGAGCGGCACAAGGATGCCAACGGTGGGCCGATGTACGTGGACGGCGGCAACGGGACGCGCTATGAGGTCAAGCCGACGCTACTGTTTATGACGATGCACAAGCAGCG
>DATKUP010000138.1:0-1128 GCA_035530575.1 Thiobacillus sp. | reverse complement strand
GGCGGGGGACAGGTAAATGGCCTTGTTCGATACGATCGGCTCTGAGTGCTCGAAGGCCGAGCTGGCCGCGTGTCGCGCTATTGGCGTCATCATGGGGTTCCAGCATCGGTCGGAATTGCCCGTGCCGATCCGTTGCGACATTGCCGAGCATTCAGCAGGCGCCGAGGAGGTCAACTCGCGCAGGCTCGCAGAGGTGAATGAGATCAGGATGTTCGTGCCTGCGCAATCTCCGGCCTTCTCGGGGGTGTCAGGCTTCTCCGGGGCGTACGCCATAACGGCCTCGACGACGAGCAACAAGACCGCGGCGATAACGGCCGGTGACAGGTTTGAGTACCCGCTCGCGTCGGGCAGGTACTACTGGGCCAAGAACGACGGCATCAAGCCGACGGATAATGGCCATACGTACGAGGTTACTATTCGTGAGGAACGCGGCCTGACGTTGGGACAGAGGTCATAACATGCCAGCGGGAACGTCCGTCCTTACTGAGACAGCCGACGCCATTAAGGCGGCGGTTCAACTCGTCAACGGTGTCCAGGTTGTCTACCAGGGCAAGCAGCGGGTTGCGGACGGAGGCCTGGAGGACGCGATCAGGAACCTGGCCGAGCAGAACAAGGGGTACTTCTGGTTCTCTCTGGACGAGCGGATTGCCTTTACGCAGACCGTGGTAGGCGAGGCGTTATTCAAAGGCAACCTGATGGTCCGGTTGGACAAGGATACGAGTTCGGATTGCAACGAGGCATACGACCTCGCGGAAAAGGTCGCATCGGAGCTGGCCCGCGAGGGCGTTTTTCAGTCGGTCGGCTCCCGTCCGAAGATGATCAGGTTCATACCGGCGGACGTTGAAGGGTTTCAGCTCGAGGACAACATTCTCGTCTTCGAGTACGACATGCGCTACACGTTGCCCATGACGTGCGGCTAAGGGGCTAAGGAATGCCGACGGCTCGTGCCACTCTTGCGATACTGAGGCTTCGGGCGGTTTCGCTGCGGCTACGAACGCTCGCGTCGCGACGGACGACGACCATGTTTACCGCGCGGGCTGAGGCGGTCGTGAACAGGCAGAAGGAGATGCAGCAGATCGTCGAAAGGCGCTTCGCCCGGCAGGCTACGCGTGCGGTTGGTGGGCGTCG
>DATKUP010000137.1:0-44139 GCA_035530575.1 Thiobacillus sp. | reverse complement strand
ACGCAGGCCGATGCCGCATAGCCGCGCCCACTGCCGGGCTTTGGCAGAGGTGAGCGTCTCGATAACGGCACTCTATCGAAGATCAAGGCGCGCCGCGGTGCTTACGGGTTCTGGGTGAATTCAATCGCGGAACTTGGGATGTATGCGGGGCATGTGTGCGAGCTGTGTATTCAAATAGCCTGTCAAATGGTTTGACTTGTTCCGGCATCGCCGATAAACTTCTGCGCTTTCCTGGGTTCGTATTGGTTGGAGACCCCCCATGTACGCAGTCATCAAAACCGGCGGCAAGCAATATCGCGTGAGCGCCGGTGACAAACTTAAAATTGAAAAGCTGGACGGCGAGATCGGCAGCGAGATCACCTTTGATCAGGTATTGATGGTAGGCGATGGTGCCGACATCAAAATGGGTGCGCCCTTGCTGCGCGGTGCCGCAGTTACGGCCACTGTGCTGAACCAGGCCCGCGGCGACAAGATCAAGATTTTCAAGATGCGCCGCCGCAAGCATTATCGCAAGAGCCAGGGCCATCGTCAGCACTTCACCGAAGTGCAAATCGGCGGCATTACCGCATAAGGAACTCATAACATGGCACACAAGAAAGCAGGCGGCAGTACCCGTAACGGCCGCGATTCGGAGTCGAAACGTCTCGGCGTGAAGCGCTACGGCGGCGAACTGGTTCTGGCAGGCAACATCATCGTGCGTCAGCGCGGCACCCAGTTCCATCCCGGCGACAACGTCGGCATCGGCAAGGACCATACCCTGTTCGCCAAGGCGCACGGCACGGTCAAATTCCAGATCAAGGGCGCTGCCCGTCGTCGCACGGTTTGTATCGAGCCGGTCGCAGTGTGATTGACTCGACGGTCTGAGTTGATTTGAACTGATTCCGCTTCGTTCGTCAAAAAGCCCTGTCCGCCGGATGGGGCTTTTTTGTTTCCAGGATATTCAATATGAAATTCATCGACGAAGCCAAAATACAGGTCATCGCCGGCAAGGGCGGTGACGGCAGCGCTTCGTTCCGCCGCGAGAAAAATATCCCGTTCGGCGGCCCCGATGGGGGCGATGGCGGTCGCGGCGGCAGCGTGATCGCGGTGGCCGACCGCAACATCAATACCCTGGTCGAGTTTCGCTTCAAGCACGTCTTCAAGGCGCAAAAAGGCGAAAACGGGCGCGGCGCACAGTGCTACGGCAAAGGCGGCGAGGACCTCATTGTCCGCGTGCCGGTGGGTACCGTGTTCACCGACATCAACAGCGGCGAGGCGGTGGCCGACCTGGCGGCGGATGGCCAGACGGTTTGCCTGGCCAAAGGCGGCAAGGGCGGGCTGGGCAACCTGCATTTCAAGTCGAGCACCAACCGCGCACCGCGCCAGCACACGCTGGGTGAACCGGGCGAGGAATGGGAACTGGAGATGGAACTGAAGGTGCTGGCGGACGTCGGCTTGCTGGGAATGCCCAACGCGGGCAAATCGACCTTCATTCGTGCGGTATCGGCGGCGCGCCCCAAGGTGGCCGACTATCCGTTCACCACGCTGGCGCCCAACCTGGGCGTGGTGCGGGTCGACAGCGAACGCAGTTTTGTCATTGCCGACATTCCGGGACTGATCGAGGGCGCGGCAGAAGGCGCCGGGCTGGGCCACCAGTTCCTGCGCCATCTGCAGCGTACGCGGGTGCTGCTGCATCTGGTCGACATTTCGCCGCGCTGGGAAGCAGGCGATCCGGTGCATGAGGCGCGCGCCATCGTCGAGGAACTGCGCAAGTACGACCAGAAGCTTTACGACAAGACGCGCTGGCTGGTGCTGAACAAGATCGATATGGTGGACGAGGCCGAACGCGAGGCCGTGGTGGCCAAGTTCGTGGCGGATTACGAGTGGACCGGTCCGGTGTTCGCGATTTCAGCGCTCGACGGCACCGGCTGCACGGCGCTAACCTATGCGGTGATGGACTATCTAAACACGCAGGCGCCGGTGGTTCTCGAGGACGAGCTCGCAGCGCCCAAAAGCGAAGGGGAAATACCGCCCTTGTAGGAGGCTTGCCTTCTGCCCGACGTGGCGGGTGCGTTTCGCGGGGGAGCCCGCCCTACGGGGCAGGCTGCCAAGCCTCTGTTAACAGGCGTCCTCCGTGGTGTCGCTGCGCACCCGCTTCCAGTCGTTTTCCAGCAGCGACACCTGGTACTTGGCCCAGCGGGCGAATTCCTTCGGGCTGCAATGGCCCTTCTTGTGGCGGCAGGTGCCGGCGATTCCCTTGAAGTGATAAATCGCCTCGCCGGTTTCGGCGTCGGCGGCGATTTCGGTCAGCTGGCGCACCCCCCAGGTGCGGCCGTAGGCGCCGTTGCTGTAGAAAAATCCTATCTTGAATTCGTCCGGGCTCATGTCGTAATGCGTCGGTAAATGTCGGTGACTTTCATCGGTAATTGTCGCACGTCATCCAGAATGATGTAACGTGCCGCGCCGTACATGTGCGGCAGGTAGTCGCGCGCGTCGCGGTCGAGCGTGACGCAGAAGGGGTGGATGCCGGTGCGCGCCGCTTCCAGCAGCGCCATGCGCGTATCCTCGATGCCGTACTGGCCGCGGTAGACGTCGAAATAATCGTCCGGACGGCCGTCCGACAGCGTGATCAGCACGCGGGTTCTGGCTTCGATCTGGTTCAAGAGCTTGGTCATGTGGCGCAGCGCAAAACCCATGCGGGTATACTCCTGCGGGCGGATCCCGGCGATGCGCGCCTTCACTTCGTCGCCGTAGGGTTCGTCGAAGGTCTTGATGCGAAACAGCTCGCAACGCTTGCGGGTGGTGCCGGAAAAGCCGTAGATCGCGTAACGGTCGCCCAAGAGTTCCAGCGCCTCGCACAAGAGGACCAGCGCTTCGCGCTCGGCCTCGTTGATCCAGCCTTTGGTGGAGCCGCTCATGTCGACCAGGAACGCCACTGCGATGTTGCGCTCGGCGCGGTGCAGGCGCACGAACAGGCGATCGCTCATCTCGCGGCCATCTTTCGCGTCGGCAAGTGCTTCGATCAGGGCGTCGAGGTCGACCTCGTCGCCCTGGGTCTGCCGCTTGTCGAGGCGGTTTTCGTCGCGCAGCACCTCGAATTTTCTGCGCAGGTGCTTCACCACGCCGGCATATTTGTCGAGCGTATCGCGATGGAAAGTGTCGTGGACCGGGGTGACGTTTTTCTCGCGCATCACGCACCAGTTCTTGCGGTAATGCTGGCGGCCGTGATCCCACTCGGGATACAGCACGGCACCCTTCTCGTGATAGGTGCCCTGCCACACGGCGTCCGGGTCTTCCGGCTGGTCGAACACGCGGTCGGGATCGTATTCGCCGTCACCCGCCGGTACGAGGTATTCCGGGGGGATTTCGCCAAAATCGAGATAGACCGAGGTGAGCAGCTGCTTGACGCCCTCGGGCGGGGCGATCGGGGCGTCGTCGAGGGTGATGTCGAAGTCGAGCAGGCCGTTTTCGTCGCGCGGCCTCACGTCCAGCCCGTGCGGCGCATCGGCGGTGGCCTGCGGGTCGGGCTGCACGTTCCGATGCTCTTCCAGCAGCTCGGCCAGCTTGATGCGCAGCCGCGCCTTTTCCTTGTCCAGCCGGGCAGCCCGGGCGGCGGCAATCGCATCCGGGCGCAGGCAGCCCTGGTCGCTCCACTGCGGGCACTCGGCCTCGTCGTAGGCGGCGTCGAGCAGGGCCAGACTGTCGTCGAGCGTCGCCTGCTCGGCGGCCAGTGCCGCTTCGAAACGCTGCCAGCCTGACGGCAGGGGGGGATCGAGCAGCGCGCGCAGTCGCTGCATCCGGCGGTGCAGTCCGGGTAGTTCGCGCGCGATGCGTGCGGTCAGCCGCAGCGTTTCCAGTGCATGCAGGCGGCCGAGTGCGCGTTCGGGGTTGGCATAGCGGGCGGCAACTGTCGCATGGTCGATGCGCAGGGTGCCGAAGCGGGTCTGCGCCCACAACAGCGCGACGCTGATCTTGGCGAGCTGAAAGTTGTCGTCCAGATTCGGCAGCGCGGCGATCAGCGGCGGCAGCACGATGCGCTCGCCGTCGGTCCAGACGGCGTCGCCCTCCTCGATGCGCAGCCGCCGGCCGGAGAGGCCGCAGACGAAATTGCCGAGCACCGGCGCAATGTCGTCGAACAGCGCCCCGGCGGCGTCGTGCCGATGCTGCACTTCGTCGAAGGTGTCGACCTGTTCCATTACCCTGAGCGCGTTCTGCAGGCCGCTGCGGTCGAACACGTCACAGGTATGCACCGCCCAGGCCTCGAGCAAGCGCCGCTCCATGCGCGGCAGCAGCGCGGGTGCGCGGCGGCCGAACTGCCAGGCGAGCGTGATGTGGGTCGAGGCGATGCGGCGGATCCAGCCGAGGATGAAGTCCTGTTCGTCGCGCGTCAGCGGCTCAAGCTCGGCGGCGAGTTGCTCGACCTTGAAATAGGTGAATTCGGTTTCCAGCCAGACGTGGAGGCTGGCCTCGATCTCGGAGGCGGTGAACGGTGGCTGCGCCATCAGGTACCCCTCAGAAAATCGATGAGGAGAGTTCCTGTATGGCCTTCAGCATGTCGGCGTCGTCGGTGACCGCCTGCGCGACCGCCGATTTGCACGCCGTCACCGGGCTGATGCCGTCGGCGATCAGCTTGCCGGCATGTACCAGCAGCCGCGTCGAGGCGCCTTCCTCCAGTCCGCTGCCCTTGAGGTTGCGCGTCATCTGGGCGAAGCGCACCAAACTGTCGGCGATGGCATCGGACACGCCGGATTCGGTGGCGACGATGCGGCGTTCGAGTTCGGCCGACGGGTAGTCGAATTCCAGCGCGACAAAGCGTTGCCGGGTCGATTGCTTCAAATCCTTGAGCACACTTTGGTAGCCGGGATTGTAGGAGATGGCGAGACAGAATTCGGGCGTCGCCTCGACTTCGATGCCGAGCTTTTCCATCGGCAGGGTGCGGCGGTCGTCGGCCAGCGGATGGATCACCACCATGGTGTCCTTACGCGCTTCGACGACTTCATCCAGGTAGCAGATGCCGCCTGCGCGCACCGCGCGGGTGAGCGGGCCGTCAACCCAAACGGTTTCGCCGCCCTTCACCAGATAGCGGCCGACCAGATCGGAGGCGGTGAGGTCGTCGTGGCACGACACGGTGATCAAAGGTCTCTTGAGGCGCCACGCCATATGTTCCATGAAGCGTGTCTTGCCGCAGCCGGTGGGGCCTTTCAGCAGCACCGGAATCTGCTGCCGCCAGGCGGCTTCGAACAGCTGGATTTCGTCGCCGACAGCTTCAAAGTACGGTTCTTTTTCGATCAGGTGGTGCGCAGGGTCGAGGGTGCGGGCGTTCATGGCTGAAGTCACTTTCAGAAACAACCGGATTGCTGTTTTTGGCGTTCGAGGTCTTTGACTTCCAGGTTCCACGTATCCATCTGTTCCTGCGTGTAGCCCTTGCGGCGCGCTTGATCCATTTTGTCGAACACGCGTCCCAGCTTGTCGGTCAGCGCGTCGCACTGGCGCGCCGAGAGACGTGCAGCAGGCTTGCCGGGGGTGCGCTGGGTGTCGAGGCGCAGGGTGGCGGTCTCCTTGGCGCTGCTTGCCGCTTTGGGTGCGGCGGGTTTGGCAGGCTCGACCCGGAGGGGCGCCGGCCGTGCGGGATCGGGCAGCGGTGTGGGATCGATTTCCAGCTTGCGGGCCTCCCGTGCATCGCGGCAGGGCAGGTTGGAATAGGTGATCCTGTCCTGCGCATCGATGCACTTGTTGAGTGTGGCCTGTGCCGATGCCCCCGTGGGCAGCAGGGCCGGCAGCGCGAGCAGGGCCAGAGCAAGCAAACGCATCGGCGTTCAGTGTTCGCCTGAATATTTGTCGTCTTCCAGTTCCATCTTCTTCTGGAATCCGGTTTCTTTTTCTTGCTCGGCCAGGGCGTGCTTGCGCGCCAGACGTTTTTCGTACGCCCCCGGGTGCTGCTCGACAAAATCTTCGCCGAATAGCGCATGGCGCAGGAAGTTCATGCCAAAGTCGAGCAGGGCCTCGTCGTCGGCGATCAGGGCCGCCATGATTTCGACCGGAATGTTGTAGGTGTCGTTAAAGCTCGGGCTCATGACGAACGCACGGAAACGGTCGACGTCGTAGCTCGCCATGAAGAACAGCTGGTTGGAAATCGGCGAGGGCTTGCCGATGGAAGGGCCGGCCGACTTGCGCTTGACCACCAGTTGTCGCCAGGCATGGGCCTTCTCGTCATATTCGGCGACGCCCTGCTCGGTGCGGTATTGCTCGATGGTCTGCGTCTTGTCCTCGAAATGGCCGAGGCAGTGCGGCTCCTTCACCATGGCATACGCGCTGCGGTCGACGTATTCGTCGGAGCGGCGCATGGTCAGCAGCGCCACCGGGTAGTAACGGCAGGCGGTCGGCCGGTCTTCGTAGACGCCGCAGCCTTCGGGAGTCATGAACTGGCAGGCGGTGCCGCCCTCGACCGGCTTCAGCTTCACCCCGGGCATGCCGTCCTTGTCCATCTCGAACGGCACCGAATACTGGTTGAGAAATTCACCGGACGCCATGTCCAGCCGTTTTTTCAGGCGCAGGATGTCGTAGGGGGTGAGTGGGATGTCGATGTTGCTGCAGCAGGCATTCCAGCACTTGACGTCGCGATGACAGCGGAATTGCAGCGTCGCGTCTTCGGCCAGCATGATGGGTTTGACCGGACTGCCCGCAAACGGGGAGTCGTCGATCATGTCTTTAAATTCGGCTTCGTTCATGGTTCAACCTCGTGGGGCTTGGCCCCCTCACTTCAAAAACAATCAACACACAGACGGGAGTGCGTAGGGTACGCGCTTTCGACTGGATGCTAAACCTTGCCTGCCTCACTGTTATTGAGGGTGGAAAAAAACCGGGCGCCTGATGGCGCCCGGTTTTAAAGGGTGCCGTTATTGAAACAGCGGCGCCCGGAGCTTACTACCTGGCTAATTCTTGCGAATTAGTGAGCAGCGGGCTTGAACAGCTTGGACTTGTCGACCAGATCCACGTGGGCGCGCTTGAAGCAGTTCCACTGTTTGGAGTTCTTGTCGTAGATCGAGTTCACGAAACAATGCCAGTTTTCCTCATCGACAAAGTTCTTGTCCATGCGGTAGTAGAAGCCGGGGTAACGGCTCTCTTCACGGAACTGGATGTGCTTCATGTGGGCTTCGGCCGTCAGGATACGATGGTAATTTTCCCATGCGCGCAGCAGTTCGTGCAGGTCCTTCGCACGCATCTTGTCTGCGTCTTCCTTCAGCATGTTCAGCTTTTCTTCTGCCACGCCCAGCATATTGGCGTTGGTCTTGTAGTAGGTCGCGACACCGGCAACGTACTCGTCCATGATCTTCTGCAGACGGAACTGCAGCATCTTGGGCGTGATGTAGTTGGGGTTGACGTCGATCGCCGTGGTGTAGTCCTTGTGCTCGAGGTAGGTGCGCACCGGCTTGTAGATATCTTCCACCAGCTGCTCGACGGAGGTGTCGAGTTCGGGTTTCCAATCCTTGTTGTCGATACAGTACTTGACCATGGCCTTGGCACACATGCGGCCTTCGGCGTGTGAGCCGGAGGAGAACTTGTGGCCGGATGCGCCCACGCCGTCGCCGGCAGTGAACAGACCCTTGACCGTGGTCATCGAGCGGTAGCCCCAGTTCCAGCCCTTGGGCAGGTGAGCCGGGATCTTGCCTGCATCGGCGTGGCCTTCATCGGTGGGGGCACCGACGTCTTCCGGACCCGACACCCAGATGCCGCAGCAGCCGGAGTGCGAACCCAGCAGGTAGGGCTCGGTCGGCATGAGTTCGGAGTTCTTCTTCTCCGGCTCGATGTTCTCGCCCACCCAGATACCGCACTGGCCGACGCACATGTCGAGGAAATCTTCCCAGGCTTCGGCTTCGAGGTGTTTCACTTCGCGCGGAGTCAGGGTTTCACGCAGCTTGGCCAAAGCGGTCACGGTGTCCATGTAGATGGGGCCGCGGCCTTCCTGCATTTCCTTCAGCATCAGGTGGTTGCGCAGGCACGATGCGGGAACGGCTGCCTGCCCGTAGGGGGGGTAGTCGTTCAGCAGTTCCTTGTTCTTCACCATGTAGACTTCGCCGTATGCGTTCACAGCTTGCGCTTTGAACAGCAGGAACCACGCGCCAACCGGGCCGTAGCCGTCCTTGAAGCGGGCGGGAACGAAGCGGTTTTCCATCATGGTCAGCTCGGCGCCGGCTTCGGCAGCCATCGCGTAGGTCGAGCCTGCGTTCCACACCGGGTACCAGGCGCGGCCGGTACCTTCACCGACGGAGCGCGGACGGAAGATGTTTACGCAACCACCAGCGGCCAGCAGAATCGCCTTGGCCTTGTACACGACAACTTTGTGGTCGCGGGTCGAGAAACCGACGGCGCCGGCGATGCGGCTCGGGTCGTTCTTGTCGTTGACCAGCTTGACGATGAAGATACGCTCTTCGATGCGATCCATGCCGAGTGCTTTTTTGGTGGCTTCGGCAACGATCCATTTGTAGGATTCGCCGTTGATCATGATCTGCCATTTGCCGGAACGCACGGGCTTGCCGCCGTCCTTCAGCGTGGGCAGGCCCTGGGCGCCGTCATGACGCTCGCCGTTTTCGTCGGTTTTCCAGATCGGCAGGCCCCATTCTTCGAACAGGTGCACGGAATCATCCACGTTGCGACCCAGGTCGTAGGCCAGGTCGTCGCGGGTGATGCCCATCAGGTCGTTGGAGACCATGCGGGCGTAGTCGGCGGGATCCTGTTCGGAGCCGATATAAGTGTTGATCGCGGACAGGCCCTGTGCCACGGCACCGGAACGGTCCATCGCGGCCTTGTCGACCAGCTTGATCTTCAGATCGATGCCCATCTCTGCCTTGGCAGCATCTGCCCAGCGCATGACTTCGTAACCGGCGCCGCAGCATGCCATGCCACCGCCGATCAGGAGGATGTCTACTTCCTCCTGGACTACTTCGGGATTACCAAATTCTCCAGCCATTTCGTTTAACCTCTCTAAATTACTTACGGATCAGTTCGGCAGGGTTGCCGGCACGGTAACCACCCATCATGTCGCGGGTGAACGAACCCGTGGATTCGATGTCAGCCATCTTGGGCATGGGCTTGCCGCCGTAGCAGTCAATGGAACCTTCGGGCGTGGTGCGGATCGGGAACTTGAAACGCTTCAACACGCCGTTACGGAACTTGATCGTCCACATGATGGAGTCGGAACCACGCAGCGGCTGAACCATGCCGCCCAGCGGCACGACGTCGGCGTAGTGGCGGACTTCAATGGCTTGCTGCGGGCAAATCTTCACGCAGGAATAGCACTCCCAGCACTGCTCGGGCTCCTGGTTGAATGCGCGCATGGCATGGCCGGTTTCAGAACCGTCCTTGTCCAGCTTCATCAGATCGTGCGGGCAGATGTACATGCAAGCGGTCTTGTCCTGACCCTTGCAGCCGTCGCACTTGTCGGTACGAACATAGGTTGGCATTACAGTCTCCTAAAGTTAGCTAACAATCCGCGTACGTCGCGGTCCGATTAGAACTGAACCCGTCCTTGGCCGGGGCGTGTCGCGAAACCGCTTCCGGTAGGCTCGTGTCCTAAAATCTTTTCCCTGTCGACAACCGCTGCGAGCAGGGCACATTCCATCCGGCATTGCTGCCGGATGGAATAATCATGCAGCCGAGTGGCCTTTCAACTCGATCTTGACGTTCTGTTCCGCGGAAAGACCGGCGTAATACTTCTGCAGCACCTTGGCGACCTCGGGACGGCTGAATTCGACCGGCAGATCCTGACCTTCGGAAAGCATCGAGCGCACCTTGGTACCGGACAGCAGGATGCGGTCATCCTTGGTGTGCGGGCAGGTGCGCTGCGAGGCCATGCCGCCGCACTTGTTGCACCAGAAGGTCCAATCGATGTTCATGTTCACGGTTTCGAGCGAGCCCTTGGGGATTTCGTCGAAGATCTTCTGCGCGTCGAAGGGGCCGTAGTAGTCGCCCACGCCAGCATGGTCGCGGCCGACGATCAGGTGCGAGCAGCCGTAGTTCTGGCGGAACAGCGCGTGCAGCAGCGCTTCGCGCGGACCGGCATAGCGCATGTCCAGCGGGTAGCCGGCCTGGATCACGGTGTTGGGGGCGAAGTAGTTTTCGACCAGCACGCTGATGGCTTCGGAACGTACTTCGGCTGGGATGTCGCCCGGCTTCAGCGCACCCAGCAGGGAGTGAACCAGCACGCCATCCATGGTCTCGATGGCGATCTTGGCCAGGTACTCGTGCGAACGGTGCATCGGGTTGCGCGTCTGGAAGGCGGCAATCTTGGACCAGCCCATTTTTTCGAACGCGGCACGGGTTTCGGCCGGGGTCATGAACTGATCGCCGTATTCTTCCTTGAAGCTGCCGGTGGACAGTACCTTGACCGGGCCGGCCAGGTTGTACTTGCCCTGGGCCATGACCATCTTGACGCCGGGGTGTTCCATGTCGGTGGTCTTGTAGACCTGCATGCACTCGTGGGCCTTGTCGATGCTGTATTTTTCGGTCACCTTCATGGTGCCCATGATGTCGCCGGTCTCGGCATCGACCAGTGCGATGTCGTCACCGGCCTTGATGGCCTCGTCATCGGTCGACAGGGTGACCGGGATTGGCCAGAATAGACCGCTGGCCATCTTGTAGCCGTCACACACGCCTTCCCAGTCGGCATGGGTCATGTAGCCTTCCAACGGAGTGAAGCCGCCGATGCCCAGCATGATGAGGTCGCCGGTTTCACGCGAGCTCATCGTGACTTTGGGCAGCGAAGCAGCGCGGGTTTTTTCGGCGGCGAGTGCGTCGCCCGTCAGCAGCAGGGGTTTGAGTTCACCGCCACCGTGGGGGCGTACCAGTTTGGACATGCTGTCTCCTTGGACTGTGTGGGGGTATTAGAGTCCGGGCAGCATAGCACCGGGGTTGGCGCCTGAATAATCCTTTATTTTTATTTGAGGATAAGCGGGTTTGATATGGAGTGGCGATGACGAAAAATCCCGGGCAAATCGGGCTTTTTGCAAATGAAACAAGGATTTATGCGTCAAAAAAAGCGGGCATATCGGACTGTTCCGTCCTGATGACGTCAACCCAGGCGGGTTGGATGTCGCCCCCGGCTGTGGCCAGCTTTTTGGTTTCTTCGTAGAGCATTTTCCAGCGGTTGTACAGGCAGTCGCTGACCCTGCGCATGCCTGCATCGAAATAGGAGTTGTGCAGATCGCCGATGGTGCGGGTGAAGGATTCCATCTGTTCCAGCAGGTTGTGCGGATAGCCCTGGCGGTTGGGGTCGGCGTATTTGACCTTCTCGCGCTTGACCGCGCGCACGAAGACTTTCTGGCCTTCGGTGAGATCGGCTTCGGTGCGGGGCACGCCGCCGTAATTCATCACTTCCTGGATGAAGCCGTTCAGGCGTTCTCCGAAATCGAAGTTGGCGTAATCGACGTTTGACATGGGAGCTCCGTTATCAGGTGAGGCTTTGCAGGCTGGATGCAAAGCCGGTCATTATCCTACGCCGCGCGATGCGGCCGTTAGCGCCTTTTCGGGATGGTGGCGCGATTATTTCCTAAGCCCTTGAATCCAGCGGGAATAAATTTTGTCGGCCAGTTGGTGAAGCTGGGCGATGCGGGCGGGCAAGTCCGTCTGGATGTCTGCGGGCGATTGCACGCCGGGACTGTCGCTGGCGGCGATTTCGTCGGCGCCGTGCTCGCACCAGCTGGCGATGAGTTCGGGCGTCATTTCGACGTGGCATTGCATGCCGATATGGCGATCGTCTAGCACAAAGGCCTGGTTGGCGCAATAGGCGCTTTCGAGGATGCGAGTGGCGCCCGGCGGCAGCGTGAAGGTTTCGCCATGCCAGTGGAAAGCCGGCATGGGGGTTGCGGCATCGCCCAGCCAGGGGCGCGCAGCGTCGGCGTCGGTGATGCGGACATCGGCCCAGCCGATTTCCTTGACCGGATTGGCGCCGACCGTTCCGCCCAGCGCCTTGGCCATCATCTGTCCGCCAAGACAGTGGCCGATTACCGGGATGGCCGCCGCGACCGCCTGGCGGATCAGGGCCAGTTCAGGCGGGATCGAGGGCAGATCGTCGTTCACGCTCATCGGTCCGCCCATCAAGCAGATACCGGAAATGCCGTTAAGCTTGTCGGGCACGGCGTCGCCGGCGTCGATGCGCACCAGCTGCCAGGGGATGCCGTGGCGATCCAGGAACGCGGTGAAGTATCCCGGCCCTTCGATCGGGAAGTGACGCAAAATCAGAACAGGATCCATGATGCCTCATAAATATAAATCAACCACGCTCTACCCGCGAGGGGCAGGCCGTGTTTGTACCCGCGAGGGGCAGGCCGTGGTTGTAAAGCCGACAAGTCGGCAACAACCACGCTCTAAAGCCGCTAAAGCGGCAACAACCACGCTCATCATAGCGGCAGGCTGGCTTGCGTGCACGGCGACCTGGGCGACCAGCGTGTCGGTGATGGGCTTGTTCAAGGACAAGGCCATCGTCAGCATCGACGGCGGCAAGTCGCGCATCCTGAGTGTGGGGCAGACGGTTCAGGGGGTGAAGCTGCTCGCCGCGGATTCGGATGGTAGTGTCACGAACCAAAAATAACGAAACATGAAACAGCGTCTTTTTCCGCCATGCGTCGTTGCAGCCCCTTGCCGTATACCCCATACGGCTGCGGGTCTGCGCCTAGCCTGGCGAAAAAATCCATCTGTTTCATTTGTTCCGCTATTTCCGGTTCGCAACACTAGTTTCGATGTCGACGGCAAGCGCCGCACTCTCGGCATGGGGCAATCGTTTGCCGGCGGCACAGTGACGGCCGAACGCCAGAGCGTGTCGCTTACCGCCGATGCGCGCGGTCACTTCGCGGCCGCCGGGTCGCTGAATGGCTACCCGATGAGTTTCCTGGTCGACACCGGCGCCACCACCATCGCCATCAATCCCGCCGAAGCCCGGCGCATCGGACTCGACTACAAGGCCGGGCAGGCCGTCGGTGTTGGTACCGCCGCAGGTATGGTGCGTGCTTGGCGGGTCAAGTTCAACACCGTCAAGGTCGGCAGTATTACGCTTAACCAGGTGGACGGAATGGTGGTGGAAAGTGGCCTCAATGTGCCGTTGCTGGGAATGAGTTTTCTGAACCGGATGGAAATGAAGCGTGACGGCCAGACGATGACGCTGACGCAGCGTTACTGATTTCGGGCTGCCGTTGCTGGCTGCCGGAATGCAACAAGGCCTGCAATTGCAGGCCTTGTTTTTTTAGAGCAGCAAAGCTCAGGTGCTTTTCTGCTTGTTACGTTCGATCAGCGCATACGCCGAGTGGTTGTGTATGGATTCGAAGTTCTCCGCTTCCACCACATACGAATCGATCAGCGGTTCGTCGTTCATCGCGGCGGCGACGTCGCGCACGATGTCCTCGACGAATTTCGGGTTGTCGTAGGCGCGCTCGGTGACGTATTTCTCGTCGGGGCGCTTCAACAGACCGTACAGTTCGCACGAGGCCTGGTCCTCGACCTTGCGCACCAGATCCTCGATCCACAGGAAGCCGTTGGTTCTGGCCGAGACCGTGACGTGCGAGCGCTGATTGTGCGCACCGTAGTCGGAGATCTTTTTCGAGCATGGACACAGGCTGGTCACCGGCACCACCACCTTGGTGGTGTGGAAGAACTGACCCTTTTCGATGGCGCCTACAAAGGTGACCTCGTAATCCAGCAGGCTCTGCACGCCGGAAACGGGCGCTGACTTGTTGATGAAGTAGGGGAAGGTCATTTCGATGTAGCCCGATTCGGCTTCCAGGCGTTCGACCATCTGGCGCAGCATGCCCTCGAAGTTCTCGACCGAAATCTCGCGCTCGCGCGTATTGAGAATTTCAAGGAAGCGCGACATGTGCGTGCCCTTGAAGTTGTGCGGCAGGTACACGTACATGCTGAAATTGGCGATGGTGTGCTGGACGCCATCGCTTTTATCCGCCACCCGCACCGGATGGCGAATGCTCTTGATGCCGACCTTGTCGATGGCGATTTGACGCGTATCGACTGAACTTTGCACGTCTGGCATGCAAACGGCGGTGTCGCAAATCTGGTTCATGGCGAGTTCCTAATGATGAGTGCAGTTTAGACCAAGTATAAACTGCCAGGGTAGTTGAGTAAACTACTCGGGTAATTGGGTTGTCCTTGCGCGCACGGCGTGTTCAATGCCTGCAGCGTCGAGCCCGCAGGCGGCCAGCATCCTGACCGGGTCGCCATGTTCGATGAAAGTGTCGGGCAGTCCCAGGTGCAGCACGGGAACCGGGATGCCGAGGCCGGCTAGCGCCTCGGCCACCCCGGCGCCGGCGCCGCCTGCCACCGCGTTTTCCTCCAGCGTGACCAGCAGGCGGTGGGTTTGCGCCAGTTCGCGCAGCAGATCGAGATCCAGCGGTTTGACGAAACGCATGTCGGCCACACTGGCGTCGAGCGCCGCGGCGGCTTGAAGGGCAGGTGCGACCAGGCTGCCGAAGGCGATCAGCGCCACCTCGCGGCCGCTGCGGCGCAGCACGCCCTTGCCGATTTCGACCGGATCGAGGCCGGGGTCGATTGCAGCGCCGGCGCCGCTCCCGCGCGGGTAGCGTACCGCCGACGGACCGTTGTGCAGGAACGCCGTGGTCAGCAGACGGCGGCATTCGTTCTCGTCGGAGGGCGCAGCAATCAGCATGTTGGGAATGCAGCGCAGGAAACTCAGATCAAAACTGCCGGCGTGGGTGGGGCCGTCGGCGCCGACCAGCCCGGCGCGGTCGATCGCCAGCATCACCGGCAGGTCCTGCAGCGCAATGTCGTGGATCAGCTGGTCGTAGGCGCGCTGCAGAAAGGTCGAATAGATCGCCACCACCGGTTTCACGCCCTCGCAGGCGAGACCGGCGGCAAAGGTCAGCGCATGCTGCTCGGCGATGCCGACGTCGAAATAGCGCTTCGGGAATTCCTGCGAGAAGCGCACCAGGCCTGAGCCTTCGCGCATCGCCGGGGTGATGCCGACCAGCCGCGTGTCGACGGCGGCCATGTCGCACAGCCAGTCGCCGAACACCTGGGTGTAGGTGGGTTTGGCGCCGGCTTTCTCGGCGACGCCATTTTCCGGATCGAAACACGAAACGCCGTGATACAGGCAGGGATTGGCTTCGGCGGGTTTGTAGCCTTTGCCCTTTTTGGTGACCACGTGGAGGAACTGCGGGCCGCTCAGCTGCTTGATGTTGGAGAGGGTATCGAGCAGCACGTCGAGGTCGTGGCCGTCGATCGGGCCGATGTAGTTGAAGCCGAATTCCTCGAACAGCGTGCCCGGCGTCATCATGCCCTTCATGTGCTCCTCGGCGCGCTTGGCCAGTTCGCGGATCGGCGGCGCGACCGACAGCACTTTCTCGCCGGCACGGCGCGCGGCCGCATAGAATTTGCCCGACATCATGCGTGCCAGGTAATTGTTGAGCGCACCGACGTTGGGCGAAATCGACATGTCGTTGTCGTTCAGCACCACCAGCAAGGGCAGATCGGTGGCCCCGGCATTGTTCAGCGCCTCGAACGCCATGCCGGCAGTCATTGCGCCGTCGCCGATGACCGCCACCGCGCGCTGGCCGGAGTCCAGCTGATGAAAGGCCTCGGCCATGCCGAGCGCGGCCGAGATCGAGGTGCTGGAATGGCCGACACCGAAGGCGTCGTACTCGCTTTCGGCACGGCGCGGAAAGCCGGCGATGCCGCCCGGCTGGCGCAGGCCGGCCATCGCCGCACGGCGCCCGGTGAGGATCTTGTGCACATAGGTCTGGTGGCCGACGTCCCACACGATGCGGTCCGCCGGGGTGTCGAACACGTAATGCAACGCGAGGGTCAGTTCCACCGTACCGAGATTGGAGGCGAGATGGCCGCCGGTGCTGGCAACCGATTCGACCAGGAACTGGCGCAGCTCGGCGGCGAGTTTAGGCAGCTCGGCGGGTGCCAGTGCGCGCAGGTCGGCTGGCGTATCGAGGGTGTCGAGCAATGGCTTGGTCATCTCAGAACGTCCGCTCGACCACGAAGTCGGCCAACTGGCGCAGCCGCGCGGCGGGTGCGCCAAGATCGGACAGGGCGGCGTGGGCGTCGGCGCGCAGTTCCTGCGCCAGTTCGCGCGCGCGCGCGACGCCGAGCAGGCTGACGTAGGTGGGCTTGTTGTTGGCGGCATCCTTGCCGGCGGTCTTGCCCAGCGTGGCGGTGGGCGTTTCGGCGTCAAGCACGTCGTCGACCACCTGGAAGGCGAGGCCGATGCTCTTGGCGTAGCGATCGAGTGCGGTGTGAGTGGCATCGGGGATGCTGCCGCATTGTGCGCCCAGCAGCACTGAGGCGCGGATCAGCGCACCGGTCTTGTGGATATGCATGAATTCGAGTTCGGTCAGGTCAAGCGGCTTGCCCACGCTGGCCAGATCGATCGCCTGGCCGCCAGCCATGCCGCGCGAACCGGCAGCCTGTGCCAGCAGCTGCACCATCTTCAGCTGGCTGGCCGCATCGTCGGCCAGCGGCTGCGAAGCGAGGATGTCGAACGCCAGGCTCTGCAGGGCGTCGCCCGCCAAGAGGGCGGTCGCCTCGTCGAACTCGACGTGCACCGTGGGCTTGCCGCGCCGCAGCGCATCGTTGTCCATCGCCGGCATGTCGTCGTGCACCAGCGAATAGGCGTGGATCAGTTCGACCGCGGCGGCGGCGTTCTGCACCCGCTCGATGCCGGCGCCGCAGACTTCGCCGGCGGCAAACGCCAGCAGCGGGCGCACCCGCTTGCCGCCGCCCAGCACGGTGTAACGCATCGCATCGTGCAGGCGCTGGGGCGCAATGTGGGCAGGCGGAAGCCACTCGGCCAGCACGCTTTCCATGCGTGCCTGGCAGCCTTGCGTCCAGGCGGCAAAATCAGTCATCGGTGTCTTCGGTCTTGAAAGGCTGCAGGGCCCCGTTTTCGAGAATCTGCACCTGCTGTTCCGCATCGGCCAGCTGCCGGCGGCAATACTGCAACAGTTCGGCGCCGCGCTTGTATACGGTCAGCGAGGCTTCCAGCGGCAGCTGACCGGATTCCATTTCAGTCACAATGGCCTCCAGTTCGGCCAGTGCAGACTCGTAGTCCTTGGGCGGGAGGGTGGCGCGGGATTTGGCCATGAATATCGAATCCAGCGGGGGAAAGGACGATACTTTAACAAATTTAGCCCGCTGCCTTAACAGTAATCGGCATGGCACGAACTCGTCGCGGCCGGGCAAACAATGCATCGCGGTGATGGAAGTGGAGCAGGGACATCGATGAAGTCAAGCTGGATGCTGGTGGCGGCGGCCCTGTTCGCGCTGATGAGCGTGCTGGTGAAGCAGGCGTCCGCTACCTTCTCGCCCGCCGAACTGGTGTTTTACCGCTCGGCGTTCGGGCTGGTCGCCATCTGGGGGGGAATCGCCCTCAGCCGTCGCCGGTTGCTGGCGCCGCTCGCCACGCGCCATTGGCGGGCGCACTTCTGGCGCGGACTGTCGGGCTTTATCGCGCTGGTGCTGTTCTTTTACGCCATCGCGCGGCTGCCGCTGGCCACTGCGGTCACCCTGAATTACACCGCCCCGCTATTCCTGGCTGCGCTATCCGCCTGGTGGCTGCACGAGCGCCACGGACGAGGACTGATCGGGGCGGTGCTGCTGGGTTTTGTCGGGATCGTCCTGCTGCTGCGTCCGCAGCTGCAGGACCAGGCCTGGTTGCCGGCGCTGGCCGGACTGGCGTCGGGCATGTTGGCAGCGGTGGCCTATGTCAACGTCAAGCAGCTGGGCCGGCTGGGCGAACCCGAGTGGCGGGTGGTGTTTTATTTCACCCTGCTGGCGACCATGGGCGGCGGCGCATGGATGCTGGTGGCCGGATTTCACACGCCGCAGGCGGGCGACTGGCTGTGGCTGGCCGGCATCGGCGTCACCGCCACGCTGGCGCAGCTGGCGCTGACGCGCGCTTATCATCGCGGCCGCACGCTCATGGTCGGCGCGCTCGCCTACACCACGGTCGGATTTTCCGCCCTCTACGGCGTGCTGCTGTTCGGCGAACGGCTGCCGCTGCCGGCCTGGATCGGGATGGCGGTGGTGGCGGCAGCCGGTGTGTGGGCCGTGCGCGCGTCGACACCTGCGCAGCCCGATTCGCTATAGTTCGGTCACATTCCAAAGGAGAGCACCATGATCAGTCTGAACACCAAGGACAACCTGATTGCCGTCACCGTGATGGGGCAGTTCACGCTGGACGATTACCGCGAGATCGAGAAGGCGGTGTGTTACGGCATCCAGTTTCAGGGCAGCGTCAACCTGCTGTTCGACTTGCGCGATATGCTGTCCTACAGCATCGACGTGGCGTGGGAGGAGCTGAAATTTTCGCGCGAGCACAAGAACGATTTTGGCCGCATCGCCATCCTGACCGGCGATCAGTGGGTAGCGTGGAGCATGTGGGTGAACCGCATGTTCATGTCGGCGGATATCCGCCTGTTCGACGATCTGGGTCTGGCGCAGGCCTGGCTGGCCGGCGGCAAGTTGCCGGCCGCGGCGAGCTGATGCATGCCAGCCCGATATCAGACTGGCGCAGAGTGATCCTGTTTTCAGGCTGCTGTCCGGCCACTCATGGGGGCGCATTGCGCGCCGGCCGGAAAATTTCCTTGTTGGCGTAATACGCGACGTGGGCGTTGGCCGCATCCCAGCCCGGAATGCCCTGTACCGGAAGCGGGACAAGCTGGCGCGGGGTGTCGATCGCGCCGAGCGCCGTGACGGCCAGGGCTTCCGCGGCATCGGGGTCGAGCGAATCCGAACGCAGCAGCAGGCATTTTCCGGTGATCGACGGGTAGGGTGCGAGTGTTTTTTCCAGCAGCGCATGGCCCACCACCACAAAACACATCCCGGTTTCGACCTGTGCGCGCGCTTCCCAGAACAGCGCGTGCCAGGCGTGCCCGGTCAGCAACGCAGGCAACGCCGATTCACGGCTGAGCACCCACACACCCGACTCGTCCAGCACCGTCAGCGCGTCGCGGCGGCGGCCGCGCCGGGCGTCGGTTTCAAACGCGATGGCTTCGCCATGGGCCGCGTTCAGCGCAGCCTTGAAGCGTGGAAAGCGCAGCCAAACCAGCGCGTTCAGCACATCGTGCCAGGTGTCGGCGCGGGTCGGCACCTGGCCGGTGTGCAGAATATGGGTTTCGTAATCGCGTGCCGGCAGGCGGCCGTCAGCGGCAAAAAAGCGCAGCGGCAACCCGCGTGACTGCGTTGTGCCGCGTGCAGTGGCCAGTGCGTTGAGGGCGTCCAGCGAGGGCAGCGCGTGCGCCAGTCCCAGCGCGTCGATCGGATCCCGGTAGGGCGCGAAGGCGGGGTGGGCGAAGTTCAACCCGAATTATCCATGAGGCGATAGATGGCCCGTAGGGTGCGCCATGCGCACCGATCCATGCTCTCCAGGGTGCGCACGGCGCACCCTACGGAACCACTTCGTCCCCCGAATGAACAAACTGGATTCAATGCAGCGCTTCGGACAGGGCCTGGCGGTATTGCCGCGTCAGCGGATGGGCGCTGCCGAGCAGGTCGAACAGCGCCAGCAGGCTGATGCGGCCGATGTCGTGGCGAAAGCCGCGGTCGGTGCGGGCGATGAACAGCAGTTCCTCCAGCGCGCCGGCAAACTCGTCCGCCGCCAGCAATACCGCCGCGCGCTGATAGCGTGCACCGAGGTCATTTGAATCGTGGGCGAGGCGGGCATCGAGTTCGGCCAGCGGCGGCGCCAGCCGCGCGGTTTCCGCCAGGCCCAGGTGTGCGTGCAGGCGGGCGATTTCGGGCTCCGCCCGCGCGTCCGGCGGCAGACTGTCAAGCAGCTTCAGCGCCTGCTCGCCTTCGCCTTCGGCCCACAGCAGCTTGGCGAGGTCGCGCGGGATGGCGAGATTGTCGGGCTCGGCCATCGCCGCATTGGCGAGCAGCATGCGCGCCTGCGCTACGTTTCCCGACTGCCAGGCAGCTACCCCCAGCGCATGGGCGCGGTTGGCGTCGCCGGCGATGAAGCGGTCGAGCACTTCGCGAAAGCTGCTGTCGGGATCGGCGCCGTGAATAGTGTGGGCGACCTCGCCGCGCCAGAAAAACTTCACCGTGGGCACCGAATTCACGCCAAAGCGCCGGACCAACTCGGGCAGGTCATCCGTATTCAGCATCACCAGCAGGAACTTGCCGCCGTATTCGGCGGCGAGCTTGACCAGGCGCGGCATCAGGATGAAGCAAGGACCGGCCTTGGGAGTCCAGAAGTGCACCAGCACCGGGCCCTTGTGCGAGTTTTCCAGTACCAGCCGATTGAAGTTCTCGGCGCTGGCGTCAAAAACATAAGGTGACAGGCTCATACGAATCCTCCGGTCTTGGCAAAGCGGTTGCAGGCGGCGACGAGTTCGCGTGCGGTGCCCGGCTCGAACGCCGAATGGCCGGCATCCGCCACGATTACATAGCGCGCTTCGGGCCAGGCGCGTGCCAGTTCGTCGGCCGAGACGATGGGGCAGACGGCGTCGTAGCGTCCCTGCACGATCACCGCCGGGATGGAACGGATGCGGTCGATGTTGGCGAGCAGGCTGTTGTCGGGCAGGAAGATATGGTTGACGAAATAATGCGTCTCGATGCGCGACAGCGACAGTGCGGTTTTTTCGCTGCAGAACGCGGAGACGAGGCCGGGGTTGGGCAGCAGGGTCGAGCAGGACGCCTCGAAGGTGGCCCACTGAAAGGCGGCAGGCTGGTGCACCGCCGGATCGGGGTCGAGCAGGCGGCGGTGATAGGCGGCGAGCAGATCGTGGCGTTCGTTTGCCGGGATGAATTCCGCCAGTTGCCGCTGCGCCTCGGGGAACAGGGCACGGATGCCGTAGAGGAACCAGTCGATTTCGTTTTTTCGGCACAGGAATATCCCGCGCAGCACCAGTCCGCGGCAGCGTTCGGGGTGGGTTTCGGTATAAACGAGCGCCAGCATCGAGCCCCATGAGCCGCCGAATACCAGCCAGGCATCGATGCCGAGTTCGCATCGCAGTGCTTCCATGTCGGCGATCAGATGCGGCGTGGTGTTGTCGGTGAGCTCGCCGTGCGGGGTCGAACGGCCGCTGCCGCGCTGATCGAACAAAACGATCCGGTAGCGCGCCGGATCGAAAAATTGCCGCTGGATCGGCGAGGTGCCGGAACCGGGTCCGCCGTGCACAAACAGCACCGGGATGCCGTCGGGATTGCCGGAGGTCTCCCAGTAGATGCGGTGGACGCCTGCCGTTTCCAGCATGCCGCTGGCGTAAGGCGTAAGGGGGGGGTAGAGCGTGGCAAGGTCTGACATGGGCGGCGCCTGGAGTCGAAGCCAGGATTATCGCCTGCGCTGTCGGGCATGAACAGGCGAGGGGCGCCGATTCGCTGTGCCTGCCGGAAATTTGCCGTATCGACAGGCGGGTGCTGGGGTCGTATGCTTCCGGTGCGTCCGGAATGCGCCAGCCGGCAATTCGGTGATTCGGGCTGTGCGGGAGAAAAAAAGCAGCAACGTCCGAAGCTGCCAACCAACCGATACCGGAGTCGTTCCATGAGCCATGTTGTTAAAGTTGTCCTGTTGGGCCTGGGTGGAGCCGGGGAAAAATTTGCTGAGCATTTCCTGCGCCAAACGGGCTGCTGATGCATGGCCCGCTCCAATCGTGACGGCGCCTGGCGCCACGACGGCCGGACTGTTGCGATTCTTGTTTGATGTGATGCCATGAACACCCCCTTCAAGTTTGCCCATGCTGTAGACCCCGACTGGACCCGCGCCGCGCAGGCCTGCATGAATCAGCTGGGCACGATTCCATCCGCTGCGACGCTGGGGTTTCTGTATGTGTCGGACGCCTTCGCGGGCGAACTCGACGCAATCCTGGCTTTTTTCAAAAGCGCGACGGCGGTACCGCACTGGACTGGTAGCGTGGGCGTGGGGGTCTGCGCCAGCGGGGTGGAATACCTGGGGCAACCGGCGATGGCGGTGATGCTGGGCGAGTTCGAGCCGGCCGATTTCAGCATGCTGCCGCTGCTGCGGACCCCGCAGGATATCGCCGCTCAGCCGTTGCCGGATGCCTACTTCGCCATGGTGCATGGCGACCCGGCCAACACCCGCATCCAGGATCTGATCGAAGGCCTCAGTGAACACGTGTCGAGTGGCTTTGTCGTCGGCGGGCTGTCCAGTTCGGAAGGCGTGACCGCACAGATCAATGATGGCGTGGTGAGTGGCGGTTTGTCGGGCGTGCTGTTCAGCGAGCGGGTGAAGCTGGCGACGCGGCTGACGCAGGGGGTTTCGCCGCTGGGGCCGCGCCACCGCGTCACCGCAGCCAACAAAAACATCATCGGCAGCCTTGACCATCGTCCGGCGCTGGACGTGATGAAGGAAGAAATCGGCGAAGTGCTGGCGCGCGACCTGCGGCGCGCGGCTGGCTATATTTTTGTCGGCCTGCCGGTACGCGGTTCGGACACCGGCGACTATCTGGTGCGCAACATCCTCGGTATCGACCCGCAGAATCACCTGGTGGCAATCGGCGAAATCGTCGAGCCGGGAGACGAACTGCTGTTTTGTCGGCGCGATCGGCAGTCGGCCGAGGCCGACCTGCAGCGGATGCTCGCGGCCATCGGGACGCAATTGAACGCGCCAATCCGGGGCGGCGTGTATTATTCCTGCCTGGGGCGCGGCCAGCACATGTTCGGCGCGCCGAACCGCGAAATGGAACTGATTCGCGATGCCCTGGGAGATTTCCCGTTGGTGGGTTTTTTTGCCAACGGCGAAATTTCCCACAACCGTTTATATGGCTACACCGGGGTGTTGACCCTGTTCGGATGACCAGTATGAGGATACAAGAATGCCCTTGCACGCCATGAAAGAAGACGAAGTCCGCCTGTTGCGCGGCGAGATCGAAATGTTGATGAACGAACGCCGCCAGCTGTTGCAGGTGACGGGCGCGGCAGCTGTATTCGTCGCCAATCTGGATACCGATACCTTGCCCGACGACACCGACACCATCGATGCGGCTGAAATGCTGGCCGAACAACTCAACGGGCTGACCGAGGAAACCCTCAAGGACGCGCTGGAGTCGGTGCGCGCCGAACTCGATCCCGTGCAATAGACGGCCCCTCATCTCTTGGCCCGCTTGTCGCTGCCAGCTCCCGCTGCATTCGGGCACTTTGCGCTCGGCGCCGCCGGAGCAGGGATCATAGGCACGCTGCCGCGCTATCTTCAGCCCTTCAGATCCACCCTCGGTTATGTGTTCAGCGTCGCCAAATTTGCGCGGGTAGCCGCGTCGGAAAGCGCCAGCGGCGGTTCCTTGGCTTCCGGGCGCTCCTGTTACAGTGCGTCAATCGGTGCGCAGGGTGCACCCTACGGCGCTGGCCAACACCAATAAATAACGATGAAAGAGCTGCCCATTTAAATAGGGGCGCGCTTTTTTAAATCGACTTTCTGCAGAAATACCAGGGCCGCTTGACGACGATGGCGCCGCGTAATTCGCCTACCCCATAGTCGGTGGTCCGATCCAGCGGATATTCAGTCTGCAGGCGTGCCTTAACCCCTTCCGGGATCGATTCGGCGGGGCCGTGGCAGTGAGGTCATGGTGAGTTGACAGATCGTCTGCCTGTCATCACCTCAGGAAATACTGCACATAGAAAGTCAGCGCCACGCCCATGCCCAGCCAGGCGACGGCGGGGCCAAGCAATACGCGCAGGATCCTGTTGTAAGGAACGAAGCCGACGCCGTGCACGAAGCCGGCCGACAGGCCCCACATGATCAGCGCGAGAATGCCGTGCCCGATGGGACTGCCGTCCTCGACGGTCAATGGTCGCGGAAACAGCGTGACGAGAAGTATGAGCACGAACGCTGCGGCCAGCGTGATGCCGCGTATCCATCCGCGATCGAGCATGGCGGTCAGGTCGGTTTCGCCTTGCGGTAGGGCCGCAGGTACCGCCATTCGAAAAACCGTTTGGCCCAGTGGAACAGGCGGCACGACGGCAGCATGAAGGCGCGTTTTTCGTTGCGGTAAACAAGGATGCCGCGGTCGAGCGTGTCGACGATGCAGATCAGCTCGACCTTGAAACGCGCGACCGGCGGCTTGCCCGCCAGGGCCCGCAGCAGGTTTTCGGCGGCGGCTTTAGCCTGCAGGTCGGCGATGTGCGCCTGCTTGGGCAGCCAGTCGGGGCCGGGGTAGCTGCCGGAATCGCCGGCGACATAGACCTTGTCCGATCCTGCTACCTGACAGTGGGCGTCGGCCTTGAAGAAGCCGCCGTCGGACAGAGGCAGCCCGGTTTCGCTTGCCCAGGCAGGTCCGGTCATGCCCGGCATGAAGAGAATCAGGTCGGCGGGCACGTCGCCACCTTCGGTCCTGATCCGGTCGGCCTCGAAGCCAGCGGGCTTGTGGCCGAGATGGGTGGCGATGTCGCGCTTCTGCATTTCGCGCAGCAGGCCGACGACTGCCTTCGCACCCAGACGCTTGCCCGGTTCCTTCGCGGCGTTGAAAAACACCAGCTTGAAGCGATCACGGCGACCCTGTCGGCGCAGCAGGGTGTCGATGCCGAACAGCAGTTCGAACATCGGCCCACCCCGCATTGCGCCCTGTTCCTTGGGGTTGGTGCCAAAACCGAAGGCAATCGTGCCGCGGTCCATTTTTTCCAGGCGTTCGCGGACCGCTTCGGCCGCACTCGAACCTTCGCAGATCGTCAGCGCATGTTCGATGCCGGGCAGGGACTTGAGGAAGCGGCCGCCGCTGGCGATCAGCAGCGCATCGTTGGTGACGCTGCCGTTGTCGGTCAGCACGGTGCGGCCGCCATCGGCGAGGCCGGTTACACGCCCGGCGTGGAATTCAACCCGCTGTTCGGCGAGAAAGCCCGACACGTCGATGTCGAGGTCGGCGCCGCGTCGCAATCCCGAAGGCACCCAGATCAGGCTCGGGTAATACGTCAGCGCGGCCCGGGGGGAAACGAGCGTGATCCGCACGTCGCGATCGCGTTGTCGCAGTTCGCGCACCGCGGTGAGCGCGGCGAATCCCGATCCGAGAATGACAATATGGTGGGCACTCATGAAAAACTCCTGTAATGGCTCGATGAAATCAGGCCAATAGTATGGCGTGTCCGCATCACGCGGGCGAGTTCTTCACGATCAAAGATCAATCCTGCCGGGCATCGTCTGCGGCCGAATCGCGCGCTTCGTCGGCTGCGCATTCCCTGGCGTCGCACATCATCGCGCTGATCGAGGCGAGCAGCACGGCCAGGGTGACTCCGAGTATCCAGGCGAAATACCACATGGCGATTCCTTTCAGTACACCGATTTGTCGTTGGCGGCGATGAATTCCGTCGTGACCTTGCCCCACATCACCTTGTAGGCCCACGAGGTGTAAACGACGATCAGCGGCATGAAGATCACGGTGACACCGAGCATCAGACCGAGCGTGAGTTGCGAGGACATGGCATCGAACACGGTGAGGCTGGAGCGCGGATCGGTCGACGACGGCATGATGAAGGGAAACATCGATACGCCGGCGGTACCGATGATGCCGGCGCACGCCGCCGACGACGACCAAAATGCCAGGCCGGCCTTGTTGAGGCGTGCGAACAGGATGCCCGCTGCCAGGGCGACAAAGGCGGCGATCGGCACCCACTTCGCCCACGTATAGGTGTGGTAGTTGGTCATCCAGGCGCCGGCGGCGATTTCAACGGTCTTGGCGAGCGGATCGGCTGGGCCGTTGGGATCGAGGGTACTGGTGATGACATAGCCGTCGATGCCGGTCACCCACCACCCGGCCAGTGCGAACGTGACGAAGGTCAGCACGCCGAACAGCAGGCTTGCGGTACGGGCGCGGCGATAGATGCCGCCCTCGGTGCGCATCATCAGGTAGTTCGCACCCTGAAAGGTGATCATGCCCAGGCTTACCACGCCGGCCAGCAGTGCAAACGGGTTGAGCAGCGCCCAGAAGCTGCCGGTGTAAGTCGACATCATCAGGTCGTTGAAGTGGAACGGCACACCCAGAAGCAGGTTGCCGAAGGCGACGCCAAAGATGACCGGCGGCACGGCACCGCCGATGAACAGGCCCCAGTCCCAGGTGCTGCGCCAGGTGGCGTTGTGGAGCTTGGAACGGTAGGTGAAGCCGACCGGGCGGAAGAACAAGGCCCACAATGCCGCCATCATCGCCCAGTAAAAGCCCGAGAAGGCTGTGGCGTAGACCAGCGGCCAGGCGGCGAACAGCGCGCCCCCTGCGGTGATGAACCAGACCTGGTTACCTTCCCAGTGCGGGGCGACGGTGTTGATGACGGCCCGTCGTTCGAGGTCGGTCCTGCCGACAAAGGGCAGCAGGGTACCGACGCCCATGTCGTGGCCGTCCATGATGGCAAAGCCGATCAGCAGCACACCGATGAGAAGCCACCAGACGAGTTTCAGGGTTGCATAATCCATGTCCGCTCCTTAAACCCTGTTCGATGTGGCGCCTGCAGGCAATGCGCCGCCCGCCGCCTGCTCGCCGTGGTATTTGCCGGTGCCGAGGCTGGCCGGGCCGAGTCGTACGTACTTCCTCATCAGATACACTTCGACGACGAGCAGCACGGTATAAAAGCCGATAAAGCCCGCGAGCGAGCCGTAGACATTTGCGACGGAAATGTTGGAAACCGAGATGTGCGTCGGCAACACGCCGTAGATCGTCCAGGGCTGGCGGCCATATTCGGCGACGATCCAGCCGAGTTCGGCGGCGATCCAGGGCATCGGAATGAACCACAGCGCCCAGCGCAGCAGCCATTTCTTCTCGACGAAGGTGCCCTTGATCGAATAGAACAGCGCCAGCGTGAACAGCGCGAGGAACAGGAAACCCAGTGCGACCATGATGCGGAAACTCCAGAACAGCGGCGCGACCCGCGGGATGGTGTCGTCGACGGCCTGCTGGATCATGTCAGGCGTGGCCTGCGACACGTCGACAATGTATTTCTTCAACAACAGGCCGAAGCCGAGGTTGGCCTTGTGCACTTCGAACTGTGCGAGCGCAGTGGCATCGTCGCGGTTTCTGCGCAGCTGCTCCAATGCGACCACCGCCTTGATACCGTCCACGATGCGTTCGCGGTTCTTCTCCTTGATCTCACGGATGCCGGGCAGGGTCTCGCTGAGCGAGCGGGTGCCGATCAGCCCCAGCACGTAGGGGATCTGCAGTTCGTAATCGTTGCGCTGGGCTGCTTCGTTCGGCAGCGCGAACAGCGTGAACGCGGCGGGCGCGGGTTCGGTATCCCACATCGCCTCCATCGCTGCCAGCTTGGCCTGCTGCGATTCACTCAGGGTGTAGCCGGATTCATCGCCCAGCACGATTACCGACAGCGCCGAGGCAAAGCCGAAGCCGGCGGCAATGCGAAACGAGCGGCGAGCGAAGTCGAGGTCACGGCCTCTCAGCAGGTACCAGCTGGAAATGCCAAGCACAAACACCGAAGCGGTGACATAACCCGCCGACACCGTGTGGACGAATTTGGCCTGTGCCACCGGGTTGAATACGATGGCCCAGAAGTCGGTCATTTCCATGCGCATGGTGACGAAGGAAAACTCCGCGCCGAGCGGATTCTGCATCCAGCCGTTGGCGATCAGGATCCACAGCGCCGAGAGGTTGGAGCCGAGCGCCATCAGCACCGTCACCATGAAATGCTGCCATTTGTTGAGGCGATCCCAGCCGAAGAAGAACAGGCCGATGAAGGTCGATTCGAGGAAGAATGCCATCAGGCCCTCGATCGCCAGCGGTGCGCCGAAGATATCGCCGACATAGTGCGAGTAGTACGCCCAGTTGGTGCCGAACTGGAATTCCAGGGTGATGCCGGTGGTCACGCCGAGCGCGAAGTTGATCCCGAACAGCTTGCCCCAGAAGCGCACCATGTCCTTGTAGATGAGGCGATTGGTGACGACGTAGGTCAGTTCCATCGCCACCAGAATCACCGCCAGTCCGATCGTCAGCGGCACGAACAGGAAGTGATACAGCGCGGTGACTGCAAACTGTAGCCGCGGCAGGTCGACGAGTTCTTCAGTCAGCATGGGGGCTCTCCGATGAAGGTTGGGATGGGGTGGGGTGCTCGGGATTGGCCAGGCGTTGCGCTACGGCGTCGGCGTCGGGATGTAGCGCATGGCCGTCGAAGAACGCATAAAAAATCGCCGCGATCACCATCAGCTTGATGACGATGGCGAGCGAGATTTCTTTGGCCAGTGGATGCTGCAGGAAAGTGGGCATGGGAGATTTCATGAGGACTCCAATATTTATTCGAAAGTGCCGTGCCAACTTCCCAGGATAGGCGGGGACTTTTATTTCTCTTTGGTTTCAAAAGAATAGATCAATTTTGTGGCAGGCGTTGAAAACGTGAACTGCCATGAGAGGGCAGGCATGCCGGGCGTGGATGACATCGTGCCGCTGGAAACGGCGGGGCTGCGCTATCTGCAATGGGCGCTGGCGCACCATGGCGGCGACCGCAGGTCGCTGGCCGCGCAACTGGGAATCAGCGAACGGACGCTCTACCGGAAGCTGGCCGTCCACGAGTCTGCCCAGCCAGTCACGTGTCCCTCTGTACAGCCGTCCCGCACCGTGGCGAGACGTCGAAGCAGGATGCGCTGGAGAATTCCGGCCGAACAGTCAGTACTTGGCGCCCAGATCGATCCAGGCGCCAATGGTGCGTACGTCCTCTTCGGACAGTTCGGCCCCGCCATGCGGCATGCGGATGGACGGATCGAGCTGACTGGCCAGCACCCGGTGCAGGGTGCTGCTTAAACTGGAGCCCGGACGCACCACCGGGTTGAGCCTGGCGCCCTTCATCAGCGCGTCATAGCTGTCGAGACGCAGGCCAGACTGTTCATATCCCGGCTTGCCGGGCACATGGCACGCTACGCAATGCGTATCGAGGATCGGTTTGATGCGGGTCCGATACGTCAGCGGCCGGTCATCGCTGCAGCCCGCTTGCAATACGGCAGCAAGGATGGCGAAAGCGGAAAGTGCAGTGCGTTTCATGGGCGGCTCCTGCGCAAAACCAACGGGTAAGGATTCACGACACTGGCCGGGTGGACCGCATGCGCCAGCGACCCATTCATGACGCCGCTGGCGCGGAGAACGCGCAAGCTTAGTCCAGCAGCTGGTCCAGCACGAACGGCAGGATGCCACCCTTGTCGTAATACTCGACCTCGATCGGGGTGTCGATGCGCAGCGTGAGCGCGACGCGTTCAATATTGCCATTGGCGCGGTGGATCACCAGCGTGACGTCCTGTTGCGGCGCGATGCCGGCTTCGGCGCCTTCGAGGTCGAAGGCCTCGCTGCCGTCGAGCTTGAGCGTTGCGGCATCGACGCCGTCCTTGAACTGGCAGGGCAGCACCCCCATGCCGGCAAGGTTGGCGCGGTGGATGCGCTCGAAGCTTTTGGCGACGACCGCCTTCACACCGAGCAGGGCCGTGCCCTTGGCGGCCCAGTCGCGGGAAGAGCCGGTACCGTATTCCTCGCCGGCGAAGATCATCAGCGGCGTGCCGTCCGCTTGATACTGCATGGCGGCGTCGTAGATCGGCTTTTCCTCACCGTTCTTCAGGGTGATGCCGCCCTCACTGCCGGGGATCATCAGGTTCTTGATGCGCACGTTGGCGAAGGTGCCGCGCATCATCACCTCGTGGTTGCCGCGGCGTGCGCCGTAGCTGTTGAAGTCGGCTTTCTCCACACCGTGTTCGGCGAGGTAGAGGCCGGCCGGCGAAGTCGGCTTGATGCCGCCGGCGGGGCTGATGTGGTCGGTGGTGACCGAGTCGCCGAAGATCGCCAGCGCGCGCGCACCCTTGATGGAAGCGCCGTCTCCGCCGGCTTCTCCCGTGCTTGCGGGGGTGGGGAGGAAGAACGGCGGCTGCTGGATGTAGGTCGAGTTCTCGTCCCATTCATATACCGCCCCGGTTGGCGCTTTCACGCCGTCCCATAGCGGGTTGTCGGCGCCGACGTCGGCGTAGCGCTTGTAGGCGCCAGCGTCGGTGGAGTGGTGCAGCAGCGCTGCGATCTCCTCATTGTCCGGCCAGATGTCCTTCAGGTAAACCGGGCCGTCCTTGCCGGCGCCTATGGGCTCCTTGTCGACGTTGAACGGCACCCGCCCGGCCAGCGCAAACGCCACCACCAGCGGCGGCGACATGAGGAAGTTGGCCTTGACGTTTTGGTGCACGCGCGCCTCGAAGTTGCGGTTTCCGGAGAGCACCGAACAGGCGACCAGGTCGTTGTCGAGCACGGTTTTCTCGATGGCTTCCGGCAGCGGACCCGAGTTGCCGATGCAGGTGGTGCAGCCGTAGCCGACCACGCCGAAACCCAGCTGTTCGAGGTAGGGCAAGAGGCCGGCGGTTTTCAGGTATTCGGTCACCGCGCGCGAGCCGGGCCCCATGCTGGTTTTGACGTGGGACGGGGTATAGAGGCCGAGTTCGACTGCCTTTTTCGCCAGCAGACCGGCGGCGATCATCACGCCGGGGTTGGAGGTGTTGGTGCACGAGGTGATGGCCGCGATGACCACGCTGCCGTGGCGCAGCTCGCCGCCGCCCTCGACCGTGTAGGTGCGGCGCAGATCCTCGACGGTCTTGCCGTAGCCGCCTTCCGCCTTGGGTTTCTGCATCAGCGTGTCGAAGGTGGTTTCGATCGCGGACAGCGCGATGCGGTCCTGCGGCCGCTTGGGGCCGGCGACCGAGGGTTCGACGGTCGAGAGGTCGAAGCTGAGCGTCTGCGAATAGTCGATGTCGCCCGCCTGGGGGATGCCGAACAGGCCTTGCGCCTGGTAGTAGGCGCGGATCAGGTCGACCTGCGCGGCTTTGCGGCCGGTGGCGGCGAAGTACTGGCAGGTGGCTTCGTCGGTCGGGAAAAAGCCCATGGTCGCGCCATATTCGGGCGCCATGTTGGCGATGGTCGCGCGGTCGGTCACCGGCAGCGCGGCGGCGCCTTCGCCGAAGAACTCGACGAACTTGCCGACCACCTTGGCGCGACGCAGCATCTCGGTGATGGTCAGTACCACGTCGGTGGCGGTGACGCCCGGCTTCACGCAGCCGGTGAGGTTGACGCCGACCACGTCCGGGGTGAGGAAATACACCGGCTGGCCCAGCATCGCCGCTTCCGCCTCGATGCCGCCGACGCCCCAGGCGACCACGCCGAGGCCGTTGATCATGGTGGTGTGGCTGTCGGTTCCGACCAGTGTGTCCGGATAGACCATGCCGTCCTTTTCCATCACGCCGCGCGCCAGATATTCCATGTTCACCTGGTGCACGATGCCGACGCCGGGCGGCACCACCTTGAAGGTGTCGAAGGCCTGCATACCCCATTTGAGGAACTGGTAGCGTTCCTGATTGCGCTCGAATTCGATTTTCATGTTGAGATCGAGCGCGTCGGGGGTGCCGAACTTGTCGACCTGGATGGAGTGGTCGACCACCATGTCGACTGGCACCAGCGGCTCGATCTTCTGCGGGTCGTGGCCCATTCTTTGCGCGGCGGAGCGCATCGCGGCGAGGTCGGCCAACAGCGGCACGCCAGTGAAGTCCTGCAGGATCACCCGCGCCACGGTGAAGGGGATTTCCTCGGTGCGATCGGAATTGGGCTGCCAGTTCGCCAGCTGCCTGACGTGCTCGGGCGTCACTTTGACGCCGTCGCAGTTGCGCAGGACCGATTCCAGCACGATGCGGATCGACACCGGCAGCCGCGCCACCGACACACCCAGCGCGGTTTCCAGTTTCTTCAGCGAGGCGAAGTGCGCCTTGCCGGCAGCGGTTGAAATGGAATCGAAGGTGTTGAATGTGTCGGTCATGATGGTTTGATTCGTAAAATGATTGACTGTGAAAAATGGTCGGGAGGCCCGATTTTACCGGAAGCGCAGTGCCTGTTAACGGCCGGATATTCGCTTACAAGCGTATGCCCAACATGCCCAGCAGCTTGATCGTGCCCAGATAGGCCAGTGCCGTGGCGGCGCTGGAGGCGGCCAGGCTGAACCAGAAGCCGAGGCCATTGCGCAGCAGAAACGGCAGCAGCACAAATAGCAGCAGCGAGGGCAGCACCAGCCAGAATATGCCACTGGAGAGCGCGGCAACCTTCTGCACGTCGCCGGTGTCGAGATAGAGCCAGACAAACGCGAGCAGCGAGACGAGCGGCAGCGAAGCCAGGGCCGCTGCCCAGAATGTGCTGCGCTTGGCCACTTCGGCAACGATGACGAGGATCAGCGCGGACAGGCCGATCTTGAGTGCGTATTGCCCCATGGCGGCGGAGTCAGCTTTCGCGGCGCATCTGCGGGTTCATTTAACTTTCCCGCCTCATTTGCGGGAAGAGGATGACGTCGCGGATGCTGGGCGAATCGGTCAGCAGCATCACCAGACGGTCGATACCGATGCCGCAGCCGCCGGTGGGCGGCAGGCCGTGTTCCAGCGCGCGGATGAAGTCGGCGTCGTAGTGCATCGCCTCTTCGTCGCCAGCTTCCTTCTGCCGCACCTGTTCCATGAAACGCTCGGCCTGGTCCTCGGCGTCGTTCAGCTCGGAGAAGCCGTTGGCCATCTCGCGGCCGGTGATGAACAGCTCGAAGCGTTCGGTGATGTCGGGATGCAAGTCGGAGCGGCGCGCCAGCGGCGAGACCTCGGCCGGGTAGTCGATGATGAAGGTCGGCTGGATCAGGAGCGCTTCGGTGGTTTCCTCGAAGAAGGAAAGCTGCAGGCCGCCGAGCCCGTCCTGCGGGCGGTACTTTGCCTTCATCGCGACGAACTGGCCGATCAGCCAGTCGCGGTCGTTCAGCTGTTCGACGGTGTAGTGCGGGTTGTACTTGCGGATCGCGTCGACGATGGTGAGGCGGGCGAACGGCGTGCCGAGCTCGATGGTGTGGCCCTGATAATTCACCGTGGTCGAGCCGGTGGCGGCAAGCGCAGTGGCACGGATCAAGGATTCGGTGAAATCCATCAGGTAGCGGTATTCGCGGTAGGCCTCGTAGAACTCCATCATGGTGAACTCGGGGTTGTGTCGGGTGCTCAAGCCTTCGTTGCGGAAGTTGCGGTTGATCTCGAACACCTTTTCGAAGCCGCCGACCACCAGCCGCTTGAGATACAGCTCGGGCGCGATGCGCAGGAACAGCCCCATGTCGAGCGCGTTGTGATGCGTGGCAAAAGGTTTCGCGGCGGCGCCGCCCGGGATGGGATGCATCATCGGCGTCTCGACTTCGAGAAAGTCACGCTCGACCATGAAGCTGCGGATTGCCTGAATGATCGTCGAGCGCCGCATGAAGGTCTCGCGCGTATCGTCGTTGGCGATGAGGTCGAGGTAGCGCTGGCGGTATTTCTGCTCCTGGTCGGCAAGACCATGGAATTTTTCCGGCAGCGGGCGCAGCGCCTTCGACAGCAGGCGGATCGACTTCGCCTGGATGGTCAGCTCGCCCTTGTTGGTCTTGAACAGCGTGCCGGTCACACCGAGAAAGTCGCCCAGATCCCAGCGCTTGAAGGCGTCGTGCGACTCGATACCGGTGAGGTCGTTCGACACGTACACCTGGATGCGTCCACTCATGTCCTGCAGGGTGGCGAAGCTGGCCTTGCCCATCACCCGCTTCAGCATCATGCGTCCGGCCAGCTGTACCTCGATCGCCTCGGCTTCGAGTGCTTCTTTGGATTTATCGCCGTGGGCGGCGGCCAGCTTGCCGGCGTAGTCGCGGCGCTCGAAGTCGTTGGGAAAGGCGATGCCCTGCTGGCGAATCGAAGCGAGCTTGGCGCGGCGCTCGGCAATGATCTGGTTTTCGTCGAGGACGGGTGCGGCGGAGGTGGATTCGTTCATGGTAGGCAAGGTCATACAAAAAAAGTGTCTGCTGCGAGATTGAGTTGGTTTGCCGCATCCGCCATCACGCGGTCGGCGGTGGCGAGGCGGGCAACGCCGGCATTGCGTGCGGCGGTCAGATGGATGGCGTCGAGCGTGCGCAGGGGCACCGGCTTGACGCTGTCGAGCACGCGCAATGCGTCGATCAGCAAGGTGTCGTCGAACGGCATGATGCGAAAATAGCTCTCGGCCAGGTGGCGGGTGAACTCGGTGCGGGCAAGGTTCAGGTAATCGTCGGTGATCTGCCCCGTGCGCAGCCGACGCGCCATGGCGCAATGCCATTCCAGCATGCTGAGCCGGCTGATGACGAGTCCATCGACCTCCGCGACGAGCCGCTCCACTTCGGTGGAAAACGCCTCGGCCACGTAAAGCTTGATGAGCGCGCTGGTGTCGAGATAAACCTCAGTCACGCGCGTCCCGATCTTCGCGGATCAACACCTCGCTGGGGATCTCCTGATACGGTGACTGGTCACGCAGCCATTTAAGTGACGGCAGCTTGCGCGCAGGTGCGGCAGGCGTGACGGGCAGAATCCGCGCCACCGGCTCGCCGCGGCACACCACCAGCACCTCGTCGCTGTCGGCGAACATCTGGTCGGGGTGCGACAGGCCCTCGCGGGCTTCGCGGATGGTCATGGTTTTCATGGAACGCTCCAGGCGCAAAACGTGACACAATTATAGCTGATGTGACACACTGATTTTCCAGCCGGAAAACCAGATTCAACCCAGTCCGCCCAAGATTTTTACCCGCATGCCGCCTGATTCCGCCCTCGATCTGCTCAACCGTGTTTTCGGCTACCCCGCGTTCCGCGGCGAGCAGGCCGCCATCGTCGACACCGTCGCCGCGGGCGGCGATGCGCTGGTGCTGATGCCCACCGGCGGCGGCAAGTCGCTGTGCTTCCAGATTCCCGCGCTGCTGCGCGAGGGCTGCGCGGTCGTGGTGTCGCCACTGATCGCGCTGATGCAGGACCAGGTCGCGGCGCTGAAAGAACTGGGCATCGCTGCCGAGTTCCTGAATTCGAGCCTGGATGGCGCGGCGGCGATGCGGGTCGAGCGCGAATTCGTTTCCGGGCAGCTCAAGCTCTTGTACGTCGCCCCGGAACGCCTGCTCACGCCGCGTTTCCAATCCCTGCTCGAACAGGCGCGCGTTGCGCTGTTCGCAATCGACGAAGCGCATTGCGTGTCGCAATGGGGGCACGACTTCCGCCCGGAATACCTCGGCCTGTCGACGCTGCACGAGCGCTTTCCCGAGGTGCCGCGCATCGCGCTCACCGCCACCGCCGATGCCGCCACCCGTGCCGAAATCCTCACCCGGCTCGATCTCGGCGCCGCGCGCGTCTTCGTCGCCAGCTTCGACCGCCCCAACATCCGCTACCGCATCAGCGAAAAAACCGAACCGCGCCGCCAGTTGCTGGATTTTCTGAATGAACACACAGGCGAGGCGGGCATCGTCTACTGCAGCACGCGCAAGAAGGTCGAGGAAACCGCCGACGCGCTCAAGCAGGCCGGCTTCACCGCCTTGCCTTATCACGGCGGCATGGACAACGACACCCGCCGACGCTATCAGGAAAGATTTCTGCGCGAAGACGGCGTCGTCATGGTCGCCACGCTCGCGTTCGGCATGGGCATCGACAAGCCCGACGTACGCTTCGTCGCCCACCTCGACCTGCCGAAATCGGTGGAAGGCTACTACCAGGAAACCGGCCGCGCCGGCCGTGACGGCGAGCCCGCCGAGGCGTGGATGGCGTGGGGCCTGCAGGACGTCGTCACCCAGCGCCGCTTCATCGACGAGGGTGACGCCGAAGACGCGCACAAGCGTGTCGGCCACGCCAAGCTCGACGCCCTGGTCGGACTCGCCGAAGCGGCCAGCTGTCGCCGCGTTGCGCTGCTGAACTACTTCGGCGAGGCCAGCCAGGCTTGCGGCAACTGCGACGTCTGCCTCAATCCGCCCACGCTGTGGGACGGCACCGAAGCCGCGCAGAAACTTTTGAGCGCGGTCTACCGCACCGGCCAGCGCTTCGGCGCCGGGCATGTGCTCGATGTGTTGCTGGGGAAGAAAACCGAAAAGGTCGACAAATTCGGCCACACTGAGCTGAGCGTGTTCGGCATCGGCACCGCACACACCGACAAGGTCTGGCGCGCGGTACTGCGGCAACTGGTCGTGCGCGGCCTGATGGAAGTCGATCATACTGCCTTTGGCGCATTGAAGCTCACCGCCGCCGCGCGACCGGTATTGAAAGGCGAGGAACAGGTCTGGCTGCGCGCCATCGAGGTGCGTACCAAGCAACGCAAATCCCGCCTCGCCTCCAGTTCCGGCGCGGGCTACCACGACGACGAAGATCCGCTCTTCATTGCCCTGCGTACCTGGAGACGTGAAACTGCTAACGAAAAAGGCATCCCCGCCTACGTCATCCTGCACGACGCCACCCTGCGCGAGATTGCCGCACGCAAGCCAGCCACACTTGCGGCGCTGGGCGAGATATCGGGGTTGGGGGCGAAGAAGCTGGAGGCGTACGGCGAGGCGGTGCTGGGGGTAGTGGCGGAGGGTTAACCGGAACTTGTTCGGTAGTTGCCCTTGTTGGCATAAATAACAGTTTGCGGGGCATGATAATCGACTCTGGCTGGCTGCAACCGGCCAGGAGCCGTCATTCGGGTTGGCTCACCTATCCGTCCGGAGTTCGGCCAGAGCCGCCGTTGGCGTACTGCGCCTGTCAGGTCAGCTAAGCAACCGCACACCGGTCATTAACTAGAAATGCCGATGAATGACCAACTCCAGCGAATGCGTACGATCGAATTCTTGATGAATACGCTGGAACCTGTAGTATCCGACCCATGCGTCGCTTCATCGCCCTGATCATCATGCTCATCGTACCGCTCCAGTTCGCCTGGGCAGCCGCAGCCGGCCTGTATGGGTACGTTGGGGAGGATGCCGTGGGCGCGCATGTCCAAGACCATGACCATCACGATGGCGGGCACGCCAGCCATGACCTCGCCGCGCTCGGCAATACCGACGGCGAGCAACACAATGAAGACGGCCATCACGGCAACCACTGCCATCACGTGTTTTCCTTCATCTTTTATCAGCCCGGCCCGGTTCTCGGGCTGGAACTGAGCGGTGGTCCGGTTCAGCATGCACCCGCCGCCTTCCTCAGCCGCACCCCCCCCTTACTCGACCGTCCCCCTCTAGCGTCCGCCTGAACCGGCGAACGTTTGCTTCAACGCGGCTTCAAACCGCGTTCCGCTGTCGCGCGCCGGTGATCTTCGTTCTGATATTTATTCACGAGGAAAAACCATGCGACTCTCGTTATCTGTATTCCTGCTCGCGCTGCCATTGGTGGCGTGGGCACAAACCCCGCTCACCGGCCCGGGACCAAGTTCGCCGCGTGCCAGCGAATCGGTTGCCCCGCTTACCCTGAATGCGGCACTTGAACTGGCGCTTGGCGCCAACCCTGATTTGTCAGCGGCGGGCCGTGAGTTGGAGGCGCTCGACGCCACCATCACCCAGGCACAAGCCCGGCCCAATCCGGAACTTTCGGCCTTGATCGAGGACACGCGCCGGGAGACGCGGACCACGACCCTGCAGTTGAATCAACCGATCGAACTGGGCGGCAAGCGTGGCGCCAGGATCGAAGCTGCTGAGCGCGGCCGCGATGCTGCCTCCCTGGAGTTGGATGCCAAACGTGCCGAGATTCGTGCGGCGGGGACGGCGGCATTCTTTGACGTGCTGGTTGCGCAGGAACGTCTGCGGCTTGCCCAGGCGTCGGTCGAACTTGCGCAACGCGCGACCGGTGCCGCCTCGCGGCGAGTCACAGCTGGCAAGGTGTCCCCGGTCGAAGAGACCAGGGCGAGCGTGGCCGAGGCCGCCGTGCGCGTTGAACAGGCGCAGGCAGCAAGCGAGGTCACGACCGCACGCCGCCGACTGGCTGCCACTTGGGGCAATTCGTCACCGCGTTTCGAGTACGCCGAAGGCGACCCCGAATCCCTGCCACCGCTCCCCGCCCTAGCCGACCTGAACATGCGCCTCGCCACCTCGCCTAATTTGCTGAGGGCCAGGATCGAGGTCGAGCGCCGGCAAGCGCTGGCGGAGGTCGAGCGAAGCCGGCGCATCCCGGACTTGACCGTCAGCCTTGGCGCCAAGCGCAACGAAGAGTTGGGGCGCGATCAGGCAATCCTCGGCGTTTCGATTCCGATTCCGGTTTTCAATCGAAATCAGGGCAACCTGCTTGAAGCGCTACACAGGACCGACAAGGCGCGCGACGAACTGGCCGCCGCCGGAACCCGTCTATCCAATGAACTGGCTGCTGCGCATGAACGCCTGAATACGGCACGTCAGGAGGTGGCGTTGCTGCAGCGGGACATTTTGCCGGGAGCACAGAGCGCCTACGACGCCGCAACCAAGGGCTTCGAACTGGGCAAATTCAGTTTCCTCGAAGTGCTGGACGCCCAGCGCACTTCATTCCAGGCCAAATCCCAATATCTACGCGCGCTGGCCGAGGCGCATCGATCCGCCGCCGAAATCGAGCGCATTCTCGGCGTGGCATCGACCCAGGCGCCAGCCGCCACTCAGCAGTAGGAGCCCACATGAAACTCAATCTGAACAAGAAACAGACTCTATCCATTGCCGCCGTCCTGGGGATCGGCGTCGTGCTGGCCGGACTGATTCTCGGCACGGGCAAGCCTCAGCCCGCAGGCGACGAGCAAGGGCAAGATAGTCATGCCGAAGCGCCGGGTCACGCCGACGAAGAACCGCACGCGGCAGAAGCCGGGCCGGCCAAGGGGCCACACGGCGGCAAGCTGTTCAACGATAACGGCTACGGGCTGGAGGTGACCATTTTCGAACAGGGCGTGCCGCCGGAATTTCGCGTCTACCTCTACCGCGACGGCAAGCCTGTCGATCCGTCGTCAAGCCAGGTTGCCATTACGCTGCATCGCCTCGGGCGCGAACCGCAAGCCATCCAGTTTGCCAAGGTAGGCGATTACCTCAGGGGCGACGCCGAAGTGGTCGAGCCGCATTCGTTCAAGGTGGAGATCGCCGCGCAATCTGGCGGCAAGGCGTACCGCTTCGGCTACGACCAGATTGAAGCGCGGGTGAGCCTGAGCGATGCGCAGCTCAAACAAAACGGCGTGAACCTGCTGACTGCGGGCCCGGCACGGATCAATGCCGTGCTGCAACTGATCGGCGAGATTCGCCTGAACGAAGACCGCATGGTGCATGTGGTGCCTTTGCTGACCGGGGTGGTGGTAGCTTCGCCGGCCAATGCCGGCGACCGGGTGAAAAAAGGTCAATTGCTGGCGGTGATTTCCAGCCAGGCGCTGGCCGACCAGCGCAGCGAACTGCTAGCGGCGCAAAAACGCCTCGCGCTGACGCGCACGACGTTTGAACGTGAGAAGCAGTTGTGGGCGGAAAAAATCTCCGCCGAGCAGGATTACCTGGAAGCGAAGCATGCCATGCAGGAAGCTGAAATCGCCGTGCAGAACGCGCGTCAGAAACTGGCGTCGCTGGGTGGCGCGGGACAACCGGGTAGCGCGCTGACGCGCTACGAAATCCGCGCGCCGATCGACGGCGTGGTGGTCGAAAAACATCTCTCGCTGGGCGAAGCCGTGCAGGGTGACGCGAAAATTTTCGTCATCGCCGACTTGTCCACGGTGTGGGTGGACATGACGGTCGCGGCCAAGGACCTCGGTGCAGTCAAAACCGGCCAGAAGGCGGACATCCAGGCCACCGCGTTTGCAGCGCAGGGCAGCGGCACGATTTCCTATGTCGGCGCGCTGGTCGGCGAAGCGACGCGCGCGGCCACTGCGCGGGTAGTGTTGCCTAACCCGGACGGGGTCTGGCGTCCAGGTTTGCAGGTCAAAGTGCAGCTGGTCACCGGCTCGGTCGAGGTGCCGGTCGCGGTGGCCGCCGAAGCCATTCAGAGCCTACGCGACCGGACGGTGGTGTTCGGACGCTACGGCAACGAGCTGGAAGCGCGCCCGCTGGAACTCGGGCGCAGCGACGGCAAGTTCATCGAGGTCGTTAGCGGGCTGAATGCGAGCGAAGTGTATGCCGCGACGAACAGCTTTCTGATCAAGGCCGATCTGGAAAAATCCGGCGCGAGCCACGACCACTAGGAGACCCCAATGAAACAGATCATCGCTATCGTGCAGCCGCATCGTCTGGACAGCATTGAAGAGGCGCTGCATGGCCTCGCTCATTTGTCCGGCTTTACCTACTTTCCGGCACGCGGCCATTCCCGTGGACAGGGGCCGCACCACGCCTTTGTACCCACCGAGTGGAACCCGGACGCCCACGAGCGGCTAGTGCTACTGATGTTTTGCGCGGATGAACACGCGCAGATGATGGTAGAAGCCATCCGCGCAGCGGCCATCACGGGCAATCCCGGCGACGGTTTGATTGCTGTTTCTGAACTTGCAGACGTGCTGCGCATTCGCTCCGGCGAACGCGGCGACGCGGCGCTTTAGGAAAAACCTTCATCATGTTTGAAAAAATCATCCGTTTCGCCATCGACCAGCGCTGGCTGGTTCTGCTGATGACGCTGGGCATGGCGGCGCTCGGCGTGTACAACTACCAGCAGCTGCCGATCGATGCCGTGCCTGATATCACCAACGTGCAGGTACAGATCAACACCGCCGCCCCCGGTTATTCCCCGCTCGAATCCGAGCAGCGCATTACCTTTCCGATCGAAATCGTCATGGCCGGGCTGCCCGGCCTGGAACAGACGCGCTCGCTGTCGCGTTATGGCCTGTCGCAAGTGACGGTTATTTTTGAGGAAGGCACCGACATCTACTTTGCGCGGCAACTCGTCAATGAACGCATCGGCCAGGCGCGCGCGCAATTGCCCGCCGGACTCGCCCCGGAAATGGGGCCGATTTCGACCGGCCTGGGCGAGATTTTCATGTGGACGGTCGAGGCCAAACCGGGTGCGAAAAAAGCCGACGGCAGCGCCTATACGCCGACCGACCTGCGCGAGATCCAGGACTGGATCATCAAGCCGCAATTGCGCAACGTGCCGGGGGTGACCGAGATCAACAGCATCGGCGGCTATGCCAAGACGTTTCAGGTTGCGCCGCTGCCCGACAAGTTGATGGCCTACGGCCTGACACTGCATGATCTGGTTACCGCCATCGAGCGCAACAACGGCAACACCGGCGCAGGCTACATCGAAAAAAGCGGTGAGCAATACCTGATCCGCGCGCCTGGCCAGGTCGCCAATCTGACCGACATCGGCAACATCATCGTCAGCAGCCGGGAAGGCGTTCCGATTCGCATCGGCGACGTGGCCGAAGTCGGCATGGGCAAGGAGCTACGCACCGGCGCCGCGACCGAGAACGGGCGCGAAGTCGTGCTTGGCACGGTGTTCATGCTGGTCGGAGAAAACAGCCGCACCGTATCGCAGGCGGTGGCCAAGCGGCTGGAAGAAGTCAACCGCACCCTGCCTGCCGGGGTGGTCGCGCAGACGGTGTACGACCGTACCATCCTGGTCGATAAGGCGATCGACACGGTCAAGAAAAACCTGCTCGAAGGCGCGCTGCTGGTAATCGCGGTGCTGTTCCTGTTCCTGGGCAACATCCGCGCCGCTATCATTACCGCCATGGTCATCCCGCTGGCGATGCTGTTCACGTTTACCGGCATGGTCAGCAACAAGGTCAGCGCCAACCTGATGAGCCTGGGCGCACTCGACTTCGGCATCATCATCGACGGCGCGGTGGTAATCGTCGAGAACTGCGTGCGCCGACTGGCACACGCACAAGCTGCGGCGGGGCGAACCCTGACCCGCAACGAGCGCTTTCACGAAGTGTTCCTGGCGTCGCGCGAAGCGCGGCGGCCGCTGCTGTTCGGCCAGCTCATCATCATGGTCGTCTACCTGCCGATCTTCGCGCTCACCGGCGTCGAGGGCAAGATGTTCCACCCAATGGCGTTCACCGTGGTCGCGGCCCTGCTCGGCGCGATGATCCTGTCGGTGACGTTCATCCCGGCCGCCGCCGCGCTGCTGATCGGCAAACAAGTCAGCGAAAAGGAAAACCGCCTGATGGGCTGGGCGCGGCGAGGCTATGCGCCAATGCTCGATTTTTCGCTGAAGAACGCGCCGCTGGTGCTGAGTTTCGCGGGCGTCGCGGTGGTGTTGTCGGCACTGCTGCTCACGCGCATGGGCAGCGAATTCGTGCCCAGCCTCAACGAGGGCGACATCGCGCTGCACGCCTTGCGCATCCCCGGCACCAGTCTGTCGCAGGCAGTCGAGATGCAGACCGAACTCGAACGTACGATCATGCAGTTTCCCGAAGTCGAGCGGATTTTCGCCAAGCTTGGCACGGCGGAAATTGCCACCGACCCGATGCCACCCAACGTCGCGGATAACTTCATCATGCTCAAACCGCAGTCGGAGTGGCCAGATCCCACGCGCAGCAAGGCCGACCTGGTGCAGGCGATGCGGGAGGCGACCGCCAGGGTGCCCGGCAACAACTACGAGTACACCCAGCCGATCCAGATGCGCTTCAATGAACTGCTGTCGGGCGTGAGGAGCGACGTGGCGGTCAAGGTGTTCGGCGACGACATGGACACCATGAACGCCAGAGCCGAAGCGATATCCCGCGTGCTCGAAAGCGTGCCGGGCGCAGCCGACGTCAAGGTCGAGCAGACCACCGGGCTGCCGATGCTGACGATCCAGATCGACCGCGAAAAAACCGCCCGCCTCGGCATCAATGTCGGCGACGTACAGGATGCAGTATCGATCGCGCTCGGCGGGCGCGAAGCTGGCATGCTGTTCGAGGGCGATCGGCGCTTCGACATCATCGTCCGTCTGCCCGAGCGCCTGCGCAACGATTTGGCGGCGATGCAGCAGTTGCCGATCCCCCTGCCATCCACAGCGGACAATGCGCAAGCCAACTTCGTGCGGCTGGGCGAGGTGGCGAACATCAACGTTGCCCCCGGCCCCAACCAGATCAGCCGCGAAGACGGCAAGCGTCGGGTGGTCGTCACCGCCAACGTCCGCGGGCGCGACATCGGCTCGTTCGTCAGCGAAGCCACGCAGAGAATCCAGACCGACGCGCCGGTTCCCGCCGGCTACTGGACAACCTGGGGCGGCACCTTCGAGCAACTGCAATCGGCCGCCAAGCGCCTGCAAATCGTCGTCCCGGTCGCGCTGCTGCTGGTGTTCATGCTGCTGTTCGCCATGTTCGGCAACGTCAAGGACGGGCTGCTGGTATTTACCGGCGTGCCGTTCGCACTTACCGGTGGCATCCTCGCGCTGTGGCTGCGCGACATTCCACTGTCGATCTCGGCAGGGGTCGGCTTCATTGCGCTGTCGGGCGTGGCCGTGCTGAACGGCCTGGTGATGATCGCCTACATCCGCAGCCTGCGCGAAGACGGAAAACGGCTCGACGCGGCGATTGTCGATGGCGCACTGACCCGCTTGCGTCCGGTGCTGATGACCGCGCTGGTCGCCTCGCTGGGCTTCATCCCAATGGCCATCGCCACCGGCACCGGCGCCGAAGTGCAGCGCCCGCTTGCTACCGTCGTCATCGGCGGCATCCTGTCTTCTACCGCACTGACGCTGCTGGTTCTGCCGCTCCTGTATCGACTGGCGCACAGGAAAGAGGAAGAGATCGAGGCAAATCCTGTTGATAACAGCAGACTGCAAGCACAACCCGCCTGACCGGAACGCCCCGGCCGACAGGCCGGGACGTCTCGTCTAATCAATCAACATCGCAAGGAGAGAAAAATGAAACAAATGACAATGCTGTTCCTGCTGGCGCTGACCGGCTGCGCCTCTAACGTAGCGCTCAAGGACGCTGCTGATACCACCCGGGCCGTGGGAACCCTGTCGGCCTGGGGGGCTACGCATAGGATGGAGGTAATGCTGGATGGAAAACGATATGAAGGGGAGTGGGTGAGAAATCCGTGCACGACGGATGCATGCCATGGCATATACAGAAACGACACCCTGGGACTCCATAGGAGGCATACCAGCAAAGGCAGCAAGGCTACGCTTGAATCAGCCGATGGCGAGCGCCTGGTTTGCGAATGGGTCAGTCACCTTGCCGATGTCAAAGGCACTTGCCAAACCCAGGACGGGCACCAGTTCAGATTAAAGGCGGGTGATTGATTGGAAAAAATAGACTGTTAGGGCGGTGTCCGGCCTGTTTATCTTGTTGGCTGTTCTGACTGGCCGTAATGGTCGACCTGCTGCCCCACATTCGTCCTCAGCATTAGTCTCAATGTGTCACAAGCGAATCTCAACTCTTCGCAGCCACCAACGGCAGAAACGGGTCGCTATGCAGAGGTGTACATAGCGACCCCTATGCACAGTTTTAAACTATGTGCAGTTGGTGTTTGCGGCTGCCTTCCAAGTCAAGTGAGGCAAGTGATTTGGTGAGGTAACGTCAGCCAAAGCTGGACATAGTTTTT
>DATKUP010000136.1:0-26394 GCA_035530575.1 Thiobacillus sp. | reverse complement strand
CTCAGTGCTGCCGGAAAGCCGATCCCGTTCTTCGGCCTGGAACTGCCCGCACTGATCGGTGAAAACAAGGACCTCGGAAAACAGATCAAGGAAGTGCATGAATTCGTGGGGACGACAGGCTATTTTCTGATCGGTCTGCATGCCGTCGCCGCCTTGTATCATCATTATCTGAGGCATGACAACACGCTGACGCGCATGCTGCCCGTGCGGAAATAAGCCTGGCTGCCGAAGCTTGCGCTGGAAGCCGGGGCCAACACGAAATCCGCCGGTGGCGATTTCTGAAAATCAGCTCCTGGCCGCTTTCCAGCCCGGATGCTGGAAATACTGTCCATACGTCTTGAGGGCTTCCAGGACGCGAACCGCGCCGTCATGACGCGGGTTCGCCGTTTTCCCTTCCATCGTCTCGGTGCCGGTCATAAGATCGGCATTGAGCTGGAGCTGTTGCGGAGCGGCTTTGCCATGACCGCCGTGTACGCTCGCCGAAAAGACCCGCGCAAGCGAAGTCAGCGGGATTGAGCATGTGTTTTCTTCGGATGTTTTTCAGGTAAACAGGAAGAACTCACGTCACCGGGAAGCGCTGAATGGGGTGCATGCCGGATATCGAGCGATCGACCCGTGCCCGGCGACGTCCGCTGCAGGTCGCCCGGAAGGGGTGGCCCGCCCCCTCTTCGCGCCCCTTCGCACAGGTCATGCCCTGTGAATGTTCGCGGATCAAACGACTACACCTGCGGGTGCGCCCGCTCGCGCTTGCTGTGCAGCTTATTCAGCGCGTGCAGGTAGGCCTTGGCCGAGGCCACCACGATGTCGGTGTCGGCGCCCTGGCCGTTGACCACGCGGCCGCCCAGCGCCAGCCGTACGGTCACTTCACCCTGCGCGTCGGTGCCGCGGGTGATGTTGTTGACCGAATACAGCAGCAGGTTGGCGCTGCTGTTGACCACCGATTCAAGCGCCTTGAAGGTGGCGTCGACCGGGCCGGAGCCGGTGCCTTCGGCCTGTTTTTCGACGCCTTCGTCGGTGAACACAAGTTGCGCGTGCGGAACCTCACCGGTCTCCGAACACACTTTCAGCGATACCAGCTTGTAGCGCTCGTGGTCGGTCGCGTAGCCTTCGTCGGAAACCAGCGCCTGCAGGTCTTCGTCGAAAATCTCGCGCTTCTTGTCGGCCAGATCCTTGAAGCGGGCAAACGCGGCGTTGAGCGCTTCCTCGCTGTCCAGCACGATCCCCAGTTCGGTGAGCTTGGTTTTGAAGGCGTTGCGGCCGGACAGCTTGCCCAGGCTCAAACGGTTCGCATGCCAGCCGACGTCTTCGGCGCGCATGATTTCGTAGGTCTCGCGGTGCTTCAGCACGCCGTCCTGGTGAATGCCGGATTCATGCGCGAAGGCATTCGCCCCGACGATGGCCTTGTTCGGCTGCACCGGGTAACCGGTGATGGTGGAGACGAGCTTGGACGACGGCACGATCTGGGTGGCGTCGATGCGCGTGTCGCAGTTGAATACATCCTTGCGGGTACGCACCGCCATCACGATCTCTTCCAGCGCGGCATTGCCCGCGCGTTCGCCGAGGCCGTTGATGGTGCATTCAACCTGGCGCGCGCCGTTCATCACCGCGGCGAGCGAGTTGGCCACCGCCATGCCGAGGTCGTTGTGGCAGTGCGTCGACCAGATCACCTTGCCGGAATTGGGCACACGCTCGATCAGCTGCTTCATGCGCTCGCCCCACAGGGCGGGAATGCTGTAGCCGACGGTGTCCGGCACGTTGATGGTCCTGGCGCCGGCCTTGATCACCTCGTCGAAAATATGGACCAGGAAATCCATCTCGGAGCGCACCGCATCCTCGGCCGAGAACTCGACGTCGTCGGTATATTCGAGCGCGAGTTTGACCGCCTTGATTGCGGCCTCGACCACCTGGTCCGGCTGCATCCGCAGCTTCTTTTCCATGTGGATCGGGCTGGTGGCGATGAAGGTGTGGATGCGACCCCCTGCCCGATTACCTTGGCTGGCCGGCTTGATGGCGCCGCCCGCTGCGTGGATGTCGCGCTCGTTGGCGCGCGCCAGAGAGCAGATGATCGAGTTCTGGATCGTTTCGGCAATGGTGCGGATCGCCTCTGCGTCCCCCGGACTGGCCGCGGCGAAGCCGGCCTCGATGACGTCGACGCCGAGCTTTTCCAGCTGGCGCGCAATGCGCAATTTCTCGTCCCGGGTCATCGATGCGCCGGGGCTTTGCTCACCGTCGCGCAAGGTGGTGTCGAAAATGAATAAACGGTCTTTCATGGCTGGCTCCATGGGGGTCGGGGCGATGTCGATGGCGACTCGGGCCGACGCATTATAAAAGGGTTGCCGCGAGAAGCTGGCGGCGTGGGGGTACTGCGGGGGAGGGGGTTTAGTATGCGCGCGCGCAGCGCAGCGGCAGGCTGCCGAACAGAACGCTCGACAGGCCAGGGAGGAAGGAAGCTTGTGACCAATTGGACATGGTTCAGATTCTATCTATTTTTTGTCGCTCGGCAAGGGGGGCGTGGCCCTGGGTGACTTTTTGCGGCGGATCACCCGCAACAGCGCGTCAGCGTAGCCCGACAGGCCGTACAGCACGAACACGCCGAACAGCACCTCGGGCGGGCTGGTCGACACCAGGATAAAGGCCAGCACGATCAGCAGGATGACGAAGAACGGCACGCTTTTCCTGAGGTTGATTTCCTTGCCGCTGTAAAAGCGGAAGTTGCTGACCATGGTGAGTCCGCCAAACAGCGCGATCGCCGCCGCCAGCCAGCGTGTATCCTCTTCCGCCACGCCGTATTCGACCATTACCCAGACGAATCCGGCGACCAGCGCTGCCGATGCCGGACTGGGCAGTCCCTGAAAGAAACGCTTGTCGGTGACCACGTCGAGCTGGGTGTTGAAGCGTGCCAGCCGCAGGGCGGCACCGGCGCAATAGACGAAGGCGGCGATCCAGCCGAACTTGCCCATGCCTTGCAGGGCAAACTCGTAGATCACCAGCGCCGGGGCGACGCCGAACGACACCATGTCGGACAGGCTGTCGTATTCGGCGCCGAAGGCGCTTTGCGTGTGGGTCATGCGGGCGACGCGGCCGTCGAGGCCGTCAAGCACCATGGCGATGAAAATGGCCACCGCGGCGTGCTCGAAGCGCCCGTTCATCGCCTGGACGATGGCATAGAAGCCGGCGAACAGCGCGCCGGTGGTGAACAGATTCGGCAGCAGATAAATGCCGCGATCGCGCATCCGCGGTCGCGTCATACTGGTCTTGCGGCGATCGAATTCAGGCATGGCGAACCTACGGTGTGTTAACGCTAATTTCGTGGCAGCCTGAAGGGACGGGCCGGCCAAGGTTTAATCCTGCCGGGCACATCTCTTGGTCGCGAACCGCTTCGCAAGCCGCAGCCCGAATCGGCCTCGTCGCGGGCGTGAAATCAGTGCCAACACGCCCTGGCTACCAGCGAGCCAGTATGGTACGCCCACCACTCACCTTCTGGCCAATCGTGACTTCGGCGCGCGCCGTAATCGGCAGGTAGACGTCGACTCGCGAACCGAAACGGATGAAGCCGTAGCGCTGGCCGCGCACCAGTTTGTCGCCGGCGCGCACGTAGCACAGGATGCGTCGCGCGATCAGACCGGCAATCTGCACCGAAGTAACATCGCCGCGCGGTGTCGCGATGTGGATCGCGTTGCGCTCGTTCTCGGTGGACGCCTTGTCGAGGTCGGCATTGACGAAGCTGCCCGGGGTGTACCAGACGCCCTTGACCTCGCCGTCGACCGGACTCTTATTGGAGTGCACGTTGAACACGTTCATGAACACGCTGATCTTCAGCGCCTCGCGATCCAGGTATTCGTCGCGGACTTTTTCCACCACGACAATCCGGCCGTCGGCCGGCGCGATCACCGCGTCGGCATCCATCGGCGGTACGCGCGCCGGATCGCGGAAGAACTGCAGCGCGAACGCCGCCCAGATCCAGAACGGGGTCGACCACCAGCCGACGAGCCAGGTCGCGATCAGGGCGGCAGCAAATGCGGCCAGCAGAACCAGCCAGCCCTCGCGGGCGATAAGGGGATGTGTCATTTGTAGGGGCTAGGGGCTAGGAGTTAGGAACCAGGGAAAGGCGTCGCGGCGCAGCCGCACAAAAAACCCTAAATCCCAAATCCCAGCCCCTAGTTCCCAATCAGTTTTTGGTGTGATCGACCAACTTGTTGGCCGTGATCCAGGGCATCATGGCGCGCAGTTTGCCACCCACCACCTCGATCTGGTGCGCGGCGTTGTTGCGGCGACAGGCGGTCATTTCGGGGTAGTTGGCCTGGCCTTCCAGGATAAAGCGCTTAGCGTAGTTGCCGTTCTGGATATTGTCCAGGCACTTCTTCATCGCGGCTTTGGATTGGGCGTTGATAACCTTGGGGCCGGTCACGTACTCGCCGTACTCCGCGTTGTTGGAGATCGAGTAGTTCATATTGGCGATGCCGCCCTCGTACATCAGATCGACGATCAGCTTCAACTCGTGCAGGCATTCAAAGTAGGCCATCTCGGGCGCGTAACCCGCTTCGGTCAGCGTTTCGAAGCCGGCCTTGACCAGTTCCACGGCGCCACCGCACAGCACGGCCTGTTCACCGAACAGGTCGGTCTCGGTCTCGTCCTTGAAGGTGGTTTCGATGATGCCGGTGCGGCCGCCGCCGATGGCGGAGGCGTAGGACAGGGCGAGCTCGCGCGCCTTGCCGGAGGCGTCCTGGAACACGGCGATCAGGTCGGGAATGCCGCCGCCCTTGACGAACTCGGAGCGCACGGTATGGCCGGGGGCCTTGGGGGCGATCATGATGACGTCGAGGTCGGCGCGCGGAACGATCTGGTTGTAGTGGATGGAGAAACCGTGGGCAAAGGCCAGGGTGGCGCCCTTCTTCAGGTTGGGTTCCACTTCATCGCGATACAACCTGGACTGGAACTCGTCCGGGGTGAGGATCATCACCAGGTCGGCGCCGGCAACCGCCTCGGGCACGGTCTTGACCTTGAGGCCGGCGTTCTTGGCCTTTTTGGCAGAAGTGGAGCCCGGACGCAGGGCGACGGTCACGTTGACACCGGAGTCCTTGAGGTTGCAGGCGTGGGCGTGACCCTGCGAGCCGTAGCCAATGATGGCGACCTTGCGCTTCTTGATGAGGGAAAGGTCGGCGTCCTTGTCGTAGAAAACTTTCATGGTGAATTCCTGAGGAAAATAAATAATCAGACTTTGAGGCTGCGCTCGCCGCGTCCGATGCCAGACGCGCCGGTGCGCACGGTTTCAATGATGAAGGCGGAATCGATCGCCTCCAGAAAGGCATCCAGCTTGGAGCCGGTCCCGGTCAGTTCAATAGTGTAGATCGTCTCGGTGACGTCGATGATACGGCCGCGGAAAATATCGGCGGTACGCTTCATTTCCTCGCGACCCGCCCCCACCGCCTTGACCTTGACCAGCATCAGCTCGCGCTCGATGTGGCTGCCCTCGCTCAGGTCCATCACCTTGATCACATCCACCAGCTTGTTCAGCTGCTTGGTGATCTGCTCGATGATATCTTCCGAGCCCGTGGTAACGATGGTCATGCGCGACATCGTGGCGTCTTCGGTCGGCGCAACGGTGAGCGACTCGATGTTGTAGGCGCGCGCCGAGAACAGCCCGGCCACGCGTGACAGCGCGCCTGCCTCGTTTTCCATCAGGAGCGAAATGATGTGTCTCATAGCTCCTCCGCCAGAATCATTTCGGACAGGCCTTTGCCCGCTCCAACCATGGGGAAGACATTCTCGGCCGGGTCGGTCTGGAAGTCCATGAACACCAGACGTTCCTTCAGCGCGGGTGAGAACGCTTCCTTCAGCGCGGCTTCGACGTCCTCGGGCTTGTCGATACGCATGCCGACGTGGCCGTAGGCTTCGGCCAGCTTGACGAAGTCGGGCAGGGAGTCCATGTAGGACTCGGCGTAGCGGCTGCCGTAGAAGAACTCCTGCCACTGCCGCACCATGCCCATGTAGCGGTTGTTGAGCGTGACGACCTTGATGGGAATGCGGTACTGCGTGCAGGTCGACAGTTCCTGGATGCACATCTGGATGCTCGATTCGCCGGTGACGCAGGCCACCTGCGCGTCGGGATGCGCGAGCTGCACACCCATGGCGTACGGCAGGCCGACGCCCATGGTGCCCAAGCCCCCGGAATTGATCCAGCGGCGCGGCTTGTCGAACTTGTAATACTGCGCCGCCCACATCTGGTGCTGGCCGACGTCGGAGGTGATATAGGCATCGCCCCTGGTCACCTCCCACAGCTTTTCGACCACATATTGCGGCTTGATGATGGGGCTGCTGCGGTTGTAGCTGAGGCAGTTCTTCGAGCGCCACAGCTCGATCTGCGTCCACCACGAATTCAGTGCGGCGGCATCGGGTTTTTCCTTGGCCTGTTTCAGCAGGCCCAGCATTTCGGTCAGCACGTTCTGCACGTCGCCGACGATGGGCACGTCGACCCTGACCCGCTTGGAAATCGACGAGGGATCGACGTCGACATGAATGATGCGGCGCTGCTCGCGGGCAAAATGCGCGGGATTGCCGATCACGCGGTCGTCGAAGCGCGCGCCCACCGCCAGCAGCACGTCGCAATGCTGCATCGCCATGTTGGCTTCGTAAGTGCCATGCATCCCCAGCATGCCGAGGTTCTGCCTGTCGGTGGCGGGATAGCCGCCCAGCCCCATCAGGGTGTTGGTGATGGGGAAACCCAGCAGGCGCGTCAACTCGATCAGCTGTTCCGAGGCATCGCCGAGCACGACGCCGCCGCCCGCGTAGACCACCGGGCGCTTGGCTTCGAGCAGCATCTGCACCGCGCGCTTCAGCTGGCCGCTGTGGCCCTTGATCACCGGGTTGTACGAGCGCATCTCGATCGTGGCCGGATATTCGAAATCCGTGATATGGGCGGTCACGTCCTTGGGCACGTCGACCACCACCGGGCCGGGACGGCCGGTGGCCGCGATGATGAAGGCTTTCTTCATCGTCACGGCGAGGTCCTTCACGTCCTTGACCAGGAAGTTGTGCTTGACGCAGGGACGCGTGATGCCGACGGTGTCGACTTCCTGGAACGCATCCAGCCCGATCGCCGGGGTCGGCACCTGGCCGGTGACGACGACGATGGGGATGGAGTCCATGTAGGCCGTGGCAATTCCGGTCACGGCATTGGTGACGCCCGGCCCCGAGGTTACCAGCGCCACGCCGACACGGCCGGTGGAGCGCGCATAGGCGTCGGCTGCATGCACCGCGGCCTGCTCGTGGCGAACCAGCACGTGCTTGAATTTGTTCTGCTTGAAGATTTCGTCGTAGATGTTGAGCACGGCCCCGCCGGGATAGCCGAACACAAACTCGACCCCCTCTTCGGCCAGACAACGTACGACAATCTCGGCGCCCGTGGCTTCCATAAAATGGCAATAAATCAATTCGTTGATCGACTTGCGAGAGTAATCGTTTTGCCCTGTTTCGGTCAAGAAATCATGCCGCAGCGGTTATCCGGCCGGTTTTTGCGACCGGGTAATAATCGTGAGTTACCTTGCGATACGCGTCGAGCCCCACCTTGGCTTTTTGATTATGCTTGGGGTGCGCTGTGGCAAAGTGGCGCATCCGCCCACCATTATCGATATCCGGTTCCCATGCAAGACAACACACCAGTCACCGCCCCATTCATGATTCGCATTGCCGCCATGATCTACGAATCGCTGCTCGTCGCGGCCGTGGTATTCGTCGCTGCATTCCTTTTCCTCTACCTGGCCGGCAGTGCGGAGGCCGGCTGGCGGCATCATGCCTTTCGGCTGTATCTGCTGGGTATTCTGTTCGCCTATTTCAGCGTGTTCTGGCTGCGTAGCGGGCAAACGCTGTCGATGAAAACCTGGCGCATTCGCCTGGTCAACCGCAGCGGCGGCCCAATCGCCTTCAGACAGGCCGTGCTGCGCTTTTTCCTCGCCCTGCCCGGCTTGCTGCTGGCGGGCATCGGCTTCTGGTGGGCGCTATTCGACCGTGACCGCCAGTTCCTGCACGACCGCATCGCCGGCACCCGGCTGGTGCGCGTACCGCGCAAGGCCGGGCCGTGAACTGGCGCGACCTCTTGCAGGCACGCCTGCTGGAAATCCAGCCCGAGAGCGTGTGCGCCCTCGATGCGGCCGCCCATCGACTGGTCGCCGAAGTGTTGCCCGACACGCCGGCGCACCGGCAGGAAAACTCGCCGGGGCCGGCGTGCGCGCTGGCACTGGGAATCGACGCGCTGAACGGGCTGGATGCGCAGCAGGCCCAGCACCTGATCAGCCAGACACGTCTCTACGTCGCCCCGCGCATCCTGCTCGCCGCGCGAGAAAATTGCGCGCTGGATGAAGCGATGTTCCGCGCGCTCGGCTTTACGCTGTCCGCAACCGACGCCGCGGAAAACCTGCGCATCTACGATTACGACCTCGCCACCTACAAGATGGTGCCGGACTGGCTCAATGCCCGTTTCTGGGCGCACCCCGAACGCTGGAAGCCCTGATCCGGGAGCCCTGTCGGCCCGAACCCTGCAATGGCATCAAGGCGGGCCTCCAATCTCTATCCTGACCGCATCGGCTTCCACGGTCCGCCGCCACAATCTTTTTGATGGCACGTGGAATCAGACGGCTTGCGCGGCGTCAGGCATCTCCAGCCACTCCCGCCCCACCACCCGCAGACCGGGAGCAAAGCGATACACCAGCGGCATCCCGGAGGGAATCTCTACCCGCTCCATCGCCTCGGGACTGAAGCCGTCCAGATACATCACCAAGCCGCGCAGGGTGTTGCCGTGACTCACCACCAGCAGGCGACGCCCCGCGCGCAGCCGCGGCACCAGCACCGCGTGCCAGTAGGGCAACGTGCGCCGCTGGCAGTCGCGCAGGCTTTCGCTGGCGGGCAGGTCCTTGAGGTCGAGCGCCGCATACAGCGGATCGAAACGCGGATGGCGCGGATCATCGCGATCCAGCGGCGGCGGCGGCTCGAAATAGCCACGCCACCAGCGGCGCGACGCTTCCTCGCCCCACGTCCTGAAAATTTCCTGCTTGTTCATCCCCTGCAGCGCGCCGTAGTGCCGCTCGTTGAGGCGCCAGGTGGTGTACAGCGGCACCTCGGGCGTACCCATCGCGGCCAGCAGCGCCTCGACCGTCTGGCGCGTGCGCTGCAGCACCGAGCCGTGCACCTCGTCGAAGGCATACCCCGCCTGTGCCAGCCGCCGCCCCGCCACGACCGCCTCGGCCAAGCCGACTTCGGTCAGCGGAATATCGGTCCAGCCGGTAAAGCGGTCGGAGAGATTCCATTCGCTGTGGCCGTGGCGGAGCAGCACCATCCAGTCTGCCGGCGCACTCATTCCGGCGGCTCCGACAATACTTCGTGCAGGTGGTGGCGGTCGCCCCAGGCTTCCAGGTGCCAGCCCTGGCCGTCGAAATGGAACCAGTTGAGCGCGCAGTTGGGAATCTTGAAATCGCGCGGCGTGGAGAGCGGGCGTCCGGTGGCGCGGCGATACACCGCGTCCAGCACCCCGCCGTGGCTCACCGCCGCAATCGTCTGCCCGCGGTGATGCCGCACCAGCCAGTCGATGCCCTCGGCCACGCGCTCGGCAAACCGGCGCAGCGACTCACCCGTTTCGAAATCGTAATCCGGATCGCGCGCCAAATAGTGCGCGTACGCCGCCGGATACAACTCGGCGCCCTCGGCGGCGGTGATGCCCTGAAACACCCCGTAATGCCGTTCGCGCAGCTGCGGCAGCAGCTTCACCTCCTGCTCCTCGCGCTGCGCCAGCACCCGCGCCGTCTCCAGCGTCCGCGCCAGATCGCTGCTGTAGATCGCGGCAAACCGGTGGTGCGCCGCATTGAACGCCATCGCCAATGCCTGCGCCCGCCCCACCGCGTTGAGCGGAACATCGGTATGCCCCTGGATGCGCTTCTCCACATTCCAGTCGGTCTCGCCGTGGCGGATGATGCAGATGCGAGTCACGACGGGTTTGGGAATGTGGTGCATGAAGGGTGTTCACAAAGCCATGTCAGATTCAAATCTGGCACAAAACCCGGGCTGCGTCAGTTTGAAAGCGAAACCACAACCATCCGGGCGAAGGTGAAGTCGCGCAACGCATCCGCATCCTTCCCTGTCATTGCGCCCGCGAGCGCAGCGCGGCGGGAAGCAATCCAGAACACCCAGAGGGCACTAGTGTTTGCGGCATCAACGAACTCCGAATCGCCACGGCACTGCGGGCCTCGCGATGACGGAATAAAACAGCGTTTCCCAGGCTTGTTTTCAATCAGGGGCAGGCCTAATATGACCACTTGTTATAGTCACCAAGGAGTGAATATGAACATCAATGCCGCCGAATTCAAGGCCAAGTGCCTGAAACTGATCGACGAAGTCGCCGCCACGCATGAGCCGCTGATTATCAGCAAACGCGGCAAACCGCTGGTGAAGCTGGTGCCCATCGAAAACGAAGTGCCAGCCAGCATGTTCGGCTACATGAAGGGGACGGTCACGCTCCACGGCGACATTGTCGCGCCGCTGGATGAAGCCTGGTCTGCAGAAACCGGAGAGGAAGACGCCCTCTATGCCGATTTCAAGCCCAGGAAAAACCGCTGACATGGGCGGTTTGCTTCTGGATACCCACGTCTGGCTTTGGTATGCGGAAGGCGTGGCCGGGCGTTTGAGCCCCGCCACCCTGGCCGCCATTGACCTCGCAAGAATCGAGCGCCGGTTGCATATCAATGCTGTCAGTGTCTGGGAAGTCGGCATGTTGTGTGCGAAAGGAAAAATCAGCCTGTCCGCACCAGCCCGCGAATGGGTGTACCGCGCCATGTCGATTCCCGGTATCCGCCTGCAGGCGCTCGATGCCGAGACCGCGATGGAAAGCACGCAACTGCCAGACAGCCCGCATGGCGACCCGGCAGACCGGTTCCTGATCGCCGCAGCACGCATACATGACCTATGTCTTGTCACCGCCGACAAGAAAATCTGCACATACGGCAAAGCCGGGCACGTCCGGTTTTTGGCGGCATAACCGACACGCAAGCCTGACTTCACAAGGAGCCTGAACATGGAATGGCGAGATCGAATTGCCAGCGACCCCGCCGTGCTGGCCGGCAAACCCGTTATCAAAGGCACACGGATTTCCGTCGAACTGATTCTGGGTTGGCTGGCAAATGGCTGGACCTACGAACAAATCCTGACGTCCTACCCCCACATTACCCGCGAAGACATCCTGGCCACACTGGCGTTTGCCGGGGAAATGATGCGGGATGAACGGTACATCGCCGCACACAAGGCCGTCACTTGAAGCCGGTTCTTCTCGCCAACGGAAACTTTCCTGCTCCGGCTTCGGGCAAACAGCCCCCTTGCCATCCCCCGCACCCAGACTTGCAAGTGCCCGTCGCATGCAGCACACTTCATCGCACAATAAAAACAACCGGCGTGGAGAATCGAATAAGAACGAACAAGCGACCCGGAACACTTGAGCAAACTCGACGAAATCTATCGCCTGCACCGTCTGCTGGATGGACGGCGCACCGGGCTCCCCCGCGCCGCGCTCATCGCTGAGCACGGCTTTTCGCGCTCCACCCTCACCCGCCTGATCGCCGACCTGCGTGACCGCCTCGGCGCCCCGCTCATCCATGACAGCGAACGCGGCGGCTACCGTTACGACACCGCCGACGGCAGCCACGCACTCCCCGGCCTGTGGTTCACCCCCGCCGAACTGCACGCCCTCGTCACGCTGAAACACCTGCTCGCCAACCTGGAGCCCGGACTGCTCGACGACCACCTGCGCCCGCTGCAAACCCGCATCGACAAGCTGCTGGACAGCAACCATATGGGCGCGGGCGAAGCCAACCAGCGCATCCGGCTCCTGAGCATCGCCTCCCGCCACAAAAACCCGCGCCACTTCCAGGCCGTCGCCCACGCCGTCCTGCAACGCCACCGGCTCCGCATCGACTACTACAACCGCGAGCGCGACCAAACCAGCCGCCGCGAAATCTCCCCACAACGCCTCACCCACTACCGCGACAACTGGTATCTCGACGCCTGGTGCCACGACAAAAAAGGCCTGCGCATCTTCGCCGTCGAATGCATCCGCACCGTCGAGCCACTGACCAAACCCGCCAAAGCCGTCGCCGAATCCACCTTGAACCGCGAACTCGCCAGCAGCTACGGCATCTTCTCCGGCCTTCCCCACGCCATCGCCGTGCTGCGCTTCACCGCCAAACGCGCCCGCTGGGTTGCCGAAGAAATCTGGCACCCCGAACAAGAGAGCCGTTGGCTGGAAGACGGTCGCTACGAATTGCGCCTGCCGTATTCGGATGAGCGTGAGCTGCTTATGGACATCCTCAAATATGGAGCGGAGGTTGAAGTCGTTGCGCCAGAAGTGTTGCGTGAAGCTGTCAGAAATCTGCTTGATGTGGCGGCAGATCAGTATCGGCGGGGCTTGGAAACGGGCTCAGGTCTTGAGCCTGGTGGCACGTAGGATGCCAACATGACCTCACCCGCCGTTTACTTTGCGCACAGCGCCAACAAGGTTGGGCGTTGGCATCAATTGCACACACATTTGTCAACCGTGTCTCAGATTGCCGGAAAATTTTCCACCTCGATGAACTGGAACAATGAGGCAAAACTGGCAGGGCTATTGCACGACCTGGGTAAATTCGGGGATCTATTTCAGGCGAGGCTTCGGGGCAAAGAATCCGGGCTGGATCATTGGTCGGCTGGCGCATGGGTTGCACTGGAACAAAAATGTGCCGCCGCCGCACTCGCTATTCAGGGACACCATATCGGCCTGCAATCACTTGCCCACGCCGATCTGAAGAGGCTTAACCCCAAGTGGTTGGCGGAGCATCCTCAAGCACTGCGTCTGACCGCGCCAGATATCCAATCACTGAAAAATCGCTTTGCAGACGATGGCCTGACGATGCCCCAAGTGAAACAGCCCTTGCTGGGCAATTCGCTCGACGCCACCGTACCCACCATGCTGGACGTACGCATGTTGTTTTCCACTTTGGTGGACGCTGACTATCTGGACACCGATTCGCATTTCGAGGGTGACGCATCCGGCAAGCGTTACTGCCCATCCGGGCCAGGGCTGGATGCCACCAACGCCCTAGAATTGGTTCTCTCGGCTATCGAACAGACCCAAGCAAAGACCACCGCTTCATTTGACGTGCAGGGTGTTCGTCGCGCCCTGTTCAAAGCCTGCTTGCACAGCGCAGAACGTGACACCGGACTGTTCACGCTCACCGCCCCCACCGGCAGCGGCAAGACACTTGCCATGCTCGCCTTCGCCTTGGCGCACGCGGCAAAACATGGCCTTGAACGGGTGGCTTTGGTGATTCCCTACCTGACCATCACTGAACAAACTGCCCGCATCTATCGGGACATATTCGCGCCAGCGTTTGGTGCAGAATTTGTCCTTGAGCACCATTCCATGGCTGGCGTAGGAAAAGAGAACTCTCTGCAAGACAATGAAGGCGAGGCAGGCCAACCCAGCTACGCCGAACGCCGTCGCCGCCTGTTATCAGAAAACTGGGATGCGCCGCTCATTGTCACCACCAGTGTGCAATTACTCGAATCTCTATTCTCCAATCGCCCCTCTGCCTGTCGCAAACTGCACCGTCTGCAACGCGCCGTCATCCTGTTCGACGAGGCACAGACCCTGCCTGTGCATCTGGCCGTGCCCACGCTCGCCGCGCTCTCGCACCTCTCATCCAGTTACGGTTCCAGTGTGGTGTTCGCCACCGCCACCCAGCCCGCTTTTGCGCACCTCGACCAAGCCGTTGTGGCAACGAATGCTCCCGGCTGGAAACCGCGCGAGATCGTGTCCGATCCATCTGCTCTCTTCGCGCCCATGAAGCGTGTGGAATTCGACTGGGACAGCCCGGATACTCCCGTGACCTGGGATGAGCTTGCCGAACAATTAACCCGGTTGCCCCAAGTCCTGTGCATCGTCAACCTCAAACGCCATGCCAAAAGTTTGTGGGAAAAACTGGATGACCCAGCCACGCTGCATCTCTCCACCAACCTGTGCGCAGCCCACCGCCAGGACGTGCTGACGACCGTCCGTGAACGTCTCACCACTAATCAGCCGGTGCGTCTGGTTGCCACCCAATGTGTAGAGGCTGGCGTGGACTTGGACTTCCCTGCCGTGATGCGCGCATGGGGGCCGCTGGACGCCATCATCCAGGCCGCCGGGCGTTGCAACCGGGAGGGGCGACGCAGCCGACTCGGACAACTTCGGGTGTTCATGCCGGATGACACGGGTTATCCCACTGACAGCTACCAGCAAGCCACCCAGATCGCCCAGATGATCTTCCGCCGTCACGGCGCGTCTGGCATGAAGCTCGACGACCCAGCCTTCATCACCGCGTATTACCGCGAACTCTACGACTTGGCCGGGGTGACGACAGCCCCCGCCAGCCGCGAAATTCTCAAGGCTGTCGAGTGCGGCAGCTTTCCCGACGTAGCCAATCTCTACCGGCTTATCAAACAGGACGCCATCAATGTCCTCGTCCCCTATGCGCCGCAGCAAACGCTGTTCAATAGTTTGCGCGGACAGGCCGATGACACCGGGCTGACCGCCGTCTGGATGCGCGCCGCCCGCTCGCTTACCGTGAGTCTCTATCGCCCCAAGGATAGCGACCCGATTTGGGATGCGCTGCTGCCCGTTCCCGTGGCGGGCTGGAAACAACGGGAACAAAACGACTGGTTCATCTACACCGTGCCGGAGCACTACCACCCGCAACTCGGGTTGGTTCCGTCCGGCACGCTCAACACCTGGATTGGATAAAGAGGAGAACAACATGAACCGAGGCAAAACCCACTGTCTGGAAGTCTGGGGCGATCTGGCCTGCTTCACCCGACCAGAGATGAAGGTGGAGCGCTACAGCTATCCCGTCATCACTCCTTCCGCTGCTCGTGGCATTTTCGACGCTATTTACTGGAAGAAGTCATATGGTTTTTACTGGCAATTGGAACGAGTGGAAATCCTCGCGCCGCCGAAGTACCTGGCGCTGCGGCGCAATGAAGTGAAGGACAAGGCACCCCCAGCACCCACTGTGCTCGCCTGGGCAGACGGCAAGGAAATACCGCAACCACTGTGGGCAGACGGCAGCAAAGATGAACTGGGTACAGACCAGAAAGGCCGCACCCAGCGCCAGACTATGGCGCTCAAAAATGTCCGCTACCGGCTCCATGCCCATATCCACGTACGCAGCACACAAGCCGACTTGAATGCGCTGGATGCCCAGTTTGTCCGCCGCGCCAGCCACGGCAAATGTTTCTATCAGCCCTACCTCGGATGCCGGGAGTTTCCCGCCTGGTTCGAGTTACAAACCGAAGAGGCCGCCACGCAACCCATCGCGCTCGACCTTGATCTGGGCTACATGCTCTACGACGTATTCAACCTGGGCACGGAAAACGATGCCCACGCCAAGCCCGCCATCAGCGTCTTTCATGCGCAAGTCATGGCTGGGGTCATGCATATCCCGGCTTACGAAGATAACGCGGTAAAGAAAGCCTGCGGGGAGGATTTCCATGCTTGATCTGGTATTGCAACAAGCGGGCGTCAGTGAACCCGGCTTCGCCCGCAAAACCGTCAAATGGGCGATCACCTGCACGGCGGACGGCCAATATACCGGCGTGGTTTCGCTGGGAGAAGGCAAGGGTCGGGGCTTCGACGCTTGCCCGAACCTGTCGCAACCCGAACTGATAGGTGGATCGGAGCCACGCGCGCATTTCCTCGTCGAGGCTTTACCTACTGTCGCGCTCTACCTCGACGAAAAACTCAATGACAAGGAACGCGAGAAATTTTTCGCCAAGCACAACTGGTTTGTGGGCTTGCTACGGCGAGCCGCGCAAGACGCGACCTATTTAGAAGCTGTCGCCAATCTGCTTGATGATGCTGAGACTCTCGCGCTCATTCAGACCGACCTCAAACAAGCCAAGGCCAAGTTCACCGAAGCGGCAGTGATAATCATAGATGGTATCAACCCACTGGAACGTGATGATTGGCGCGATTGGTGGCGCGGGTTCCGTGCCTCGCTGCGACCGCCCAAGGTCGGAGGCGGTCAGTTAATGCGTTGCGTTCTTACCGGCGAAGCCATCGAGCCGGTAGCAACCAACCCCAAGATCAAAGGGCTTGCAGGAGTCGGCGGGTTGAGCATGGGTGACGTGCTGGCTGGTTTCGACAAGGCAGCATTCCAGTCTTACGGTCTAGAACAAGCCGCAAACGCGGCCATGTCGGAAGCCACCGCCACCGCTTATGCGGAAACCCTGAACCGACTCATCTCCGACAAAAACATCAAGCTGGGCAATACGCTGGCGACCTACTGGTTTACCGGTCAAGATGACATTCATGCTGAAGACGAAGTCATGTCCTGGTTCGTCGAACCACCAGAACAAACCGCCGGGGCTGCCGAACACCACGCCCATGAACTGCTCACCGCCATTCGCACAGGGCAGCGCGCCGATCTGGCGAACGCCCGCTTTGTGTCGCTGCTACTGTCTGGTGCGGCAGGGCGAGTGATGGTGCGTGAAGTGATGCAAGGCAGCTTCGAGGAACTGGTTGCCCATACCGAAGCATGGTTCCGCGACTTGTCCATCGTCGCGCGAGATGGAAAATCATGCGCACATGACCCCAAGTTTCTGGCCGTGGCTGGCAGCCTGGTGCGCGACCTGAAAGACCTGCCCAGCCCGTGGTTGCAGCAGCTTTGGCGCGCAGCAATCAGTGGTGGTCTCATCCCTGCCGCCACACTCGCCCAGGCTGTGACTCGCACCCGCATCGACATCATTCAGGACACCCCCGCCAGCCATGCCCGCATGGCGCTCATCAAGGCTTATCTAATTCGCAACCGAGGAGACAACAACATGAAACCGTATATGAACCCCGACCATCCACACCCAGCCTACCACTGTGGCCGTGCGATCGCCCTGTTCGCCCGCTTGCAACGCACTGCCCTGGGGGACGTAGGCGCAGGTGTCGTGCAGCGTTATTACACCGCAGCCTCACAAACGCCCGGCCTCATCCTTGGGCGGCTCGCCGCCAATGCCAAAAATCACTTGAGCAAGCTCGATGGTGGTCTGGCCTGGTGGTATGAAAACCAGCTCGCCGGGATCATGAGCAGCATCGGCGACTTCGTTCCGCGCACGCTCACTCTGGAAGAACAAAGCCTGTTTGCGCTGGGTTATTACCAGCAGCTTGCCTCTCTCAATGCGGGCAAGCAGGTCTCTTTCGAACCCGAATCCACCCCATCCAACTAAGGAGATAACACCATGGCCATCATCGCTAACCGCTACGAATTTCTGTTCCTGTTCGACTGCGAGAACGGCAACCCCAATGGCGACCCTGACGCCGGCAATGCACCGCGCATCGATCCCGAAGACATGCACGGGCTAGTTTCCGACGTGGCGACCAAGCGTCGAGTTCGCAACTATGTGCAGGTGGCCGAAGGCAACGCCACACCCAACGCAATCTTTGTCGAACACGCCACCAATATGAACCGCCCGATTGCCTTCGCGCACGAACAGGTCAACGGCGGCATTCCGGAAAAGGCTACCAAGGACAAGGTAAAGAAGGCACGCGACTGGATGTGTGCCAACTTTTACGACGTGCGTACCTTTGGCGCTGTGATGAGCACAGGCGCAAATGCAGGCCAAGTACGCGGACCGGTGCAGTTCTCTTTTGCCCGCTCGATTGATCCTGTTTTGCCGATGGATATTTCAATTACGCGTATGGCCATAGCCGAGAACGTGAAAGGTACGAAAACCGCCGCCGACATCGAGAAATGGGAAAATGAGCAGGAAGAAGACACGCTGCGTACCATGGGGCGAAAGCAGCTCATCCCCTACGGCCTTTACGCTATGAAGGGTTTCGTCTCCGCTCATCTCGCCGAAGGCACCGGCTTTTCAGAAGACGACCTCGCCCTGCTCTGGCAAGCCCTCGCCACCATGTATGAACACGACCGCTCCGCCAGCAAAGGCGTGATGACCTGCCGAGGTCTGTACATTTTCAAACATGTCGGCACGGACAGCAACGAAGCACAACGCCAGAAACAGGCCATGCTGGGTTGTGCAGCGGCGCATCGGTTACTGGATAACGGTCGCGTCGTCGAAATTGGCCGCAAGCAAGGCAGAACCGGCGCGGCACGCAGCTTTGCGGATGACTACGACGTCAGAGTATTAGCCGGGAATTTGCCCAGCGGGGTGGAATTATGGACGTGGGATGACGTTGCGCGCAGTTTGGCCAAGCATGACGGATAGATGTAATCGGTTCACTGCCGCCCCACCCAATACCCCGGGCGGCGGCTTTGGTTGGCAATGGCGATGATGACGATCTTCCCGGGATAAATCCGGTACACCAGATCGAAGGGAAATCCATGCAAAGGAATGCTGCGCGCCTGACACTGAATAGGCTTGCCAATAGCAGGGTGTTCGTGCAGAAGACCAAGCGTCTGTTTGGCAGCGGTTGCGAATTTCCTGCTGATGTTTGCCCCGGCGTGAACGGCGTAGTAATCCAGTGCCTGATCGAATTCCGTTTCGGCCAGTGGATGCCAAACGTGCTTCACGCGCCAGCTTTGCGGAGTTTCTCGTCTATCCTTGCAAACACTTCTTCGCTCGGGATCAGCTCGACCGTGCCCGCGTCGATTTCAGAGATGCGTCGGGCGATTTCAGCATCCCAGGCAGCCTTTACCTCTTCACGTGGGGTGGCGCTGATCCAAAGCCAGTCAGCCAAGTCCGCACGTTCTTCGGGCGGGAGTTTCATGGCTTCAGCCTTGATTTGTTCGGCGGTCAATGACATGGGAGTCTCCATTGCGTTGGGCTAGTGCACATGGAACAAACGATACGCCACGGCCCCACTATGTTCAACCCTGACCCCGTCCCCCTTTCCGCCCTCAACCACTGGGCGTACTGTCCGCGCCGTTGTGGACTAATTCACATGGAAGGTGAGTTCACCAACAACATCCACACTGCACGCGGCAATGCCGAACATGAAAAAGTGGATGGTATCCATCACGAAACCCACAGTGACCGGCGCAGCGAGACAGCCTTGCCGGCCTGGTCGGATCGCATTGGTCTCATCGGGAAATGCGATGTAGTGGAATTTCTCGCCGATGGCACGCCTTACCCGGTCGAATACAAACACGGCCCCAAGCGCAAGTGGTTGAACGACGATCTCCAGCTCGCCGCGCAGGCGATGTGTCTGGAAGACATGCTCGGGCACCCGGTACCTAAAGGCGCGATCTTTCACGCCAGCAGCCATCGGCGGCGGGAGGTCGTCATCACACCAGTGCTGAGGGCGCGCGTAATCGATACCGCGAACGCAATCCGCGCGATGCTCGCCTCGGGTGTGCTGCCGCCACCGGTCAACGACGCCCGATGCAAGGAATGCTCCCTGAAAGAGATCTGCCAGCCTGAAGCCGTCGCGGATCAAACCAGGCAGCGACAACAACAGCGCAGACTATTCGACCCGGAGGCATGAATTGCATACCATCCAGAACACACTCTACGTCATGACCCCTCAGGCGTACGCCCATCTTGAAAACGCCACCGTGCGCATCGACGTGGAACGCGAAAAGAAACTCCAGGTACCGCTGCACCATCTGGGCGGGCTGGTCTGTTTCGGCAACGTCATGGTCTCGCCTGCGCTGATGCATCGTCTGGCCGACGAGGGGAAATCTCTGGTGCTGCTGGATGACAGCGGCCGCTTCAAGGCCCGGCTCGAAGGCCCGGTTTCCGGCAACATCCTTTTGCGCCAGGCTCAGCACCAGCAGGCAGGCGATGCAGCTTTTGCGCTCGAATTCGCCCGCACTGTGGTCGCAGGAAAACTCAAAAACAGTCGCAGTGTATTGCAACGCGGCGCGCGCGAAGCAGCGGACGAAACCGAAGCGGCCCGGCTCACGCGCACCGCCGACAACCTGGCCGCCTCACTGCGCGCTGCCACCGTTGCAAACACGTTGGACGAGCTACGCGGCGTCGAAGGCGAGGCCGCACGTGGCTACTTCGCTGCCGCCAACCTCGTCGTCAAACCCGCCATGCGTGAACACTTTCAGCTCAACGGCCGCACCCGTCGCCCGCCACTGGACCGTTTCAATGCACTGATTTCCTTCCTCTATGCCATGCTCATGAACGACTGTCGTTCCGCGCTGGAAGCCGTTGGGCTCGATCCACAGCTCGGATTTCTGCACACGGTGCGCCCCGGCCGTGCCGCACTCGCATTGGATTTACAAGAGGAATTCCGCGCTGTGCTGTGCGACCGACTGGCGCTCACCCTCATCAATCGCGGCCAGATCGGACCTGCCGACTTCGACCTGCGCGAAGGCGGCGCGGTCATGCTTAACGATAAAGGCCGCCGCGCCGTCGTAACCGCCTGGCAAGAACGCAAACAAGAAGAAATCACCCACCCGCTCACCGAAAGTAAACTGCCGTTTGCCTTGCTGCCCTTCGTTCAGGCGCGCTTCATCGCGCGGACCCTGCGCGGCGAAATGGAAAACTACCTGCCATTTGTGGCTAGATAATCATCATGCTCATCATCGTCACCTATGATGTTTCCACAGAAACAGCCGCTGGGCGCAAGCGCCTGCGACGCGTCGCAAAGGCCTGCGAACGCGTCGGCCAGCGAGTACAAAAATCGGTTTTCGAATGCACAATCGACGAAATGCAGTTCGAACAATTTGAGCGCGAATTGCTGGATGAAATAGACCCGTCTAAAGACAATCTGCGCTTCTACCGCATCACCGAACCCGTCGAGCTTCGCGTCAAACAACACGGCTGCTTCCGCTCTGTCGATTTTGAAGGCCCCTTGGTGATATGACGCGCGAACCCCCATCAATGGCACAAACCCGTCGGCTTCGCGCATGCCGTAACTCATTGTTCTTTAACAAGCTGAAGAGGTTAGCCACCACAAAACATCGCCGCCAGGTTGCGGCGCAAAGCAGGTTCGCGGAAACTTGTGGCGCTGCACAGAACAATCAACAGGTTGCATGTGCGGCCATCGCCCGGCCTCACGGCCGGGCGCGGATTGAAACATTTCGAACGCTTTGTACTTAATGTCCGCGCAGTCATCGCCCGGCCTCACGGCCGGGCGCGGATTGAAACTCGAATACTTCGCGGCCTACAGGCATTCCGTAGCCATCGCCCGGCCTCACGGCCGGGCGCGGATTGAAACGGAGTAGCCAGCGGTCGCGGTGCCGGAGTCGCCAGCCATCGCCCGGCCTCACGGCCGGGCGCGGATTGAAACACCGCCCACCGCCACGCCCAGTTCAGCATACAGCGCATCGCCCGGCCTCACGGCCGGGCGCGGATTGAAACATCCTGGCTCGGCCAGTGGCTCCGTAGTTCAGCGCCATCGCCCGGCCTCACGGCCGGGCGCGGATTGAAACATATCGGATTTACATACGCGTAGCACAAGCGCGGTCATCGCCCGGCCTCACGGCCGGGCGCGGATTGAAACATCTTCATAGGTGTAAAACCCCTCCATTATTCGTTCATCGCCCGGCCTCACGGCCGGGCGCGGATTGAAACTCGTTATGCAGAGCCGCCCTGCTGGTGATTGCTGCATCGCCCGGCCTCACGGCCGGGCGCGGATTGAAACACCTCCACGAATTCATGCTTATCGTCCAGCTTGTCATCGCCCGGCCTCACGGCCGGGCGCGGATTGAAACTGCAGTGTTTGCATTTTGATGGTAATGTTTAAACCATCGCCCGGCCTCACGGCCGGGCGCGGATTGAAACATTTTCGGTCAACGAAGGCCGCGCCCGAACTGCGGCATCGCCCGGCCTCACGGCCGGGCGCGGATTGAAACATCAGGCCAGCGGCGTACAGGACGGAACACACGCGGCATCGCCCGGCCTCACGGCCGGGCGCGGATTGAAACGGCAACCTGCACTCAACGCGGACAGGACAGCGCCGCATCGCCCGGCCTCACGGCCGGGCGCGGATTGAAACATCTCGGACAGCCGCAGCTCGCGCGTGCCCGGCACATCGCCCGGCCTCACGGCCGGGCGCGGATTGAAACCTTGTACAAGCAAGTTCTCGGCATCGACCTGCCACATCGCCCGGCCTCACGGCCGGGCGCGGATTGAAACGCTACGAAGTAGCCGCCGGCGTGCATGCGCTTGCCATCGCCCGGCCTCACGGCCGGGCGCGGATTGAAACACAAACACGCTGACCCTCGAGGCGGTGACCCGCCATCGCCCGGCCTCACGGCCGGGCGCGGATTGAAACAAACACCGTCTACGGCATGGACAAAACCGTGGACCATCGCCCGGCCTCACGGCCGGGCGCGGATTGAAACCTTGACCTGATACACGCGCTGCATCTTGCGCTGCGACATCGCCCGGCCTCACGGCCGGGCGCGGATTGAAACATGGTGCCGATGGCGACGTAGGTGGTGCCGGAATCCATCGCCCGGCCTCACGGCCGGGCGCGGATTGAAACTACGGAAGCTGCACCAAGGCGACCGACATCGACACATCGCCCGGCCTCACGGCCGGGCGCGGATTGAAACAGCGCGATGTCGGCGGCAATGGCGTCGGCTGCCGCCATCGCCCGGCCTCACGGCCGGGCGCGGATTGAAACTTGAGCTTGTCCACCACCTCGGCCAGCGTCGGGCCATCGCCCGGCCTCACGGCCGGGCGCGGATTGAAACACCTACACGCATTACACCGGCACCGCCGGCCAGACCATCGCCCGGCCTCACGGCCGGGCGCGGATTGAAACAGTGCGGCCTCGATGACCTGCCGTGATTTGGCCTCCATCGCCCGGCCTCACGGCCGGGCGCGGATTGAAACTTCCCATTCCTGGTTGAAAGCGCGATGCACCAGCCATCGCCCGGCCTCACGGCCGGGCGCGGATTGAAACCAGCCACAGCGGCGCCGCCGGCAACCGGGGCGAAGTCATCGCCCGGCCTCACGGCCGGGCGCGGATTGAAACGTCCGGATGATATCGATCACGCTTGCGGCTGCCGAACATCGCCCGGCCTCACGGCCGGGCGCGGATTGAAACGCTTTCTGCCATAACCCGCAATTCATCATTGCGCCACATCGCCCGGCCTCACGGCCGGGCGCGGATTGAAACTTTCTTCGGCCTTCGCAAGTCGCTCGGCGCTTTTACATCGCCCGGCCTCACGGCCGGGCGCGGATTGAAACGATTGCAGGATGCCGTGCCGGATGCCGGCGCGGGAACATCGCCCGGCCTCACGGCCGGGCGCGGATTGAAACCATTTTTTACCGTCAAATGCGTCTGGCAGTGACACATCGCCCGGCCTCACGGCCGGGCGCGGATTGAAACTGGTAATCACGCATGGTTCTTGTGATCGACCGTCACATCGCCCGGCCTCACGGCCGGGCGCGGATTGAAACTTTCCAGTGGGTTAAGGACAAACCTGAAATACAGGACATCGCCCGGCCTCACGGCCGGGCGCGGATTGAAACCTGTTGATCGTTGTAAATCGGCTGGCGCTGAGCGAAACATCGCCCGGCCTCACGGCCGGGCGCGGATTGAAACTTTTTGTAAACCTTCCACAAAAAAACGGTCAATCTACATCGCCCGGCCTCACGGCCGGGCGCGGATTGAAACGTCTGTTACGTAATACGTGTTCGGGTCTTCCCGCACATCGCCCGGCCTCACGGCCGGGCGCGGATTGAAACTCGATGGTGGGGGTGGCCACGGCCAGCCTGGTGATACATCGCCCGGCCTCACGGCCGGGCGCGGATTGAAACCGGTGCAACGATCGCCCATTGCGAGGAAATGGCAACATCGCCCGGCCTCACGGCCGGGCGCGGATTGAAACGAATGGCGTGATCGTTGATGTTGATAGCTCCACAACATCGCCCGGCCTCACGGCCGGGCGCGGATTGAAACATTACGCCGGCGCGGGTGTTTTCCGATGAAATCGACATCGCCCGGCCTCACGGCCGGGCGCGGATTGAAACCGGCTGATGCCTAGGGCAAATAGGATGATTTACTTGCGGAATAAAGCCCCTCGACACTGTATTGCACATGCAATACAGAAAGGATGAATTATGAAAAACGCAACATTACCGCCGTTGCGGGTAGACAGCGCATTGCGCGCTGCGGCCGAATCGGTCCTGCAAGAAGGCGAAACCCTGTCGGGTTTTGTGCTGGAAGCGGTGCGCCTGAACATCGAGCGTCGTAAAACGCCACGCGAATTCATCGCACGTGGATTGCTGGCGCGCGACGAAGCCAAAGCATCCGGGCAGTATGTTTCGTCTGGCGAGATGCTCAAGCTTCTGGATGAATCGCTCGTCAAAGCACGTACCAATCCGACAGACCTTGATCGGTGAGAGATCAAGTCCGCTTAGCGCCCCGCGAGGCGGATGATTTGCAGCGATTGTTTGATTTTCTGGCCGGGCACGATCTGTCGGCGGCCAAGGATACGCGCGTTGCCATCGGCAAGGCGTTTGAGTTTTTTACAGACCTTTCCATTCGCTTGCCGCAAGGCGGCACCGGATCAGCCTTTATTACGTGGTGGTAATTGAGTGCGGACAAGCAGGTTATGTCGCGCTTTACGAGATTGAGAACCGTGGAATGGTGACGGTTCTGGCAACGCGCCATCAGCGCGAAAGTGATTTTCTCTAGGGAAACGCTGAACAATTCCGTCATCGCAAGGCGCGAAGCGGCGTGGCGATCCAGAAATACCCACTTAATCAATACGCTGGATTGCTTCGCTGCGCTCGCAATGACGGCCATGTCGAATTAATCAGCGCTTCCGGCAAGACCAAGTCCGGCGTGTGGGTGGAGCGTTCGGCCCGAGGGCGGGCCTTCTGCAACGGATTCGCCCCCTTCAGGCTGTCCGCGAATAGCGCGGCTTGTCGCTGGAGGATTCCTTGAGGTAACGATCGAAGCACATGCCGATGTTGCGCAGGAACAGGCGGCCGGTGGGGGTGACGCTGATCTTGCCGGTTTCGATATTCACCAGCCCGTCGTCGGCCAGCGGGCGCAGGTCGGTCAGCGCGTCGGCGAAGTAGTCGGTGAACGCGATGTCCCATTCGCCGCCGAACGCAGCGAAATCGAGCTCGAGATCGCACATCACGCGTGTGATGGCCGCGCGGCGGATCTGGTCGTCGCGGGTGAGCCTGATGCCGCGCTCGACGGCAAAGCCGGTTGCGGCGACGTGTTCCTGATAGCGCTTGAGGTTCTTTTCGTTCTGCATGTAGACGTCGGCCGTCTGGCTGATGCTGGACGTGCCGAAGGCGAGGATGTCGCTGTCCTTGTGCGTGGTGTAGCCCTGGAAGTTGCGCCACAGTGTCTTGTTCTGCTGCGCGCGCACCAGTTCGTCGTCGGGGCGGGCGAAATGGTCGAAACCGATGTTGACGTAGCCCGCCACGCCCAGCGCATCGTTCACCGCCTGCTGCAGGCCCAGGCGGGCGGCCAGATCGGGCAGGTCGGCGTCGCGGATCAGAAGTTGGTGCTTTTTCAGCCACGGCACGTGGGCATAGGCAAATACCGCCAGCCGGTCGGGCGCCCACGCCACCACGCGTTCCAGGGTGCGGCTGAAGCTGTCGACGGTCTGTTTCGGCAGGCCGACAATCAGGTCAAGGTTGATGCTGGAAAAACCCAGTTCGCGTGACCAGTCGATCACCTGCCGGATCAGTTCCTCGGACTGGATGCGGTTGACCGCCTGCTGTACCGCCGGGTCCATGTCCTGCACGCCGAACGAAATGCGGTTGAAGCCGCATTCGCGCAAGGCTGTCAGGTGCTCGCGCGTGAGCTCGCGCGGATCGGCTTCGCAGCTGATCTCGGCATCGGGAGCCACGGTGAAATACTGCCGCATCATCGCCATCAGGCGGCGGATGTCGTCGGGATTCAGGTAGGTCGGGGTGCCGCCGCCCCAGTGCAGCTGGTGCGCCACGCGCTTGGGGTCGACCCGTTGCGCGGTGTGCGCCATTTCGCGGTCGAGCGCTTCCAGGTAGGGTACGGTTTTACTGTAGTCGCGCGTCGCCACCATGTTGCAGCCGCAGTAGTGACAAAGCGAATCGCAGAACGGGATATGAGCGTACAGCGACAGCTCGCGATCGGGCGCCGGCGCGGCCAGCACTTCGGCCCAGTCCGCTTCACCAAAACCAGTATGAAAATACGGCGCGGTGGGATACGAGGTATAACGCGGCCCGGCTACGCTGTACTTGCGGAGGAGTTCCAGAGTGGTCGGCGTCATCTTGCTGCTCTCGTAACAGATAATGGTGTCTTTTATCACAGCGCAGAACTGAAATCCAGCGCGCCCCAAACCCCAGGTTCCGCGATTGAATTCACCCAGAACCCGTAAGCACCGCGGCGCGCCTTGATCTTCGATAGAGTGCCGTTATCGAGACGCTCACCTCTGCCAAAGCCCGGCAGTGGGCGCGGCTATGCGGCATCGGCCTGCGTCAACCCGC
>DATKUP010000135.1:0-7324 GCA_035530575.1 Thiobacillus sp. | reverse complement strand
GTTCCGCGATTGAATTCACCCAGAACCCGTAAGCACCGCGGCGCGCCTTGATCTTCGATAGAGTGCCGTTATCGAGACGCTCACCTCTGCCAAAGCCCGGCAGTGGGCGCGGCTATGCGGCATCGGCCTGCGTCAACCCGCTGGTGCTCATGCTCACCGGCGGCGGATGCCGTCGGCGACTGGGCTGCGCCGCACCGGTGCGGGCGCGGGGCTGAGCGGCCTTGATCGCATCAACCGGCGCATCGTCGCCACCCATATCCGCCAGACCGGTACGACCGCGCATCCGCTGGACATTGACGCGATTCCACTGCTTAATGGGAACTGCTTTGCGCAGACGTCCCGGTTTGCATCGCAGAATGACTCAAAAATCCGCAAAATCGGAATGCGGGGATTTCAATCGCGGAATTTGGGGCGCTACCGGTTTGTGCGGGGCGGGGGCGGGCGCGTATAATTCCGCTTTGCGTTAAGGTAAAGCCCATGCGTGTTCTGCAAAAAGCGCTGACGTTCGATGACGTTCTGCTTATTCCCGCCCACTCTTCCGTCCTCCCACGCGAAGTCAGCCTGTCCACGCAGCTGACCCGCACGATTGCCCTGAATTTGCCCCTCTTGTCCGCCGCGATGGATACGGTGACTGAATCGCGGCTGGCGATTGCGCTGGCGCAGGAAGGTGGCCTCGGCATCATCCACAAGAACATGAGCACCGAGATGCAGGCAGCGCAGGTTGCCGCAGTCAAGCGGTTCGAATCCGGCGTCGTTAAAGACCCCATTACCGTCACCCCGCAGATGACCGTGCGCCAGGTGCTCGAGATCACGCGCGCGAAGCGCATTTCCGGCCTGCCGGTGATCGATGGCGGCCGGGTGGTCGGCATCGTCACCAACCGCGACCTTCGCTTTGAAACCCGCCTCGACCAGCCGATCGCCAACATCATGACGCCGAAAGAGCGGCTGGTGACGGTGAAGGAGGGCGCCAACCGCGATGAGGCGATGGCGCTGCTGCACAAGCATCGGCTGGAACGCGTCCTGGTGGTAAACGACGCCTTCGAGCTGTGCGGGCTGATCACCGTCAAGGACATCCAGAAGTCGAGCGAGCATCCGCTGGCGTGCAAGGACGCGATGGGCCGCCTGCGCGTGGGCGCTGCGGTCGGCACCGGCGAGGGCACCGAAGAACGGGTGGCCGCGCTGGTGGCCGCCGGCGTTGACATCATTACGGTGGATACCGCGCACGGCCACTCCCAGGGCGTGCTCGACCGGGTGCGCTGGGTCAAGCAGAACTACCCCAATGTGCAGGTCATCGGCGGCAACATTGCCACCGCATCGGCGGCGGCTGCGCTGGCCGAGCATGGCGCCGACGCGGTCAAGGTCGGCATCGGCCCGGGTTCCATCTGTACCACGCGCATGGTCGCGGGTGTCGGTATGCCGCAGATCTCTGCGGTGGCGAACGTGGCCGATGCCCTCAAAGGCAGCGGCGTAGGCGTCATCGCCGACGGCGGCATCCGCTATTCCGGCGACGTCGCCAAGGCGCTGGCCGCCGGCGCCAGCTGTGTCATGCTCGGCGGCCTGCTGGCCGGCACCGAGGAAGCGCCGGGCGAAATCGAATTGTTCCAGGGCCGCTCCTACAAATCCTATCGCGGCATGGGCTCGCTGGGCGCCATGCAGCAGGGGTCCTCAGACCGCTACTTCCAGGACAACGAAAAAAGCGCCGAGAAACTGGTTCCCGAAGGCGTCGAAGGCCGTGTTCCCTACAAGGGCAGCGTGCTGGCGGTGATCCACCAGCTGATGGGTGGCCTGCGTTCCAGCATGGGCTATCTTGGCGTTGCCACCATTCCCGACATGCATGCCAAGGCAGAGTTCGTCGAAATCACCTCGGCCGGCGTGCGTGAATCGCACGTGCATGACGTGCAGATCATCAAGGAAGCGCCGAACTACCGCGTCGATTGACATGAATTCACGCCGGATAATTGAGGCGCTGCTGCTTTCCGTTGGCATGATCGTGGCTGCCTGGGTGTTGGGGCAGGCTTTGCTGCAATTCAAGCAGGCCGATCGTGGCGTCGAGGTCAAGGGGCTTGCCGAACGCGAAGTCCCGGCGGATATCGCCATTTGGCCGGTCGCATTCAGCGAAGCAGACAACGATTTACCCAGGCTGTATCAGACCCTGCAGGAAAAGAACGCGAAAATTGCTGCTTTCCTTCAGGCCAGCGGTTTTACGCCTGACGAAGTTTCGATTTCCGCACCGTCGATCACCGATCGTCAGGCTCAGGACTACGGCAACGCCGAGCTGGCAGAACGCCTGCGGTATAGCGGCAAATCGACGCTCACCGTCTATACCCGGCAGATCGACCGTGTGCGTGAGGCAATGGCGCACTTGGGCGAACTCGGCAAGCAGGGCATCGCCCTGTCGTCCGACAATTATGAAAACCGTACACAGTTCCTGTTCACCGGTCTCAATGCGCTGAAACCGGCCATGATCGAGGAAGCGACCAAGAACGCGCGTATCTCGGCCGAGAAATTCGCCAAGGATTCGGATAGCCGGCTGGGCAAGATCCGGCGAGCCAATCAGGGCCAGTTCTCCATCGAAGACCGCGACGCCAGCACGCCCTATATCAAGAAAGTACGCGTGGTGTCATCGGTCGAATACCGCCTCATCGATTAATCCTCACCGGGCGAACCCGGCCAGCCATGCACCAGAAAATCCTCATCCTCGATTTCGGCTCCCAGTACACCCAGCTCATTGCACGCCGTGTGCGCGAAGCCGGAGTGTATTGCGAACTGCATTCCCACGACGTGGCCGAAGCGTTCATCCGCGACTTTGACCCCGCCGGCGTTATTCTCTCCGGCGGTCCCAGTTCGGTGTACGAGGAGGAAACGCCGCGGGTGCCGCAGATCGTGTTTGAACTGAATGTGCCCGTGCTGGGGATTTGCTATGGCATGCAAACCATGGCGGCGCAGCTGGGCGGCCAGGTCGAGTCTGCTGCCAAGCGCGAGTTCGGCTATGCCGAAATCCGTGCGCGCGGCCACACTGCATTGCTGCGAGACATCCAGGACCGCGTCAACGACGAAGGCCACGGGCTGCTCGACGTGTGGATGAGCCACGGCGACAAGGTCACCGCACTGCCGCCCGGCTTCAGGGTGATGGCGAGCAACGCCGCCACCCCGATCGCCGCGATGGCCGACGAGGACCGCCGCTTTTACGGCGTGCAGTTCCACCCCGAAGTCACCCACACTCTGCAGGGCAAAAATATTCTCAATCGCTTCGTGCGCGACCTGTGCGGTTGCGCGGGCGACTGGAACATGCCCGATTACGTCGATGAAGCCATCGGCCGCGTGCGCAGCGAAGTCGGCGGCGACGAAGTCATCCTGGGGCTGTCCGGCGGCGTCGACTCCTCGGTGGTCGCGGCGCTGCTGCACCGCGCCATCGGCACCCAGCTCACCTGCGTCTTCGTCGACAACGGCCTGCTGCGGCTGAACGAGGCCGAGCAGGTGATGCAGACCTTCGCCGACAACCTCGGCGTCAAGGTCATCCACGTCGACGCGCGCGACCGCTTCATGGACGCACTCGCCGGCGTCACCGACCCCGAGCAGAAGCGCAAGATCATCGGCCGCGAATTCGTCCACGTGTTCCAGGAAGAGGCCGAAAAACTGCCCAAGGCCAAATGGCTGGCACAGGGCACCATCTATCCCGACGTCATCGAATCGGCCAGCGCCAAAACCAAGAAAGCGCACACCATCAAGAGTCACCACAACGTCGGTGGCCTGCCAGACACCCTGCACCTGAAGCTGCTGGAACCGCTGCGCGAACTGTTCAAGGACGAAGTGCGCGAACTGGGGGTCGCGCTGGGTCTGCCGCATGACATGGTCTACCGCCACCCCTTCCCCGGCCCCGGTCTCGGCGTGCGCATTCTCGGCGAAGTGAAGCGTGAATATGCCGAACTGCTCAGACGAGCCGACGCCATTTTTATCGAAGAACTGCGCGCCCATGGCGACGGAGAGGTCTCCTGGTACGACAAAACCAGCCAGGCCTTCGCCGTCTTCCTACCGGTGAAATCCGTCGGCGTCATGGGCGACGGCCGCACCTACGACTACGTGGTGGCGCTGCGTGCCGTCGTCACCAGCGACTTCATGACCGCCCACTGGGCTGAACTCCCTTACACCCTGCTCGGCAAGGTCTCCAACCGCATCATCAACGAAGTGCGAGGCATCAACCGCGTCGTCTATGACATCAGCGGCAAGCCGCCAGCGACGATAGAATGGGAATGATTTTAGGCCTTTCGGCAGCTTTCGCGGACCATCGAAAAAGTTACTTAATTTGTTGATTTGTATAAGTTTATATGCTTATAACTATTGGCATCTATCGATGACAAGCAAAACTTTTTGTCGGTAATTCTGACGGTAAGGAAATCCAGGCCTGCCAACCGAAAATATTTACCGTCTGACTGATTTTGGTGGTGACGGTAAAAAAAGTAGTTAAAAGCTAGTATTCATGCGGGTTACATAGCACATTGTTACTTTTTAGCTGTTGACGGTAAAACCTCCGTTATCAGGGGGAAACACCGATGCTGACCGACACCGCTCTGAAGAACCTCAAGCCTATAACTATCGGATAAACGGCAGACGCGAGACGCTGACGATTGGGCGCTACGGGCCGGATGGTCTATCGCTGGCTCGGGCACGCGAGAAGTGCATCGACGCGAAGCGGGCTGTTTCGGAAGGCCAGTCCCCGGCGCAGGAAAAGCAGCGCGAGAAACGGCGATCCACGTCCGCGACATCATCAAACAAATCCATCAAACAAATCTACGGCTTCGCCATCCTGCATGGCGAGAAGGTGGCCAACCCCGCTGACGACGTGGGGCCATCGTCGATCGCCACTTTCGTGCCGAGGGATCGGGCGCTGTCGCCGACCGAGATACTCGTCCTGCAAGGAGACGGTCGCTCATCACGCGGCGTATACAACAAGGCCGAATATGCCGAGCTACGTCGGCACATGTTGCAAGAATGGGCTGACATGATTGATGCCTGGGTGGCCGGCGAGTCGCACACGCCGACACTGCTGCCACCGTCCATGAAGGTCATCACGACACAGGCACTGCTTTGATTGCGTATTCCGGTCGCGTTGAGTGCCTGTGCCGGAAAGCGCTGACCACTGCAAAGACATTCACTGGTGTTGACCATTGGGGGGAAGCGAGATTTCTGAAATCGTCGCAGTCCGGCCATCTCCATGCGTTCAATCTGACAGAACCAACTTGTCCGGAAAGTACTGAGAGCGGAAGTGCAAGCTCTGCTGTATGGCCGTCTCTTACTCGGCGAGAATGTGTGAAAACTCCCCCAAAATTTCCTAAACTTATCGCAGTAGCATCAGAGGGGAAATGCGGATATCGACGTCTCCCCGCGATGCCGGGCATGGCGTCCAGGATAAATGAAGGATCAAACATGAGTGAACCCCCATCAATCGGCCACCCGAAGGAGCTCCTCTTGCCCACGGACGTCGAGGGATTCGATTCGCTGGCCGAACTGGCCCTGGACATGCGCTCGTCGTGGGATCACGCCACCGACCAGGTGTGGCGACAGCTGGATCCGGTGTTGTGGGCGCTGACCCAGAATCCCTGGGTCGTGTTGCAGACGGTGTCGCGGGAGAAACTCCAGCAGGTATTGGCCGAGCCCGCTTTCCGCACACACCTTGACGATCTGGTGCAAGCCCGGCGTGACGCGGCGGAGGCACCTGCGTGGTTCCAGCAAGCCCACCCGCAATCTCCCCTCAACTGTGTTGCCTATTTCAGCATGGAATACATGTTGAGCGAGGCCTTACCCATTTATTCGGGCGGACTGGGCAACGTGGCGGGCGATCAACTCAAGGCCGCCGGCGACCTGGGCGTCCCGGTGATCGGTGTGGGGCTGCTCTACCAGCAAGGCTATTTTCGCCAGGTGATCGACAAGGATGGCGCGCAACAGGCCCTTTACCCATACAACGACCCTGGCCAGTTACCGATCACGCCGCTGCGCAAACCGAATGGCGAGTGGTTGCGCCTGGAAATTGCCTTGCCCGGTTACTCGGTCTGGCTCCGTGCCTGGCAGGTGCAGGTGGGGCGCGTGAAGCTGTACCTGCTGGACAGCAATGACGCTGCGAATTACCCGGCGCATCGCGGCATTACCAGCGAGCTGTATGGCGGCGGGCCGGAGTTGCGCCTCAAACAGGAACTGCTGCTCGGCATCGGCGGCTGGCGGCTGCTCGCCGCACTCGGCATTGCACCGGAAGTCTGCCACCTGAATGAAGGGCATGCGGCCTTTGCCGTGCTGGAACGCGCGCGCAGCTTCATGGAGGAAAACGGGCTGAGCTTCGAAGCCGCGCTGGCCGTCACCCGTGCGGGCAACCTCTTCACCACGCACACGGCGGTGGCGGCCGGCTTTGATCGTTTCGCGCCGGCTTTGATCGAGCAATACCTCGGGGGGTATGCCGAGCAGCGTCTCGGTATAAGCCGTCACGATTTGCTGGCGCTGGGTCGCCAGAATCCGAACGACGCAACGGAAGCTTTCAACATGGCCCATCTGGCGATCCGCAGCAGCGGCGCGGTGAATGGCGTAAGCAGTCTGCATGGCAGGGTGAGCCGGCACCTGTTCGAGCCGCTCTTCCCTCACTGGCCGACCGAAGAAGTCCCGGTCGGACACGTGACCAACGGCGTTCACATGCCGACCTGGGACTCGGCCCCGGCCGATGCGCTTTGGACGGAGGCCTGCGGCAAGAACCGCTGGCTGGGAATGGTGGACACACTGGAGCAGGACATACGCCGTGTCTCCGACGCCCGGCTCTGGCAGTTTCGGACCGCCGCCAGCGGGACGCTCGTTGATTACGCCCGCGAACGCTTGTCCCGGCAACTGGCCGCATCCGGTGCCACGCCCGAGGCGGTTGAAGCGGCGAGACATCTGTTTGACTGCAACACCCTGACGCTGGGCTTTGCACGTCGTTTTGCAAGCTACAAACGACCGAACCTGCTGCTGCATGACCCTGAGCGATTGCTGCGCCTGCTGACGAATCCGCAACGCCCGGTACAGATCATCATGGCCGGCAAGGCGCATCCCGCCGACCGGGCGGGACAAGCGCTCATCCAGCAATGGACGCATTTCATCCGGCGGCCCGAGGTACGTCCGCATGTGATCTTCCTCAGCGACTACGACATGCATCTGACCGAGCATTTGGTGCAGGGCGTGGATGTCTGGCTCAACACGCCGCGTCGTCCCTGGGAAGCGTGCGGAACCAGCGGCATGAAGGTGCTGGTCAATGGCGGCATCAATCTGTCCGAGCTGGACGGATGGTGGGCCGAAGCCTACACGCCTG
>DATKUP010000134.1:0-5495 GCA_035530575.1 Thiobacillus sp. | reverse complement strand
AAAAACTATGTCCAGCTTTGGCTGACGTTACCTCACCAAATCACTTGCCTCACTTGACTTGGAAGGCAGCCGCAAACACCAACTGCACATAGTTTAAAACTGTGCATAGGGGTCGCTATGTACACCTCTGCATAGCGACCCAAAGGAAGTCTACGTAGTCGGCTTCCTACGTCTCCTGTTCGGCCTTATGTAGCGCTCCACATAAGGCCGATAAACGGTCCGTCGCAGCCACCACACTGACGGTCCGTTCTGTGGCCAATTCCAGCCATTTATTGAAGCATCGGAGCCGACTGCGCCGGACGCCAGCGGCCTGACCAAGCCTGACCCAACAGAATTCAATCGAGCATTGCCACGGCCCACACTGAAAATTGTGCGAACCGCTTTTGTCCGACACCCGTCGCGCCTTTCTCCATATACAGGGCCCAGGCCCAGTCGGGCTCGAACAGGCTGCTGGTCGACGACCAGTAAATGTCCTGCACATTGGCGAAAGGGTGCCCGGACGACAAGGCCGGGCTGTGGGCGGCGCAATCCACCAGCGATTCCAGTTCGCCGATCGTTGGCAGCCGCCAGATAATCCCCGCACCTTCATGATTAATCTCGGCCACCGCGGCCAATGCCTCACCCCAGATCACCGGTTGCGCGGTGAGGTTCGCACTGCGACGCCAGAGCAGATTAGTGAGCCGATCCAGCACGCCATCCTGAAGCATTTCGAAGCGGGGTTCGGGCCACGCAGCGCCATGACGCCATTCGCCATCCTGGCCGGAACCGGCGCATGCAATGACTTTGCCGGCGACGTCGTAGCACAGGCTTTGGCCCGTACGCGGGATCACGCCCAGGCCTTCGCCGCGTACCGGCCACAGCATGAAGGATTGATCCTTACCGCCGTAAAACATGCGCGCGCCATCGAGCGCCACGTACCAGGCGTGCGCCGGGCTGATGGCCGCTGTCGTCGCAGTCCAGTACCAGCCGTTGAACACATCAAGGAACGGGTGCCGCTCAGGCAGGGCCGGTAATTTGGTTTGCAGGCTGAGCAAGCTGCGCAATTCACGACGATTAGGCATGCGCCAGTCGCGCTGGCCGAAACGCTGTTCGCGGTTCATGGCCGCAATGAAATCCAGCGCTTCCTGCCAGGCGAGGGGAAATTCCGCGAGATTGGCACTGCGGCACCAAATCAGGCCTGTCAGGCCATCCATAACCTCGTCGCCGCGCACGCCGAATCGAGGCTCCGGCCAGGGTATGCCGACAGCAAACGAGGCGTCCTGGCCGGAACCTTCGCACGGAATCTCGCGTCCATCGTCGGCATGGCAGGTGCGCTGGCCGGTATTCAGGTAATGCCGAGAAGTCATGATTGTCCCAATGGCAGATCGAACTGTCCCGTCTAATGATGGCTGGATTGTGCGCCACGTGTCGAAACAGCGAAACCGGTTTGCGAATGCGGGCGCTGCATATTAGGACGCATGACTGCCAAATGGGCGATGCCGGTCTATAGTGAATTTGCGATGCATTTTCTACTTACGTACGCCATCGCACATACAAGGTACGGTGTGCAAGAGACGCTCCACCCCGACTGAACGCGCACAACGGGGTATCTCATGGAATCCGGGCGATGACGTTGACGGTTTTAATAAGCGCGGGCCTGCCCGCCCGTACAAGCAATTCTTAAACGAAATGGAAGGCTCTTGCATCGTTATTTATTGGTATTGGCCGGCGCCGCAGGGTGCACTCTGTGCACCGATTGACGCACCGATGATGCACGGAGTGCACCCTACCCAAAGCATCTCGCTCTAATGAACAATCCGGGTTTATCGGTATTGACCAGCTCCTACGGCACCGCTTGCCGAAGGGTAGAGGCTTCATCAGAGGGAGCAAGACATGACTTCAACAATCAACAGTGACATAGCCAAATGAAAATAAGTCCATTCGCGGGAAAGCCCGCCCCGCCTGCCATGCTGGTCAATGTGCCCCGGCTCGTCACGGCCTACTACAGCCGGCTACCCGACCCGTCGGTACCCGCGCAACGCGTCGCGTTCGGCACCTCGGGGCACCGCGGTTCGGCGTTCGAAAACAGCTTCAACGAATGGCATGTGCTCGCCATCAGTCAGGCCATTTGCGATTACCGCACGCAGCAAGACATCGATGGACCGCTGTTTCTGGGGATCGACACGCACGCGCTTTCGGAACCGGCGTATGCCAGTGCGCTCGAAGTGCTGACGGCCAACGGGGTGGATGTCATGCTCGCGGACAGGGACGAATATACCCCGACTCCGGTGATTTCCCACGCCATCCTCACCTACAATCGCGGCCGCGTTGCCGGATTGGCGGACGGCATTGTCATCACGCCTTCGCACAATCCGCCCGACAGCGGCGGCTTCAAGTACAACCCGCCCAATGGCGGACCGGCGGACAAGGACGTCACCGGGTGGATCGAAGCCCGCGCCAATGCGCTGCTGGAAAAGCGCCTGAAGGGTGTGAAGCGCGTGACTTTCGAGCAGGCCCGGCGCGCCGCGACCACGCACCGGCATGACTTTCTCAATGCCTATATCGACGATCTCGGCAGCGTGCTCGACATGGAGGCGATACGCGGCGCGGATATCCGCATGGGCGTGGATCCGCTGGGTGGCGCCGGCGTTCACTACTGGGGCCCGATTGCCGAGCGCTACGGGTTGAATCTCACGGTGGTGAACGCAGCCGTCGACCCGACCTTCCGCTTCATGACGCTTGATTGGGACGGCCAGATACGCATGGACCCCTCCTCGTCCTACGCCATGCAGAGCCTGATCGATCTCAAGGATCGATTCGACATCGCCTTCGCCTGCGATACCGACCATGACCGGCACGGCATCGTCACCCAGAATGCGGGCTTGCTGCCGCCCAACCATTATCTTGCGGTCGCCATCGACTACCTGTTCCAGCATCGACCGGGATGGCGCAAGAATGCGGCGGTGGGCAAGACCGTGGTCAGCAGCCAGATGATCGACCGTGTCGCAGCGAGGCTCAATCGCACGCTCTACGAAGTGCCGGTTGGCTTCAAATGGTTCGTGGAGGGGTTGCACGACGGCTCGTTGGGCTTTGGCGGAGAAGAGAGCGCGGGCGCCTCGTTCGTCCGGCAGGATGGCAGCGTCTGGACCACGGACAAGGACGGCATCGTCCCGGCATTGCTGTCGGCGGAGATCACCGCGCGCGCGGGACGCGATCCCGGCGAACTCTACCGTGAGCTGGCACGCGAGCTCGGCGAGCCGGCCTACGAGCGTATCGAGGCACCGGCGACGCCGGAACAAAAGCAGAAGCTGGCGCAGCTCTCGCCGCAGCAGGTTCGGTCCGCCGAGCTGGCCGGCGAGCCAATCCAGACCATCCTCACCCAGGCACCTGGAAACGATGCGCCTATCGGCGGCCTCAAGGTGATTACCGAGAGCGGATGGTTCGCGGCGCGCCCATCCGGCACCGAGGACATCTACAAGATCTATGCTGAAAGCTTCCGGGGTGCGGATCATTTGCGCCGCATTCAGGTCGAAGCCCAGGCTATCGTCACCGATGCTTTGGCGGCGCCCCCGCAGTAGCCATGGAGGGGAATCCAACATCAACTTGAAAGAAAACCATGAGCGAACACACACACATCAGTCACCCGAAGCAGCGTTATATTTCCCCGGACGTCGAGGGATTCGATGCGCTGACCGAACTGGCCCTGGATATGCGCTCGTCGTGGAATCACGCCACCGACCAGGTGTGGCGACAGCTGGATCCGGTACTGTGGGCGCGGACCCAGAATCCCTGGGTGGTGTTGCAGACAGTGTCGCGGGAGAAGCTCCAGCAGGTATTGGCTGAGCCAGCTTTCCGTAAAAACCTTGACGATCTGGTGCAAGCCCGGCGCGATGCGGCGGAGGCGCCTGCGTGGTTCCAGCAAGCCTATCCGCAATCTCCCCTCAACTGTGTTGCCTATTTCAGCATGGAATACATGTTGAGCGAGGCCTTGCCCATTTATTCGGGCGGACTCGGCAATGTGGCCGGCGATCAGCTCAAGGCCGCCGGCGATCTGGGCGTTCCGGTCGTCGGCGTGGGGCTGCTCTACCAGCAAGGCTATTTTCGCCAGGTGATCGACAAGGATGGCGCGCAGCAGGCCCTTTACCCGTACAACGACCCCGGCCAGCTGCCGATCACACCGCTGCGCAAACCGAATGGCGAGTGGTTGCGCCTGGAAATTTCCCTGCCCGGCTACTCGGCCTGGCTGCGCGCCTGGCAGGTTCAGGTCGGGCGCGTGACACTGTACCTGCTGGACAGCAATGACGCCGCGAATTACCCGGCGCATCGCGGCATTATCAGCGAACTGTATGGCGGCGGGCCGGAGTTGCGCCTCAAGCAGGAGGTGGTACTCGGCATTGGCGGATGGCGACTGCTCGCCGCACTCGGCATTGCGCCCGAAGTCTGCCATCTGAACGAAGGGCATGCCGCCTTTGCCGTGCTGGAACGCGCGCGCAGCTTCATGGAAGAAACCGGACTGAGCTTCGAGGCCGCGCTGGCGGCCACCCGTGCCGGCAACCTCTTCACCACGCACACGGCGGTGGCGGCCGGCTTCGACCGTTTCGCACCGGCGCTCATCGAGCAATACCTCGGCAACTATGCCGAACAGCATCTCGGTATCACCCGCCACGATTTGCTGGCGCTGGGCCGCCAGAATCCGAACGACGCGTCGGAACCCTTTAACATGGCTCATCTGGCGATTCGCGGCAGCGGCGCGGTGAACGGCGTAAGCAGTTTGCACGGCAGGGTGAGCCGGCACCTGTTCGGTCCGCTCTTTCCACACTGGCCGACCGAAGAAGTCCCGGTCGGACACGTGACCAACGGCGTTCACATGCCAACCTGGGACTCGGCCCCGGCCGATGCGCTCTGGACGGAAGCCTGCGGCAAGGACCGCTGGCTGGATGGATCGGGTCCCCTGGAACAGGACATCCGCCGGGTCTCCGACGAGCGACTCTGGGAATTTCGTATGGCTGCCAGCGTGTCTCTGGTCGACTACGCACGCGAACGCCTGTCCCGGCAGCTTACGGCAGCCGGCGTGCCGCCTGGAACAGTGGCCGAGACGAGGGGCCTGTTCGACTGTAATATCCTGACGCTGGGCTTTGCCCGCCGTTTTGCCAGCTACAAACGCCCCAACCTGCTGCTCCACGATCCGGAACGCCTGCTGCGCCTGCTGACCAATCCGCAACGTCCCGTGCAGCTCATCATCGCCGGCAAGGCCCATCCCGCCGACCTGGCAGGACAGGCCCTGATCCAGCAATGGATTCATTTCATCCGCCGCCCCGAGGCACGTCAGCATGTGATCTTCCTCAGCGACTACGACATGCACCTGACCGAATATCTGGTGCAGGGCGTGGATGTCTGGCTCAACACGCCGCGTCGTCCCTGGGAAGCGTGCGGAACCAGCGGCATGAAGGTGCTGGTCAATGGCGGCATCAATCTGTCCGAGCTGGACGGATGGTGGGCCGAAGCCTACACGCCTG
>DATKUP010000133.1:0-97316 GCA_035530575.1 Thiobacillus sp. | reverse complement strand
GCAGCGGGGCGAGCACAACGACACGTACCCGATTCGATCGCCACGCTTCGCTTTCTCATCGCCGCTCGTATCGTACTTTGCCTGCAGCGATGTCCGTGTTGCGGATCGGTTAAACGCAATTTGTGACACAGTAAAACTAAGCGTTGTTTTTCGCAATGTTCCTTCATTCCGTCTCTCTCGGGGATACCTTCCCGACACAACGGATAGCGCTCGGACCGCGTGCCGGCAAAGTATTCCCCGTAAAGGGGAGGCCGTGGCTGTAAGCCGATTAATCGGCAACAACCACGCATTGCCGGCAGGTAACAGGCCATCGCCAGCAACCACCTGGCTGTTCACGCCGATCGTCCCGCCCTGTTTGCGGCCGACGGCCGATGCACGGGAATACGTATCTCCGCAATCAGGGGCAGGTGGTCGGAGGCGACGCGCGCCAGTTCGGAATGGGAAACCTCAATGCCGCTCACTTCAAGCCCAGGGCTGATGAAGATGTGGTCGATGCGCATACGCGGAAGGCGGCTGGAAAAGGTGGCGTGGGGGCGGTGGTGTTTCGCCTCGGCTTGAGCATCTCTGAGCTGAGCGCCGATCTGGCAGCACACCGGCGATGACGGCAATGCGTTGAAGTCGCCGCACAGAATCACCGGTCCCCGGCACTGTTCGTGCGCCAGCCAGTCGCTACCGAGCAGGGTCGCGACCTGCGCGATGCGTTCACGCGGATAGAGGCCCATGTGGGTATTGATGATCTGAACTTCCCTGCCGTGCAGGTCGGCGGCAACCCAGAGCGCGCCGCGCGGTTCGAGGTGCGGCTTGCCGGCGAGTCCGGGCAGCGAGCCGGCCTTGACCAGGCGCTGCGGCAGGTGCGTCAGGATGGCATCCCCGTAGCGTTCTTCCTCCAGGTGCATGGCCGGGTGGAAGTGAAATTCCATTTCCAGGTAACGGGCGATCAGGTGCGCCTGATCCATGCCCAGACTGCGCTGGCGGCCCACGTCCAGTTCCTGCAGCGCCACCACATCCGGCCGGGCGCGGGCGATCACGCGGGCAATGCGTTCGACATCGAGCTTGCCGTCCATACCGACGCAGCCGTGTACGTTGTAGGTCATGACGCGAAGGCTGTCCGTCGGCGCTGCGGGAAGCCGTTTGCCGGCGCCGCGAGGCCGATTCTCGGTGCGCCCCAGGTGTTGCAGCGCGGCGTTGCGCAGATCGATCGGCCGCAGATATTCATGCTCGCGTGCTGCCAGTGGCGTGTCGGCGGGAAGCAGGGCAAAGGCGTGGGTTTCTTCCGGCGAGGCGCCGGCGTGTGCACCGTTCTCCGTGGCAAAGCTCATCGGTGCCACGCCGTCGCGCCAGCCGAGCAGGACAAGGTCGCCGGCCTCCGCATGTTCGCACAGGCGCACCAGGTCCTCGCCGACCGAATCGAGAAACGGATGCTGCGCGCCAAACAGTGCGGCGCGATCCTGCGGCAAAAGGAATTCGCCGGCGTCGGTGCGGGCGCACAGCGTGCCCGGGGCCGTCACGCTGAGCACGAGCGGAACCTTGTGCATGTGCGCCAGTTCGCGGGCGACAAAATCGCGCGCGTCGCCGGCGAGGTCATGCGGAAAATAGACATGGCCCACCGGGCCGAGGGCGGCGACGAGTGGGTATTGTTCGTCCGCTTCCCCACCATTGATGCCGAGCACCGAAAACAGACGCTGAAATTTTCGCCCGCCCAGAAAGCGAACCCGCTGCGTCTGGATGCCGCCCGCGTTTTGGCTGCGAATATTCAGCCCGGTGGTGCCCAGTTTCTCGAACGCCGCCGTCACCGCATCCTCCAGGCTATAGCCCTGAAGCTGCAGGTAGGACTGGACGGCGGCCTGCCCGTGGTCGGAATAGACCCAGACTTCGTAGTGCCGCCATGCCGAATGGTTGGCGGCGCGCCACAGACGGGCGACGGCATCGTCGATCCCCTTCAGCGTCCAGTGGGCAAACAGCGAACGCGGGCCGCGACGGTGCGACTGTTCGTCGTAACCGAGGAAGTTGATGTGGATGACGGGCAGGCCGCGGCTGATATCGATCTTGCCGCCGATCACGCAGAGCTCGCGCAGCAGGATGGAAATGGCGGCCCGAGTGGGAACGAATTTCAGCTCCTTGAAGAAGTCATGCCCTGCGATCAGGCCGCGCACAAAATCGTGCAGCGCCAGCCCCAGCTCCATCGCCACCAGGACGGCGACGCGCAGAAAACTGTAGAAATTGCTGAGCAGAAATGCCAGCAGCACCAATGGATTGGCCGCACGAAACGTCGACCCCCAGCCCATCGATGAGGGACAGAAATGCGATTCTGCGGCGCCGCCGGTGTAGCTGTCCGAGTAGGCGCTGCCGTCCCTGAGCAGCGCCTCGTTGCCGTTGCTCGCGAGCAGTGCCTCGACGCGCGCCGCCGTGTCCGGCTCGTACATGCGCACGATCCGGCGCGATTCGCGGTCCCTGAAGGAGAATGCCGGGACGGCAGCTTTGACACCATAGAAGAGTTCGGCCTGGACCGCAGGCGTCGTCGACGGCAGGCCCGAATAGTGGTCATGCATCCGATAGTGCTCGCGCCTGAGCAGCCGCCGCAGAAACGGCAATTCACCGCGATTCAGTGCGCGTTCGAACTGCGGGTGCGAAAGTCCGTCGATCTGAACCATGATCAGCCCCGGCCGTGTCGACGATCCTTCCGACACGGGCAGGCGCAGCAGACGCGCCAGCCAGACGCTGCGGCTGAGGTTGCGGCGCAGGCGGCGAAAAAGGGTCTCGATTCGGCTGAGCATCGGCTATCCGCTCGCATTCAAAGCCAAACCGTGCGCGGGCCGCGCATCATGCATCATCCTAGAAACCGCAGTTGGACGCGCCCGAGGGTGCGTCTGATCGGGTGTCTGCCGCGAAGCAACGACGCCGCGGGCCGGGGCCCGCAAGGAGGCGCGACAAAGGCAGGCGCACGAGCAGGCGTGCCATCGGGCGTGTAGCCGGACTCACCCACCGGGTGAACGGTATTGAAGGTACTCATTCTTGTGTTCATGGGCGTTTGCATGGGTGATGAGCGGTCAACTGCGGTTTTTAGGTTCTGTCTTCCTTGTCGGAAAACAGGCCGGCGCCAAAGGCCGCATCGCCCGCGCCGGCCACGCTTTTCAGAATGTCCCACTCCGTCCTGATCGCGGTCATGACCTCTTCCCAGGCGCTCACATCCTCGCCCGATTCGGTGGCTTTTCCGGGTTTGAGCGCTTCGTAACAGGCCAGGGCCCTGTCCGCCGAGCGGGGCATGGAAAAGGCCTCGGCGGTTTCGAGTGCGGCCTGTTTCAGATCGCGCAAGGATTCGGCAGGCAGCGCAGCCACCCACTGCAGGGCGGCGCCGAATGCCGCGGACGTCGTCTCGCGCAGCAGGCGGCCGTTGTGCCGGTCCCGCACTACTTCCCGGACACCGGACGCATCCAGAGCGACGACCGGCAGGCCGGCCGCCATGGCTTCGGTCAGCACCATGCCCTGCGTCTCGCTGGTCGACGCGAAGGCGAACAGATCCATGGCGTGCAGGGCGTCGGCCAGTGCCTGCTGTTTCAGGATGCCGGCGACATGCAGCCGCGCTTCGAGTCCTGCCCGGACAAACACGTCGCGCATGGCGGTTTCGGAGGGGCCGCTGCCGATCACCAGAAAGTGCGCGCGCGGGTGGCTGCCGACGAAGTCGGCGACCGCCTGCGCCAGAAATTCCAGGTTCTTTTCCGGCGCCAGGCGGCCCAGGTGGCCGACCACGAAGGCATCCGCCGGAATCCGCATCCGCTGGCGGAAGGCGGGACCGTCGCCGTGTGCGAAGTGTTCCAGCCGAACCCCGGTGGGCACCACCGCAATCGGCGTGACGACACCACGCTGCTGCAGCAGGTCGCGGATGCTCTCGCTGGGCGCGAACACCTGGTCGGCGAGGTTGGCGTAGCGGGTGGCGAGTTCGATCGTGAAGCGCTTCAGCGCGGGGGAGTCGCCGGGAACATAGTGGGTGTATCGCTCGTACAGGGTGTGATGGGTGAACACCAGCGGCAGCCCCCGGTGGCGCGCGATCCGCATCGCGGTCATGCCGAGCAGGAAAGGGTGCTGGGCATGCACGATGTCGGGCCGAAAGGCATCGATCGTGTCGGACAGCGCTGGGTGGATCGGCAGCACCACCGAAAAATCGCTGGCGTTGAAATTCTGGATCGCGGAAATGCGCATCACGTCGGTCTCGTCGTGTGGCATGTCGGGAAACTCGGGCGCCACCACCAGTACCCGGTGCCCGCGGGTGCGATATTCCTCGGTGAACGCTTCTACCGAATGCGCCACCCCGCCGACGTGCGGGGTGAAGGTGTTGGTGAAGATGAGGATATTCATCCTTGAACCCCCGGTTTGAACCACGGAGGCACAGAGGCACAGAGAGAATCGAAAAAACAACGGATAGTCGATTTTCCGGCGGCACGCCTTCGGGCGAGGTGCCAGGCAGAAACGACCCATTGGTTTTTCTCTGTGCCTCTGTGCCTCTGTGGTGAGGAATTTGAGTTCATGCCCCCGGCTCCTTTTTGACGAGAATCACCGAGTCGGCGCCGGCTTGCGGGCTGGCCGGTGCGTAACCGGGCAGGTGGACCTCGATTGGCGGCGCGCTGCGATGCCAGTCGGCCTGCCATTCGACGCGCGGCGCTTTGCCTGGATCCAGTGTGATGCCGATCGATACCGTTCCAAATGTGGTGGGCGCAGGGCCGAAGCGGATCGGCGCGGTCTGGTCGAGCCAGCGCGCGGGAATTCCCGCACACAGGATGAGGCCTTCGCCTTCCTCGCGCACGAAGCAGTTGCGGATCGTCAGCAGCCACTCGGCGGCGGCCCAGACATGGTGGCCGTCGCCCATGCAGCCGCCGCCGGTCAGCGGATGGATCGCCTCCGGCCACTGGCCGGTCGGCGAAGCCAGGGCGGCGACCGCATCCATCAGTTCGAGATAGCGCGGGTCGCCGGCGCGCAGCAGCACCTGGGCGACGTGCAGGGTCAGGTAGGCATTGAGGCCGGAATGGATCATGTCCTGGTAGAACGCGCCCTTGACGAAACAGCGGTCGAGCAGGAACTCGACGCAATCGAGCAGGCGTGGGTCGTCCTGCGCAGCGAGTTGCACCGGGTAGCCGCACGCCAGCGAACCGATGGCGCCGGCATCCAGACGGCGATAGGGCGACGCCGGCATGGCCGGGCGGCCGAGCCGTTCTTCGCAGCCGGCCAGGCTGCTCTCCACCGCCGCCGCAAAATCGTCGGCGGCCTGTGCGAATTCCCGGCTGTGGGCGGGGTCAGAGTCCGCCAGCATGGCCGCCGCCGCGCGCAAGCCGGCGATCCCCCAGAAATCGTCCCAGTAGTAATAGTCGTTGGGCCCCAGGTGTTCGGCGCTGAAGCCGGCCGGCAGCAACCCGGCGTGCGGCGCGTCCAGATCGTCGCTGAGCCGCTTGCGCATGATCCAGCGTGCGCCGCGCCGGATCGGGCCGAGCCATTCGGGAGAGGGGGGGCGATTGCTCAGGGCGAAGAAACGCTGCAGGATCCACAGCACTTCGCCGTTGGCGTCCCATTCGCCCTCCTGCGAACGGAAATAGCCGAGCGTCGTCTGCCGCGCCGGGAAGCGCGCCAGCGCGCGTTCGGCGCGATCCGTGAGACCGGCGCAGAGCAGGGCATGGATGATGAAGGCGGCATCGCGAAACCAGAACCGCTTGTAGGTGTAGGGACCAGGGTAGACGTCGTCCGGCGAATGCAGGATCAGCGAGGCGATCGCGGCGTCGTAGAGAAACTGATAACGCGGCTCCGGACAGGTAAGCCTGCAGCGACCGCGCTGTGCGGTGTCCCAGGCATCGGCGGCGAGCGGCGCCGCGGCCGCGAGCGGGATGCTCACGGTGATTTCGGCATCTCTCTCGGCCCCGACCGGAAACAGCGCGGCCGCGGTGACCATGCCGACGTCGCACAGGCCTTCGGTCTGGTCGTCGCGATCCCTGAGATGAATGAACACATCCCCGTGGCGATAATCGGAGACGTGATGCCGCACGGCGGCGCTGCCGAATTCGACCCGCTGATCGTCGTCGATGATCCAGGCATCGCGCGCCGGCGACAGGCTGACCTGGTGGATGAAGCTGATGCCTTCCGGGTTTGCCGGACGCAGCGCCAGTACCAGCCAGGCGGCGCTGTCGGCCCGCGCCCGCAGATTCAGCTTGCAGACCGGGATGCCCGATTCGAGCTCGACCCAGGCGCTGCTGGTCAGTGCCAGCCCGGTCGTTTTCGTTTCGGTGGTGATGCGAACACCAGAGTCGATGTCCTGCCGCTGGCGGCAATCGGCGGCCCGCGAGGGCAGCAGGCAGCGTCCGTCCTCGGCCAGCAGCCAGCCGTCGAGCGACCAGCCATCGAGCAGGGGGGTCAGCAGCCCGCGCGGGTCGACGATCGGCAGTTCCGCGCAATCCGGATAGCCGACCGCAGTCCAGTTGCGGTGGGTGAGATTGACATGGGTGATGGAGAAGGCGCGCGGGATGAAGGACACGTCGAGCGGATCGAACTGGCGTTCGATCCAGTAGGGCCAGACCCAGTCCAGGTTGTGCTGGATGACCCGGCTGTTGATCAGGCCGCGCGCGTGGAACACTACGCCGGCGCGCAGCAATTCGATCGGCTCGCCCACTTCGGACGGCTGGGCAAAGCTGTGCAGCCGCGCCAGCAGGGCAATGGGGTCCAGGAAGCCCTGGCGACGCGCAGCATATCGCACGACAAAGCGCCAGGGCAGCCATTTCATCCAGCTCACGGCAAGTCCTCCTCGATCGCGCCTTGTTCAGCATAGCGGGTCAGCGCCCGGCGCGCGAGCCGGCTGAGGATGACGACCGCGAGCACGGCGGCGACGAAGCCGGCGCCGTAAAGCGTCCATTCCAGTGGCGAGCGGTCCGCGCTGCGCGCGCCGAGGGTGGAGAGATCGGCGGCGATCGAGCCGAGATACACGTTGTTGACCGAGAAGGGAATGAAGCCCAGCAGCGAGCCGCCGACGTACCCACGCAGAGAAAATGGCGTCAGCCCGAAAAAATAGTTGGAGAGCTTGCTGGGAAAGAACGGGATCAGGCGCGTCAGCAGAACGATCTTCCATCCGTACGGCGTCAGCTCGTCGCTCACCAGCCGGAGCCGGCTGCGGGCCATGACGAACTGTCTGGCGCGTTGCCCGAACAGATAGCGTGCGATGAGGAAGGCCAGCGTCGCCCCGAGCGTCGTGCCCGCCACCACGTAGATAGATCCTTCCACGACGCCGAACACAAACCCGGCGCCGGTGGTGAACAGCACCCCCGGCAGCACCAGTATCACCACCGCCGCCATGATCAGGATGAACAGCAGCGGCGCCCACGCGCCCTGCGCATCGAACCACCGCAGCAGGTGCAGCACCTGCTCGTGCGCGCCGAAATGGATCAACAGGGCGAGCGTCGCAGCGACGAACAGGATGCTGGCCGCAATCGCCCACAAGGGCGACTGGATACGGCTGCCGGGTGATTTCTTCAAGGTCGATTTCGTCATCTGCCGATTCTTTGCCGATTCTTTAGGGAGACGATAAATCATTCATTTTGGCGAGCCCTTACGGCGGTTCTCGTCGCCTGGATGGCTGTCTCCGTTGCACGATGAGCGTACAGGTTCAGCGTAGACCAAGCTGTCCGAATGCGCGTTGCGCGCTCTTCTCGCCGAAATGCGAACCGGGGCAGGGGAACGGGCTTTTACGCCCGAAACTGGCGCTCAGGCGCGCCAGCGCTCGTGCAGTTTTTCGATGTTCCTGCTGTGGGTGACGATCATGACCTCGTCGCCCCGCTTTAATTTGCTGTCCGGCTCCGGCAGCATGAATTTCTCATCCCGGTACAGGAACATCACCCGGCTGTCCCGCGGAAGATCCAGCTCATCGATGGGCTTCTCGTCCGCTTCGCGGGCGACGAAGGAGAACACCCGCGCCTCGTCCTTGACCAGCGCGATGATCTCCATGTGGTCATGGCCCTCGAACATGTCCGCGAGATAGCGGCCGGTGGTCCGCGCCGGAATGATCGCGTCCTCGAGGCCGAGCTCGATGCACAGGTGCTCGAACTCCGGGTCGTCGATCTTCGGCACCACCCGGCCATAGCCGAGAGAGCGGCCGGCAAGGCTCGCCAGGATGTTGGTCTGGTCGTTTCCGGTGAGACAGAACAGGAAATCGGTCGTTGACGGATCGGCTTCGCGCAGCAGTGCCGGCTTGCTGCCGTCGCCGTGCAGAAAACCGCAGTCCATCTCCTCCGCAAGCGCATCGATGCGATCCTTGTTCCAATCGATCATGACCACCTCGTGGCCGCGCTTGAGCAGGTGACGTGCAGTCATCACCGCCAGCGATCCCGCCCCTACGAATACCGCCCTCATAACGCCCCCGATCGCTTGCCGAACCAGGTGCCCGGATACAGCACCACCAGCAGCGCAAAGATTTCCATCCGCCCGGCCAACATATCGAAGCATAGTACGGCCTTCAGAAACGGCTCCAGATCCGGCCGGGTAATGCCGGTCGACAGCCCGACCGTGCCGCTTGCGGAGGCCACCTCGAACAAGGCATCCAGCGCCGGATAGCCGTGGGCGACGAAGGTCAGCCACGACAGAAAAACCAGCAGCGCGAACATCACTATCAGCAGCATGGCGCGCCACAGGTCCGTGTCATCCACCTGCTGCCCGCTGTGCCGCACGTCAATCACCGCGTGGCGCGGCGCGGCCGTGCGTATCAGGACCAGTTGCAGCAGTCGCAGCAACAGCAGCAGCCGCAGCAGCTTGAAGCCGCCGGCGGTGGAGCCGACGCTGCCGCCGATCAGCATGGCGCCGGTCATGGCGAGCTTGGAGGCATCATCAAGGTCGCTGACAGCCACCGTGGAGAACCCGGCCGTGCTCTGGGCGCTCATGCCCATGAGCAGCGCATCCAGCCGGCCGCCGCCCGTCGGCATCCACAGGTAAAGCAGCGTGCCCAGCAGCGCGGTGGCAACGATCAACGCACGCAACTCGGGATCCCGGAAGAGGCTGGCCGGGCCTTTCTGCCAGGCGAGGGAGTAGAGGGGCAAGGACACCGCTCCCAGCCACGAGAAGCCCATGATCGCCGCGGCCGCAGCGGGCTCCAGCCCCGCCAGGCTGTCATCGAAAGTGGAAAAGCCACCGGTGGCGACCGCGCTCAGGCCGTGCGCCAGCGCAACGAAGCCATCGCCGACCGCCAGCCAGATGCCGAGCACCGCGCACACCGTGAGCACCGCGTACACCAGGCCGATACGCCGCGCATAGGTGCGCGTGGTGGAAACCAGGGTGTCGCCGGTGGCTTCGGTGTCCATCAGCCGCCGCCCGGCCACGCCGTTGTGCAGGAACAGGGCCAGCGACAGGATCACAATACCGAGGCCGCCGTACCACTGCATCCAGGCACGGGCGAACAGGAACGCGCGGGATTTGTCCTCTACCGAGGCCGTGGTGCTAAGGCCGGTGGTGGTGATGCCGGAAACCGCCTCGAACCAGCCATCGAGCCAGCTGTCGCCGGCCGCGCCAAGGGGATAGCTCATCACCAGCGAGCCGAGAATAAACACCAGCCCCACCACCGCCAGCGCCTCGTTCACCTGCAGGCGGTCGGGAGCCGCCATGCGCGCCAGCGGCACGGCCAACGCCAGCAGCGCGACCAGCATCATGGCGTAGCGTCCGGCCACCGTGAATTCGCCGAGCAGCGCGGCGACCGCGAATGGCACGCTGTTCAGCGCTGCCAGCACGACGCCGAGCATACCCAGGTACTTCAGCAGCACCTGCCAGCGCACGGCATAACACAGGGTCTCGATTCGTTCGGCCGTCATGGGCGGTTCTCGCCGGATTTGCGGGTCAGATTAAGCCTAGCAGCCTGCCAGCCCAACACCGGAACGGGCGAATACCCCCAGCAACGACGTTTGTTTAGGTAAAATTGCCTGGTTTTTCAGTTCATGCGGACAGGGCCTTTCGCAGTGCAACCATCACCCAGGGGAAGCCTCATGTCGCACGATTCCATGCCACACGGGTCGGCGGCCGCCGCGCTGCCGGCGTTCAAGGCAATCGATTCCCTCAACGCTCCGGCCAGGACGCGGCGCTGGCTGAATATCCCGGCCGGCCGCCAATGATGCTTGCGGAAGCGACTCTGCGGCTGGAGGTTCTGCCCGCGTCCCGGCTTTCCCGCCTGAGTGGCCAGGGCAGTGTGTTGGGCGGCGTCTGCTTTTCCCATCCCGCCCGCCCGCTCGATGGGGCAGGGCTGCCGCTGCTGGCCGTGGACATGAGCCTGCCGGCCGGGGAGGAGGCGATCTGCGAAGTCTGGCATTGCGCGGAGCCCCTGACGTCTGGCCGGCATGGCCCCATCCGCTACCGTCAGGGCGACACGCTGCTGTACGGCTGCATGAGTCTGGACGAGGCCGTGCCGGATGATGCGCGCGCACCCCTGCAGGCCGCCACGGAAGCGGCCTACCAGGCCATCTTCGAGCTGCTTGAAGCCCGCGGCTATCGCACCGTCCTGCGCGTCTGGAACTATTTCCCCGCGATCAACCGGGAAAGCCACGCCATGGAGCGCTACCGTCAGTTCAATATCGGCCGTCAGGATGCCTTCCTGTCTCATGGCCGCTCGGTCGTCGACAATGTGCCCGCCGCCTGCGCCCTGGGCTCCGCCGGCGGCGGCCTCCAGATTGCCTTCCTGGCGGCGCGGGTGAACGTGGTCGGCGTCGAGAATCCGCGCCAGCTCAGTGCCTATCATTATCCCAGCCAGTACGGGCCGCGCAGCCCGACCTTCTCCCGCGCGGGGCTGGTCAGGCTGGGAGGGCGCGACATGCTGTTCATCTCCGGCACCGCCAGCATCGTCGGCCATCAAACCCTGCATCACGGCGATGTGGCGGCGCAGACGCGGGAGTGCCTGCACAACATCGCGGCCATCGTCGCCGAGGCCAACCGCCAGGCGCCGGCTGCCGGCTTCCGTCTCGACCAGTTTGCCTACACGGTCTATGTCCGGCGCCCTGAAGACTTGGCCACGGTGCGCCGCGAAATGGCGCAATTCATCGGCGCCCCGGTGTCGGTGGTGTTCCTGCAAGCCGACGTCTGTCGTGCCGAGCTGCTGGTCGAAGTCGAGGCCTCGGGCGGCCATGCCATCGGCTCCGGACAGGCGGATATTCCAACAGCGGACATGCCATGTCGCTCCACCTCCGCCTGATCCCGCTTGCCGCGCTGCTGCTCGCCGGCCTTCATTCCGGCCATGCCTGCGCGACTGAAAAGCCCCTGTGGGAACTTGGCGTCGGCATCAGCGCCCTGTTTTTTCCGGACTATCGCGGTTCGGACCAGTCCAGCCTCTACGCCATCCCGTTCCCTTACCTCATCTACCGCGGCGAGTTTCTCAAGGCGGACCGGCAGGGCATTCGCGGCACCCTGTTCGGCAACGACCGCATCGAACTCAATCTCAGCCTCGGCGCCTCGCTGCCGGTGAACAGCGACGACAACCGGGCGCGCCAGGGCATGCCCGATCTGCAGCCGACGGTGGAATTCGGCCCCTCGCTCAACCTCAACCTGTGGCGCACCCCCGACCGGCGCACCCGGCTGGACCTGCGCCTGCCGATACGCCCCGCCGTCGCCGTGGAAGGGGAAATGAACGAGGTCGGCTGGGTATTCTCGCCGCGCCTCAACCTCGACATCGTCGATGTCGCGGGGCTTCCCGGCTGGAATCTGGGGCTGCTCGCCGGACCGATATATGGCTCGGAACGCAACCATGACTATTTCTATTCGGTGGCGCCGCAATACGCCACCGCAGACCGCCCGGCCTTCGACGCCAAGGGCGGCTACGCCGGCAGCCAGTTCCTGATGTCGCTGTCGAAGCGTTACCCGAAATACTGGCTGGGCGCGTTTGTGCGCCAGGATACCCTCAAGGGCGCCGTCTTCGCCGACAGCCCGCTGGTCAAGAGTGAAAATTACTTTACCGCTGGCGTCGGCATTGCCTGGATCCTCGGCGAATCGTCCACCCGCGTCGAGGCGGCCGAGTGAACACAAGCCTGGCTTCGCCGCCCAGTCTGCCGCGGCGCTGGCTGCATCGGCTCTACGAATATTTCGCACTGTGGTTCGGTCTGGGGCTACTCGGCACGATTTCCCTGACCTGGACGCTGTTCGCCGTACCCCTTTATCACGTCTTGCCGAAACCTTGGGCCGACCCGCTTGGGCGTTGGGCCGCCACCCTCTGTACGCGCCTCTACATTGGCGCGCTCGCCCTCATCGGGGCCTGCCGCTTCGACCTTACCGAACTCGATGCCTTGCGCGGCCAAGGCCCGCTGATCATCGCCCCCAACCACCCCTGCCTGCTCGATGCCCTGATGGTTATCTCGCGCCTGCCCAACATGGCCTGCATCATCAAGGCCGACATCTTCGACAACGTCTTCCTCGGTGCCGGCGCCCGCCTGGCCGGCTACATCCGCAACGACGCGCAGCTGAGCATGATCAGGCAGGCCGTGGCTGAATTGCGGAATGGCAGCCACCTGCTGCTCTTCCCCGAAGGCACCCGTACCACCCGCTGGCCGATCAACGCCTGCAAGGGCACCACCGCGCTCATCGCCAGCCGGGCCCGGGTGCCGATCCAGACTGTGTTCATCGAGACCGACTCGGGCTACCTCGGCAAAGGCTGGCCGCTGTTCCGCCGCCCACCGATGCCGATCACCTATCGCATCCGACTCGGCCGCCGCTTCGATCCGCCGGTAAAGGCCGGGCCCTTTACTGGGGAACTGGAACGCTACTTCATCGATGAACTACGCGATGCACCGCGTTTCCTGCAGCCCGATGCCCCGCAGGCCGCGGAATCCGGCGCAGCGCGGCCCACCTGATGGACGTGAACGCCTCCGCCAGCCATCTGGTGCTGATCCCCAGCTATAACCCGGGGGCACAGGTCTACGAGACGGTGCGCGCCGCCCGCGCCCAGTGGGCGCCGGTGTGGGTGGTGGTGGACGGCAGCACCGACGATACCGCCGCAGGCCTGCAGGACATGGCGGCGAACGACGCTCACCTGAAGGTGCTGGTGCTGCCCCAAAACGGCGGCAAGGGCGCGGCCGTGCTGCACGGCCTGGACCTCGCCGCGCGGCAGGGTTTCACCCACGCCCTGACCATGGACGCCGACGGCCAGCATCCGGCCGACCTCATCCCGGCCTTCATGGCCGCCTCGCAGCGGGCGTCCGAGGCGATGATCCTCGGCAAGCCGGTGTTCGATGCCGACGCCCCCGCGCTGCGGGTACAGGGCCGCAAGATTTCCAACGGCTGGGCCAATCTGGAAACCCTGTGGGCGGGCATCGGCGATTCGCTTTACGGCTTTCGCGTCTACCCGATCGACCCCCTGCGTCAGGTGATGCGCAGCCAGCGCTGGATGCGCCGCTTCGACTTCGACCCCGAAGCTGTGGTGCGCCTGTGCTGGCGCGGCGTGCACCCGATCAACCTGCCCGCGCCGGTGAAATACCTGCGCGCCGACGAAGGTGGCGTTTCCCACTTCAATTACCTGCGCGACAACACCTTGCTCACCTGGATGCACCTCCGGCTGATGCTGGGTTTCCTGCTGCGCTTGCCGCTTCTGCTGCTGCGGCGCCTGAACATTCACCGGTCAACCCTCCCATGAAAACTACCCCCGATTCGTCCGCGCAGACGGTGCACGCCCCGCATCCGCCCCTCACCGGCTACTACGCCAGCGAACAGGAACGGCGCGGTTTCGTCGGCAATCTGTTCGACCGCACCGCCGCCGACTACGACCGCATCGACCGTCTGCTGGCGCTGGGCAGCGGGCCCTGGTACCGCAACCAGGCGCTGCAGCGGGCGGGGCTGAAACCCGGCATGCGTATCGTCGACATCGGTGTCGGTACCGGCCTGATGGCGCGCGAAGCGGTGACGCTGGTGGGCGATCCCGCCCTGGTGGTGGGCGTCGATCCCAGCGCCGGCATGATGGCCTGCGCCAACCTGCCCGGCGTCCAGCTCATCGAGGGGCGGGCGGAGGCGATCCCGTTTCCCGATGCCAGCTTCAACTTTCTCAGCATGGGCTACGCGCTGCGCCATATCAGCGACCTCTCGGTCGCCTTCGGCGAATTCCATCGCGTCCTCAAGCCCGGCGGCCGCCTGTGCCTGCTCGAGATCACCAAACCGGAACGCGCCTGGAGCCAGGCTCTGCTCAAGATCTACATGCGCGGCGTGGTGCCGGTGCTGGCCCGCCTGGCCGGCAGCAGCACCGAGTCGGCCAAACTGTGGCGCTACTACTGGGACACCATCGAAGCCTGCGTGCCGCCGAGCGGGGTGCTCGACACGCTGGAGAATGCGGGTTTCACGGGCGTGAGACGGCACATCGAAAGCCGTGCGCTGTCAGTCCTGGCGGAATATCAGGCGGTCAAGCCGGGTTGAGTCGCACGCCGCCGTCTGCGAGCGAGACACGTTTCGCGCCGTTGTGGGGCAACGACGAAGACGCCGCTTACGATCGGCTATAAAGCAAGAAAGAGGGAAGAGGTAGCATCTAGCCGCATCTAAACTATTCTGTCAGTGCCCCTGGCAATTTTTAATGCGCTCACAGGAGAATCCGCATGCCTCTGATTAACTTAGTCATCGTCTTGATCGTGGTTGGCGTGCTGCTTTGGCTCGTCAATACCTACATACCCATGGATCGGAAGATCAAAAACATCCTGAATATCGTCGTCGTCATTGTTGTCGTGATATGGCTGTTGCAGGTTTTCGGCGTGTTGGGATCGATGGACACCATACGTATCGGCCGCTGACAACGCTCAAAGCGGGTCACCAGCGCAACCCGCTGTATGTGCGCTGACCTACCGCGCTCCGACCAGAATTAAAGGGGCGGCATCGCAGAGTTTTTGTTGCGAGGCTGCTCCTTTACTTTTTTTGGTCATTGCTTCGCTACGCTCGCAACGACAAAGTGGGTGGATGCGCCTCAATGCCCGCCCCGTGACCGTACCGCCATCTTCGGCGGCCACCGCCGCACCCCCCTGCATCGTGCCAACTGATTTCCAGGCGTCGGCTATCTTGAATAGCAGGCCCGTTGAAACAAGGAGCACGACATGGCAGTGGGCGAAATTTGCAACCGTGAGGTGGTGATTGCGAGGAAGGCGCTTTCGGTGGTGGACGCGGCGCAGTTGATGCGCCAGCATCACGTGGGCGATCTGGTCGTAGTCGAGGAAAGAAACGGCCGCAGGCATCCCGTCGGCATCGTCACCGACCGCGACATCGTGGTGGAGGTGGTAGCGGCGGGGGTGAATCCGGACGTGCTCAAGGTGGGCGACATCATGGGCCCGGAAGTGGCGACCGTGCGCGAAAGCGAAGGCCTGTTCGAGGCGCTGCGCTACATGCGCGGCAAGGGCGTGCGGCGCATGCCGGTGGTCGACCGTGACGGGGGTCTGGTCGGCATCCTCACGCTGGACGATCTGCTGAGCCTGCTGGCGGAGGAAATGACCGAACTGGCGAAGCTGGTGTCGCACGAGCGGCAGCGCGAAGCGGCCAGCCGTGCTTGAAGCGTGGAAATTCAGGTTTGGCCTGATGTGCGGCAAGCGTGGCCCGAGGGACACGCTGCGGCATTACTCGAGGACGAAAGTGACCTTGAGGACCGTCCGGTATTTCACGATTTTTCCGTTCTCGACGACGACCGACTGTTCCTTCACCCATGCGCTCTGGATGTTGCGCACGGTCTTGGCGCTGGTCTCAATGCCAAGACGAATGGCGTCTTCGAAGCTGCTGGTGGATTCGGAACTGATTTCGATGATTTTGGCGACTGACATGGTGTCCTCCTCGTGGCCACTGCCGCGCGTTGCAGCAAGTCATTGACCAATATAGTCGAACAAATGGACGGCTCGCGCGTGCCCTTCGTCTAGACCATGAACCATCTCCATATCGGCACCTCGGGCTGGTCCTACGACCATTGGGAAGGGCCGCTCTATCCGGAGGGGCTTGCCGCCGGGAAAAGGCTCGCCCATTACGCCGGACGCTTCTCCAGCGTGGAAATCAACACCAGCTTCTACCACTTGCCGGCGGCGGCGATCGTGGACCAGTGGCGCGATGCGGTGCCCGCCGGCTTCGTGTTCAGCGCCAAGGCCAGCCGCTACATCACCCACATGAAGAAGCTCAAGGATCCGCATGAAACCGCGCCCCCCTTCCTGCAGACCGTCGACCGGCTGGGCGACCGCCTGGGCCCTATCCTGTTCCAGCTGCCGCCCCGCTGGAATGCCGACCCTGCGCGGCTGGAGGCGTTTCTGGACAGCCTCGACCGGCGCCATCGCTATGCCTTCGAATTCCGCGACCCGAGCTGGTTCGACCGATCCGTGCGGCGTCTGCTCGAAAAACACGATGCCGCCTTTTGCATCTACGACCTGGGCGGGCAGGTGTCGCCCAAATATGTCACGACAGATTTTGTCTACGTGCGCCTGCACGGTCCGGCTGCCGCCTACCAGGGCCGCTACGACAACCGCATGCTGGCGGGCTGGGCGGGTGCCTTCTCTACCTGGATCAGGCAGGGCAGGGCGGTGTATTGCTATTTCGACAACGACCAGCAAGGCCATGCAGCCCTCGATGCGCTGCGCCTGAAACACATGCTGGAAAAACCCTGAAGCATCACGCTCGAGCGAGACCACATCGGCGAGGGAGAGCAATCCCTCGTAGCGTGTACACTCAAGACTTAGTCGGCGCTCAAACACAGACGCGCATTAGCATCTATCCTTAATAGTCCGATTACTCGCCCGGCAGCAGGCATAAATGCCCGGCACTTCAACGCGGAACAAAAAGGGCCCATGGAAGAAGACCCACTCTGGTACAAGGACGCGATCATCTACGAGCTGCACGTCAAGGCATTTTTCGACGGCAACGGCGACGGCGTGGGCGATTTCCCCGGGCTGATCGCCAGGCTCGATTACCTGCAGGAACTGGGGGTGAACACGCTGTGGCTGCTGCCGTTCTATCCGTCACCGGGACGCGATGACGGCTATGACATTTCCGATTATCACAACATCCATCCGGACTTCGGCGAGATGGCGGATTTCCGGACCTTCATCGACGAAGCCCATCGCCGTGGCCTGCGCGTGATCACCGAACTGGTGATCAACCACACCTCGGACCGGCATCCCTGGTTCCGGGCGGCGCGGCGGGCGCCGCCCGGATCGGTCAAGCGCGATTATTACGTGTGGAGCGACAGCGACGCGAAGTACGCCGGCACGCGCATTATTTTCACCGACACGGAAAAATCGAACTGGACCTGGGACGAGACCGCGCAGGCGTATTACTGGCATCGCTTCTTTTCGCACCAGCCCGACCTCAACTTCGCCAATCCGCATGTATTCAAGGCGCTGATGAAGGCGATGCGCTTCTGGTTCGACGCCGGCGTCGACGGCATGCGGCTGGACGCGGTGCCCTACCTGTGCGAGCGCGAGGGCACCCACAACGAGAACCTGCCGGAGACGCACGCGGTGATCCGGCAGATGCGCGCCGAACTCGACCGCCACTACACGAACCGCATGTTCCTGGCGGAGGCGAACCAGTGGCCGGAGGACGTGCGCGAGTATTTCGGCGACGGCGATGAGTGCCACATGGCCTATCACTTTCCGCTGATGCCGCGCATGTACATGGCGATCGCGCAGGAGGACCGCCATCCGATCATCGAAATCATGGAGCAGACGCCGGACATTCCGGACGGCTGCCAGTGGGCGGTGTTCTTGCGCAACCACGACGAACTGACGCTGGAAATGGTGACCGACCGCGAGCGCGACTATCTCTACCAGACCTATGCCAGCGACCCGCAGACGCGCCTCAACCTCGGCATCCGCCGCCGGCTGGCGCCGCTGCTGGACAACGACCGCCATCGCATCGAACTGATGAATCTGCTGCTGATGACCATGCCGGGCTCGCCGATCCTCTACTACGGCGACGAGATCGGCATGGGCGACAACATCCGGCTCGGCGACCGCAACGGCGTGCGCACGCCGATGCAGTGGGACCGCGGCATCAACGGCGGGTTTTCCACCGCCGATCCGGCGCGGCTTTTCCTGCCGCCGATCGACGATCCGGTCTACGGCTTCGGCGCGGTCAACGTCGAGGCGCAGCATCGCAATCCGTCCTCGCTGCTCAACTGGACCCGGCGTCTGATCGCCATGCGCCGCGCGCACCGCGCCTTCGGCCGTGGCAGCCTGCGTTTTTTGCGGCCCGGCAACCGCAAGATCCTCGCCTACCTGCGCGAGCACGAAGACGAGACGATCCTGTGCGTGGCCAATCTGTCGCGCGCGCCGCAGGCGGTGGAACTGGACCTGTCCGCTTTCAGGCAGCGGGTGCCGGTGGAATTGATGGGCCGCAGCCGCTTTCCGCCGATCGGCGATCTGCTCTATCTGCTCACCCTCAGCGGGTATGGCTTCTATTCCTTCCGCCTGGCGACCGACGTCGAGGCGCCGTCCTGGCACGAGGAGCGCGCGGTGCCGCCGGACCTGCCGGTGCTGGTGCTGGTGGACAGCGGCTGGCGCACGCTGTTCGCGCGCACGGAAGACAGCGAGGGCGTGAACCAGCTGATGGCGCGGCGCGCACGCGAGCAACTCGAGCGCCAGATCATCCCGCGCTATTTGCACGCGCAGCCATGGTTCGCGGATCGCGACGCGGCGGTCGAGAAATACGCGTTCGACACGACGCGCGAGTGGTCCGTGGAGTCGTGCAGCTGGCTGCTGGCGACAGTCTCGGTCGCGCTTGCCGGCGGCGAAATTCATCGCTACGCCATTCCGTTGGCGCTGGCCTGGGAAGACGAGGACGAAGGCCGTGTCGCTGCGCTACTGCACGCCACCCTGGCCAAGGTGCGGCGGCGCGCGCGCGTCGGCGTGCTGTTCGACGCCTTCTGGGACGACCGCTTCTGCTGCGCCGTGGTGTCGGCGATGGAACGGGGCGAGACGATCGACCTTGACGATGGAAAACTCGAATTCAATGCGATCGGCGTTTTTGCAGGATTCTCCTGCCCGGCGGCGGCAGACATTGTTCGCAGCGTTTCCGAGCATGGACGCCTGCGGGTGAATTTCGACAACAAGCTGGTGTTGAAGGGGTATCGCTGGCTGCTGGAAGGCATGCACCCGGAACTTGAAATGTCGCGTTTCCTGACCGAAATAGCGCATTTCTCCCATGTGCCCCAACTGGCCGGCACCGCGGAATACAGGGACGCGCAGGAGCAACGCTCGACCGTGTCGATCCTGGAGCGCTATATGGAAAACCAGGGCAACGCCTGGGCGTATACGCTGGATTATCTGGAGCGCCATCTGGATGTGCATCGCAGCAGGCCCGAGCAACCGTCGGATGTCCGCCACAGTGCCTACCTGGCGCTGATGAAGACGCTCGGCCAGCGCACGGCGCAATTTCACCAGGCGCTGGCCCTGTCCGACGAGGCGGGTGCCTTCGGCAGCGAGCCCGTCGACGCAGGGGACATCGCCGATTGGGTCAAGACGGTGCAGCACGAGATGGAGGCGATGTACGAACGTCTGGATCAGGCATTGTCGCAGTTGCCGGACGCGGCGCAATCCATTGGCCTTGATTTGCAAGCGGCAAGGCCGAAGCTCTACCAGCGCATCGTGCGGCCGGCCAGCCTGCGGCTGGATGCGATGAAGACGCGCTGCCACGGCAACTATCACCTCGGCCAGGCCTGGCTGGTGAACAACGATTTTCTGATCGCCAACTATGGCGGGGCGCCGGGACGCAGCTGGACCGAGCGGCGGCGCAAGCACACGCCGCTGCAGGATGTGGCGGGCATGCTGCTCTCCCTGGGCGAGGCCGGGACCGCCGCGCTGGACGAGGTGGCCAGCGGTTCGCCGGAGGTGGGCGCGGCGCTGCAGCGCCATGTCGACGACTGGGAACGGGCGGCGCGCCGGGCGTTCTTCCAGAGCTACCGGCGGGCGATGTCCGGGCATCCGTCCTATCCGGCCGAGCCTGCGACCGCCGAGGCGCTGATAACGCTGTTCCTCGCAAAAAAGGCAATCCTGCAGGTGAGCGACGCACTCGTGCATCATTCGACCGGCATCGTCGGCGCCATGCGGCGCCTGACCCAGGTGGCGCAGCGCTGAAGGGAGCATGGGCTTGACGACACGACGCCACGACATGCCATTCGGAACGCGGATCACGCCGGGCGGTGTGCAATTCCGCCTGTGGGCGCCCGGCTGCGAGCGGGTGGGCCTGTGCATCGCCGACGTGCCGCACGAACCGGTGCTGTCGATGACTGCCTGCGGCGACGGCTGGTTCGAGCTCGTCGTCCCGGATGTCGGGGTCGGGACGCGTTATCGGTTCGAGGTCAACGACGGCCTGCACGTCCCGGACCCGGTCTCGCGCTTCAATCCGGACGATGTACACAGCATGAGCGAGGTGATCGACCCGGCGGCCTTCGACTGGCAGGATGCGACATGGCGCGGACGGCCGTGGGAAGAAGCGGTGGTGTACGAACTGCACGTCGGCACCTTCTCGCCGGAGGGGACCTTCACCGGCGTGATCGAGCGGCTGGACTATCTGGTCGAACTGGGGGTGACGGCGATCGAGCTGATGCCGGTGGCGGATTTCCCGGGGGCGCGCAACTGGGGCTACGACGGTGCGCTGCTGTTCGCGCCGGACAGCCGCTACGGCCGGCCGGAAGACTTGAAGGCGCTGGTGCAGGCGGCGCACGCGCGCGGCCTGATGATGCTGCTCGACGTGGTCTACAACCACTTCGGACCGGAGGGCAACTACCTTCATGTCTACGCCGGAAAATTTTTCACCGAACGCCACCACACGCTGTGGGGCGCGGCGATCAACTTCGATGGCGCGGACAGCCGCCCGGTGCGCGAGTTCTTCATTCACAACGCGCTGTACTGGCTCACGGAATACCACTTCGACGGCCTGCGCCTGGATGCGGTGCACGCGATCATCGACGACTCCGCGCCGCACATCCTGACCGAACTGGCGGCGCGCGTGCACGCGGCGCTCGGCCCCGAGCGCCGCGTCCACCTGATCCTGGAAAACGACGCCAACGAGGCGCGCCATCTGGGCGCGGGACGCTACGCCGCGCAGTGGAACGACGACATCCACCACGCGCTGCACGTCCTCGCGACCGGCGAGACCGATGGCTATTACGCGGACTATGCCGATGCACCCGCGCGCCATCTCGGGCGCTGCCTCGCCGAAGGCTTTGCCTACCAGGGCGAGGTTTCGGCCTACCGCGACCGCAGCGCGCGCGGCGAGCCGAGCGCGCAGCTGCCGCCGCAGGCCTTCGTGAGCTTTTTGCAGAATCACGACCAGGTGGGCAACCGCGCATTCGGCGAGCGCATCGGCCAGCTCGCGCCGGCGGCTGCGGTGCGCGCGGCGGTTGCGGTCTATCTGTTGGCGCCGGCCGTCCCGATGCTGTTCATGGGCGAGGAGTTCGCGGCGACGACGCCGTTCCAGTTTTTCTGCGACTTCGGTGGCGACCTGCGTGCGGCGGTGACCGAAGGACGGCGGCGTGAGTTTCGCAAGTTCGCGCGTTTCACCGACACGGCGACACAGGCAGCGATTCCCGACCCCAATGAGCCCGCAAGCTTTGCTGCCTCGAAGCTCGACTGGGATTCGCTCGGCGACCCGGAACGGACGGGCTGGCTGGCCTATTACCGGAAACTGCTGCGGCTGCGCCGGGAAATCGTCGTGCCGCGGCTGCACGGTATGGCTGGCCACGCCGGCGCGTTCGAGACATTCGCTGCCGCCGGCCTGCGGGTGGAATGGCGCCTCGGCGACGGCTCGACGCTGCGGCTGCTGGCGAACCTGTCCGGCAAGCCGGTCGCTGCCGCCGCCCCGCCCGGGGAAATGCTGTTCGCCCTGGAGGCGACGGGGCAGGGCATGCTGGGGCCATGGTCGGTGCTGTGGACGCTGGAGGAATCGCCATGAGCACACTGCTTGACCAACTGTGCGAGCGCGTTGGCGTGCTGCCCGGCTACCACGACATCTGGGACGGATTCCATCGCACGCCCGACGTGACCCGGCGTGCTCTGCTCGAGGCCATGGGGCTGCCGGCGAACAGTGACGACGAGGTGGCGGCATCCCTGCGGGCGCTGGACCGGCGCGAGTGGACGCGGCCGCTGCCGCCGGTGCGGGTGGTACGCGAGCCGGCGCTGCCGCATCGCATCGCCATCAGGCTGGCGCTGGCCGAAGAGAAACAGGCGTTTCGCTGGCGTCTGCAGCGCGAGTCGGGCGCCGAAGACCACGGCGAATGCGTGCCGGCGGATCTGGAAGCGGCCGGACACTGCGATCTCGACGGCCAGGCTTTCGTGCGGCGTGTGCTGCCGCTGGATATGCCGCTGGAGCCGGGTTATCACCGCTTCATCCTCGAACGCGCCGACGGCCAGGGCGAGGCCGCCGGGATGTCGCTCATCGTCGCTCCCGCCACCTGCTACGTGCCGCCGGCGATCCAGGGCGAGGGGCGCGCATGGGGTTTCGCGGCTCAGCTCTACGGCATCCGCTCCGAACGCAACTGGGGCATCGGCGACTTCGGCGACCTGCGCAACCTGATCGAATTCTGCGCCGGGATCGGGGCCGGCACCGTGCTGCTCAATCCGCTGCACGCCCTGTTCCCGGATGCACCCGAGCACGCCAGCCCCTACAGTCCTTCCAGCCGCTCGTTCTTCAACACGCTGTACCTCGACGTCGAGGCCATCGCCGATTTCGCCGAGTGCGAAGAGGCTCGCGCGATGGTGCGCGTGCCGCAGTTCCAGGCGCGGCTGCGCGCATTGCGCGCCGTCGCCCAGGTCGATTACCGCGGCGTAGCGGAGGTCAAAAAGCAGGTCCTCGAGCGCCTGTATGAACATTTCCGCAGCGAGCACGTCGAGCGCGACAGCGAGCGGGCGAAGGGCTTTCGCGCCTTCCAGGCGACGCAGGGCGAGGGCCTGCGCAAACAGGCGCTGTTCGAGGCGCTGCAGGAACATTTCCACGGACAGGACAGCGCGGTGTGGGGCTGGCCGGTATGGCCGCAAGCCTACCGCGATCCCCACGCGGCCGAGGTGGAAGCCTTCCGCGAGGCCCATCCGGAACGGGTGGCGTATTTCGAATACCTGCAGTGGCAGGCGACCGGACAGTTGGCCGCAGCCGGCACCCGCTCGTGGGAACTGGGGCTCGGCATCGGCGTGATGCTCGATCTTGCGGTCGGCGTGGCGGAAGGCGGCGCCGCCACCTGGCGGCGGCGCGAACTCTACGCGCTCGGCGCCAGCACCGGCGCGCCGCCAGATTTGATCAACCGCATGGGGCAGGACTGGGGTCTGCCGCCATGGATCCCGCACCGGCTGACCGACGCGGCCTACGCGCCTTTCATCGAGCTCTTGCGCGCCAACATGCACGACGCCGGCGCGCTGCGCCTGGACCACGTGATGGGGCTGCAGCGCCTGTTCTGGGTGGCGCGCGGCCTGCCGATCGCAGAAGGCGCCTACGTGCTGTACCCGTTCGAGGATCTGCTCGGCATCCTTGCGCTGGAAAGCCAGCGTAACCGCTGTCTGGTGGTGGGCGAGGATCTCGGCACGGTGCCGGACGCGGTGCGTGATGCCCTGCATCCGATGAATGTGCTGTCGACGCGGCTGCTGTATTTCGAGCGGCAGGACAACGGCCGACTGCAGCCGCCACAGGCCTATCCGGAGAATGCCGCAGCCGCAGTGACCACCCACGACCTGCCGACGCTGGCGGGTTTCTGGCAGGGATTGGACATCGACCTGCGCGACCGCCTGCACCTGTTTCCGGACGACGAGGTGCGCAACCAGCAAGTGATCCTGCGCTCGGAAGACCGCGCCCAGCTATTGGTGGCGCTGGAAGGCGAGGGCGTGCTGCCGCCCGGCAGCGGGATGCAGCCGGTGGCTTTCCCCGAGATGACGCCCGAGCTGGCGGCCGCGGTCTACACCTACCTGGCACGCGCGCCGTCAAAACTGCTGTTGGTGCAGCTGGAAGACGCCTTCGGCGTGCATGAGCAGCCCAATCTGCCGGGCACCGTGGAGCCGGTCTATCCGAACTGGCGGCTGAAGGTACCGCTCGACCTGGAGGCGTGGTACGACAGCCCCTGGCTGCAAGCCCTTCTGCCGGCGTTGCGCCAGGCGCGTCCGGTGGTCCAGGTGTCCGGCCCGGCCGGCGGCGGGAGTGGGGAGGGCGTGCGCCTGTGGATTCCGCGCGCGACCTACCGCTTGCAGTTGAACCGCGATTTCAAGCTGCGCCAGGCGACGGCGCTGCTGCCCTATCTGGACGCACTCGGCGTCAGCCACTGCTACCTGTCGCCGATTTTCAAAGCGCGCCCTGGCAGCCGCCACGGCTACGACATCACCGACCACAGCAGCCTCAACCCGGAAATCGCCAACGCCGAGGATTTCGAGCAGTTCGTCGCGGGACTGAAGCATCGCGGCATGGGCCTGATCGTCGACATGGTGCCCAATCACATGGGTATCATGGGCGCCGACAACAGCTGGTGGCTGGACGTGCTGGAGAACGGCCCGGCCTCCCGCTTCGCCGGCTACTTCGACATCGACTGGTATGCCATCGCCGGGGAACTGCCGGGGCGGGTGCTGCTACCGGTGCTGGGCGACCACTACGGCGCCGTGCTCGAAAGCGGCGAACTCCGGCTCGTATTCGATTTGGAGGAGGGCGCCTTCAGCGTTTTCTATTACGAGCACCGCTTCCCGGTGGACCCGCGCGAGTACCCGCGCATCCTGAGCCACGACCTGGCGCGCCTGCAATCGCGCCTGGGAACCGAGGATGCGGCGCTGCTGGAATTCCAGTCGCTGGTCACGGCCTTCGGCCATCTGCCGGGACGCGACAGCCTGGACGCGGATTCGGTAGCCGAGCGCACCCGCGACAAGGAAATGCACAAACGCCATCTGGCCTCGCTTTATGTGGGTAATGCCGACATCGCGCAGTTCGTCGACGAGAACGTGACGGCGTTCAACGGCGCCGCGGCGCCGGGTGCCGAGGGTTTCGACCTGATGCACGAACTGCTGCAGGCCCAGGCCTATCGGCTGGCGTTCTGGCGCGTGGCCTCGGACGAAATCAACTATCGCCGCTTCTTCGACATCAACGACCTGGCGGCGCTGCGCATGGACAACCCCGAGGTGTTCGAGGCCACGCACAGCCTGGTGCGCGAACTCCTCGCGCGCGGCTACGTGAACGGGCTGCGCATCGACCATCCGGACGGCCTCTATGACCCGAAGGCATATTTCGGGCGCCTCCAGGCGATGGCGGCGGCGCCCGAAACGGACGCAGAGAACACGCGGCCGCTGTACCTGGTGGTAGAGAAAATCCTTGCCGCCCACGAGCATCTGCCGGAATCGTGGCAGGTTCACGGCACCACCGGCTACGACTTCGCGGCGGCGTGCGGCGGCCTGTTCGTCGACGCCGCCGCCGAAGCCCATTTCAACCGCATCTATCAGGGCTTCATCGGTGCGCATCCGGATTTCGACGAGATGGTGCGTACCAACAAGCACCTGATCATGGAGACTGCGCTGGCGGGCGAGCTGCAGGTGCTGGCGACCCAGCTGACGCGGCTGGCCAAGGGGGACCGCCGTACCTGCGACTTTACCTTCAACAGCCTGCGTGGCGCACTGGCCGAAATCGTCGCCGGCTTCCCGGTCTACCGCACCTACGTCGCGGACTGCGAGACCACGCCGGACGACGCCCGCTACGTGGAGTGGGCGGTTGGCGTGGCGAAGAAGCGCAGCACGGCTGCGGACCCCAGCATTTTCGATTTCGTCCGCGACGTCCTTCTGGCGCGCCAGGGGCAGGGCCGCAGCGAGGACTACCGGCAGGCGGCGTGCGCCTTCGCCATGAAGTTCCAGCAGTACAGCAGCCCGGTGATGGCGAAGGCGGTGGAGGACACCACCTTCTACCAGTACACCCGGCTGCTGGCCCTGAACGAGGTCGGCAGCGAGCCGCATCGCTTCGGCGTGTCGCTGACGGCCTTCCATCACGAGAACCAGGCGCGCGCGCGCCGCTGGCCGCACGCCATGCTGGCCGGTTCCACCCACGACAGCAAGCGCTCGGAGGACGTGCGGGCGCGACTTGCCGCGCTCTCGGAAATGCCGGACGCGTGGCGTCACGCGCTGTCCCGCTGGAGCAAGCTCAACCGCAGCAAGCGCCGCAGGCTGGACGCCGAACGCGCGCCCAGCCGCAACGACGAGTACCTGCTGTACCAGACCCTGCTCGGAATATGGCCGTTCGAGGCGGCGGATGCCGACGCGCTGGCCGGGCTGGCGCAGCGGGCCGAGACCTACATGACCAAGGCCGTACGCGAGGCCAAGGTGAACAGCTCGTGGATCAATCCGAACGCCGACTACGAAGCGGCGACCGGCGACTTCGTCCGCGCGCTGCTGGCGCCCGAGCCGAATAACCTGTTTTTGCGCGACTTCGTGCCGTTCGCGCAGCGGGTCGCGCGCGTGGGCGTCTTCACCAGCCTGGCGCAACTGCTGCTCAGGCTGGCCTCGCCCGGCGTGCCGGACTTCTACCAGGGCAACGAACTCTGGGATTTCAGCCTGGTGGATCCCGACAACCGGCGGCCGGTGGACTACGCGCAGCGACAGGCGGCGCTGCAGGCGATCCGGGCCGCGTGCGCCGAGCGCGGCGAGGCGGCGTACGTGGGCGAGTTGCTCGAACGGGTGCAGGACGGGCAGATCAAGCTATACCTGACATGGAAGACGCTGGCGCTGCGTCGCGAATGCGAGGTGCTGTTCCGCGACGGCGACTACCTGCCGCTCAAGACCCACGGCGCGCGCGCGGAACAGCTGTGTGCCTTCGCCCGCCAGCGCAATGGCGAGACCCTGGTGGTGCTGGTGCCACGCCTGTTCGGCAGCCTCATGGGCGAGGACGGCCGCGTGCCGGTCGGCGCCGCGGTGTGGGGCGACACCTGGGTCGAACTGCCGCCGGAGCGGATGCACGTGCAGTGGGATAATGTGCTGACCGGGCAGACCGTCGCCATGCAGGCCCTGGGTGAAGCGCACGGCCTGCTGGCGGCACAGGTGTTCGAGTGGTTTCCCTATGCGTTGCTGTGGACGCACCCAAGACCCGATTCATTACCTGAGGAGGAGCAACATGACTGAAATCGATCCGAACGAACAGGCGTCTGGCGCACCGGGATTCTGGCATCGCTACCGTCTGCCGATCGTCGTCGCCGTAATCGGCATTGCCATCATCGGCTGGCTTTATGTCTCCAAGGGCATCGCGGTGAGACAGGTGCAGGAAGACGTGATACAGGCGCAGGAATCCGTGGCGGCCCAGCGCGCGGAATGGAGCAAGCAGGCCGAGGCCCGCCAGGCCGAGCTGGTGAAGCAGTCGCTCAACCAGTTCGGCGTGCCGTTGGCGTGGGCGGTCCGTCGCGAAATGATGGCGGGCAACCTGGATCAGGTGGATCAGTACGTGTCCGACCTGGTGAAGCTGAACGGCTTCGAGGGCGTGACGGTGGCGAAGGCGGACGGCTCGATCGTCGTGGCCAGCGATCGCAGGAATATGGGCGTCGCCTTCGGTAGTCTCTATGCCGAACGCTATCTGACTGCGGAGCAGATCACCGCCGAGGAGACCGCGCCCGGGCAGTGGCTGCTGATGGTGCCGGTGATGGGGCTGAATGCGCGCCTCGGTACGGTGGCCATCGACTACCGGGCGCCGCCGCCTGCACCCGTCGAGCCGTCCGCACCCGTCGAATAGGCCCGATCAGGCCGCGCGCTGCAGCAGCACGACGGATCGCGGCGCCACTTCCAGCCGGGCGCCGGCCAGGAGCGGCGGCGTCGCGTCGATCCAGCCCCGCGCGGTGTCGAGCAGCAGTGCCCAGCGTTCGCCCCAGGGATTCCCGGGCAGGGTGAACACCAGCGTCTCGTAGTGGGCGTTGAAGATCAGGTAGAAACTGGCGTCGGTTACCGGGTCGCCGTGGGTGTTGGGGTTGGGAATGGTGTCGCCGTTGATGAAGATGCCGAGGCTTTTGGCGAACCATTCGCCCCAGTGCTCCTCGCTCATCTGCGTGCCTTCGCGCGTGAACCAGGCAATGTCCTCGCAGCCGGCGCCGTGAATGGCGCGGCCGAGGAACCAGCGGCGGCGACGAAACGCCGGGTGGGCATGGCGGAAGGCGATCAGTCGCCGGGTGAACGCATGCAGCGCCAGGTCGACCTGTTCCCAGTCGAGCCAGGAGATTTCGTTGTCCTGGCAGTAGGCGTTGTTGTTGCCGTGCTGGGTGCGGCCGATTTCGTCCCCCGCGAGCAGCATGGGTACGCCCTGCGACAGCATCAGGGTGACGAGGATATTGCGCTGCTGGCGCGCACGCAGGACAAGGATATCGGGATCGTCGGTGGGACCTTCGACCCCGCAGTTCCAGGCGCGGTTGTCATCGGTGCCGTCGCGGTTGCCCTCGCCGTTGGCTTCGTTGTGCTTGTCCTGGTAGGACACCAGGTCGCGCAGGGTGAAGCCGTCGTGGGCGGTGACGAAGTTGATGCTGGCGTACGGGTTGCGCGAGTCATCGGCGTAGAGGTCGGAGCTGCCGGTGAAGCGGTAGGCGAACTCGGCCAGGGTTTCGTCCTGGCCGCGCCAGAAGTCGCGCAGGCTGTCGCGGTACTTGTCGTTCCATTCCGACCAGCCGGGCGGGAAATTGCCGACCTGGTAGCCGCCTTCGCCGACATCCCACGGCTCGGCAATCAGCTTGACCTGGCTGATCACCGGATCCTGCTGGATCAGGTCGAAGAAGGCGGACAGCCGGTGCACATCGTGCAGTCCGCGTGCCAGCGCGGCGGCGAGGTCGAAGCGGAAGCCGTCCACATGCATCTCGAGCACCCAGTAGCGCAGCGAATCCATGATCAGCTGCAGCACGTGGGGATGGCGCATGTTGAGGCTGTTGCCGGTGCCGGTGTAGTCCATGTAGCGGCTGCGGTTGTCTTCCAGCAGCCGGTAGTAATACGCGTTGTCGATGCCCTCGAAACACAGCACCGGCCCGTACTCGCTGCCCTCTGCGGTATGGTTGTAGACCACGTCGAGGATGACCTCGATGCCGGCCTGGTGCATCGCCTTCACCATCTGCTTGAATTCGGCGACGGCGGCGCCGGGGCGCTTGTCGGCCGCGTAGCCGGTGTGCGGCGCGAGGTAGGCGATGGAGTTATAGCCCCAGTAGTTGCGCAATCCCTGGTCGGTCAAGTGCTTGTCGTGCACAAAATAATGCACCGGCATCAGCTCGACGGCGGTGACGCCCAGGTGCCTCAGGTACTCGACCGATGCCGGGTGCGCAAGACCGGCATAGGTGCCGCGCAGTTCGGACGGCACCTCCGGGTGGCGGGCGGTAAAGCCCTTGACGTGCAGCTCGTAAATGACGGTTTCGTGCCAGGGCCGCCGCAACAGGCGGTCTCCCGCCCAATCGAAGGCAGGCTGCTGGACGATGCACTTGGGCATGAAAGGCGCGCTGTCGGCATCGCTGCGTACGTCCGGGTCTTCGGCGAAGGGGTAGGGAAACACCGCTTCGTCCATCTGAACGTCGCCGTCGATGGCTTTGGCGTAAGGATCGAGCAGCAGCTTGGCGGGGTTGCAGCGGTGGCCGTTTTGCGGCTGCCACGGGCCATGCACGCGAAAGCCGTAGCGCTGCCCCGCCTTGATCGAAGGGAAGTAGCCGTGCCAGCAGTGGCCGCTGACCTCCGGCAGGTCGACGCGGGTTTCGCGGCCCGCTTCGTCGAACAGGCACAGTTCGACGCGCTCGGCGACTTCCGAGAACAGCGAGAAATTGGTGCCGCCATTGTCGCAGGTGGCGCCGAGCGGGTAGGAATTACCAGGCCAGATTTTCATGTTCGGGGATGCGTTATTGTTTCGTTGGCTATAAACAATGGGTAGGAGACATTACCCATGAGGGGAACAGTAGTGGAGAACCGCGATGCTTGAAAGACGGGGGCGCGAAAAGGTGATGGCGTTTGTGATGGCGGGGGGCGAGGGCTCACGCCTGCGGCCCCTGACGGCAGACCGCTGCAAACCGGCGGTGCCGTTTGGCAGCCGCTACCGCATCGTCGATTTCGTGTTGAGTAATCTGGCAAACTCCGATATTCGTTCAATCTACTTGCTGGTGCAATACAAACCGCAGTCGCTCATCGAACATATCCGCAAGGCGTGGACGGTCTCCGCGCTGTTCTCCGAGCAGTTCGTGACAGTGGTGCCGCCGCAGATGACGCAGGAACATATGCAGTTCGGCGGCACGGCAGACGCGGTGTATCAAAGCCTGAATCTGATGAACATGCATCGCCCGGATCTGGTGGCGGTGTTCGGCGCGGACCATATTTATCGCATGGATGTGCGGCAGATGGTACGTTTCCATAGCGAGAACGAGGCGGACGTCACGGTGGCCGCGCTGCCGGTGCCGCTCGACCAGGCTTCCAGCTTCGGCATCATCAAAACCGATGCGGCGGGAAAAATCCAGGGATTCCAGGAAAAGCCCGCGCAGGCGAAGCCGATGCCGAACGATCCGCAGCGCGCCTACGCATCGATGGGAAATTATCTGTTCAACGCGGATCTGCTGAGGTCCGCACTGGAGGAGGCACACCAGCGCGGCGAGACGGATTTCGGCCACCATGTGCTGCCGCGCCTGTCGCAGACCCATCGGGTGTTTGCCTACGACTTTTCAACCAACGTGGTGCCCGGCACCAAGCCTTATGAGGAGGCGTGCTATTGGCGCGATGTGGGTACCCTGGACACCTATTTCGAGGCGCACATGGACGTGCTTGGCGTCGAGCCGTGCTTCGACGCTTTCAACCCGCAATGGCCGATCTATTCCAGCCATTACCAGGGCCCGACCGCGCGGGTGATACGCGGCGCGCTCGACAACGTGCTGCTGGGCGCGGCGACCATCGTCAGCGACGCGACTATCCGCAATTCGCTGCTGCGGCGCGAAGTGGTGGTCGAACCGGGGGCCGTGATCGAGGACTGCGTGATCATGGACTATGTGCACATCGGCGCCGGCGCCAGGCTGCGGCATGCGATCATCGACCGGCATAACAAGATCGCGCCCGGCGCCCGGATCGGCTACGACCACGAGCAAGACCGCGCAGCCGGCTATCATGTCACCGAAGGCGGGCTGGTCGTGCTTCCGCTGGGAGATGTCCGGTATTACGCGCGCGAGGGCTATCGTAACGGCGGCGGGTATTCCGAGTAGAAGGGGATTTTCTCCCGCAAAAGCGGTTCACCACAGAGACACAGAGGCACAGAGTTGAGAAAAAGGAAAAGTCCTGTACGCACAATTTTTCTCTGTGACTCTGTGACTCTGTGCCTCTGTGGTGAACGATTTTATTTCCCGAGCCGATATGCACCCCGCCCTGCTGATTCTCAACGCCGGCTCTTCCAGCCTCAAATTCGCCGTCTATCAGGCCGGCCCGGTGGACGACCTGCAAGCGGAGTATCGCACCGCAATGGGCGCTTCCAGGTGTTTCACGCGCCCGACGCCGGAGGCCTGATCGACCACGCCGTTACCGCGGCAAACCACGAACAGGCGCTAAATCAGGTATTGGACTGGCTGGAAGCCCGCCACTGCGGCCAGGCATTCCACGCCGCCGGGCATCGCGTGGTGCATGGCGGCACCGACTACATCCATCCGGTGCGGATCGATGAACACGTTCTCTCGAAGCTGGAAAGTCTGATTCCGCTGAGCCCTGCACCAGCCCCACAACCTGGCGGGCATCCGCGCACTGGCCCGGCTGCGCCCGGGCTTGCCGCAGGTCGCCTGCTTCGATACCGCCTTCCACCACATGCTGCCGCCGCCGGCCCGGCAGCTGGCTCGGCCTGACGCTGGACGAGGCCGCCAACCGTCGCCATGGTCCCCGCATCAGCATGCCGCACAGCAGCATTTCGGCCTGGGTCATCCCCACCGACGAAGAGCAGGCGATCGGCAGGACAAGCGAACAATGGGTACCTGAAATGTCGGAACAGGCCCGTTGCTGGACGGCCAGCGTGATCGTGGCGGGGGGACATTCGTAGCCGGCGATGAACTGCATGACCAGTGCGCGGGCCATCCGGTATAACCAGCCACTTGGTTGCCGTCTTTTGGCAACCAAGTGCCACGAACCGGAAATAACGAAACATGAAACAGCGTCTTTTTCCGCCATGCGTCGTTGCAGCCCCTTGCCGTATACCGCCATACGGCGGCGGGTCTGCGCCTGGCCTGGCGAAAAAACCCGTCTGTTTCATTTGTTCCGCCATTTCCGGTTCGCAACACTAGTGGAATGGCTAGTGATTATTCGTCCCGAGCCAGCATGAACGCTTTCAGGGCTACGGCATCGTTGAAACGTTCTTCCTTCGACCCGAACAACAAGGTCGCGGGTCCGCTACCGATCAGCCCGGTCAAACGTTCCAGCGCCACTGGCTGCTGGCGCAACTCCTGCGCGTAGCGCTGCTGGAACGCTTCCCACTTTGCCGGATCGTGATCGAACCACTTGCGCAGTGCGGTGCTGGGCGCAAGCTCCTTCAGCCACAGATCGACGTGGGCCTTTTCCTTGGTGAGCCCGCGCGGCCACAGCCGGTCAATCAAAATCCGCATGCCGTCCGCGGAGGACGGTGCTTCATAGACACGCTTTACCTGGATGTTCATGCCGTCATCCTGGCGCCACTACAGCTGTGCCGCTTCGCGCCGGCCACGACACGTCGCGACAAAATGGCAACCAAGCTCGTTGAACCGTCCGCCGCATGGGCAAGTCGGGTGCACGTGTGAGTATCATCGAACGATGCCATGAGGACTCGGCAGGTCAGGTGGCCGGTTCCTCGTTGCCGGTTGGCAACGGCTCACCCCCTTGCAGCTGATCGTCCTGGGGCTGGTCATCCTGGGGCTGGGACTCGCCTGCACCGGCCTTGCGCCGTAGCTTCTCTTCCTTTTTCTGTTTCTTGGCGAGGTCTCGCTGACGCTTCGCAAACGAATAATTAGGTTTGGCCATATGACATCTCTTTTGCTGGTTTGTGAAAGCTAATAGGGTAAGCCATTTCCCCGCTGATTGTTCAGCTGTTCTCATGACGCCCATTTCCCCATTCGTCGTGCCCCTTGCGCTGACCGTTGCGCTCGGCCCTGACACGTGCTCCCGGAACCCATGGCCTTGGCGCTTGCCTGCGCGACGCCCCGGTTTGAGAGCCGGATTAATGGGGCCTGGGTTTCGGCAAGGATTTCGCCGGCTTGATCTGAATGACCGTGCCTTCGCGGCGCGGGTCGGCGGCACCGTGATGGGTGCCCGTTGTGAGGTCGATGGCGACAGCCTGCACCGATCCGATTGTTTCCCGGCAGCTATCCGTCCCCGCTTCGTCCAGGCCGATATGTCCCAGGCTGCGCAAGGCATCCTGGGCGGCGACGCTGAAATGCGGCTGCATGAACGCGGCACCGCCTTCGCAACTCACCCGCCCCGCTGCATGGGTCACCGACAGGCGTGGCGCGGCGATGGCCTGCTGCAGGGGCATGCCGTGATCGATGAGGTTGAGCGTGACATTGAGCATCGAGTTGATGATGGTGGCGCCGCCGGGCGAGCCGTATGCGGCGACGGGTTTGCCGTCTTTCAGCAGCAGCAGCGGCGCCATGCTGGAACGCGGACGCTTGAACGGCGCGACGTCGTTGGCACCAGGATTGCCGGTGGCGGGGTCGGCGACAGGCAGGAAATTGAAATCGGTCAATTCATTGTTGAGAAGGAAGCCATAGCCGGGCACGGTGATGCCGGAACCCCAGGTGTATTCGATGGTAGTGGTGGCACTCACCATGTTGCCCCAGCGATCGACGATGGCGAAGTGGGTGGTATGGAGGCTTTCTTCGCGTGTACGGGGTGGCTTCGGCCGCATGGCGGCAGAATCGTCCTGGAGCGCGATGTCACCTGCCTGCGGCGTGTCCATGCGGCGGTCGGGCCGGATCAGGGCGGAACGCGTCGCAAGGTAGTCGGGATTCAGCAGGGCACGCTGCGGCATCGCCGCAGCATCGTCGTCACCGATCCACACCGCACGGTCGGCAAAGGCCAGGCGCATCGCCTCGACCATCACATGCAGGGTCCTGGGACTGCCAAAGCCATAACCCTGCGAGGCGTCACCGAGTGGAAAGCGTTCGAGCAGCTTCAGGATTTCAAAAAGGGTGAGGCCGCCGGAGGAGGGCGGCGGCATGCCGGCAAGCGTCCAGCCGCGATAGCGGCCGATCAACGGCGCGCGGATCGCGACTTTATATCGCGCCAGATCGGCCAGAGTCATGCGGCCCTTGCCTGCGTCACCGAGTTCGCTGCGCTCGCGCTGCTGCGCCCTGACGATGGCGCGCGCGATCGGACCGCGATAGAAGGCATCCGGTCCCCTGGCCGCAATCAGCTTCAGGGTCTTCGCCAGGTCGGGCTGCACCAGCCAGTCGCCTTCGGCCAGCGGCACGCCGCCAGGACGGAAGGTCGCGGCGGTTTCCGGCTGGATCTGCGTGCGGCCGTCATCGTTCGCGATATCCTCCGCGAGGAAGCGGTTGACGCGAAAGCCGTGCCCGGCGAGTTCGATCGCGGGGGCCAGCGTATCGGCCAGTTTCATCGTTCCCCAGCGGCGCAATGCGGTGTCGATGCCCAGGAGCGTGCCCGGCACGCCCACGGCGAGACCGCTGGTCGAGGCCAGCGGGAAACGCATCGGCAGGCCGTCGGGCGCAAACATATCGGCACGGGCATGTGCCGGGGCGCGTTCGCGCGAATCGACAAAGAATGTTTCGCCGGTCCGGGCCAGGTGAACCAGCATGAAGCCGCCACCACCGATGCCGGACGATTGCGGCTCAACGACGTTCAACGCAAACTGCACCGCTGCGGCGGCATCGATAGCGTTGCCGCCCTGCGCAAGGATGCGCGCACCAGCGGCGGCGGCGGCGGGTTGCGAGACCGCTACCACGCCGGCTGGCGAGGCGGCCAGCACGGGCGACGACAGCAGACAGAGGACGAACCAGTGCGCAATGCGATTCATGGATAACAGTCGGGAGCGGCAGAACAGGCCAGAGCCCGCACCGGTTTGGCCGTACGCGTCAATGCGCGGGCCCGACGGTCTCAGCCGGGTTTACCGTCGATGCGCGGACGCAACAGCATCGGCGTATACATCCAGGCGAACAGGCCGAATGCGGCGATCCATATCAACCCGGCCACGACCATGCCCTGCGTGTAGGCGGCCGGGAAAAGCAGTGGCAGCGCGACGCGAGCCAGTGCGGCGAGGTTGATCGCCACGAAAGCCAGTGTCATGACCGACGGTGGTTCCAGCTGGCGACCGGTGTGGCCGAGCGACACGCGCGCCATCATGCCCAGGGTCAGGACACCGATGGCGCCCGCAGTGAAGGCGTGCAGCGCGCTGCCGGCAGCGGCGCCCCATCCTGCCGCCGTCAGCGCCAGCAAGGCGAAGCCGATCGGGATCCACGCATAGCCCAGATGCAGGATCCACAGCAGCGGCACCGACCAGAGCTTCGAGGTATACCAGCCCGCCACGCGGATGGCATGGACCGCCGCCGCCACGGCGGCGAGCAGGGCCGTGACAGGAGAAACCGGCGCGATCAGCGCGGCAATCAGCGCCGTCGGGGTGGCGACCGGCACCAGCCATTCGATGGTTTTCCAGCGCCGCGCACGGGTGTGCAGCTTGTTGTCGGTGAAGCTGGGGATCACTCGCCCGCCCATCACCGTGATTATCATCGCCACTACGTAGACAGCCATGAGCAGCCCGGGCTTTGCCGTGCCCGAGGTCCAGTGCAGGGCATCGGTATGTACCAGTGCATTGGCTGCGGTCAGCGCCAGCAGCAGGATGGGAAATGGATAGTTGTGCAGCTGTTTCGCCCGCAGGATCGGCCATGCCAGCGTAACCGTCAACACCGGCAGAAACGCCAGGTCGACCAGTGCGACCAGTCCGGCCGGCAGGCCTGGAATCAGGAAACACAGTCGTCCCGCAAACCACAACAGGAACAGCGCGGCCAGCGGTCGCCCCGAGAGTGTGCGGATGCCGGTCCAGTTCTGCGCCGCAGCGAGCAGGAAGCCGGCGATCACCGATACGGCGAAGCCAAACACCATTTCATGACCGTGCCAGACCAGCGGCAGCATTTCGCCCGGAGTCATGACGCCGTCCAATACAAGCAGCCACAGTACCATCAAGAGCACGGCATAGAGGCCGGCCGCCAGGAAAAATGGCCGGAAGCCGAGGGCGAAAGGTGCCCAGCCGGCGGACGGCGGGCGCTTCTGCAGATCTTCGATGGGCAGCTTGGCCATGGGGTGCGGTTGGGATCGATAATAGTGAGGCGTATCGATACTTGCCCCATGAAGGGCACTGGCGCACCGGACGAAATGCCGGTGCGTGCGTTTAGCGGATCGACAGCGTGAAATGGTGGATTTTTCTGGTCCGGCAATCAGCCCGTGCTCCAGGCACGGGGCCGTCTCATTCCTGCAATCTTGCAGGCCTGCTGCACATAGCCATAGGGAAACAGTTGGGACAGCTTCTTCTGTGCATCCTTGCCCACGCGTTCGGCCAGGTGCTTGATGACGTAACGCGCGTCGGCGGCGATCTGGTTCTCCTCGTAGAAGTCGCGCATGAAATGGACGACATCCCAATGGTCGTCGGTGAGCTGGATGTTCTCGCTCTCGGCCAGGGCTTTGGCCACGTTCTCGTTCCAGTCTGCCGGCTCGATCAGATAACCTTCAGTATCGCGCTCGGGCATATCGCTCACCATGGCCTTAACTCCTTTTCCAGTGGTCACTTAATGATTTATTTAGCATGTATGTTTACATGTTCTGCCGTCGCAATCAAGCCTGCAAGAGGCGGAAAACCCTCGTTAAGTTCCCCCTCCGCTGAATTGGACGCCCGGTTGCCGCTCCGGCAAGGCCTCCACCAGCAGCTCGCGACGTGCGTGCGTCATGGCCTCGACGCCGGGTTCGCTCAGGTACGATTTGGCATCGGATACCGCAGCAGCCAGTAATTCGGCCGCCAGCGCGTCGGGATCGTGGCCGACCGATTTGGCGAGGGCCCGCAGTTCGATCCAGGGATCTTGCGGCAACCAGATTTCCATCGGCTGGCCGCTACCGGATGCTGTGGGTGGGGGCATCTGCTCGCCGCCCTGCCTTTCGCCCAGTAACCGGCCCATCACATCGGCAATACTTGAGGCAGCCGAAGACGCCTGGCCCGCAGGCTCAGGCTGGAGCCGGATCTTGTTGATGAAGTACCTTTCGAAATCGACCTTGGCCTGGTGCACCCAGCGCCCCTGGCGCATCCAGTTGATGTTGCGCAGCGGCACCTGTGGCTCCGACAGGTAGGCCGCACCCGTGTTGCCCATGTCGCTCAGCCATTTGACGCGCTGTGGCACGTGGCTCGCCAGCGGCGCATCGCCGAGTTGGGCGAGGATGTTCTGCACCACGATCTCGCCAGCCTTCTGGATCGAGTACGCCGAGTCGGGCGCGCCCACCGGTACGGGCGTTTTTGTTACAGCCGGTTGTGCTGCACAGGTACCAAGCGCGAACACATTGGGATAGTTCGGATTACGCAGGTATTCATCCACCTGTACCAGCCCGTGCTCATCGACCAGTCCGGTAGCACTGCGTATGCCCGGCACGCCGCCAAAGACCGGCCAGTAAACCGAATAGGCATAGGGCAGGGTGTGGGTCTGTTTTTCGTTGCCGGCAGCATCGAGTTCGACCACGTGGATGATGTCCTGATCGATGCGCAGCGTGCGTGCGTTGCAGATCACGCTGATCTTGTTGTCGGTCAGCGCCGCGGCCAGTGCGCCGCGGCTGGTGTCTTCGCTGCCCAGCCCGAGGTGGCCGGGCCAGGGCTCCGGGGTCACCAGGGTGATCGGCACCCGCTCGCGGATGTTGCGTCGCTTGAGGTCGGCGTCGACCAGGAAAGCATATTCATAGAGCGGTCCCAGCACGCTGGCGCCTGGCGCCGCGCCCACCACGATGGGGCCGGGATGGCGCACGAATTCGCGATACGCCGCCAAGGCGCGCTCGGCCTCGTCGATGTGTATCACCGAATGGGTGTATTCGGCGAGGCCGGGGATGTCGTCACGCATGCCGACGACGCCGGTGGCGATCAGCAGGATGTCGTAGAACAGCCCGTCGCCATTTTCCAGATCGATCTGCCTGACTTCGGGCTGGATGCGCTTGACCCCGCTGTGGATGAACTTGATGCCGCGCGATTCCAGATAGGGGGCAATGGGGAAAGCGATGTCGGCGCGCTCGCGCCAGCCCATGGCGACCCACGGATTGGACGGAACGAAGTGGAAGTAGGGTTTGTCCGACACCACGGTCACTTCGTCGTGCGGCCCCAGCCTGGCTTTCAGCGCATAGGCCGTGGGTACGCCTGCGATGCCGGCCCCCAGGATGACAACATGCGTCATTTCAGTCTCCTCGATCGATTAGGGTTAGCCGCGCGGGCGCACCAGCTGCCAGGCGCGAACCAGGTAGGTGGTTGCGGCAAAGCCGCTCCAGACATGCACCAGGCGCGTGAACGGGAAAATGAGGAAGATCGTCATGCCGAGGAACAGGTGGGTCTTGAACACCCAGCCCGCACCTGCCAGCAGTTCGACTGCGTTGCCGCGAAAGGTGACGATGTGCTGCGCCCATCCGGCCAGCAGCATCATCATGCTGCCGTCCAGATGCTGTGCCGACAGCGGAATGGTCGCGAGGCCGAGCAGCAGTTGCAGCCACAGCAGCAGCAGGATCAGGATGTCGCTTGGCTTCGAGGTGGCGCGGATGCGCGGCTCGGTCAGCCGGCGATGCAGCAGGAGCGAGATGCCGATGAGGGCGAGCACGCCCGCGATGCCGCCCGAGACCATGGCGAGAATCTGCTTGGCGCCGGAACTCATGAAGGGCTCGTAGACGTAATGCGGCGTCAGCATGCCGAAGAAATGGCCGAAGAACAGGAACAGCACCCCGATGTGGAACAGGTTGCTGCCCAGCCGCAGCTGGCCGCGCTTGAGCAGCTGCGACGAATCGCTCTTCCACGTGTACTGCTCGCGGTCGAAGCGGATCAGGCTACCCAGCAGGAATATCGTCAGGGCGATGTAGGGATAGATCCCGAACAGGAAAGTTTGCGAGTAGGTCATTTTCCGATACTCCTTATAACCAGGGTTTTCACCACAGAGACACGAGAAGATCAAACAGGCGGTGTGTCGTAATACTGTGCTTTTCCCCTGTGTCTCTGTACCTCTGTGGTTAAACGGTTTTAATCAATGGGACCGGGACGTGGCCACCTGACGGTGCGAGACAGGCATCTGTACCACCGCGACCTGCGAGGTGGGATTCATTAAAGGCTCGATGCCGTCGATCGACGGGCCGAACATTTCCATTGCCTCGTCCATATCGCGCACCGGCGGCTCGGCCAGCGCCTGCGCTTCCACCGGCGACAGCGCTTCCAGCAACTGGAACGCGGTGGCATAAGGGCTGCCGCTGGCATCGAGCTTGCGGCCGATGGCGGCGAGCACGTGGACGGCGTCGCCCAGCAGGACCAGGGCTTCTTCCGGCGGCAGCAGCGAGAGGAATTCGAGGAACAGCGGCACGTAATCCGGCAGTTCCGTGGCGCTGGCGTCGAAGTCGTGCTTCCAGTATTCGTTCAGCAGATCGGTCATCGCGGAGCCGCGATCGCGCGATTCGCCGTGGATGTGCTCGAACAGGTGCAGCGAATGCGAGGGGTTGCGGTCGAAGGTGGCGACGTAGTTTTCCTGTAGCGCAATCAGCCCGGATTCACGTAACTGCTTTAACAGCGGCGCCAGTCGGGAACATGCATCGCCGTTGAAACCTGCCTCGTCCACCAGCGCGTCTTCCAGCTCGGGTAGCGCCGCCAGCCAGTCGGACTCGGGGTACATCAGCAGCAGAGACAGGATTTTGAAGGTTTTCATCGTGTGGTTTCCTGTATTAACGGACTGTACCAGTCGTCATTGCGGAGCGTGACGCGACGTGGTAATCCAGGCCGTCAATGCCGCTGGCATTCTGGATTGCTTCGCGTTGCTCGCAATGACGGTTCGGAAATTGTGAGTCATGTTCTTACCCCGTCTTCTTCCTGGCATGCAGCTGCGAGAGGTCGACCGGAACCGAATTTTTCCGGTTGCCGAACAGGCTGGTCTTGGGCGATACGCCGTCGGAGCAGCCGTTGCCGAAGGTGAAGCCGCAGCTCGACTTTTCCTCGAAGGTGTTGATCGTCTCTTCGCGGTGGACGGTCGGGATGACGAACCGGTCCTCATAGTCGGCAATCGCCAGATAGCGGTACATTTCGTCGGCCTGCGCCGAGGAGAGCCCCACCTGATCGAGCGCGGCAGTATTGGGCTTGCCTTCCACCGATTTGCCGCGCATGTAGGCGCGCATCGCCAGCAGGCGGTCCAGCGCAACGACGATCGGTTTTTCCTTGCCGCCGGTCAGCAGGTTGGCGAGATAGGCGATCGGGATGCGCAGCGACTTCGTGTCGGGAATGATGCCGTTCATGCCCATCTGGCCCGATTCGGCGGCGGACTGGATCGGAGAGAGTGGCGGCACGTACCACACCATCGGCAGCGTGCGGTATTCCGGATGCAGCGGGAAGGCGATCTTCCAGTCGATCGCCATCTTGTAGATTGGCGACTGCACCGCCGCGTCGAGCCAGGCCTCGGCGATGCCTTCGGCGCGCGCGGCGGCGATGACGGACGGGTCGGAAGGGTCGAGGAATATCTTCAGCTGCGCTTCGTAGAGCTCCTTCTCATCGGCCACGCTGGCGGCTTCCTCGATGCGGTCGGCGTCGTACAGGATCACGCCGAGGTAGCGGATGCGCCCGACGCAGGACTCCGAGCACACGGTCGGCTGGCCCGCTTCGATGCGCGGGTAGCAGAAGATGCACTTCTCGGCCTTGCCGCTCTTCCAGTTGTAGTAGATCTTTTTGTAGGGGCAGCCCGAGATGCACATGCGCCAGCCGCGGCACTTGTCCTGGTCGACCAGCACGATGCCGTCCTCCTCGCGCTTGTAGATCGAGCCGGAGGGGCAGGAGGCCACGCAGGTCGGGTTGAGACAATGCTCGCACAGGCGCGGCAGATACATCAGAAAGGTATTCTCGAAGGTCGAGTGCATTTCCTTCTGCACGTTGTCGAAGTTCTTGTCTCGTCCGCGCGAGGAAAACTCTCCGCCGAGGTCGTCCTCCCAGTTGGGGCCCCAGTGGATCTTGTCCATCTTCTTGCCGGTGATGGCGGAGATCGGGCGCGCCGTGGGCGGTGTCTCCGACAGCGGTGCCTTTTGCAGATGCTGGTAGTCGAAGGTGAAAGGCTCGTAGTAGTCGTCGATTTCCGGCAGGTTGGGGTTACCGAAAACGTTGGCGAGAATCTTCAGGCGGCTTCCCTGGCGTGGCTCCAGCTTGCCGTCGCCCTTGAGTTTCCAGCCGCCGTTCCATACGTCCTGGTTTTCCCACTGTTTGGGATAGCCGATTCCGGGCTTCGACTCGACGTTGTTGAACCACACGTATTCCATGCCCTCGCGCGCGGTCCACACGTTCTTGCAGGTGACCGAGCAGGTGTGGCAACCGATGCACTTGTCGAGGTTCAGCACCATGGCAATTTGCGCGCGCACTTTCATGTTCCGACTCCTTTAAACCTTAAAAGCGTTTCACCACAGAGGCACAGAGTCACAGAGAAAAGCAAAAAGGCTTAAGGGGGTTCTCCGTGCCTCTGTGTCTCTGTGGTGAATGGTTTTCATCCATGTTCGACCAGCGGTCCTTCCATCCAGTCGACCTTTTCCATCTTGCGCACGATCACGTATTCGTCGCGGTTGGAGCCGACCGTGCCGTAATAGTTGAAGCCATATGCCAGCTGCGCGTAGCCGCCGATCATGTGCGTCGGCTTGGTGATGGTGCGCGTCACCGAGTTGTGGATGCCGCCGCGGAAGCCGCTCACCTCAGCGCCCGGCACGTTGACGATTTTTTCCTGGGCGTGATACATCAGGCACATGCCGCGCGGCACCCGCTGGCTGACCACCACGCGCGCCGTCAGCGTGCCGTTGACGTTGAACACCTCGACCCAGTCGTTGTCGACGAGGCCGGCTTGCTTCGCCTCCGGCTCGGATACCCAGACGTGGGGGCCGCCGCGCGACAGCGTGAGCATGCGCAGGTTGTCGGTGTAGGTGCTGTGGATGCCCCACTTCTGGTGCGGGGTGATCCAGTTGAGCACCAGCTCGTGGTGGCCGTTCGGCTTCTTGCCCAGCAACGGTGCAATCGTTTTGGTATCGACCGGCGGCTTGTACACGCACAGGCCCTCGCCAAAATCCAGCATCCATTGGTGATCCAGGTAGAACTGCTGGCGGCCGGTCAGCGTGCGCCATGGGATCAGTTCATGGACGTTGGTATAGCCGGCGTTGTACGACACGTGCTCCGACTCAAGCCCCGACCAGGTGGGCGAGGAAATGATCTTGCGCGGCTGTGCCTGGATGTCGCGGAAACGGATCTTGTCATCCTCGCGCGGAATGGCCAGATGGGTGTGGTCGCGTCCGGTGATCTTCGACAGCGCCTCCCACGCCTTCACCGCCACCTGGCCGTTGGTTTCCGGCGCCAGCATGAGGATCACTTCGCAGGCGTCGATGGCCGATTCGATCCGTGGCAGACCCTTGGCGACACCCTCTTCGGTGACGGTGTAGTTCAGCTCGGCGAGCTGCCGCACTTCGTCTTCGGTGTTCCAGGCAATGCCCTTGCCGCCATTGCCGACCTGGGTCATCAGAGGGCCAAGGGAGGTGAATTTCCTGTAGGTGTCGCCGTAGTCGCGCGTCACCACCGTCATGCCCGGCATGGTCTTGCCTGGAATGGGATCGACTTCGCCTTTCTTCCAGTCGCGTACGCCGAGGCTCTGCCCGAGTTCGGACGGCGTATCGTGCGTCAAGGGTGTCAGGACCAGGTCATTCTGCGTGCCGAGGTGCGTGGCCGCGAGCTCGGAAAATTTCTTCGAGATGGTCTTGTAGGCCTCCCAGTCCGACTTCGATTCCCACAGCGGCTGCACCGCCTCGCTCAGGGGATGGATGAAGGGGTGCATATCCGAGGTGTTGAGGTCGTCCTTCTCGTACCAGGTGGCCGACGGCAGCACGATGTCGGAATACAGGCAGGTGGTCGACATGCGGAAGTCGAGCGTCACCAGCAGGTCCAGCTTGCCTTCGGCGCCCTTGTCGTGCCACACCACTTCCTTCGGCCTGGCTTCGTCCAGTTCACCGAGATCGGGCCCCAGCACCGCATTCTGGGTGCCGAGCAGGTACTTGAGAAAATACTCGTGGCCCTTGCCCGAGGAGCCCAGCAGGTTGGAGCGCCATACAAACAGATTGCGCGGGAAGTTCTTCGGATTGTCCGGGTCCTCGCAGGAGAACTTGAGCGCACCGCTCTTGATCTGCTCGACCGCGTACTTGACCGGGTCGATGCCGGCGGCGTCGGCCGCGCGGGTGATCTCCAGCGGATTGGTCTCCAGCTGCGGAGCGGAGGGCAGCCAGCCCATACGCTCGGCACGCACGTTGAAGTCGATCAGCCGGTAATCGCCCTTGCTCTTGTCTGCGGTGGGAGACAGGATCTCCGAGGCCATCAGTTTTTCGTGACGCCACTGACTGGTGTGGGCGTAGAAGTACGACGTCCCATTCATCTGCCGCGGCGGCCGGAACCAGTCCAGAGCGAATGCCAGCGGCGTCCAGCCGGTCTGCGGGCGCAGTTTTTCCTGCCCCACGTAGTGCGCCCAGCCGCCGCCCGACTGGCCGATACAGCCGCACATCATCAGCATGTTGATGATGCCGCGGTAGATCATGTCGTTGTGATACCAGTGGTTGAGCCCCGCGCCGAGGATGACCATGGACTTGCCATGGGTCTTGTCGGCGTTGTCGGCGAACTCGCGCGCCACCGTGATGATGTCGGCGCGCGGCACACCGCAGTGCTTCTCGGCCCAGGCCGGGGTGTAGGGTACGTCGTCGTCGTAGCTGGTGGGCAGGTTCGGTCCGCCGAGGCCGCGGTCGACGCCGTAATTGGCCAGCGTCAGGTCGTAGACGGTGGCGATGCGCACGTCGCGCCCCTCCACCGAGATGACCTTGACCGGCAGGTTGCGTGTCAGCAGCTCATTGTGGTCGTCGCCGCCGAAGTAGGGAAGCGCCACCTCGACGACTTCGTCGTGGCTGCCGAGCAGGGTCAATTTCGGCTTCACGTCCTTGCTCGAATAACTGTCGCGCATTTCCAGGTTCCACGCGCCGGACTGGCCCCAGCGGAAGCCGATCGAGCCGTTGGGGGCCACCAGATAACCGGTGTTTTCGTCAACCAGCACCGTCTTCCACTCGGGGTTGTTGTCCTGGCCAAGCTTGCCGGAAAGGTCGGAGGCGCGCAGGTAACGGTCGGCGATCAGCGTGCCTTCGTGTTCCTTCAACATCACCAGCATCGGCATGTCGTTGTACTGGCGGCAGTAGGAATCGAAATATTCGCTGCGGTTCCTGACGTGGAATTCGGACAGGATGACGTGGCCCATCGCCAGTGCCAGCGCGGCATCGGTGCCTTGTTTGGGCGCCAGCCAGATGTCGCCGAATTTGACCATCTCGCCGAAATCGGACGACACCGCCACTGTCTTGGTGCCCTTGTAGCGCACCTCGGTGTAGAAGTGAGCGTCCGGGGTGCGGGTCTGTGGCACGTTGGAGCCCCACACCATCAGATAGGTCGAGTTGTACCAGTCGGCCGATTCCGGCACGTCGGTCTGCTCGCCCCACACCTGCGGCGACGACGGCGGCAGATCGCAGTACCAATCATAGAAGGATAGGGAGGTGCCGCCGATCAGCGACAGATAGCGCGAGCCTGCGGCGTAGCTCACCATCGACATGGCAGGGATCGGCGAGAAGCCGGCGACACGATCGGGGCCGAATTCCTTGATGGTGAAGACGTTGGCGGCGGCGATCATTTCCGTCACCTCGTCCCACCTGGCGCGCACGAATCCCCCCAGGCCGCGCACCGATTTATAGCGTTTGGCCTTCTCGGGATTCTGGCTGATCGATTTCCACGCTTCAACCGGGTCCATCGTCTTCCTCGCCTCGCGCCACATTTCCATCAGACGGCCGCGAATCAGCGGATATTTAACGCGCTGTGCCGAATACACGTACCAGGAGTAACTGGCACCACGCGGGCAACCGCGTGGCTCGTGGTTGGGCAGGTCGGGGCGGGTGCGTGGGTAATCGGTCTGTTGGATCTCCCACGTGATCAGGCCGTTCTTGACATAGATCTTCCAGCTGCACGATCCGGTGCAGTTCACCCCATGAGTGGAACGCACCACCTTGTCATGCTGCCAGCGGTTGCGGTAGGCATTCTCCCAGCTGCGGTCTTCGTTGCTGACGGCACCGTGGCCATCGGAAAACTCGGAGATGGTCTTCCTGAAAAAGGTCAGTCGGTCGAGGAAGTGACTCATTGTTGCTCCTTTTAGTCGCAGGATTCAGGGGCAGATGGGCGGAGTGGATTGGGACAGCGACCGCCGAATCGGTTTTTTAATGCCGATAGCGGAGAACGGCGCTCTGGCAGCAACGCACACTGAATGCCGGCGCTCATGCCAGGTACTGAAAAACTGCCGCTGGGTCTGGGCCGCCATGTGCGTCCTTTACCGGGATCGATCAAGAACTCGCTTATCCGGAATTCTGGTCGATGCATACGCTTATGAACGTAGATGAAAATACGTAAAATTCCAGCCCATGCAACGCGCCTCATTCCCGAAGCAGCAAGGGTGGAATCGTTCATGGCAGTGCGCGCGGGATGGCATAGTGGATTGGATATCCGGATGCTGATCTCTTATTCATTTCGGTATGCGGGGGCGGGGTGCTATCATTTCGACTTGGCCACGGCCGATCCACCGTATTTCCGATTTTGATCGAAATCATTCCACGCCATAATGGCAGCCCGTTGCATCGGTTCGGGATTTTTAAACCGGTGCTGACAAAACATGGAGATTTAAATGAAGAAGACATCACTCGTTCTGGCTGTTTCGCTTGCGGTTTTGTTGAGCGCTTGCGGTAAGGAGGAGGGTGCAGCTCCGGAAGCACCTGCACCCGAGGCGGCCGCACCGGCTCCGGCGCCCGTTGTGGCTGAGAATGTTCTAGGCAAAAGCATATTCAACAAGACCTGCGCGTTGTGTCATGCGGCGGGTGTTGCCGGGGCACCGAAGCCCGGCAACACGGCTGACTGGGGACCGCGTATTGCGCAGGGCAATGATCTGCTCTACAAGCATGCGATGGAAGGATTTACGGGTGCAAAAGGCACGATGCCTGCGCGCGGCGGAAACACCGCACTGACCGACGACGAAGTCAAGGCGGGAGTCGACTACATGGTTGGGCTGTCGAAATAAGCGCCAGGCGCCAACGACCGCAGTCTGGTCAATGAAAAGCGGGGGAGATGCAGATCTCCCCCGCTTTTTTTATCCCTGAAACCGCAGTTGAACCACAGAGGCACAGAGAGCACAGAGGAAAAACAACATCTTGCATGTGTCAGTACGCACCATGCGTGAAGGTTGATCGGCAACCCATTGATTTCCTGCCGTTCTCCGTGCCTCCGTGTCCCAAGGGATGCCGTCCCTGCAGGGCATATCTCTGTGGTGGGGTTTTCAGGTTTATGAGTGCGACTGGCGGCAGGCGTCAGTGGCGATGGTGCACGCTGCGGTTCAGCGACTGGATCAGTTCGGGGGTTACTTCCGTAAATGCCAGCACCCTGCCGCCGCGGCTGCGGGTCAGGGCGTCTGCCGCTTCGCGGCTGGCAAAGGCGGGCAGGTCGGCATCCCGCATCGGGCCGAAGGCGCTGGAGCCGTGGACGAAGAAGGCATCCTGGGCCTCGATCCATTGCCCGGTGTCAAAGTCGGTGACAAAGCTGATGGCAACTTCGTTCAGGGCGTAGCGGATGTCGTAGCGATCGACCTTTTGCAGGAAAACGAACAGGTCGATCGGCGAGTCGAAGTAGTGGGCAGCACCATCCCTGAAAATGCTTTGCGCCGCCCAGCGCGGAAAGCGGGCGGGATACATGCCGCATACCGGGCAGCGCGCAGCGACGGGTATCGGCCGCGGTGCAAACATCGCCAGGCCTGAAGCCGGATCGTAGGGCGTTGCCGGTGCAACGATGCAAAGCTCGTTCGTGACCAGGTCGGGGTCCGTGACCGCCCGCTCGTCATGGGACAGCAGCACGACGGCAGCGGCAGCAACGGCTATCGCGAGTACGGCTATCCCCAGGGATAGGCGTTTCCCTGGCAGTCGCATCAGCTGACGCCTCCAATTCCGAACATCGGGTCAGCAATCAGGGTACGGATCAGTTTTTGCAGATTGTCTTGCGGAAGGGCATCGGGGCGAGTGATCGGGTCTGCAACGATACGCCCCCCCGCATCGTGGAAATGGTTGGGGAAGGTCTCAAGCCCGTGGTGCAGGGGCGCGGTGTCGATGCCGGATTGGGCATCGCCATAGGCCCAGCGCAGCGAATAGGCATCGGCTGCGGCATAGCGGACTTCCAGCGTCACGCCATTCTTCAGGTGGACGATCATGGCGTCCTGCTTCTGTTCGACGGGGAAAGCGAAGTCTCCCTCGAAGGACGCTTCGATCGCCAAACCGAGTTCAAGGTGCAGGCTCATATACGTGCGGCGTCCTTGAGGCGTTCGGCGAGCACGGTACGGGCCGTTTCGCGAGTGTCGGCGAGTATCCGGGCAGCCAGGTAATGTTCATAGGCAGGGTGCTCGGCCACCGTGCCGGACTGGATGTTTTGCAGCAGCGCCGCCTCGTCCTCCACACCATAGGGCTCGAGGACGGCAATGCGATTTTCGCGCAGATCATAGACCAACCGCGACAACAGTTCGAATTCTGCTGCCACGTCGGGCTCAAGGTTCTCAAAGAAATTTGTCATGACGCTTACATGCTGCTGTCGTGTTGCGCATTACCGTCCAGCACCACCATGTCGGGCGTGATGTCGCTGAAGCGATAGATCTTGCCGCCGTATTCGGCGACGAATTTCACTGCGTCGCTCTCCTGCGCAAAACTGGCAATCGTGGGGCCCATCGAGCCATGCCGCTTGCTGCCGTGGACGTAGTATGCGGTTTTCGCATCGATCCAGTGGTCGCGCGGCACCTCCCAGTCGGCCTTGCCCATATCCTGTACCAGCAGGCCGCGCACGACCCTGACCTGCTCGGGGTTGAGATAAATGTTGAACATTTCCACCGTGTCGCAGAAGAAATCGGGCTCTTCCTGCCCGGCGTAGTGGATCTGCGCCTTGGGGCCGGGGTAGTCGGCGAGCAGCATGCCGTCCAGGCTGCAGGACGTGCCGGGGCCGATCTCCAGCGGGATGATTGTGTCCACAGTATCCGGCTTCCCGCAGGCCGCAAGTGCGATCACGGCCAGGGTGGAATAAACGAGCACAAGGCGTAAAGGTTTCATTGACGGAATCTCCAGGTTGCAATGCCCAGCGGCGCCACAATCCAGGCGATCATCACCATCCCGAGCAGCCAGGGATCGGCCAGCACCGGGGGGAAAACGGTCACCAGTCCGTACATGGTGCGGACGTCGGCCAGGGTAAAGATGTTGAGTATGCGGAACACGTCGGCGGGATTCGCCAGCAGCAGGTAGGGGAAAATCTCGCCTCCCCACTGGCCGCCGGTCACGACCAGCGCACCGAGCAGCAGCAGGTCGAACACCAGCACGAAGAAAAACCACATGGCGATTGCGAGTCCCGATGCCCGTGCACGGTCGGCTGCAAACACCGACAGCATGACCGCCAGGCTCAGGAAGGCGCAGCCCAGCAGCACCGAGCTGAGCATGAAGCCGAAGTAATGGATCAGCCCATTGAAATCGATCTGTGTCGACAGCATGACCGCAACCAGGCCAAAGCCGGCCACGGTGGAGAAGGTCAGCGCGGCCGCGAGTCCGAAGAATTTTCCGAGAATCAATTCCAGGCGCGTGATCGGCATCGACAGCAGGAGGTCGAGGGAGCCGCGTTCACGCTCGCCGACGATCGCATCGAAGCCCAGAATAAGCGCGATCAGCGGGATCAGATAGATGACCAGGCTGACCAGGCTGGCGATGGTGACGTCGATGGAACGAAGGCCGATGGAACCCTGCTGCGCAGCGCCGAAATAGGCGATGGTCAGCGCGAAAGCGGTGAAAACCAGTGCCACGGCCAGCACCCAGCGATTGCGGATGCGGTCCCAGAATTCCTTGCTGGCGATGGTGGCGATTTGTGCGATTTCCATTGCCGCCCCTTAATCCGAAAAACCGAAAAAAACGTCTTCGAGCGAGGGTTCCCGCACCGTCAGGTCACGCATCCGGCCATCCCGCACAAGCGCTTCGATTACCGCCATCTTGGCTTCGCGTCGGCACTGCACGGTAATGTGACCGGCATGGGCTTCGATGGCGCTCACCGGCAGTTGGTCGAGCATCGCGCGCACCGCATCGAGGTGTTCGGCGTCAATCCGGATATCGATCCGCAGCGGCAGGGCCATCTGTTCGCGCAAGGCCTGCACCGTGCCGCAGGCCTGTATCTTGCCGGCGGTCATGATGGCCAGGCGGTCTACCCGCTCCTGAATTTCGGCGAGGATGTGGGAGGTGATCACCATTGTCACGCCTTCACTTCTGAGTTGGCGGAGGGTGGCATAAAAGCCGCGGATCGCTTCCGGGTCGAGGCCGGTGGTGGGCTCGTCGAGGAACAGGAAGCGCGGCTTGCCGAGCAGCGCCTGGGCAAAGCCGAGACGCTGCCGCATGCCCTTGGAGTATTCGCGTACCCGCCGTTTGGCCGCATGCGCAAGGCCTACGCGCTCGAGCACCCGGTTGTTTTCTGCCGCCGACACGCCTTTCAGGCGCGAGAAGAAATGCAAGGTCTCGAGGCCGGTAAGGTTGTCATAGAGCACGACGTTTTCCGGAAGGTAGCCTACGGAGCGCCGGACGGCACGGAAGTCGCCGCCGCCGACGCGCGCGCCGTCGATGCGGATATCGCCCGCGGTGGGGGGCGTCAGGCCGAGCATCATCTTGAACATCGTGCTCTTGCCGGCGCCGTTGTGGCCGATGAGGCCGAACAGCTCACCGGGGCGTATGTCGAGGTCGACGCCGTCGACTGCGCGAATCGGCCCATAGTGCTTGTGCACCCCGCGCGCGACGATCAGCGCAGTATCCGTTTCAGTTTGCATGGTGGAAATAGCGGCCACTCCATTGGCTCCAGTCAGTGTGGTGCGGTTTCATCCGGGGGGTGGGATCGACAATGCTCGGCGCGCGCAGCAGCGGGAACTGCTGGCTCACCAGTCGCAGCGTCTGCACCGCCGGGCTGGCAAGCAGCAGCTTCATCATCGGGTGGCGCCAGGACAGGCGATCCACCATGTCGTTGGCTTCGTACTGCACGTCGCCAACGCCGTCGCCGTTGCGATCCCATCCCACATAGTTGCTCCAGTAGTTGCCGGGCCATATCTCGTCCCGGCTGGCCACGTATTTGATCTGGGTGCGGTTCGAGATGAAGTCGTTGCCTTCGGCCTTGTTGCGATAGGAGCCTGCCCACAGGTGCACGCCCACGCTGTTGTCCATCACGAGGTTGTTACGCAGGATGTTGTACTCGGCATCGTAGATGAAGAACCCGCGAGCATTGCCGGCGACGATATTGCCCTCGATGACCGAGTCCTGGATGGTGCGCAGCATGATGCCGTGGTCGGAATTGCCCCATGCGCGGTTGTTGCGGACTACTTGATGACGGGTCATCATCAGCGCGAGGCCACCGCGGTTGTGATACGAGTCATTGCCTTCCCACACGTTGTAATGGGAATTCATGTAGTGGGTGCCGTAGCGGACGTTGTGGATGCGGTTGTTGCGGAATACCGCGTGGTGCGACACATCCACGTAGATGCCGTCGCGCACGAAGCTGATATTGTTGCCGATGATCTGTGCTTCTTCGGAGTTATAGAGCTGGATGCCATTGCCGCGCCGGGGCGATTTGTAGTCGCGCTTGCCGGTGATGACATTGTTGCGGATCTCGACTTTTTTGACCGTCTCGATATAGATTCCGAACAGATTGTAGGTCAGGTCGCAGTTGCGCACCGCTGCGCGATGTGCCCCGGGTTTGATGAAAATACCAGCATTCTTGTCGATCAGTTCATCGCCTGAATCGCGCACGATCAGCCCCTCGATGATGACGTCCTCGGCGGTGATCCGGATGGTATCGCCTTTTAATCCGCCACTAATTGTTGGCCGATCGATCCCCTTCAGGGTTATGGGCTTGTCGATCAGCAGCCGCTCCCGGTAATAGCCTTTTTCCACCCTGACCACGTCGCCAGGCGCGGCCCGCGCAATGGCAGCGGCGATGGATTCTCCCGGCTGTACCGTAAGTTCGCCTGCCAACCCGGCGCCGGCGACCAGCAGGCAGGCCAGGGTACCAAGCAGGGGAGGCAGGAAGAAGAAAGTCCGACGAGCCTCTAGTAAAGCCATTGCAGCGACGGCAGTTGTTGCATGAAATCCAGCACCCCGGTGCCTTTCATCAGCAGGAACAGGGTGATGGCAATCAACAGGTTCTTGAACGCCACGTAGGAGGCCATGTCGGCCCAGGATGCCGGGCGCAAATTGCGTCCCCACCATGGACCTTCCTTGACGTACGGTTTGCAGCGCATGCGTACCACCAGTTCATATACGCTCCAGGCCAGCCACCAGCCCAGCACGATGCCGGGGCCGATACTGCCGGCCGCACCGAGCACCCAGACCCAGGTCACCAGAACAGCCAGGGCGAGGCTGATCGCCTGCAACAGGCGCGGTTGCTGCAATGCCTTGCGGCTCCAGGGGAACAGGTGATCGAAGAGTTCCTGTCCGATGAAGGCGGGCAGGCTTTGCCGTGCGGCGGCAACGGGGGCTGCGGCGGCTGGCACGATGGGAATGAAATAGCCGTCCGAAGCGATCGCGGTCAGCGGCTCGCCGGCCTTGGTGCGGCGCTTGCGTTCCTTGACCAGCGGCGGGCAGGCATGATCGTCGTAATACAATATCTGGCAGTCCAGGCACAGCAAGCATTCGCGCTGGTCGATGCGGCCGGCCTCGTCGATGGCCTGGGAGCCGCAGCCGACTGCGCACGCAGCGCAGGGGCCGCATTCCTTCTTGCGCTTGAGGCCCCACCAGCGGAAGGTGGAAGGGACTGCCAGGGCTGCGCCGAGCGGACACAGATATTTGCAGAACGGGCGCTCGAAAAAGACCGAGGCGACCATCAGGACCGCCCAGAAGGTGAAGAAGGGCCAGGTACGGTTCCACGCGCCGACCAGGAAGGTGGTCTTGAACGGTTCGATCTCGGAGAGTTTCTCGGCCATCCCCATGGAATAGAAGGACACCGCGAGCAAACCGGCAAAGATGCCGTATTTGAGCCATTTCAAGCGATCATGCCAGCGCTGTGGCAGCAGGTGGCGCTGGAAACGTTTCAGCCCCAATTTGCCGGCCACATGGTAGACCAGCTCCGCGAGCGAGCCATAGGGACACATCCAGCCGCAGAACATGCCGCGTCCCCAGAAGAACACGCTGACGATGATGAATATCCAGAACAGGAAGATGAATGGATCGGACAGGAACAGTTCCCAGCGCCATTCGAACAGGATGGCGTGGAACCAGGTCAGCACCTGCGTGATGGAAGGCACGGCCAGCAGGTAGAAGCCGACGAAGCCGATCGACGTAATCCACAGCAGATATCTAGGGATGTCCTTCCAGCGCGTGTCTTTCATCGTTGAGCGCCGAACCAGCTTGTCGCGCAGCGCATAGACCGTTGCCGAGGCAGCCAGCCAGAGTAGGAACAGCACAATCTCGACCTTGCGTGATTTCCACACCGTCACCCAGGTTGCTTCCGGCTTTTCTATTTTTGGGCGCCCGCCCACGAGATAACGGCTGGGCAGCCAGTACTCGCGGCCAAAGTTGACAAAGGTCTTGGCACCGGTCTGGCGGTCCATTTTGTTGGCCAAAAACACCAGATTCCAGGGGTAGGCCGCGCTGAAGGTCGGTGAGCGGATGATGAAGATGGCCGACTCCCGATAGGAGGGCGCACCGGCTGCCTCGATCCCATACAGGTTGAGATAATCCAGATCGCGGAAGGTGGTGGTGTCCATGTCCTGCGCCACCTGCACCCGGTCATAGATGCCGCCGCGCACGAAGCCCGAGCCCTTGAACGATTCCACCCCGTTGGCGATGAGGAAGATGGCATGCTCGTCGGGCTTGAGCCGAGACATCAGGCTTCGATAGACGGAATCACCGAGTACGCTACGCCCCACTGCAGGTGCATTGAGATAGCCAAAATAAATATCGATGTAGGGCTGGGCTGAGCGTGGCATCCCGACCTCTGTGGTTTCGATCTTGAGCCTCTGGATGCTGCCATTCTTGACCAGTGCATCCCAGTCCAGTTTGTTCTCCATCTTGCTGAATTTCGCCTGGGGGCGAATGGTGGGCTCGATGATGCCCACCTGCCGTGCGACCGCCAGACCGCTGCGCAGGACGACCTGGTTTTCCGCAATCACGGTCACCGTGGCCCCGGTGATGGCATCCAGGCCGATCGTCCCTTGCCCCGTACCCGCACCCACTTCGATTTTGGAGCCCACAAATTTGCCGACGTACTGGAAGACGAACTTGGTGAGTTCCGCCTCCGGAATTCCCAGCAGCAGGATCGGTTCGGAGTGTCGCAGAACCCGGACGCCGGTGACGATGCCCTGGGTATCCATACCGATCAGGGTCACCACCGGCTTGCCCGAGTAGGCGGGGATGTCCACGATGTCGGTGGACAGGAATACGTAACCGATCAGTTCGCGATCGTCGTTGCTTTGGCCGCCTTTCTCGGGGCGGCCCTTTTGTTTGCCGTGGCCGGCTTCCTTGTCGTCGTCGCTACCGCTTTGGCGGTCCTTCTCGGCGCGGCCTTTTTGTTCACCGTGGCCGTCTTTCTTGTTGCGATAGGCCTCCACGTAAGCGGGCTTGCCCATGCGATGGGAGAAGCTGTCCGCGCCCGGCATGACGTCCTTGCACGGCACATAGGCGCAGAGATCCGGATCGGTCGATAACTGTACCGGCAACGGCGCTTCATAGGAGGCTCCCGGCTCAGCGGCTGCAGTCAGCCCACTGACACAGAAAAGAAGAAGGGTCGTCAGGAAACGGACAAAAATACCGGCAGGATTACTCATAAAAAAGCTCCCAAGCCTAAAACCATCAGCTGAAATAAATGCAACAAATTTAAAACTACTATTGGACTGCGGGTTTTTCCTCTCGTTCCCGAGGGGGACGCTTTCGGCCGGCCACCGACAAGATGGCAGTCAGGTAGCCAGTATTCTTGGTCAAAGCTGACAAAGGCCCGGCCACACCTTTGGCCGGCAGCATCAGGCGCCTGGGGTAGGCCTCGCTGAATAACGGCTAAAGTATTGTCAGGAACGGACAAAAAAACCGGAAAAGGCGCAAAAAACCAACGCCCTTGCGGGCGCGGTTTTTATCTGCCCGGATTATCGCAGATTATCGAGAGACAGCCCATTCCCCTTTCGGGGAACGGGGGGCGTTTCAAGCCTCGACAATCATGCGGCTGCGCATTTCCAGATGCAGGGCGTGGCAGAAGTTGGTGCAGTAACACCAGTAGACTCCGGGTTTGTCGGCAAGGAAAGTGACCGACTTGGTTTCCTGCGGATTGACGATGAAGTTGATGTCGTACTTCGGGATTGCGAAGCCGTGGGTCAGATCCTCCACCTTGTCGTGGTTGGTCAGGATGATGGTCACCTCATCGCCCTTCTTGAGCTTGAACTCTCGAAGGCTGAAGGTCGGCGCCTGGCTGGTGAGCTTGACGGTGACCTTTTTGCCGTTGCGGAAAACGCCTGATTCCGCCGGGTCTTTCACTGCCAGCGGAAACTCGTTCATATCATAGATCTGGCGCGTCTTGATGATGTCACGGCGGACGATGATTGAATCGTGCGGCTCCGAGTACACCGCGTGGTCGGCCACCAGTATCATCTTGTCACCGCTGATGTCGATCATCTGTGCAGTCTCGGCATGGAGCGGGCCGACGGGCAGGAAACGATCCTTGGAAAACTTGTTGTCCGAGATAAAGTAGCGGCCATCCGATTCCTTCGTTTCGCCCATCGAGGTGAAACCATGTCCCGGCTGGTAATGCACGTCGATGCGGTCCAGCACCACCTTGGCTTCCTTGTCGCCCTTGAACGATTTGATTGCCGCTTCCACGTTCCACTTCACGATCTGGCTGTCGAGGAACAGCGTGGTGTAGGCGTTGCCCTTGTTGTCGAATCCGGTGTGCAGCGGCCCGAGGCCGATCTCGGGTTCTGCGACCACGGCGTCGCGCGGATTGGCCAGTTCGCCGTCGAACCATTTCAGCACGAGGTCATGCTCGATTACCGAAGCCGTCGGCGAAAGCTTGCCCGAGCAGGCGTAATATTTACCGTCGGGGCTGATATTCACGCCGTGCGGGTTCTTCGGAATCGGCACAGTACAGATCAGCGCGGTTTTCGGGTCCTGGTTGGAGGCATGGGTGCCGTCCACCACCGGCACTTTGGAAGTGCCGATGGTGGTGAACTTGCCGGCCTTGACCGCTTCTTCGATACGGGCGACGTGGAAGAACAGGCAGGCGTCCATCTCCGCCGCCATCATGTCTTCGTAATGGACGCCATTCTCAGTGTTGTACTGGTTGGTGCATGCCAGTTTGCCATCGTACGAGCTCGCCACCAGGTCGCAGTTGCCGTCGATCAGCACCTGCCAGCGCATTTCCATGGTGTTGGAATCGACGCAGCTGAACAGCGCTTTGTACTTGCTGCTGTCATCCAGGCCGCGGCCATCGTTGGGTAGTGGAATCGTGAACTCGGCACCGCAGAACACGCGGGTGGTGTGATTGACGCTGGCATCGACCGGGTCGCGCTTGTCGGGAAAGGTGCCGTGAAAGCCCTGGATGTTGGGGAGTTCGAGAATCTTGTCGCATTCCATGGTGTCCATGCGGACGCGCGCCAGACGACCATGGATTTTGTCGTTGACGAACATGTATTTGCCGTCATAGGTGCCGTCGGTGTAGGACTGATGTAGGTGGTGCGTGTCGCCGGTGTGATACTTCAGGGTGCCATCTGGCTTGGTTCCGATGATCGCTTTCGATTCGTTGGTAATGCCCCAACCGACCAGGCAGTCCATGTTGAAGACCGGGATGCGCTTCAGTTCGCGCCCGGACGGCAGGCCGTAGATACGCACCTCGCCCGAATGCCCGCCGCTGGAAAACGAGTAATATTCGTCGAGTTCGCCAGGCGGCACCTCGTACTTGCCATGCGCAGCAACCACATCGCCTTTCGCAAGGCCCGGGGCGCTGGTGGCGGGAGCTTCTTCCTTTTTGCAGGCGGTCAGGCCCACCGAAAGCCCGGCGCCGGAAAGACCAACCAGTGCGGCGGTGTTCAGGAATTTGCGTCGCCCCAAGTCAGGTTGGGTGTCGGGTGTTTTGATGTCGTCCTGTGTCATGATTGTGACTCCCTGTCAAAAAAGATAAATCGCTGATTGTCGATTGTCGATTCGAGGAAAAAGCGGACCAAACCGAATCGTTCAAGAAATAGATGTAGCGCCAACTCGCCACTGCGACAATTTGTCGCGCTTTCACTCTAGCATAATGTGTAAAAAGAAAAAATGATTTCTTTATCCTGACTATCGGTAACCGTCTTCCGCATTGCCTGGATCTTCTTTTGTTTCCCAAGTGGGACAGGGTCTTGTCGGTGAATGGGCCGTGGGCACGCCCTGCGTCGTCCCGAAAAAATTCATCCCCCGCTACCGCCAAACCATGAACCGCCCGGTCGGATGGTTCGCGAGGGCGTGCGCGGTCGGGATCAAATCATGCCGCCGTTGACCGAGATGATCTGGCCGCTGATGTAGCTCGCCTGCTCCGAGGCGAGGAAGCCGACCAGGTCCGCCACCTCTTGCGGGCGGCCGGCGCGCTTCATCGGCACCATGCTGGCGATGGCCTTGGCGTCGAATGCGCCGTCGATCATGTCGGTCTGGATGATGCCCGGTGCCACGGCGTTGACCGTCACCCCGCGGCTGGCGAGTTCCAGCGACAGCGACTTGGTCGCGGCATGCAGCGCCCCCTTGGCGGCGGCGTAGTTGACCTGGCCGCGGTTGCCGGTGAGGCCGGCGATGGAGGTGATGTTGACGATGCGCCCCCAGCGGCTGCGCAGCATCGGCATCGTCAGCGGCTGGGTGACGTTGAAGAAGCCGTTGAGTGAGACATCCAGTACGCTGTGCCACTGCGCCGCGCTCATGCCGGGGAAGACGGCATCGTCGTGGATGCCGGCGTTGTTCACCAGCACCTGGATCGGTGTGTCGGCAATGAGTGCTTCGAGTGTGGCGCGGCTGGCGTCGGCATCGGTGACGTCGAAGGCGATGGCCTCGGCCTGGCCGCCACCCGTTTTGATTTCATCGGCCAGCGCCTGCGCTTTCACCAGGTTGCGGTTGGCGTGGATGTAGACGTAACAGCCGTCGGCGGCGAGACGGCGGCAGATTGCCGACCCGATGCCGCCGCTGCCGCCGGTGACCAATGCGCGTTTCATTTCAGATTCCCCAGTTTGTTGGCGCCCAGCAACGCCGCATCCAATATCACGGCAGCTCGGCCGCTGAGCAACTCGCGCCCGTCGGCGCTGACGCGAAAGCCGTACAGAATGGCATTGCCGTCGCCGGACAGACGCTCCGCCTCGACGTCGAGGTCGGCGGCGATGTCATCCAGCCGTGCGACATGCAGTTCGGCGCCGCGCACGCTGGCCAGGTAGCCGGCACGCGACGCGCTGTTGGCAGACGTCAGCAGTGCGCCATGGGCGGCCATGGCCTGCGCCGCGTACTCGATGCCGCAGGCCGCGCCCAGGCGGTCGTGGGCGCGCAGCGGGTTGTCGGCTTCGCGGTGGCTCGTCGCCGTGCAGCGGATGCGCTGGGCATCCCAGGCGGTGACGGCATCGAGCAGGCACATGCTGCCCTGGTGCGGCAGGTGGGCGAGCAGCCAGGCGCGCTCTAGCGGCATGGTTCGATCGCCACGGCCAGGCGCAGCGGCGCCAGGTAGTCGAGAACGACCCGCGCGCCTGTTCCGCGCGCCACGGCCTGCAGCAAGGGCAGGCCGCGGGCACAGGGGATGGCACGGCGCAGCATTTCGAGCTCGGGCTCGGCCAGCATATCGGGCGCGTCATCGGTGAGGCTGAGCTCGATCCGCGCCAGCGATTGCGCACTACGCTGGGGGCTAAGCGCCAGCGCGATGCCAAAGGCGGAGGGCAGCGGGCGCTTGGCGTGCAATGGTTCGGGATAGGGCATGTCGTAGGTGACCAGCAGCGTGACCCGGCCCTCGACCGCGACCTGGGTCAGCGCTTCCAGCAGGCCGGCACCGAAGCTGCCGTCATGGGCGCACAGCACCGTGGCCGGGGTCATGGCCCCGGAGGCGATGCCCCAGTAACCCGCCGGGGCGTTGTGCACCGAGTTGTGAAAGCGGGTCGGCGAGATGTGGCGGTCGTCGGAGGCCAGCACCTTGCAGAGGGCATCGCAATTGTCGTTGTCGGCGCCGGAGGAGGAAAACACCGCGGCCAGTTGCCGGGCATCGAGTTGTCCGGTGGCGCAGGCCTCCTGCGCCACCGCCAGCGCGACCTTGATCGCGAGACCGGTGCGGCGGCGCTCGGCAGGCGGCAGTGACAGCGGCGCGGCCACCGTGAGGGGACGCGATTCATAGGGGGCGGTGCCTGCCAGGATGGGCCGCGCCATAGGCCAGTTGTCGAGTCCGGGGCCGATCAGGCCGATGCCGTCGAGATAGGCGGTGAGCTTCATTGTCTTGTTCATGCTGCGCGCCCCAGGATCAGGCTGCAGTTGGTGCCGCCGAATCCGAAGGAATTGCTTAGCACCCGGCGCGGCGCGTCCTCGCGGTTGGCGGTCAGGTAGTGGATGGGAATGTCCGGATCGACGCGACGCGTGTTGATCCCGCCCGGCAGAAAACCGTGCTGCAGCGCCAGCGCGCCGATGATCGCCTCCAGGCCACCGGCCGCGCCCAGAGTGTGGCCGGTCGCGCCCTTGGTCGAACTGCACGGCACCTGGCGGCCAAACAGGGTTGCCACTGCATGGCCCTCGGCCGCATCGTTGCTCGGCGTCGCAGTGCCGTGCAGGTTGATGTAGTCGATGTCGGCGGGCTGCAGGCCCGCAGTCTTGAGTGCGGCTTCCATCGCCATGCGCGCGCCCAGGCCTTCCGGATGCGGCGACGACATGTGGTGGGCATCGCTCGATTCGCCCGCCCCCAGCAGCAGCACGGCGTCGGTATCGAGGCTGTCGGCCGGGCGCTCAAGCAGGATGAAGGCCGCCGCCTCGCCGACGGAGAGGCCGTTGCGGTCGGCGTCGTAGGGGCGGCAGGGCGCGGGCGAGAGCAGCTCCAGCGAATTGAAACCATAGAGCGTGGTCAGGCACAAGGAGTCGACGCCACCGACGATGGCGGCGTCGATGAGGCCGGCCGCGATCATCCGCGCGGCGGCGGCGAACACCTTGGCGCTCGACGAGCAGGCGGTGGAGACCACCATGGCCGGGCCTTCCAGATTGAAGGCGGTGCGCACAAAATCGGCCACCGAATAAGTGTTGTGGGTGGTGCGATAGATGAAGTCGTCCGGCAGGGCGCCGCTCGCCGGGTCGCGGCGACGATAGGCCTGTTCGGTCTGCAGGATGCCGGAGGTGCTGGTGCCGAGCAGCACGCCGACCCGGCGGCGGCCGTGGCGTGCAATGGCTGATTCGACGGCGGCATTGAAGCCATCCTGACGCAAACCCAGGTAGGCGAGACGGTTGTTGCGGCATTCGTATTCGGCCAGGCTGGCCGGCAAAGGCGCCTCATCGACGCCGGCGACTTCGCCGATGTACGTTGCCAGGTCGGTCACCGTCTCGAAGGCGCAGGGCACGAGCCCGCTCTTTTGTGCACGCAGGGCAGCCAGCGTCGGCGCCAGGCCGTGACCCAGGCAGCTTGCGGCGGTGAAATGGGAAAGCCAGAGCGAATTCAACAAGTCAACCCATCCAGATGTCGTGCGTTTTTAATAAATTCCACGGGCCGCTTCCCTTCAGATCCGGTCAGGTGTTGACGCTGCGTAGGCATGGTGGCGCAATGACAGCCAGGCCGCCACCCATCCCAGCATCAGGCCGCCCCACACATCGACCGCCACATGCTGGCGGGTGGCGAGGGTGGAATAAATGATACCGATACACCATATCCAACTGAATAGCCGGCTCCACAGCGGCGCGTCGAATCGACGCAACAGGCGGTCCAGCCAGAGTCCCGAAAAAATGGCGGTGGCGACGTGCAGCGAAGGGAAGGCATTGCCGGCGGCATCGACGTTCTTCAGGAAATCCACCCCAGGATAGCGGGCCCAGTCGATATCGGATGCGGGGACCGCGGTGGGCCAGAAGTAAAACGCAATCAGCCCCACCAGACAGGTTGCAGCCATCGCCATGCCATACCAATAGAGTTCGCGTCGCGTCGCGAGCAAGGCCGGGGGCAGCGAAACATACACCCACAATGAAACATACAGCGGCATCGCCCACGGCTGAAAACCGATCATCCGGTCCAGCCAGGTAAAGGGCATCACCGTTGTCGGGTAGGCCGGGGCTTTGAGAACGTAGAAATACGCGCCGAAGAACAGGCCGATAAAAAACGGCGTGCCGATCCCTTTCAGAACCATATGCCGGGTGGTGGCCGCTGCAATTTGCCGGTACCAGGGCGTGTGCTGACTGTTTTTCAAGGCAGGTTCTCCGCGGTGCGGTAGCGTCGATTCATGCGGTGTGCCGGTCATGAAAAGGCGTCCCGCAAGCGGACAAAACGCAGTTCGGCAGCGGCCGCCGACTCCAGCACGGCAGGCAGCACGTCGAGGATGACCGGAGTGCCACCGGGTGTCCGTGCAGCATTGCCATCGTGCAACAGCAAAATAGCGCCCGCCCGCAGCGCATGCAACAACGCATGCTTGACCCGCTCGGCGTCACCGATGCGGGTGTCGAATCCCCGCGCCGACCAGCTGGCGAGCGTCAAACCGAGTCGCGTCAGCACGGGATCGAGAAAAGGATTGCGCAGGCCGGCAGGAGCCCGAAAAAACACGGGGTGCTGACCGGTAATCTGGCCGAGGGTGTTTTGTGCGGCCTGCAGTTCGCGCATGAAACCACGCGGACCCAGCAGGGAAAAAAAATGGCGGTGGTGCTGGCTGTGGTTTTCCACGGCATGGCCGCGGCGGACGATTTCACGGCATAGGTCCGGATAGCGTGCCGCTTTTTCGCCGATGCAGAAAAAGGTGGCTTGCGCGGCATGGCGATCCAGAATATCCAGCACCTGCGGCGTGACAAGGGGGTCTGGGCCATCGTCGATAGTCAGGGCGATTTCATTTCTGGCCGCCGCGGCAGCGGGCAGCCGCGTCCAGTTCGGTCCCAGCCAGTGGCTGCGCGGCCACAGGCCGACGGCGGTCAGCAGCAGGTGGTTGATGACCACGGCGCCCAGCGCCCAGCGCCATTGCGCGGGTTCGGCGATCACAGCCACCAATGCCAGACCATGCAGCGCGAACGATGCGCGGATCAGCAGCGTGGGGTGCCAGACTGGATTAAACACTGGATGGGCAGGCATCGGCTTGCCGGGCAAAAATCGCCGCATAGAACAAGGCCAGGATGACGCCCGGTGCGACGGTCACGCCCAGCGCCTGCAGGATGGAGACGTCGGAAAACGCGAGCAGGCCAAAACCGGCGACGGTGGTGAGGCTGGCAAACAGCATCGAGGCCAGCGTGCGCGGCAGGATCGGTGTGCGCGGATCGGGTCGATCAAAAAACAGGGCGTAATTGGAGCTCACTGCGGCCACCAGCAGCAGGCCCACCAGGTGCAGAATGATCATTTGCTGGCCAAACAGGCTCAATCCCGCGGTGACCGTAATGACCGCAGCGGCAAGCGGCGCAATGATGCGCAGCACGCGCATGGGCGAGCGAAAAACCGCGAGCAGCAACGCGACGATGGCAACCAGGCCGCCGAGCGACAGCGCAATGGCTTCCCGCAGGTAGCCGGAATACAGGCGATCCGACTCGGCTTTCATGTCCACGAACAGCACATTGGGCATGGCACTCAAGGCAGCGCGGATAGGTTCGGCGTTGATGCTGCCCCCCTCGGGCGCGGTCAGCGGCAACAAGGCCCGCCATTGCCCGTGTTGCTGGATGAGCAGGGCATCGACCGCCATCGCCATCGAGGTCTGCTGCAGGTCGCCTGCCTGCAGTAGACGCTGGCTGCGCGCGGCGGCGGTGTCGGCCAGAAATGGCGTGAACAGTTGCGCGCGCACCGGCAGGCCCTGGACCGCTTGCGCCACGCGTGTTTCCAGCACCGGGCGAGGAGGCAGGCTGGCCTGGCGTTCGCGTTGCGTTGCCACGCTGGGAAGATAACGGCTCGGGCTTTCGAATCCGGCCAGTTCGCCTTGCTCGACTTGGACTTGCAGCAGTGTGGAGACCCGCTCGGCGGCGCGCAACACGGATTCCTGGTTCGTACCCGAGACGACGATCAGGTAGCGCACATCCGGCGCGCCCATGTCGGCGCGCAAACGGGTATCGAGTTCCACGTCCGCTTGCGACACCGGACTGAGCGACGCGATTTTGTCGTTCCATAAACTGTCGCGGTTGTTGACCACGATGGCGCAGGCCGCCAGCAGCACGATCGCCGCCGGCCAGCGCAGTGCGGCAGCGCGTTGCACGACGCGGGACAGGGTGAGCCCGATCGCCGACAAATCATGGATACGGAAGTTGGCGGGCAGCAGTGAAGGCAGGACGAAGCGCGTCACCGTTGCGGCCGCGATCAGCCCGGCAATGGCATACAAGCCGAGCTGCGCCAGACCGGGAAAGCCGGACAGCAGCAGCGAGGCAAAGCCGGCTATCGAGGTCAGCACGCCGAGGCGAATGGTCGGCCAGTAGCGCTTGATCCAGCTTTGATGATCCGCGCTGTTCTGTTCCGATTGCACAAACAGGTAGATCGAGTAATCCACGGCTTCGCCGATCAGGGCGGTGCCGAATCCCAGGGTGATGCCGTGCACCGCGCCAAAGCCCAGGCTGACCGTCGCAATGCCGGCCAGCGCGCCGCTGATCACGGGCAGCAGCCCCAATGCCAGGGCGCTGAAGGAACGATAAACGAGTAACAGCAGCGTTGCGATGAGGGCAAGGCTGATGATGGACAGGCGGGTGACCTGGCGCTTGATGGTGTCGCGCGACGTCACCGAAAACACGCCGGGGCCGGTCATCACCAATTGGGCGGAGGCGGTCGCACCGGGTACTTGATTCAATGCCTGGTCGAACGCCTGCCGAATGGCGGCCATGGCGTGTTGCTGGGCATCGGTGTCGCTTCCCGCGGCACGCGTTTGCATCAGCATCAAGGCGCGCGCACCGTCGCGCGACGCCCATGCGCCCTCCACCAGCTGCGGCTGGCTGCCGCTGTTGAGCTGCTCGAGCAATTGCAGCATTTCCCCGGTGGGGTCGCGCGGCAGCAGGGATTTGACCAGCAGTCCGACAGGCGAGGCCAAGAGATCGATACTGTCGCTCAAGGCCGCATGCAGGCCGCTTGCGCTAAAGCGCTCAGGCGTCACGGCCGGGCTCAGCAGGTAACGATTGCCGAACAGGAAGGCCCGGTCGCGCTCGGCGCTGACGGGCTCGCCGTTATTGATGCTGACAAACGTGCGGTCGGTGCGCAGACGCTGGGCGATTTGCCTGGAAAGACTGGCGCGGGTGGGCGCGTCGGCACCTTCTATACCCACCAGAATCAGGCGCGAGGCGAGGCCGTCGCTGATCTGATCCATGAGCAGCTGCTGCTCGGGCGTGGGCGTGCGCGGCATAAATGCCGACAAGTCGGTGGTGAAATGGGTGCGGCTGATGATGCCGACACAGGCCAGCAAAAAAATCAGCCACAGCACGATGGCGGTGGTGTTGCGGTGCGTCCGGATCATCCTTGAAACCGCAGTTGAACCACAGAGGCAGAGAGCGCGCAGAGGACATACAACACCTTGCATGGGTCAGTGCGTCGGCCAGACGGGTGAAGGCTGGTTGATCGGCAACCCATTGATTTCCTGCCGTTCTCCGTGCCTCTGTGTCTCCATGGTGAGCTTTTCAGGATCATCGCTGTGGCGCCGACTGCTCGATGGTCATCAGCGAACGGTCGCCGTCGGCCTGGAGAATCGCGACACTGCGCACCACGTCCCGGGCGCCTTCTATCCGGATGCGGGCGACGATGGCGCCGACCTTGGGGTCGAGGGGGGTGAGCATCAGGGTCCAGCGTTCCTGGCCGCCGTCCAGGGCCAGGTGGTAGACCCGTTCCAGAGACTTGCGGTCGCCGGCCAGGGTGGCGCGAATGCTCTCGATCATGGCGGCCACCTCCGGGTAGTCCTTAAGTTGAAGGACGTGCTTGCGGCGGCCACGTTCGAGGGTGAGAGTGTCGCCGTCGAGCACCATGGTCTCGGGCTTCGGTTTCAGGGTGCGCTTTTCCAAACGGGCCGGCGCGATGAACAGCAGTTCGCCGGAAGATTCGATCGGCTGGTCGAGGATGGAAATGGTTTTTGTCTCGGTGAAGGTGGCCGCGCCTTGCGGGTGCTTCGCCAGACCCGCCATGAGCTGGGCAATGCTCAGCGGGGCGGCCTGAGCCATAGGGCTGACCAGCAGCGCCAGCCAGACCAGGGTATACAGCCGAAAGCGGGGTCGCGTGAGTCGGGTCATGTTTTAGCGGCATCCCTGGCGCGCCAGAAATCGAAGAAGTTGAACCAGTTGCAGGGCGCGGCGCGGCAATGGCGTTCCAGGCAGGCGACGTAGACCGCCACGGCAGACTGGATGGCAGCATCGCGGCCGCTCCGTTCGAGCGCGCTGAAATCGGCCAGCCGCTCAAAGTGAATGGCGTAGCGGTTGCCGCCCAGGTAAAGCCCGCTCATGAAAAGCACCGGGCGCTTCAGCATCGCGGCCAGGCGCATGGGGCCGACCGGAAACTCGGCGTCCTGCCCCAGGAAGGAGACGCGCAGCGTCGGGTCGCCGCCGAGGGTACGGTCGCCCAGCACGCCGAGCGCCATGCCCTCGTCCAGGCAGGCCTGTGCCCGCAGCATCGAGTCGATCTGCCCCAGCGGGATGATGTCCTGCGCCGCCGCCGGGTTGATTGCGGCCAGCGTGGCATTGAGATTGCGGGCGTTTTCCTCGTACATGAGCATGGCCACCCTGAGGCCGGGCTGCCGGCAGCCGATGGCGCGCACCACCTCGAAGCTGCCCATGTGCGCGCCCATCAGGATGGCCCCCCGCCCGGCGGCCAGTACGTCCTGGATGATGTCCTCGCCATGCACCTCCACCTGAAACAGGTCGAAGCGCCCATTGAGCAGAAAAATTCGGTCGTGGATGGTGGAGGCAAAGCTGTAGAAGTGGCGGAACAAATCGGCAAACGTGGGCTCCCGATCCAGTGCCCGGCACAGATAGATACGCGAGGCGGCCTTGGCGGTGGGTGCGAAGAGCAGAAAGTAGAGGCTGACGCCGGCCAGCACAAACCGGGCGGGGACTCGCCCCAGGCGCAGGGAGATCCAGGCCATCAGGCGCAGCATGGCCCGATTGCTGCGCTCGGGGCGGATAGCCCATTCTGCGTGCGGCGAGGCTTGACGCGCCATTTCCGGTGCGGTCACGCCGGGGGCGTTTGCGAAAAAACGACGCTGCCGCTGGCCACGCCGCGCTCGTCGCCACGGACATCGAGGCAGCGGATCTCGAAGCGGAAGCCGCCGGTCGGCGATTCGGCGCTGTGCAGGGTGAGGGACTCGCCGGGCTGGACCGGACTGTGGAACTTCACCGACTTGAGTTGCCAGGCCGTGCCCTGCCTGCCCAGCCGCGTCGCCAGGGCATGCAGGGCCTCATCCAGCAGCACGACCCCGGGAAGGATGGGCTGGCTGGGAAAGTGCCCGGCATAGGCGGGATGGTCAGCGGCGATGGGCAGAGGCACGGCGTGCTCGCTCATGCCGTCATCCCGGTCGCGGAGCGGACCTGCAGGAGGAGGGCCAGCAGGTCCTGGGCGGCCTGGCTGGGGAGCTTGCCGGTGGCGCTGCGCGGCAGGGCGTCGACGAACAGCAGGGGGCGCGGCAGAAAGACGGGATCGATGTGTGCGCGCAGCGCCCGGGTCAGGGCAGCCGGGGTGAGGCCGGGGGCGACCACCAGGGCGGCGAGGCGGCCGATGCGATCCGCGCTGTCCTCGCGCGGCAGCAGGAAGACGCCATCCGCAACTCCCGGGATGGCGTTCAACTGATGGTTGAGGTAGGCCAGCGAGGTACGCTTGCCGGCGATGTTGACCAGGTCGGCGTGGCGACCATGCAGCAGGAAGGTGGTCGACAGCGGGCCGTCGCCGGTGAACTCGATGACGTCATTGAGCCCGGTGGGGTGCTCGATGTGCCCGCCCTCGGCCCACAGCGCAGATCCTTTGCGGCGTAGATGGACACCCGCCAGGGTTTGCCACTCGGCGCCAGCGGAGGTGCGGCGCGAGGCGAGTTGCCCGGTTTCGGTGCAGCCGTAGATCTCGTGCAGCGGCGCACCGAAACGGGATTCGGCTTCATTGGCCAGGTCCTGCGACAGCGGGGCGGTGGCCGAGACAATCTGGTCGACTGCCGGCAGCGAGGCCTGATCCTCAAGCAGGGCGCGCAGATGGTAGGGCGTGGTGACCAGCACGCGCGGGCGCGGCAGGCTCGCCAGGTCGGCGCAGATGTCCGCCGGGTAGAAAGGACGGCCGGCATGCAGCGCGGCACCGCTTTGCAGCGGCATCAGCACGGTGGATTCCAGACCGTACATGTGCTGCGGGGGGACAGTGCCGAGAATGGCATGGTCGGCGCCGATGCCCAGGCGCTGCGCCTCCGCCTGCACGTTACGCACCAGATTGCCCCAGCGCTTGGCATGGGGCGCCGGCATGCCGGTGGAGCCGGAGGTGAAGACCTGCGCAACGATCTGCTCGCGATCGATAGCGGGAATTGCATGGCCGTCCCCAGGGGGCGGCACCGATTCGGGGTAGCGGAAGGTGGGCAGCTCAACGCCAGCACCCTGATCGACAATGCAGAAGACGTCCGGAGCGATGCGCTGCATCTGCCGGACCATCTCCGGGGTGTGGGTGGAGGGCAGCAGGCTGATCCGGCCGCTAACGATGCAGGCCGCCAGGGCGACCGTGAAACGGTAGCGGTCGCCGCACAGGTTGAGCACATGCCGCCCCGGCGGCAACTGGCCGGCGACGTGCGCGACCTCGGCCAGAAACTGCCCGGCGCTGATCGGCGTGTTGCTGCGCCAGGCCAGGACGGCATCGGGGCGGTGATGGGCGATGAGCGGTAGGGGTGACAAGGATGGCATGGACGGCACTAGCGGGGATCGGGGAAAGTACCCGGGCGCGTGGCCGGCGTCTTCCAGAAGGCCAGGATGCCGTCCATGATGCTGTGATTTTTCTGCTGTGGCAGCTTGCGCAGGCGAATCCCGTATTCCACGACAAACATCAGCAGAATCAAAGGGAAGGAGAGGAAGTTGGCGAAAACCGACCAGATCTCGATGCCGGCAAAAAAGAACAGGACGCTGGAAACCAGGCTGATCGCCAGTAAAAACAGCGTCCATGCCAGCGTGACCTGGCGCGAATAACGGATCTCGTCCGCCGCCAGACTGCCATGGATCGCTTCGGCAAACCGGGTGCACAGCGCTTGCCGCCCGCGTCCGAGGGTGACGCCGAACACGGCGGCCAGCATGGCATAGGTGCCGGCGTGCTGAAGGAAATAGACCCAGCTGAAATTGCGTTCCAGCATGCCCCAAAACCCCCACAGCAGCCCGCCCACGACAGCACACAGGAGCAACATGGCCGGCCGCCTGGGCGAACGCCAGGTCAGCCACAGCAGGATGGCCAGGGAAGGCGCCAGGGACACGGCCACCCCCAGGGACGGCAAAGTGGTGGCCGCCGAAGTGGCCGCGCTGTAATGCGCCAGCAGCGGATAAGCAATGGCCCCGGCGGCAATGACGATCCAGCGGACTGCGCGGAACAGGGTCAACTCATTTTTCCCGATTGGCCGCGATATGCCGGGTCAGGCTGGCGAGGGAGCTGAAGATGCTGACGTTGTCCGCGTTGTCGGCGCGCAACTGGAAACCGAAACGCTTGGATACAACCAGGGCCACTTCCAGGATGTCGATGGAGTCGAGCCCGAGTCCCTCGCCGTAAAGGGAGGCGTCGGGCTGGATTTCATCCGGGCTGACGTCGAGGTTCAGGGTGGAGACGATGAGTCCGGCAACCTCGTTTTGTAATTCATGGTTAGATTCGGACATGGCGATTTCACATCGGTAAATAGGTAGGGCGACCCGAGAATCGGGCTGGTGCCGATTATATTCGGTAAGCGGGGCGATGGAGACATGGGTTATTCAGCTTGCGGGGATCCATGCGGACCACGCCCGAACCGCATTTGCCCGGCTCGCAGTCAGCAGCGCTTGCTACCGGGAGAGGGCAGGGGGTCTGACCGGACATTCTGTGAAGCGGGAGGTGCGGCACTTGGCTCTGTGTTGTCGATCCCATCTTTAGCGCCCAAACAAAAGATGCATTAACAAACAATAGCTTACATCAAATGCCTTTCCCAAGTGTCGCTACACGTAATCTTTTCGCGGGGGAATTGGCTCAGGCGACCATTTTTTTCGTCCCTCCTGGCAAGGGATACAGGTTCAACGCATCGTAAATTGCCTTCAGTTTTGGCTCAGGTTGCGTAGTTTTGTGCACGTTCAAAGTACAGCCATCCTTCTGGATGAAGCGCGCCGTTACCCGACGCTGTTCCGACAGCGTCATGCAGGTCCGCCAAAGCTGTGCTTCGCTCCAGCCAGTTTCGTTACTGTGCAGGCAGTACGCCCCGTGATCGGTCAACATCGTTCCCTCTACCGCTGTCTTCTCCCAGGCGAGCCGTGTCACACGGGGCTGTTCCGGGTCGGTTTCGATGGTGATGGCGTAATGTTGCCCCACACCGAAACCTGCCTGCTGGAGCCGGCCGATGCGCGCATGGATTACCTCCGGGCGCTTGGCGCCGCGCTGCCCTCAAAACAGGGGTTGGTCAGGCCGTACAGGGTGACGGTGGCATCCAGGTCGAACAGATCTCGCACGCGGCCAAACAGGTGATCTTCGATCGCCACCTGATACTGCAATGGTGAGCGTAATGGTGGTTGTATAAGGAAAGGGCCTGTTGCCCATAGGTGGCATCGTCGGTGTGGTCGAGATCCAGCGTGATCGTGGCGGGGGGACATTCGTAGCCGGCGATGAACTGCATGACCAGTGCGCGGGCCATCCGGTATAAACAGCCGTCTGGTTGCCGCCTTTTGGCAATATAACCCGAGGCGATCTGAAATACGCGCTGCGTCAGTAAATCGCGCATAGGGTGCGTGATGCAGCTGGGGTGGCGGGAATCCACATAGCGCCGGTCAGGCGATCAATCGGGCTGATACGACGATCCACGGCGGCAAGCAGCAAGGCGTCCAGATTCGAGGATACCTCTGCGCCGGTGAAGTCGGGCGAACCGTGAAGCCCGCAGCGGGCGGAAACCGGAGTTGCCCCGGGGTAAAATCAACAGCAGGGCGAGTTCCGGTAGGTGTTTCTTACAAATTGGTTTCTGGATAACTACAATTATATCAAACACTTAAAGTGTTTTTTTCCCTCTTTACACAAAATCCAGGCTACATTCGCATTCGCCGCTACGGGATGCCGCAGGGTAGGGGCTTCATCAGCGGGGGCAAGACACAACTTCAACAAGCCAACAGTGACATAGTCTTTTCTTTAAGGAAGCACTGATTAATTCGATATGGCCGTCATTGCGAGCGCAGCGAAGCAATCCAGCGTATCGATTAAGTGGGCATTTCTGGATTGCCCTGAAGGACTCCGATCCACTATGGGCTGAAGCCCATGTGGAATCGTATGCCACGTCGCTACGCGCCTCGCAATGACAAATTAATCAGCGGTTCCTTAAATGGGATATTGCTGAGAGCGCTGAACATTTTGGCTTTTGCTCAAATGATCGCTCGTCAACCCTGGGCCTGGAATCGTCCGGGGATGGGTGATTTCCCATTTGCCGTGAATTCGCGGCTCAAACGCGCTTGCCGAGTCCGGCAGAATCCCGCACCATACGACCACATTTTGTAATGAGATGAGAGTATTCATGAAACCCAAGCATGCATCGTTTATCGCCTTGGCCATCCTGGCTGTGCTGGCGTCGGGCTGTGAAAAGCCTGCCATCGTAGTAAAAAGCGAGGCGGTGGCAACGGTGGACGGCGACAAGATCGGCGAAGCCGAATTGAACCTGGCGCTTTCCGGCCTGGGTGCGCTGGGCGAGGCGCAGACCGCCGAGGCCAAAATCAGGCTATTGCAGGCCTTGGTCGATCAGCGTCTGTTGGCGCAGGCTGCCAAAAAAGCCGGGCTGGACAAGGCGCCCGAGGTGGCGATCGCAATGGAGCAGGCCAGCCGCCAGGTGCTGGTGGAAGCCTATGCGGAACGCAGCTTCAAGGATGTCGAGAAACCCTCGGAAACCGAGGTCGCCGAGTATTACAACCAGCATCCCGAGCTTTTTTCCCAGCGGCGGATCTACCGCATCCAGGAACTCGATCTGAAGCTTGAGCCGTCGCGTTTGCCGGAAGTCGAGGCCAAGCTCAAGAGCAGTCATTCCATGGGCGACTTCGTCAACTGGGTCAAGGAACAGGGCATCGAGGGCAAGACCGCCGTGGCCGTCAAGCCGGCCGAACAGATTCCGGCACCCTTGCTGGATAGCCTTAGCCAGATGAAGGACGGCGAGGTGACGATCTTGCCAGGTCGTCCTGGGCATGTGCTGATCCAGCAGTTGCAGGAAAGCCAGTTGCAGTCCGTTTCGCTGGAACAGGCAAAAAACGCCATCGAGCAGGCCCTGACAGTCCGGAAGCGCAAGGGAATGATGGAAGCGGACCTGAAAAAGCTGCGCGAAGCGGCCAAGATCGAATACGCAAGCGGCTATGCGCCGGCTGTCGAAGCAAACGTCGTCGAAAAACCTGCCAACTGAGCGCGCAAATCAAATGATACTCGTGACCGGAGGCGCCGGATTTATCGGCGCCAATTTCATTCTGGACTGGCTGGCGGTGAGCGACGAAGCCGTCGTCAACCTCGACAAACTGACTTATGCGGGCAACCTGGAGAACCTGCGATCATTGCAGGGCGACGCCCGGCATATTTTCGTGCGGGGCGACATCGGCGACCGCGCAGCGGTCGATGCACTGCTGCAGCAATACCGCCCGCGCGCGGTGATCAACTTCGCGGCGGAAAGCCACGTCGACCGTTCCATCCACGGCCCCGCCGAGTTCGTCCAGACCAATGTGGTCGGCACTTTCAATCTGCTGGAATCGGTGCGCGCACATTGGTCGCAGCTGCCGGCAGACGAGCAGACGGCGTTCCGCTTCCTGCAGGTGTCGACCGACGAGGTGTACGGCTCGCTCGGCCCCACCGATCCGCCGTTTTCGGAAACCACGCCGTATGCGCCGAACAGCCCGTATTCGGCATCGAAAGCCGCGTCGGACCATCTGGTGCGGGCCTACCACCACACCTACGGCCTGCCGGTACTGACCACCAGCTGCTCGAACAACTACGGGCCGCTGCAGTTTCCGGAAAAGCTCGTCCCGCTGGTGATCCACAACGCGCTGGCGGGCAAGCCGCTGCCGATCTACGGCGACGGCAGCAATATCCGCGACTGGCTGTATGTCAGCGACCATTGCAGCGCGATCCGGCGGGTGCTGGAAGCCGGACGGGCGGGGGAAACCTACAACATCGGCGGCTGCAATGAAAAGACCAATCTCGAGGTGGTGAGGACGCTGTGCGCCATCCTCGACGAACTGCACCCCGATTCGCCCGTCACGCCGCATGCCGGCCTGATGACCTTCGTCAAGGACCGGCCCGGCCACGATCTGCGCTATTCGATCGATGCCCGCAAGATCGAGCGCGAACTCGGCTGGACGCCCGCCGAGACCTTCGAGAGCGGGATCCGCAAGACGGTGGCCTGGTATCTGTCCCACCAGGACTGGGTGGATCACGTGACCAGCGGCGAATACCGCAACTGGGTTTCCGAAAACTACACGGCACGCTAGACATGACCACACGCAAGGGCATCATCCTCGCCGGCGGCTCCGGCACCCGGCTCTATCCCATCACCCAGGTGGTGTCCAAGCAGCTGCTGCCGGTCTATGACAAGCCCATGGTGTATTACCCGCTGACCACGCTGATGCTGGCGGGGATTCGCGACATCCTGCTGATTTCCACCCCGCAGGACACGCCGCGTTTCGAGCAGCTGCTGGGCGACGGCGCGCAGTGGGGACTCAACATTCAATATGCGGTGCAGGCCGCGCCTGAAGGACTGGCGCAGGCTTTTCTCATCGGCAGCGATTTCATCGGCAAGGATCCCTGCGCCCTGGTGCTGGGCGACAACATTTTCTACGGCCACGAGTTGAGCCTGGACATGCAGGCGGCCGGGCAGCGCACGCACGGTGCCACCGTGTTCGCCTATCCGGTGACCGATCCCGAGCGCTACGGCGTGGTTGAATTCGACGCCGCCGGACGCGCGATCAGCCTGGAGGAAAAACCCACCCAACCGAAATCGCGCTATGCCGTCACCGGCCTGTACTTCTACGACAACCGGGTGATCGACATCGCGCGGGCCTTGAAGCCGTCGCCGCGCGGCGAGCTGGAGATTACCGACGTCAACCGCCAGTACCTGGAATGGGGCGAACTCGACGTACAGGTGATGGGGCGCGGCCAGGCCTGGCTCGACACCGGCACCCACGACTCGCTGGTCGAAGCGGCGCTCTACATCCAGACCATCGAAAAGCGCCAGGGCCTGAAAATCGCCTGCCCCGAGGAGATCGCTTACCGCCAGGGATTCATTGACGCCGCCCAGTTGCAGGCGCTGGCGGCACCTCTGATGAAAAACGGCTACGGGCGTTACCTGATCGACGTGCTGAACGACCGGGTGTTTTGATGCAGGTGACTGCCACCCAGCATCCCGAGGTGCTGTTGCTGCGCCCTCGTGTGTTCGGCGATGCGCGCGGCTTTTTTTTCGAGAGCTACAACCGCAAGGCCTTTGCAAGCCTTGGCATCGATGCCGAATTCGTACAGGACAACCACTCGCGCTCGGCGAAGGGCGTGCTGCGTGGCCTGCATTATCAGATCTGCCAGCCGCAGGGAAAGCTGGTACGGGTCGTGGCGGGCGAGGTGTTCGACGTGGCGGTCGACCTGCGCCGCAGTTCGCCGCATTTCGGCCGCGTCGCCGCTTTCCGCCTGTCGGCCGAGACGCACGACATGGCGTGGATTCCGCCGGGATTCGCGCACGGATTCCAGGTGCTGTCCGGGCACGCCGAGTTTCTCTACAAGACCACCGACTATTACGCGCCCGAGTTCGAGCGCTGCCTGCTTTGGAACGATCCGGCGCTCGGCATCGACTGGCCGCTGGACGGCGCGCCGCTCTTGTCCATCAAGGACCAGGCCGGCCGGCCACTCGCCGAATGCGAGGTGTTCGCGTGAGGATCCTGCTCACCGGCGTCAACGGCCAGGTGGGCTGGGAACTGCAGCGCGCGCTGGCGCCGCTGGGCGAGGTCATTGCGGCGGACCGCAACTGCCTCGATCTTGCCGGCACGTCCAGCATTCGTCGCACGGTGAACGCGATTGCGCCGGATTTGATCGTTAACCCGGCCGCCTATACCGCGGTCGACAAGGCCGAGACCGAGCCTGAGCTGGCGCACGCCATCAACGCGGCTGCACCGGGCGAACTGGCGCAGGCCGCGGCGGCGTGCGGGATTCCACTGGTGCATTTTTCAACCGACTACGTGTTCGACGGACGCAAATCCACGCCCTATACGGAAGCCGACGCGCCGAATCCGCTGGGCGTGTATGGCGCCACCAAGCTGGCAGGCGAGCAGGCGGTTGCGCGTGCCGGTGCGCCGCACCTGATCCTGCGCACCAGCTGGGTATACGGCCGGCGCGGCCACAATTTCCTGCTCGCCATGCAGCGGCTGCTGCGCGAGCGCGACACGTTGGCGGTGGTCGATGACCAGTTCGGCGCGCCGACCTGGTCGCGCCTGGTCGCCGAGGCGACGGCGCTGGTGGTTGCACGCTGGCTGGATCGGCCCGACCAAACTGCAACGTCCGGGCTATATCATCTGAGCTGCGGTGGGCGCACCAGCTGGCACGGCTTCAGCGCGGCGATCCGGGCGCACTTGGCCGGAGCGGACACGAAACTGGCCAGCCTCACGGCGATCCCGACCTCCGGCTATCCCACGCCCGCAGCGCGCCCGACCAATTCGCAGCTGGCCTGCGACAAGCTGGCGGCGACCTTCGGCGTGCGGCTGCCCGACTGGGAAACCGCGCTGGCCCTGTGTCTGGAACAGAATTTGCGTCAGGCAATAAAATAATTTTTTAATAGGGCACACGACATGACTCCTATTCATCCCGTGATTCTTTCCGGGGGCTCGGGCACCCGTCTGTGGCCCTTGTCCCGCGCGGCGCTGCCGAAACAGCTGCTGCCGCTGGCCAGCGACCGCAGCCTGCTGCAGGACACCGTCAGCCGCCTGTCGGATATGCCGGAAATGACCGCGCCGCTGATGGTGTGCAACGTCGAGCACCGCTTCATGATCGCCGAGCAGATGCGCCAGATCGACCTTCTGCCGCATGCCATCGTGCTGGAGCCGGTGGGCCGCAACACCGCACCGGCGATTGCCGTGGCTGCGCTGATGCTATCGCGCGACGATCCCGATGCGCTGATGCTGGTGTTGCCCGCCGACCACCTGATTGGCGACGTGGCGGCGTTCCATGCGGCCATTCTCACTGCGGCGCAGGCAGCGCAAAATGGCCACCTCGCCACTTTCGGCATCGTCGCCGCCACACCGGAAACCGGCTACGGCTACATCAAGAAAGGCGCGCCGCTGGCGGATACCGCAGGGGCACATCAAGTTGCGGCATTCGTCGAGAAACCCGACCTTGCTACCGCGCAGAAATATGTCGGCTCCGGCGACTATTTCTGGAACAGCGGCATGTTCCTGTTTCGCGCGGCGGATTTTCTCGATGAACTGCAGACCCTGCGTCCCGATATTCTCGACGCCAGCCGTGCCGCGCTCGATGCCGCCACGCCCGATCTCGATTTCGTGCGGCTCGCGCCCACCGAGTTCGAGGCCTGCCCGTCGGAATCGGTCGACTACGCGGTGATGGAGCACACCCGCCGCGCCGTCGTGGTGCCGGCCGACATCGCCTGGAACGACATCGGCGCCTGGACCGCGCTGTGGGACGTGGCGGCAAAGGACGGGCAGGGCAACGCCACGCGCGGCGACGTCATGCTGGAAAATGCGCAGAACAATTTCGTCCGCGCCGAAACCCGCATGGTCGCCATGTTGGGCGTGTCGGATCTGGTGGTGGTGGAAACCGCCGACGTGGTGCTGGTGGCGCACAAGGACCAGGTGCAGGACGTGAAGAAGCTGGTCGACCGGTTGAAGGCCGAAAAACGCTGCGAGCATCTGGTCCACAAGCAGGTTTACCGCCCGTGGGGCTGGTACGAGGGCATCGATGAGGGCGAGCGTTTCCAGGTCAAGCGCATCATGGTCAAGCCGGGCGAGAAGCTCAGCCTGCAGATGCACCACCACCGCGCCGAGCACTGGATCGTGGTGTCGGGCACCGCCAGTGTCACCTGCGGCGCCGAGATCATACTGCTGACAGAGAACCAGTCGACCTACATTCCGCTCGGTACGACGCACCGGCTGGAAAACCCCGGCAAGATCGACCTGCACATGATCGAGGTGCAGTCGGGCACTTATCTTGGCGAGGACGATATCGTGCGTTTCGAGGATATCTACCAGCGCAATTGAGCCGCCTTCCTCTTCCTATGACAACATGTGCTTCGACCTGCGTAATCGTGTAAGACAAACGCCTACAAGATAAGTCGGCAATATCCGACTGCGAATACAGTGCTAGTCCACGTTAACTTTGTCGGGTGTCGTCCGATAACGAATTCACCACGCTGACTTAAGTGTGAAATCGAAAAAAAAGTTCAACGAAGGGGTACAGGCAAATGAAACTGGACGAAATGCTGGACGAAATGCGCGATGTCAATCTCAACTACCTGATGCTGGCGCAAAGCATGATCCAGCACGACAAGGCGACCGCCGTCTTTCGTCTGGGCATCAGCCAGGACGTCGCCGAGTTGATCGAGGCACTGACTCCCGCACAGATTCTCAAGCTTGCCGCCTCCGGCATGCTGGTATCGCGCTTCCGCTTCGACGACGGCATGGTGCTCAACATGCTGACCGGCTACACCAAGGATCGCGCCATGGCGCAGTCTCACGCCGCCATCCTGATGGCGGGTCAGGCTGTGGAAGCCGTTGCCTGATTCTGCCGCACAACAAAGAAAGAAGGCGCACCCCAATGAGCAAGAAGAGTCTGCTGACCGAAATGCGCGACACTCAACTGGCGATCGAAATGATCGAGCTCGGCGCCCGTCCGCAAGTGCTGGAATCCGAAACCACGCTGTCGCGTGAGCGCTTGCTCAAGCTGTACAAGGAAGTCAAAGGCGTGTCGCCACCCAAGGGCATGCTGCCGTTCTCGACCGACTGGTTCCTGACCTGGCTGCCCAACGTGCATTCTTCGCTGTTCATCAACATTCACCGCTACATCACCAGGAACAGCGATTGCAGCGGCATCGAAGTCGTGCTCAAAAGCTATCGCCTGTACCAGGAATACCTTCACACCAATCAGGCCGAAGCCGTGTTGAGCTTCACCCGCGCCTGGACCCTGAACCGTTTCTTCGAAAACCGGATGCTCGGAACCGCTGTCTGCAGCGGGTGTGGCGGCCACTTCGTGGTGCATCCGGACGACCTGCATGACCAATACGTGTGCGGCCTGTGCAACGTGCCTGCGCGCGCCGGCAAAACCCGCAAGGCCAAGGCTGCGGAAGGGTCGCTGCGCAGCAGCGGGGCACCCACCGGCGTACCCTTTACGGGTGCTGCGGAAGGGTCGCTGCGCAGCAGCGGGGCACCCGCCGGCGTACCCCTTGCGGGTACTTCGGCCAAAATCGAACTGACCGCCGCCTGACAATTTCCCCGATCGTCCGGTAATGGCGCGCCTACCGGTCAGTCTCCAGTCGCTCGTCATCCAGTGCATGGCGCTGTTACTGGCCGCATTGCTGAACCTTCTGCTGCAAATTCATTTCTCATATCAACCCGCCCTGTGGCAACTCGTCTTCGTCCAGGGAGCGATCGCCGCCGTGCTGAGCGTCCTCTGGCGGCAACCTGCCTGGTGGCCGCCGCTGCATTTCGGCTTCTTGCCGGCCATCCTGCTGGCCCGGCAGGCAGGCGTGCCCGCCTGGGTCTATTTGGCGGCATTCCTGCTGCTGGTCCTGTTTTACTGGAGCAGCTTCCGCACACGGGTGCCCTTGTATCTGTCCGACCGCAAAGCCTGGCAGGCTGTGGCATCCTTGCTGCCCGCGACGCAGGCGTTCCGTTTCATCGATCTCGGCAGCGGCCTGGGTGGTGTGCCGTTTTACCTGGCGCAGCGTTTTCCGCAGGGCCGCTTTTGCGGCACGGAAACGGCCCCGGCACCCTGGCTCATCAGCCGTCTGCGTGCCGGATTCAAACGCAGCCGGGTGACCTTCATGCGGCACGATTACGCAACCCTCGATCTGGCCGATTTCGATGTGGTCTTTGCCTTTCTCTCGCCTGCGGCCATGCCCGCCCTGTGGCAGCAGGCGCAGGCCCAGATGCGCAGCGGCAGTCTTCTCATCAGCCTGTCGTTCCTCGTGAAAGGGCGGCTGCCCGATCGCGAGATATCCCTGGCGGATGGCATCCGTCACACCTTGTATGTATGGCGGATGTGAGGCGTCGCTAAGCGGAAATACTCGTGCTGCGCCATCAAGTTTTTTTCAAACCGGTCGAATCTTCCTGCGGAGAGCATTGGCTTTGTGTGCGGAAAAAACTGGGGGACCGCTTCTGCCCGGTGGATCAATCAAAAGGAATAGACGGTTGTGCTAGTCATCGTTGGATATATTGTCGTGTTGTTGAGCGTGTTCGGCGGTTACGCGCTGGCTGGCGGCTACCTGGCGGCACTATGGCACCCGATAGAACTCATCATCATTGGGGGCGGGGCGATCGGCGCCTTCGTCGTCGGTAATAATAGCAAGGCTTTTAAGGCGACCCTCAGCGCGCTGCCCACCGTATTCAAGGGCTCGAAATACACACGGGCGCTTTACCTGGATATGATGGCGCTGCTCTACGAGTTGCTGACCAAAATCCGCAAGGAAGGCCTGATGTCGGTTGAAGCCGACGTCGATTCGCCCGAAAACAGCCCGCTATTCACGAAATACCCGACGATCATGGCTGATCACCACATTGTCGAATTCCTCACCGACTATCTGCGTCTGATGGTCAGCGGCAGCATGAATGCCTTCGAAATCGAAAACCTGATGGACAATGAAATTGAAACCCATCATCACGAAGGCGAGGTGCCGGTGCACGCCGTCGCCAAGATTGGCGATGGCCTGCCGGCTTTCGGCATTATCGCGGCGGTCATGGGTGTGGTGAAGACCATGGGGTCGGTGGGGCTGCCGCCCGCGGAACTGGGGATTTTGATCGGGGCTGCGTTGACCGGCACTTTCATTGGTATTTTGCTGGCCTACGGTTTTGTAAGCCCGCTTGCCACGCTGCTCGAACAGAAACTCCACGAATCGACCAAGATGTTTCAGTGCATCAAGGTTACCCTGCTGGCCAGCATCAACGGCTATGCGCCGGCGATTGCGGTCGAGTTCGGGCGCAAGGTGCTGTTCTCGACCGAGCGGCCGTCCTTTAGTGAACTGGAAGAGCACGTCAAGAGCGCGAAATCGCGCTGATTTTCCGCTGCCAGGCCTGCATAAAATCACCTCATGAGCGAGCAAAAAGCGCCCATCATCGTCAAGCGCATCAAGAAGGCGGCGGGTGGCCGTCATGGCGGCGCGTGGAAAATCGCCTATGCCGACTTCGTGACCGCGATGATGGCGTTCTTCCTGCTGATGTGGTTGCTGGGCTCGACCACCAAGGGCGATCTCGAAGGCATTGCCGAGTATTTCAAGACGCCGCTCAAAGTGGCCATGCAGGGGGGCTCAGGCAGCGGCGACAGTTCCAGCGTCATCAAGGGCGGCGGCGCCGACCTCACGCGCAAGACCGGGCAGATCAAGAGAGGCGAGACCGCGGCCGAGAAAAAATCCTACAACCTGAAGGCGGCGCAGGCCGAGCTCGAACGCCGTGAAACTGAAAACCTGAAGCAGTTGAAAAAGCGGCTGGAAGTGGCGATCGACGCCAATCCCACCCTGAAACAATTCAAGCGGCAGCTGCTGATCGATATCACCAGCGAAGGCCTGCGCATCCAGATCGTCGACGAGCAGAACCGGCCCATGTTCAACCTGGCCAGCGCCGATCTGCAGCCTTACACCAAGATCATCCTGCATGAGATCGCCCAGATTCTGAACGATGTGCAGAACCGCGTCAGCCTGTCGGGCCACACCGATGCCAAGCCTTATGCCAATCGCGAACGCGGCTACAGCAACTGGGAGTTGTCGGCCGACCGTGCCAATGCCTCGCGACGCGAATTGATTGCCGGCGGCATGGCCGAAGAGAAGATGTTGCGGGTGGTCGGACTGGCCTCATCGGTGCCGTTCAGCAATGCCGCGCCCCTTGATCCGGTCAATCGCCGCATCAGCATCATCGTCATGAACAAGCGTACCGAAGACGCTGTCACCAAGGAAGCTTCAGGCGTCAACGTCGCCGACGAGGCCGGAGGGGGCGGTGAAACCGGGAATGACGGTACACCTCCCTCGCTTCCCTCCACGCCGCCTGGTGTTAAATAGCAGGCCAAATCCACCCTTATTCCCCTGATTGCCCGTACCGGGCATGGCCAATAATTCAGCCTGAAGAAAGCCCGCATCTGCTTGATGCAGATGGCAGGGTCCCCACCAACAGGTGAAATCAGGGATGGCTGAAGAAAGCGATCAGGAAAAAACCGAACCAGCCTCGTCACAGCGGCTGCAAAAGGCACGTGAAGAAGGGCAGGTCGTGCAATCGCGCGAATTGTCCACCTTTGTCGTGCTGATGATGGGGGGCGCGACCCTGTGGACGATGGCCAGTGGCCTCGGCCAGACCCTGTCGCATATCGTGCGCGACGGCCTGCAGTTCAATCCCGGCATCGCCCGCGACAGCGCACACGTCATGGCGCAGCTGTCGAACCAGTTTTTTGAGGCGGCCCTGGCGTTGTCGCCCTTTCTGGCGGCGGTGGTGGTCGCCACCGTGGCTACACCGCTGCTGCTGCGCGGCTGGCTCTTCAGCGCCAAGGCCTTCGCCCCGAAATTCAATCGCCTGAACCCGTTTTCAGGCATCAAGCGCATGTTTTCCAGCCAGGGGCTGATCGAGCTGATCAAGGCGCTGGCCAAGGCCAGTCTGCTGGGCGGGGTCGCCGTGTGGCTGATCTGGTCCAACGTCGGCGCGATTTTTTCGCTCAGCCTGGAGGCGCCTTCAGTCGCCATCCAGCACATGGGCGACCTCATCGGCAAGGTATTCCTGCTGGTCTCTGGCACGATGATTTTTGTCGTCGTGATCGATCTGCCGTACCAGCTCTGGAGTCACTTCAAGAAGCTCAGGATGAGCAAGGAGGAAGTGCGCCGGGAAAACAAGGAGTCGGAAGGCGACCCCCACCTGAAGGCGCACATTCGCGCCCAGCAGCGCGAAGTGGCGCGCCGCCGCATGATGTCCGAGATCCCCACCGCCGACGTGGTGGTGACCAACCCGACCCATTACGCCGTCGCGCTCAAATACAGCGAAGGCAAGATGGGTGCGCCGCGCGTGGTGGCCAAGGGCGCCGACGCCGTCGCCGCGAAGATTCGAGAGCTGGCCGCCGAGCACAAGGTGCCCTTGCTGGAAGCGCCACCGCTGGCGCGGGCGCTGTTTTGCCATACCGAGCTAGGCGACGAAATTCCGGCCAGGCTCTACGCAGCGGTGGCCGAAGTGCTGGCCTACGTGTTTCAGCTGCGTCATTTCCAGCAAGTCGGCGGGGCCTACCCCAATGTGCCAACCGCCTTGCCGGTGCCGCCCGAACTTGACCCGCTGCAGGCGGGCACTGGCGTTCAAGCATGAACGGCACCCTGAGCATCTCCGGCCTGTTCAGCGGCGCCAACGCCCGCGCGATGGCCGCGCCAATTTTCATCATCCTCATCCTGGCGATGCTGGTGCTGCCGCTGCCGCCGTTTGCGCTGGACATGCTGTTCACCTTCAATATCGCACTCTCCATCATGGTGCTGCTGGTGGGCCTGTCGACCAAGAAGGCGCTCGAATTCGCGGCCTTTCCCACGGTGCTGCTGCTCTCCACCTTGTTGCGCCTGTCGCTCAACGTGGCCTCGACCCGTGTCGTGCTGCTGGAAGGCCACACCGGCCCGGACGCGGCGGGCAAGGTGATCGAGGCCTTCGGCCATTTCCTGGTCGGCGGCGATTACACGGTCGGCATCATCGTCTTCGTCATCCTGGTGGTGATCAACTTCATCGTCATCACCAAGGGCGCCGGACGCATCGCCGAGGTCAGCGCGCGCTTCACCCTCGATGCGATGCCGGGCAAGCAGATGGCGATCGACGCCGACCTCAATGCCGGCCTGATCAATGAGGACGAGGCGCGCAAACGGCGTTCCGAAATCTCCCAGGAGGCCGATTTTTACGGCTCGATGGACGGCGCATCGAAATTCGTCCGCGGCGACGCCATCGCCGGCATCCTGATCCTGCTGATCAACATCGTCGGCGGCCTGCTGGTCGGCGTCATGCAGCACGACATGACGGTGGCCGATGCGGCGCGCAACTACACCCTGCTGGCGATCGGCGACGGCCTGGTGGCGCAGATTCCGGCACTGGTGATTTCGATCGCCGCCGGCATCATCGTCAGCCGCGTCAGCACCGATGAGGACATCACCGGCCAGATGATGTCCAACGTCTTCAACAAGACGCAGGCGCTCTATATCACCGCCGCGATCCTCGGCATGATGGGTATGATCCCGGGGATGCCGAACTTTGCCTTCCTGCTGCTGGCGGGCGGCATGGTCTGGCTGGCCTGGAAGAACGGCAAGCGGCAACAGGCGGTCGAGGCCGCGCCGGACGTGCAGACCGCGCCCGTCGCCGCGGTCGAGTCGCAGGAAGCCAGCTGGGAAGACGTCGCGCCCATCGACACCCTGGGGCTGGAAGTCGGCTATCGCCTGATCCCGCTGGTGGACAGCGCCGCCGACGGCGAACTGGTGCGCCGCATCAAGGGCATCCGCAAGAAGTTCGCCCGCGAAATCGGCTTCCTGCCCCCCGCTGTGCATATCCGCGACAATCTGGAAATCAATCCGAACAGCTACCGCATCACCTTGAAGGGCGTTGAAATCGGCAGCGGCGAAGTGCGCACCGGGCTGTTTCTTGCCATCGACCCGGGCAGCATCACCGCCAGCCTGCCGGGTGTCGCCACGACGGATCCCGCATTCGGCCTGCCGGCGGTATGGGTCGAATCCAGTCTGCGCGAACAAGCGCAGGCCATGGGCTACACCGTGGTCGACCCGGGTACTGTGGTCGCCACCCATCTGAATCATCTGGTGACCCAGCATGCCGCCGAACTGCTCGGCCGGCAGGAAGCGCAGGCGCTGCTCGACCACCTGGGCAAGAGTGCGCCCAAGCTGGTGGAAGATCTGGTGCCGAAAATGCTGACGCTCTCCACCGTGCAGAAAGTGCTGCAGAACCTGCTCACCGAAGGCGTGGCCATTCGCGACATGCGGACCATCATCGACACCCTGCTGGAGAACGCCGCACGGGTCCAGGATCCGCATGAACTCACGGCACTGGTGCGGGTGGCGCTGGGCCGCTCGATCGTGCAGCAGATTTACGGCTCGACCAGCGAGCTACCGGTGATTGCGCTGGACCAGGGACTGGAGCGCCTGCTGCTGCAAACCCTGCAGGCCGGCAACGACGCCGGCGGCATGGAGCCGGGACTGGCCGATACCCTGCTGGAGCGGACCCAGACCTCGACGCAGCGGCAAGAAGCGCTGGGCCACCCCCCCGTATTGCTGACGCCGGCCGTACTGCGTCCGCTACTCGCACGTTTTCTGCGGCGCAGCGTGCCGCAACTCAAGGTACTTTCGCACGCTGAAGTGCCCGAAGGTAAACAGATCAAAGTGACTTCCCTGATTGGAGGAGCAGCATGAACGTCAAACGTATCGTCGCCAAAACATCCCGTGAGGCCATGCGCCAGTTGCGCGACGCACTCGGACCCGATGCGGTCATTCTCTCCAATCGCGCCGTCGACGGCGGGGTCGAAGTGCTGGCCCTGGCGGCGGACGACATCGCCGCGATGGCGCCGCCGGTAAACGATGCGCCCGCACCGACGCCCGAACCCCGATCACCGGCGCCCCGTGCGCAGGACGAGCCGGCGCCCGCGGTCACCATCAAGCGCCGCCTGATCGAGCGGGTCGCCGTGTCCAGCCAGGACAGCGCCCAGCTTGCACAAAGTGTCATCAGCGAAATCAAGTCGATGCAGACGTGCCTGGAGAGCCAGCTCGCCGACCTGGTCTGGCGCGACCTGCCGGGACGCGATCCGTCCGGCGCCGCAGTGATGCGCGACATGCTGGCGGCCGGATTTTCCGCTACGCTGGCGCGCGAACTGCTGGAAACCCTGCCCAAGAGCGATGCCGAACAGGCGCAGGCCTGGATGCGTAACACGCTGATGAAGCGCCTCAACGTAATGCAGAGCGAGACCGACATGCTCGACGGCGGCGGCGTGTTTGCCCTGATGGGGCCGACCGGGGCCGGCAAGACCACCACCACCGCCAAGCTGGCCGCGCGTTTCGTCGTGCGACACGGCGCCGACAGGCTGGCGCTGCTGACCACCGACAGCTACCGGATCGGCGGCCACGAGCAGCTACGCATCTACGGCAAGATTCTCGGCGTGACCGTGCACGCGGTGCGCGACGCCGCCGACCTGCGGCTGGCGCTATCCGAGCTGCGCAACAAGCACACCGTGCTGATCGATACCGTCGGCATGAGCCAGCGCGACCAGGCCGTCGCCGAGCAGGTCGAAATGCTGTGCCAGGCCGGCAAGCAGATCAAGCGCCTGCTGGTGCTGAACGCCACCAGTCACGGCGATACGCTGGATGAGGTGGTGCAGGCATACCGGACCCGCGGGCTCGACGGCTGCATCCTGTCGAAAATCGACGAAGCGGCGAGCCTGGGCCCGGCGCTCGACTGCGCGATTCGCCACGAACTGAACGTGCACTATCTGGCGACCGGCCAGCGCGTGCCGGAAGACCTTCATCTGGCCAACCGCCAGGCGCTCATTCACCGCGCCTTCAAGGCTCGCACGCACGCCTCGCCCTGGCAGCTGGACGACAGCGAACTGGGATTTGCGCTCTCCGGCATTCAAACCCTACAGCGTGAAAGCGCGGTGTCCCTTGGATAAATTCGTCAGCGATCAGGCCGCCGGACTACGCCGCCTGCTGGGGCAGCCCGGGTTTCAGGTCATTACCGTGATGTCGGGCCAGCAGGGCGCGGGCAAGACCGCCGCGACCGCCAATCTGGCGGTCGCCCTGGCACGTTCCGGGCGCGACGTGCTCATCGTCGACCAGGACCGGCATGGTCGCGGTGCCTGTGCAGCGTTGGGACTGACGCCGCGCTACGACGTGGCGGACGTGCTCGAAGGCCGCTGCACCCTGGATGCGCTGTTGCTCACCGGCCCCGACAATGTGCAGGTGTTGCCGATCGGCGGTGGCTTCAACCAGCTGGGAAAATTGTCCGAGCGCGACCAGGAATGGCTGGCGCAGAGCTTCAACCGCCTGCAGTGCGGCGTCGACGTGGTGCTGGTGGACATGGAAGAAGCCACCGATCCCGATGCGCTGCCGCTGGGTCTCGCCGCCTCCGAAATCATGGTGGTGCTGCCGCCCGGCGGCACGGCGATCACCCAGGGATACACCCTGGTCAAACGGCTGGCGCACAACTTCGGCAAACGTCAGTTCCGCCTGCTGCTCAACCGCATGGAGTCGCCGGAGCAGGCGCAGGCCGTGGCGCACAATTTCGCCCACACTGCCGAGCGCTATCTGGGCGTGTCGGTCGATTATCTGGGTTATATTCCGCTGGACGAGCGCCTGACCCGTGCGGGTCATTTGCATACCTCGGTGGTGGACGCATTTCCGGTTGCGCAGTCCACCTCGCAGTTTCGCAAGCTGGCCGACGGCCTGTTGCGCTGGCCGCAGCCGCCCACCCTGGGCAGTGTCGGAGGATTCATGCAGCGCGTGATACAGGGCAGCAGCCTGGTGGACGCCTGCAGAAGGGGATAATTCAGGATCATGTATACCGCAAGCGGAAAAAGCGAAAAAAGCGATCTGCTGACGCTACACATGCCCATGGTCAAGCGGCTGGCCCATCACATGATGGGGCGGCTGCCGCCCAGTGTCGAGGAAGACGACCTGGTGCAGGCCGGCATGATCGGCCTGCTCGACGCCATCAGCCGTTACGACGAGGCGCAGAGCGCGCAGTTCGAGGCCTATGCCATCCAGCGCATCCGCGGCTCGATGATCGACGAGCTGCGCCAGTCGGACTGGCTGCCACGCAGCGCGCGGCAGTCGATGCGCAAGATCGAACAAGCCATCGGCGCCTTGCAGCATCAACTGGGACGCCAGCCCAGCGAAACCGAAATCGCCATGGCCATGAAAATCCCGCTGGCCGAATATCAGGCCATGCTGGCCGACGCGCGCGGTCACCAGTTGCTGTATTTTGAGGATTTTGGCGACACCGACGAGGGCGACTCCTTTCTCGACAAGCAGTCGGCGAACGAAGCCAGCATGCCCTTGCCACAATTGCTCGACGCCAACCTGCGCGCCTGCATCATTGCCGGGATCGAGAACCTGCCCGAGCGCGAACAGCTGCTGATGTCGCTGTATTACGAACAGGAACTCAACCTGCGTGAAATCAGCGAAGTGTTCGGCGTCACCGAATCGCGCGTCTGTCAGCTGCACGGCCAGGCCATCGCGCGGCTGCGCACCAAACTCAAGGAAGACGCATGGATCGTGGCAGCCTGATCGGGCTCGGCCTGGCCGGGGTCGCCATCCTCGGCGGCCAGGCGATGGAAGGCGGGCAGATCAGCCTGTTCCTGCAGCCAGCCGCATTCGTCATCGTGGTGATCGGCACCCTGGGCGCGGTGCTGCTGCATCATCCGCTGCCGGTTTTCATGCGCGGGATGCGCATGGCGAAGTGGGTTTTTCGCCCGCCCGAGGCGGAAGCCGGTTCGCTCATCCGCCGTGTCGTCCAGTGGTCGCACACCGTGCGCCAGGAGGGCGTGCTGGCGCTGGAGAAATACGTCAACCTGACCCAGGATCCGTTCCAGAAGTCGAGCCTGCAGTTGCTGATCGACGGCGCCGACGCCGCCAAGCTGCGCGACACGCTCGACGTGCAGATCGTCAACTTCGAAACGTCCGAGCGCCAGGCTGCGCGAGTATGGGAGGCGGCCGGCGGCTATGCGCCCACGCTCGGTATTCTGGGCGCGGTGATCGGCCTGATCCACGTCATGGAAAACCTGGCGGATCCGGGCAAGCTGGGCGCCGGCATCGCGGTCGCCTTTGTCGCCACCATCTACGGCGTCGGGCTGGCCAACCTGGTGTTCCTGCCGATCGCCAACAAGATCAAGTTCACCATCGCGCGCCGCGTGGCCGAGCGCGAGATCATCTGCGACGGCCTCATCGGCATTGCCCAGGGCGACAATCCGCGCATCATCGAGGCGCGTCTCAAAGGCTACCTATGATCCTAGAAACCGCGGTTGACCGCTTATAAGCTCATGGCGTACCGCTTGAATACTGTTTTCTGTGCCTTTGATCGCGCCCATGGAAAAGGTGGGTCCGCTACGCACCCGCTGGCACGCCTGGTCACGCGCCTGCCTTTGTCATTCGTCGTTGCAGGCGATGGCCTGCCGCCTCCTCATTTCGCGGCAGCCACCTGCCCAGACGCACCATCGGGTGCGTCCAACCACGGTTCCTAGGATCATGCGCCGTCGCCGCCGCATCGCCGCCGATCACGACAACCACGACCGCTGGCTGATTTCCTACGCCGACTTCATCACGCTGCTGTTCGCTTTCTTTGTGGTGATGTACGCCATTTCGGCGGTCAATGAAAACAAGTTTCGCGTGCTGGCCGGCGCGCTCGGCGACGCTTTCGGCAGGTCGCCGGCGGGCGACGCCCCGGTGCCGCAGCTGACGCCGGCCGCGCTGTCGCCCGAGGTCAGGCAACGCACCCTCAAACAGCAGCAGGCGATCGAAGAGCAGGCGCACATGACCGAGGTGGCGAGCAGCCTGCTCGACGTAATGGGACCGCTGGTGAAGGAAGGCAAGGTGCGGGTGACCCAGAGCCGGCGCGGCGTCAGCATCGAAATCAATGCCAACGTGCTGTTCGAGCCGGGACGTGCCGAACTGGATCCCGGCTCGCTGGAAGTGCTGCGCGCGGTGGCGGAAACCTTGAAGAACGAGCCGTTCAACCTGGAAATCACCGGCCATACCGACGTCGTGCCGATCAGCAATTCGATATTTGCCTCCAACTGGGAATTGTCGGCGGTGCGGGCCAGCAGCGTGGTGCGCCTGCTGGCCGATAACGGCATCGCACCGGTGCGCCTGCTCGCCATCGGACGCGAGGCCAGCAAGCCAATTGCCGCCAACGACACGGCGGAAGGGCGCGCGCGCAACCGCCGGGTCGAACTGATGGTCCTGTCCGGCCTGCCGGACACGGTCGAGGAAATTCCGTTGCGGCCCAATCCGTCCCGACCTTGAAATTCGGCCGACAGGCCCGATACTTCTAAATCCTGTTGACCGGATTGTGAAGATCAAACCATGCCAAACGACTCCGCACTGGAAGGCGAAATCCTGTCCGATGACCGCCAGTTGCCAGCCGCCCCGGCGCTGCCGGACGAGCTTTACCTGCTGCCGCTGACCGAAAAGCCTTTTTTTCCGGCGCAAACCCTGCCGCTGCTGATGAACGAGGCGCCATGGCTGCCGACGGTCGAGGCCATCGGCGAGACTCCGCACCACATGGTGGGCCTGGTGGTGGTCAAGGCCGACAACACCGACGACGTGAAACGGTCGGATTTCCACAGCGTCGGCACCGTGGTGCGCATCCATCACCCGGTCCGCACCGATGGCAAGATGCAGTTCATCGCCGAAGGCACGCGGCGCTTCCGTATCGTCAAGTGGTTGTCGGAGACGGTACCCTACAAGGTTCGGGTCGAATACCCGAACGAAACCGGTAAGCCGGATTCCGAGGAAATCCGCGCCTATTCCATCGCCATCATCAACACCATCAAGGACTTGCTGCCGCTCAACCCGCTGTATTCCGAGGAGCTCAAGTTTTTCCTCAACCGCTTCGGGCCGAACGAACCCTCGCGCCTGACCGACTTCGCCGCCAGCCTCACCACTGCCTCCAAGCCGGAATTGCAGGAGGTGCTGGAAGCCTTCGGCCTGAAAAAGCGTATGGAAAAAGTGCTGGTGTTGCTGAAGAAGGAGCTCGACGTGGCGCGCCTGCAGTCGGACATCCGCGAAAAGGTCGACGAGAAAATGACTGAGCAGCAGCGCGAGTTTTTCCTGCGCCAGCAGCTGAAAGCGATCCAGAAGGAACTGGGGCTGGCCAAGGACGACAAGACCGCCGAACTCGACACCTTCAGCGAGCGTATCGCCAAACTGACGTTGCCCGAGCCGGCGAAAAAACGCATCGACGAGGAAATGCACAAGCTGTCACTGCTGGAGACCGGCTCGCCGGAATACACCGTCACCCGCAACTACCTCGAGTGGCTGACCGTGCTGCCGTGGGGCGTGCACACGCAGGACAAGGTCGACCTCGAACACGCACGCAGCATCCTCGACCGCGACCACGACGGGCTCGACGACGTCAAGGACCGCATCATCGAATTCCTCGCCGTCGGCGCGATGCGTGGCGAAATGGCCGGCTCGATCCTGCTGCTGATCGGGCCGCCCGGCGTCGGCAAGACCTCGATCGGCAAGTCCGTGGCCGAGGCGCTGGGGCGCAAGTTCTACCGCTTTTCGGTCGGCGGCATGCGCGACGAGGCCGAGATCAAAGGTCACCGCCGTACCTACATCGGCGCCATGCCGGGCAAGTTTGTGCAGGCACTGAAAGAAGTCGAATCGGCCAACCCGGTCATCATGCTCGACGAGGTCGACAAGATCGGCGCCAGCTACCAGGGCGATCCGGCCTCGGCGCTGCTGGAAGTGCTCGACCCCGAGCAGAACGCCGACTTTCTCGACCACTATCTCGACGTGCGCTTCGATCTGTCCAAGACGCTGTTCATCTGCACCGCGAACGATTTTTCCATTCCATCGGCGCTGCTCGACCGCATGGAAGTCATCCGCCTGTCGGGCTACATCACCGAAGAAAAAGTCGCCATCGCCAAGCACCACCTGTGGCCGCGCGTGCTCACCCGTGCCGGGCTGAAAAAGAACCAGCTCGCCATCAGTGAAGGCGCGATCCGCCACGTCATCGAGGGCTACGCGCGAGAAGCCGGCGTGCGCAACCTGGAAAAGCAGCTGGGGCGGGTGGCGCGCAAAGCCGTGGTCAAGATCCTCGGCGGTGCGGAAACGCCGATCAGGATCGGCGTCAAGGAAGTCGAGGCCTATCTCGACAAGCCGGTGTTCAGCCGCGAAAAGCCGATGAGCGGCGTTGGCGTGGTCACGGGTCTCGCGTGGACCTCGATGGGCGGCGCCACGCTGCCGGTCGAGGCGACCCGCGTCCACACCCTCAATCGCGGCTTCAAGCTCACCGGCAAGCTGGGCGAGGTGATGAAGGAATCGGCCGAGATCGCCTACAGCTATATCGCCTCGCACCTGAAACTCTACGGTGCCGACGCCAAGTTCTACGACACCAGCTTCGTCCACCTGCACGTGCCGGAAGGCGCCACCCCCAAGGACGGCCCCAGTGCCGGCGTCACCATGGCCACCGCGCTGCTGTCGCTGGCGAAAAACGCCAAAATCAGCCGCCCGCTGGCGATGACCGGTGAACTCACCCTGACCGGCCAGGTACTGCCGGTGGGCGGCATCCGCGAAAAAGTCATCGCCGCGCGCCGGGTCGGCATCAGCGAACTGATCCTGCCCGACGCCAACCGGCGCGACTTCGACAAGCTACCCGAGCATATCCGCGCCGGATTCACCGTGCATTACGCCAAGCGCTATCAGGATGTGGCGACGGTGATTTTCGGTGCGGATTAAATGGTCAAAGCCGTATGCTGATTAAACGCAATGTTCTGGATCATGGAAACCTTTTTCCTCGACGTTCAATGCTATCGCAGCCATACCTGAGGCAAGGTCTTTTCATGCACAGCATGGCCGAAGGCATCCACAATCCGCATACACAACATCTCTACGCCTTATTGCCACACAGTGGCTGAAAACGCTGGATGCTCTTGATCGGTTGCGCAGTGAATATTTATGGCTGGGCAAAGACGAACACCTGTCGGACGCAACCGCTGCATACACGCAGTTACTCCATCACATCAACGAGCATCTTGATGCGTGTTACTCGGTACTGCGTTCGCTTTGCCCTGCATCGAGGTCAAACGCCCCGATAATCGATGCCTGATTTCTGAACAAGGCTAACCTGCCTGGAGGTATTGAATGGCAATGTGGTCAGGTATTGCCGTTCCAGATTTTCCCGAAATCGAAGGATAGCTGGCGGTGATGCCGGATGGATAAAAGCGTGGTCACCGAACCGGCCTTGTCGACGACATACAGGATCAGGTAATCGCCCGCCAGATACACCCGCAGGCTGTCCGTCATGCCGGGCGGTAGCGTGGCGAGCATGGCAAGTGCTTCGACGGAGCGGGGCGGCTGCTCCAGGTAAGGGCGGCCCATATTGGGAAAGCGGTGCAGATTTGGAAGAACCTCCGTGCGCAGCATGGTCAGCAGGTCGTCGTAGGCATGCGCGGCCTCAGCTTCCGTCAGAAAAGTCTCGATGGATTCCAGACACGTCAGAAAGCTCGCGGCGAGTTCGACCGCATGCCGGCGTTCAGCCACGTTTGCGGCTGGCTGATTTTTCCGTGTGCTGCTGCTGCAGGCGGGCAAGAGCGGCATCGGCGTCTTCGGTGCGTCCGGCGGCGATGTCTTCCAGACCGCGACGTGCGTCGTCGAGAAGCAGCAGATGGATGCGCTCGCGTTCCAGTTGGTGGTAGTAGTCGAGTCGCTTCGCATCGATCAGCGCGACATAGCTCTCGCCGTTTTTGGTGACAATCTTTTCAGCGCCCGCCTTGACCTGGTCAGCGAGTTCGGAAAGGTGGGCGCGCGCTTGCGATAGGGGAACGACGTCGCGTGTCGAGAAGGTCATGGCGATTCCTTAACTGGGTGTGTACAGAATAATGTGCATTATGCGCGCTATAGTCAATCCGGAAAAGCCACCCATCGGGTTGTGCGAGCCCTCGGGTAAAATGGCCGCCATGAACGCCCCCGAGCTTCTCGATACGCCGTCCGCACCGCCTGCCCCCGTCATCAAGGTGCGTGGCGAGCTGCTGACCGAACTGCCGCAGGATCTCTATATTCCGCCCGACGCGCTCGAAATCTTTCTCGATGCCTTCGAGGGCCCGCTCGACCTGCTGCTCTACCTGATCCGCCGCCAGAACCTTGACGTGCTGGACATCCCGATGGCGGCGCTGACCAGGCAGTACATGGCCTACGTCGAAGCCGCGCGTGCGACGCGGCTGGAACTGGCGGCGGAATATCTGTTGATGGCGGCGATGCTGATCGACATCAAGTCGCGCATGCTGTTGCCGCGGCGGGAGCAGAGCGAGGAGGCGAACGAGGGCGACGATCCGCGCGCCGAACTGGTGCGCCGCCTGCTGGAATACGAGCAGATGAAGCTTGCCGGCCAGCATCTCGATGCCATGCCGCAGGCCGGGCGCGATTTCGACACGGTCAGCGTGTTTCTGCCGGCAGCCGCCAGACGCCTGCCGAGCCTGCATCCGGAAGAGCTCGCCGCGGCCTGGCTGGCGATCCTGTCGCGCGCGAAAAATCGCACCCACCACCGCATCGGCCGCCAGGAACTGTCGATCCGCGAACACATGAGCCGGATTCTGAGGCGGCTGGCGCCGGGCGAGTTCGTGGAATTCAAGGATCTGTTCCCGGAAGCGTCGACCGTGCACGAACTGGTGGTTACCTTCCTCGCCGTGCTGGAACTGACCAAGGAAACCTTGCTCGACATTACCCAAGCCGAGCCGTTTGCTCCTATTTATGTAAAGCTCCATGAATCTGCAACCGAATGACCATCCCGACGATTTAAAGCGGGTGCTGGAAGCCGCCTTGCTGGCGGCGGTCGAGCCGCTCACGCTTGCCGAACTCAAGCGCATGTTCGAACAGGGTGAGCCTAATCAAGGCCTGTCCAACGACGTGCTGCGCCGCGCGCTCGACGAATTGCGCGCGCAGTGGCACGGCCGCGGGGTGGAACTGGTGCAGGTGGCGGACGGCTGGCGCTTCCAGACCCGCGCCGAGATGCAGCCCTGGCTGTCGCGGCTGAAGAACGAGAAGCCGCCGCGCTATTCGCGCGCGGTGCTGGAAACGCTCGCCATCATCGCCTACCGCCAGCCGGTGACGCGCGGCGACATCGAGGACATTCGCGGGGTGTCGGTCAACCCTCACATCATCAAGACGCTGGAAGAGCGCGGCTGGATCGAGGCCATCGGCCATCGCGACGTGCCGGGACGTCCCGCGCTGTTCGGCACCACCGGGCATTTCCTCGGCGATCTGGGCTTGGTCACGCTGTCGGAATTGCCGCCGCTGGAAGAGCTCGGCCACCTCGTCACCCCGGATGAAACTGCATTAATTCCTGAATTGCGCGGGGAATTGCTGGACAATGGCGTCCCCCAGCTGTTTGGCGCGGTGATCGAGACTGCCGCCGCCGGCACCGCTCCTGTTCGAGCAGCAACCGAGATCGATTGACTATGCGCCGCCCAACCCCCATCCGTCGTTCGCCCACCGCCCCCATGGGGCGCGCGGCGAGCCGCCTGCAACAGGCGACCGCCCCCGAGGCGCCCAGCGAACGCCTGCAAAAGGCGCTGGCTTCAGCCGGGCTGGGTTCGCGCCGCGAGATGGAGGAATGGATTACCCAGGGCCGCGTGCAGGTCAACGGCGAAACGGCCATGATTGGCAGCAAGGTCGGGCCGGGCGACGTGGTCAAGGTCAGCGGCCGGCGCGTGTACCTGCGCTTCGAGGACAAGCGCACGCGCATCCTGATCTACCACAAGTCGGAAGGTGAAATCGTCACCCGCGACGACCCCGAAGGCCGCGACACCGTGTTCGACGCACTGCCCAAGCTGCGCGGCGCCAAGTGGATCGCCATCGGCCGGCTCGACTACAACACCGACGGTCTGATGGTCTTCACCACCTCGGGCGAGCTCGCCAACAACCTGATGCATCCGCGCTTCGAAGTTGAGCGCGAATACGCGGTGCGGGTGCTGGGCGAACTGACCGAGGACATGATTGCGCAACTGCTGGCCGGGGTCGAACTCGACGACGGCCCGGCGCAGCTGCAAAGCTGCTTCGCCGCAGGCGGCGAGGGCGCCAACCACTGGTATCGCGTGGTGATCAAGGAAGGCCGCAAGCGCGAGGTGCGGCGGCTGTTCGAACACTTCAGCCTCACGGTGTCGCGCCTCACCCGCATCCGTTTCGGCCCGATCGTGCTGCCGCCGCAGCTGCGTCGCGGGCAGAAAATGGAACTCGACGACGAACTGGTCGCGCGCGTACTGGAATGGGCCGAGATGACGCCCAGCCCGCGCCGGCATACGCGCGGCGTACCGAACAAGCACACCCGCAAGCCGCGCATGCGCTGAGGGAGCCTGGCGCGAGCTGTCTTGCAGCCTATCGATCCAGCGGGCTCACCACCCCGCGCCCGCCCTTGTTCAGCACATGCGTATAAATCATCGTCGTCGAAACATCCTTGTGGCCCAACAGTTCCTGCACCGTGCGGATGTCGTAGCCAGCCTGGAGCAGATGCGTAGCGAACGAATGCCTCAGCACATGAGGTGATACCGGCTTGGCGATGCGCGCCAGTTTTGCCGCCTCGCGCACTGCACGCTGCACGCTTGATTCATGAACATGGTGACGTCGCTCCATCCCCGAACGTGGGTCGAGCGAGCGGTTGCCCGATGGGAACACGAACTGCCAGGCCCAGGCACGCGGCGCAGAGGGATATTTGACGGCCAGCGCATCGGGCAACTGCACCTTGCCAAACCCCGCTTCCAGATCGCGCTCGTGCAAGGCACGCACTTTTTCAAGATGCCTGCGCAAGGGCAGGATCAGGTTTTCAGGCAGCACCGTCACCCGATCCTTGTTGCCCTTTGCCTCGCGCACCACAATTTCGCGGCGTTCAAACTCCACATCCTTCACCCGCAACCTCAGCCCTTCCAGCAGGCGCATCCCCGTGCCATACAGCAAAGCGACAATCAGGCCCATCGTTCCCGATGTCGCGTCCAGCAGTCGCCGCGCCTCGGTCGGCGTCAAAACCACCGGCAAGCGCTGCGTGGATTTTGCAGCAATCACTTCGTCCAGCCACGGCAACTCGATCTTCAACACACCACGGTACAAAAATAGCAAGGCCGACTTTGCCTGATTCTGCGTGGAAGCCGAAACATGCCGCTCGCTGGCCAGATAGGACAGAAAATCCCGCACCGCCTCGGCACCCAACGCCTGGGGATGTTGCTTGCCATGAAAAAGAATGTAGCGCCGCGCCCAATCGACATAAGCTTGTTCCGTGCGCAGACTGTAATGACGCAGCCGAATTTCAGCCCGCATCCGATCAAGCAGCTTGGGCGAATCTTGAGAGACAACGTGAACTTTCATCCGCGAAATTTTAGGCTTGCCTATACGGGCAAGCAAGGCGTAAAGTTCCAATTCAATCAACCCAATACAGCACACTGCCAGATGGCCTGCTTGATTTAGACGGCAAAAGATTCAGGTGGGGGTGCTGTCTAAATTACGTTATAAGTAAACCCATGGCTCCCAGTCCGTTTGATGACATTCATAAATTTATGGGCGATGGAGCGCGCCGCGCAAAATTCAAAGATGTAGATAGGCGCGCTATCGCAAAAATGAGCGATCATGAGCTTGCCCTTTGGCAATCAGAATATCCAGAAGATAGCCCACAGTTCATACTCGCAAACCATGAGTGGCAACGCCGCCTCACTATCGAGCAAGTTAATGCATCGCGCTTTGCTGCATTCATGGGTTTGCTTGGTGCTGTTGTCGGCGCGTTCATAACTTGGCTCGCGTCAAAATGATTAGCGTTATCACAGCTCCGGCTGCCACATGTGCGAGGAAATAAAGTGCCCAATCCCACTTCTCCTTCGTCGTTAAGTTTTTCCAGTAATCGAACATTTACTTATAACCCGGCGTTCGAGAGGGAGCGCGCAAAAGCGGGCTTCTGTGTTTTCTGGTCGGTCATCGTGCGCGCCCCCTCAACTCTACGTTGACGCTGTAGAAAAACCCCTTTTCAGCCAAATTGGCGACGTAAAAAACGGCGTGGAATTTCCACGCCGTTTTCAATTCATGATTTGCAACTTACCGAACCGATTCGGTGGGATGTTCCGATCAGTCATGGCAGCATCTGATTGACGTAGTGCGGGCTGCCCGCCCCGTCCCTACTGCGCATACCCGTGATGCGCCAGCTTCTCGATGTTGTGCACCAGGCAGTAGAGCTTCCACTGCGCATCCACTTTCTTCTGCCCCCGCAAGGTGAAGCGGTTGAGCTGTTTGTTGTGCCGCAAGTTGCCGAACACCGGTTCCACCGTGGCGAAGCGTCGTCCGTATCGCGCCTGTCCTTCCGGGCAATCGATACGGACTTTCATCTTGTCGGTGAAGGACTCCGTGCCGTCAGCCTTGCCCTGAAAGAAACTCACTTGCCGGGTCTTGGTCCTGGTCGGCGTGCGTAGACACTTATCCCGTTGTGCGCACGGTACGCAGTCCTGCTGCGCGCCCTGAAATTTGACGGCAACGAAACCATTGATGATGCAATGGCTGCCGTTGCCGTAGAGTGTCTTGCCCGCAGGGCAAACGCAGGTCTGCGCGTCCATGTCATAGCGAAAGTCTGCGGGGCGATAAACAGCAGTCGGCTTCTTCTCTTTCTTCTGGCCGGATTTGTCGTGCAGAGGATCGGGGGCCTGCTTGTGTTTGTCCTGATCCTTGAAGCGTGGATCGCGTTGCCGCATACCGTTGTCGGCAATCAAGGCGTCCACTTCCAGTTCAGTAAGTTGCTTAAGGTTGGCTTCTGAGTGGTAACCCGCGTCCGCTGTGATGAGGCTGGCCGGGGTGATGAGTGGAGCATCATTCAATGCGACCTGGATGGCTTTGACCACCGGTACCAGCAGTTCCTGTTCGCTGCCGGTACCGTGGGCCTGCGCGTCCACGATGATCTGGTGACGGGCATCGACGGCGGCCACACCCGTATAACCCTGGATGACGCCTTTGCTGGTCGCCATCTTGGCGGATTCGTTGTCGGTGCGGTTGCTCTTCCGTATCGTGCCTTTGCTGCCCTTGCGATCATCGGGATGAGCGGTGAGCCATTGACGCAGTTGGGCGGCATCGGTTTGCAGGCGGCTGATGCGCTGGACTTCTTTCTGTCTGAGGTCGGCCTCGACCGGTTTGCTGTCCTCTTCCCGATGCCGTTCGAGCATGACGCGGGCAGCGGCTTCGAGCTTGGTGGCCTGGTGCTCGAAGTCGGCACGGGTGCCGCTCTTCTGTTTGCTGGCGTTGCTGGGCAGCTTGACGCCGTCGATGGCAAACATCTCGCGTCCGATCAAACCCTGCCGGTCGCACAGGTAGAGGATTTGGGTGAAGACGCGGGCGATGTCGTCGGCAAGCTTCGAGACAAATCCGGCAATCGTGGTGAAGTGGGGCTGGGTGTCGCCTGACAGGGCGATGAAGGTGACGTGGTCACGGCAGACTGCTTCAATGTTGCGACTGGAAATAATGCCCTGGCTGTAGGCAAACAGCACGACCTTGAGCAGCATGGCAGGCGGATAAGCCGCCGCACCGGTCGCGTCGTTGTTGAAGCGGGCATCGAAGCTGGACAGGTCCAGCTCGTGGTCGATGAGGTGATTGAGCGCGTGCTCGAAAGTACCGGGAAGCAGTTGCCGTTGCAGGTCGACGGCAAGGAAACGGGGGCTGGTGTCGATATGCTTGTAGCGCGCCATGCGGTCTGTGCCATCACAAAATCAATGCAGCGATGTTGATGCAGGCGGGAGGCTGGGGCAAGATGCGGGAATGATTATTTTTAGGGGCTTTTTATACAGCCTCGTTAGTTTTACTGTGTCACAAATTGCGTTTAACCGATCCGCAACACGGACATCGCTGCAGGCAAAGTACGATACGAGCGGCGATGAGAAAGCGAAGCGTGGCGATCGAATCGGGTACGTGTCGTTGTGCTCGCCCCGCTGCC
>DATKUP010000132.1:0-6225 GCA_035530575.1 Thiobacillus sp. | reverse complement strand
AAACAAATTGACTCGCCATTAAAATGCCCTCCGTGTGGTGACCCTGGCATCAGAAACCATAACCGTGCCCTTGCCTCCGCTTAACTTATATTCGATGTGGAGAGTGTGGTCCCCGACGCCGTACGCTGCACCCTCGATATGACCGGAGAACCTGACCTGTTGATCGGATCCGCCGGGCTTGCCTTTATACGAAGCGAGCACCTGTGTGCCATCTAAGATCAGCTGAACCTCAGCTCTCGCCGCACCTGACGAGGATTCGACGACCGCGTCGTACATGATGAGGTACTTTTCCGATGCCGCGCCGCAGGTAAAATCATGCTGAAGCTTTTGGAGGAAGCTTTGCTTGGTTGTCCCCTCCTGAGGCAAGGATGCGGTCGATGTGCCTGAGATGTGAACGCAGGTCCAAGCACCATTTTCCCAAACCACCGTCTCCCCGTTCGTGAGCGGGTCTGGATCGGTAGCCATGTAGGCGTAGCCAATGCTCGTCATGTACGTGTCGAGGTCCTGCTTGTCGCTGGCAGAGGTATTCGTCAGCGTGATGTCCAACATCGTCGGAGGAGGCGTCGTAATGGAGATCGCGCCAACGCTCGGGGCAAGCTGCTTCCCTATGAGACCGAGATTAGTCGGGGCGGCAAGGGCCATGTATCGATAGGTTGTTGCCATAGGAGCCTTCGCCTAGCTTATAGGAACTCGCACTGGACAGTGATGCCGTCTGGTGAGTTTCCAACATTTGAGGTTTTAGTAACTATGAGACCGATGTTGACGCCCCGGACGACAGGGACCTCGATGACAAGGTTACTCGCCTGGTCCTGAGTGCTAGGCAGCGTGACCGTAAGAGGTGTAGCGGCCCCGTTTACCCGTACGGTGTACGTGATGTTGCTTCCGTTTCCATCAGGATTGCCATGACGGACAAACAAGTTCCGCAGGACTCCGTCACGGACCGCTACATGACGCGGCTGGGTCAATCCGTCCGTGCCAGCGATCTGATTTTGAGCGCCCCAGGGGTCCATGAATCTGTCAGCTGTTGTGCCGCCAACAGAGGCGTTTCCCCAGGCTAACACGGCGGCTGAATCAGCTCGCGGCCCCATGAAGCCCCACACAGCTGCTCCGGTAGTGCTATCGAGGCACCGGTACACAGCCCCAGTGGCCCGGTTGATCCACAGGGAACCCACCGAGTAGCCGGCGACGTCATCATCCGTGAGCACATTTGGGTCAACGACCGCCCCCAGGTTGTGCTTGATGTCCAGCGCAGTGATAGGCTGAATCCTAGCCTTGGACTGCTCACTCGTCAGAGGGACGCCATTGAAGGTGACCGTGATGCTGCCTGAGTCCAAAAAGCTCTGAAGCTCGACATCATTCAAAATCTCCGCAGGAGAGTCAAAGTCAGAGACGATGACCAGCCCAAGGGGCGGCACCACAACATTCAGCTGTGCCAGCGAAATCGCCGACACGGTGGTGTTGTTCAAGATGATGATTGGAAGAGCCATAGCTTATCTAGGAAGCCGCGCCGCCCAGCTGAGTGATGAAGGTAGCAGAGATGTTCACCGTAAAGGCGGTCACGTTGTAGGTGTTGCTTATTTCCAATCGGATCGTGCTGCCGCTGATGCCGATGTTGAAGCTGACGTTCGCAGTGAACACTCCGGCGCCAACAAGCGTGTTCGTATCCGTGTGCGGGGTCATCGCCGTGATCGTGCCGCCCGACCGATAAAAGTCGCCGTCGTACCGGTAGGACAAGACGTTGGTGTCCGTCGTGCTGTCGACGGCTGTCAGCTTCACTTGAATGCGCTGCTGGTCGCCGTTGCTGACAATCGTGGCCAAGTCGACGACGGCCTGATTGCTCGTGGAGATGGCGATCAACTCTGAGCGCCCAAAGGTCCGCTTCTTCTCGCCTTGGTCGGCGAATCCACTCTGGGTGCTGATCTCAACGGGCGCCGTGATGGCGTCATCACTCTCCGTTTGCAGGACAATCTTACCCGGGGCGCCCCCGGCCTTGGCGGCGGTGATGTTGACGTCACCTGCCTCGAGGGCACCAAGCGGCGCGCCCGAGGTGATATTGACCGCGCCGCCGGTACGCCCCTCGCCGCCATCAATATTGACCGCGCCGCCTACGCTCGAAACGCTACCCGCGCCTGCCGTGACATTGATGGGGGCGCCGTTGGCCGTGCCAGTCGAATCACCAGCATCGATGTTGACCGTGCCACCCGAACGGTCGGTGCCTACACCGTCCTCACCGACAAGGTTGACGCCTCCACCGTTGCCGTCGACAGGGATGCCTCCGCTAAGGGTGACTCCGCCGCCGTTACCTGAAGTGGAACCACCCCCGCCACCAGTGAACGAAACAACGCCGCCGGTGCCTGTTGTTCCACCGTCTCCAGCCGTGCCTGTGATCGTGCCACCAGCACCCGCTGTGTTTCCGTCACCCGATGCCAGAATGATGTCACCACCAGGATTGCCTGCGCCGGAAGGCGTGGCACCCGTGAGGGTGATGTCGTCGGCAAGCGCCGCCGCAAGGGCCGTGATATTCACCGCCAATCCGGAAACGGTTGTGGCTCCCCCAGCCGCAGTAACCGTCATGGTTCCTGCGGAGGTCGAGAAGTTCGAAGCAGCACCGGCATCCAGACTGATGGCTTCGGTTCCCGAAACGTCGAGAGGGCCATTGGTGGCGTCAGTGACAATCGTGTTGCCAGCCTCGTAGGCCTCTTGCAAAGTCGACGGGGTCGACTCGTTCAGGACGTGGTCGTTACCCAGGCCGTCCGTAAACATCGGGAGGTTGGGACTGTCATTGCGGACCCACCAGCGCCCCTCTCCGCCAGTGATGCCTGTGACCACCGCCGCACGCTCCAGCATCTGAAGCGTGCCCGTGGAGTCAATCCTGACCATGCCGTCATGCTGATCGGATACCGACCGGACCCCTGGTGACAGGACGATCGACCCACCCTCAGAACCAGCGCTGGGGTTCGTGCTGAGCAGATTGCCTGCCGTGATGTTGACGTTGCCGGCCTGGAGGACACTGAAGCCATTCGCGTGCCCCGCCGTGACATTGACGTCACCACCGTTCGCATTCCTAGTGCCAGTGTTTCCCGCAGCGATTGAAACATCACCGCCCTCGACGTTATTTGAGCCACCGCTCGTGTCGCCGTTTGCCGTAATCGAGATAGACCCGCCGTTCCAGGTCGTCGCGGTCCCAGACATCAGGCCCGTTGCGATTGTGACGTTGCCAATCTGATTGTTGCTGTTGCTCGTGGCAAGGCTGTTCCCAGAACGAAGGAAGGCGCTTCCCGTCCGACCAAAGGACGTGCCGGCATCAATCGTCACCAGACCGCCGATGTTCGAAAGGCCGGTGGCGGGGTTTGGCCCGCCCGTCAGCGTGATGTTGCCGGTCGAACCCGTTCCGGTTGGCGCGGCCGTGCCACATGTAACTGTGAAGTCGCCAGCCGGTCCGGCGGAGTTAAATCCGCTACCTGTCGTGATGGTGACGCCGCCACCAAGAGTGTTTCCAGCCGTTCCGCCGTCGCCGCCAGCAATGAGGATCGGTCCGCCCTGGGCGTTGCCCGTGCCCGTCGGTTGGCCGCCTAGAACTGAGACGCCGCCGGCATCACCGCCTGCGCTGTTCGAGATGCCGCCTGTGATGATGATCGGCTGGCCATTGCCGGCCGTTGAGTTGGCACCACGGATGTTGAAGGGGGTTCCACCAAAACTCGATGCGCCATCAGGCCCTCGAAACGTGTCCCCAGTAGAGAGGATCGGGTCAGTCCCGCCCGAAGTTTGACCAACAGCAAGTACAGCATCCCATCCGGCAGCGCCGCCACCGTTTGCCGACCAAACGGCCGCCCCTGCAGCTGCGCTGATGCACACGTAGTAGGTTGAGCCCGTGGTGTCGACCCAGACCGAACCTACAGCGTAGCCAGCGTCTTCGTCATCCGAAACGCCGGGCGCCACAGTTCCTGCGAGATTATGCTGGATGTCGAGGTCGTGAATGGGCTGGACGATTGCCTGTGACTGAGCCAGCGTCTTCGTCGTGGCCGCTGCACTGAGGGCGCCGCCCGTGATGTTGATCCGGAGATCCCCAGCATCTAAGCTCGCCTGAAGCTCGGCGTCATTGAGGACTTCGCCAGGTCGGTCGAAGTTCGTGACGTCGAGTGACCCCGAGGCCGGTACCGTCACCGCTAGCTGTTCAAGGGTGATCGCCCCACCGGTGAGGTTAACGAGCGTGATTGTTGGGAGTGCCATCGATGCCTCTCGTCTACATCGGCCTTAGCTAAGGCCGATGTTCGCTGCTAGGACGGCTCCACCGTGGCGATGATGACGACCCATGAAGTAGCGGTAGCCCCGGCATTCCGCATCGAGTAGGCACCTTCGGAAAGCGTGACAGGAAGCGCTGGAGTTCCTTCGCCCGCTTCCCAGCAAGTCGTCCCTGAGGCGGCTGCCGTAGATGGGCTCACCCACGCCGTAGCTCCGGCATTGTCCAAGATCGCCACCGCCGTAGCGAACGCGTCTTCCTTTGTGATGCAGACAGTGGTGAGGTCACCGGCAACCGTGGGTAGCCCTCGGTGCGCGCCATTCATCGTGGTCCCGTCCACCGTGCGGTAAAAGGAGTCTGGAGCCGTCGAGCCCTGGCGTCCGCCGATGAGGGACACGCTTGACGGCGACGCACCTGTGGCGCCCGTAGCACCGGCACCCGTGGCACCCGTGGCGCCCGTGTCGCCTGTAGCCCCGGTAGCGCCATCGACTCCTGCAGCACCCGTTGCACCGTCAGCACCAGTAGCGCCGGTATCCCCAGTAGCTCCGGTATCCCCAGTAGCGCCGGTATCCCCAGTAGCGCCGGTATCCCCAGTAGCGCCGGTATCCCCAGTAGCTCCGGTATCCCCAGTAGCTCCGGTATCCCCAGTAGCGCCGGTATCCCCAGTAGCGCCGGTATCCCCAGTGGCGCCGGTATCCCCAGTGGCGCCGGTATCCCCAGTGGCGCCGGTATCCCCAGTGGCTCCGGTATCCCCAGTGGCTCCGGTATCCCCAGTGGCTCCGGTATCCCCAGTGGCGCCGGTATCCCCAGTGGCGCCGGTATCCCCAGTGGCTCCGGTATCCCCAGTGGCTCCGGTATCCCCAGTGGCGCCGTCAGCACCAGTAGCACCGTCAGCGCCAGTAGCACCGGTATCCCCAGGGGCGCCGTCAGCACCAGTAGCGCCCGTATCACCAGTAGCACCGGTATCGCCCGTTGCCCCGGTCGCGCCCGTAGCGCCCGTATCACCAGTGGCGCCGGTATCACCAGTGGCGCCGGTATCACCCGTGGCACCTTGAGGCCCCGGCCCAGTAGCACCCGTGGCACCCGTAGCACCAGTGGCGCCTGTGGCCCCCGAAAATCCAGTAGAACCAGTGGCACCAGTATCACCAGTGGCACCAGTATCACCAGTGGCACCAGTGGCACCGGTTACGCCTGGCCCCAGCTCGGACCAAACTGCAGCGCTAGTTGTATCGTCAACGCAAGAAAAGACGCCGCCGTCCGAAGTGTTGATCCAAAAAGATCCAACCGAGTACCCGGCGACATCGTCATCACCTGTAGTGGGGTCGACCGCCGCGCCCAGGTTGTGACGGATATCGAGGGCGTTGATCGGCTGGATCAACGCCCTCGATTGCTCGGACGTCAGCACATCGAGGTTGAAGGTGACCTCGATGTCGCCCGAATCGAGATGGACCTGCAACTCCGAGTCATTGAGAATCTCAGCAGGTGTATCGAAGTCGGATACAGTAATCGAACCGCTTCCAGGAACGGTGACCGCAAGCTGCGTCAGCGAGATTGCGGAGACAGTAGTGTTTCTCAGGACGATTGTTGGAAGTGCCATGAAGTATGCCTAGCCCGACTAGGTCGGCTCGATTGTTGCGACGATCTGGACGTTTGACGTCGTCGATCCGCCGATTAACCTGTTTCGGAAGGAGACCAGCCCTGCGGAGATCGCAACTGAAATGGTTCCCGATGTCGCCCGGCCTGCGGCGGCCGACGCCACCGATGCGACCACTGTGCCGTTATTCAGAACGTCAAGCGTGGCCGACGCGGCATCAGTACGGGACCACTCAACTAACACGAGTGTACCCGCAGGCACACTGAGCCCTCGGAAGAAGGTTGTGTTGTCGGCTAAGTCGAGCGTCATCCCGTTGATGGCCCGATAATAGGAACCGGCGGCCGTGTTAGTGTTTCGCCCTGCCTGAAGCGTGATCGTCGAGGGGGAGGGA
>DATKUP010000131.1:0-1378 GCA_035530575.1 Thiobacillus sp. | reverse complement strand
GTCTCAATGATCGATACCAGCCGGTATCTTCAGCGTCACTCGTGAACCGCCGTATGCGGAACCGCACGTACGGTGGTGTGGGAGGGGGCCGGAGGATTCCGGCTCCCTACCCGATGTGCGCCCGGCAGGGCGCACCTGCTTGGAGGTGAGAGTCCTCTACCCACCCGGCAAGGGGAAGGGTTAGCGGAAGGCAAGGGCGCTTCGGGTGTCCGCGTTTTTCCAGTTCACGATCCCAGTCCGTGAGCAGGATGTTGGACAGCAACGGCGACAACGGCCCGCCTTGCGGCGTGCCCTGATCCCTTGCCGTTTCCACCCCGTCACGCATCAAGCCCGCTTCCAGATAACGGCGGATCAGCTTGAGCACCCGCTCGTCGTCAACGTGCCGGGCGACCCGCGACATCAGGATGTCGTGGTTCACCCGGTCGAAGAACTTCTCCAAATCCATATCCACCACCCACGCACGGCCCGCTTGCACATATCCCTTGGCAGCCCGGACCGCTTGATGAGCGCTGCGCCCCGGCCGGAAGCCGTAGCTCGATGCGGAGAACGTCGGTTCGACGATCGGTTGAAGGACTTGCAGCAGTGCCTGCTGGATCAACCGGTCCAGCACCGTCGGTATGCCCAGTGTCCGCACCCCGCCCGAGGGCTTGGGAATGTCCACCGCGCGCACCGCCGACGGCAGGTAACTGCCGTCCAGCAAGGCTGCTCTCACGTGGGGCCAGTGCCTCTTCAGCCAGTCCTTGAACGATCCCACCGTCAGGCCATCGACCCCCGGTGCGCCACCGTTGCGAACCACTTTCTGATACGCCGACCACACGTTGCTGCGTTCGATCACGGCCTCCATCAGCCGTGACACCTCCGCTTTCGTTTGCCCGGCTGCCGCCGTGATCGACTCGGCACCACACGGCCTACCCACGGGATACTGTCCCGCCTCTTGGCCCTTGGCCCCGGCTTCCCGGGCTTCTGCCTTGTCATCGATCATCGAGGTTCAACCGTCCTAATCGCGGTCTCTCATGTTCGGCCCTTCGGTCGTACCGCACCTACTATGGCCTCGGCTGACTTCTCGCTCCGCCTTGCGGCGTCGCCCTTTCAGGCACGAGGCGAGATCTCCCCGGGTATGACGCACCTGCCTTCCCGCTTATGCCTGTCGGATATACGCCACGTCGTCTGTGCAAGTACCGGGCTTTGGCCTTTCTTGCTGCCTCACCCCAACGTGTCGCCTCGTATCCGCTTCCTGTTCGTCAGGCCAGCGTTTTGCTTCCGGCTTCCTCCAGACGCCCGGTCACCCGAAGCGCCCTTGCCTTCCGCTAACCCTTCCCCTTGCCGGGTGGGTAGAGGACTCTCACCTCCAAGCAGGTGCGCCCTGCCGGGCGCACAA
>DATKUP010000130.1:0-1353 GCA_035530575.1 Thiobacillus sp. | reverse complement strand
TTTCGTTTTGCATAACTTGCCGAATACGGCCCGAATTTCCGCCTCCGATAGTCAAAGCCCAGCTTTGTCCGTTCTTTTATTATTGTGGTTCCGACCTTCGCGTATTCCTTCAGGGTCTCCGCTATCGCCGTTTTATGGATTCGCTCGCGCTTTTCGTGCTGCGCGTGAACTTGATACCGTGCCTCGTGCGGCGTTTTGCAATTCCGAGATCCCGCCGGGCCACTAATTATTACCGACATCGTAACCGGTCCCGTATTTCGTGCTGAGCTTCCACCGCCTCGGCCACACTAGGCCGTATTCGGGGAAATCCTCTATTCCCGACCTATCAATAGCCGCGTGTAATATTTCATTCATTTCCCGCGTCGTTTTGCCGTATAACATTTTGTATAATTCAGCGTTGCTGAATCCGGCGTAGTGCGCTTGAAATAACAATTTCTTGAATTCCTGAACCGCCTCCGGGGTCACGCCGACCTGTGCCAGGCCGTCTTCGGTCCAGATTATCGAGACAAACTTATCATCACGTAATTCCGCCCCCTCAGCAGTTTCCAAATACGGAGCCTCAACTAAGCAGCACCGGCACGATCCGCCACAGACTGTATGCCCGGCACTTGGTAGGCCGCGGGCAACCCACTCAGCCAACGGGCGCCCCTCCGGCGGTTGGAACGCCTCGATAATCAGACAGTCAGGGCAAACTCTCCCATCGGCGAACGTCACCCAGTAATAGAGTTCATATCCCGATTTCAAGTTTCTGCCCCGCCCGGATCGCCAATTCGGCCAGCGAAAATACCTGAACAACCTGATCGCAGCATCGCCGCTCGAGGGCGCGCCACAACTCGCCGCAGATCCGACCCTTCGAGCCCAGATCCCAGTCCCGCTCCAGGAGGTCGATAATCACGCCGGCATCCATACCCTTCCCGGCCATTTTTTGCGCTTCCGCGCGTAGGGTCTCGCCGAATTGCTCAGCCGATCGGTTGATATCGTCCAATTGATCGGCCAGCGAATTTGACAAAATCGCCTGGAAATCCACGACCTCTCGGTGCGGTTTACCCCCGATAACGCCCAGGATCCGCCCGCCTGATTCGCGCCCGCCTGCATTCGCCTTTTCCAGCAATGCCCCAACCGCCGCCAATACCTCGGCGACAAGCGCCTGTATCGCGCCGGCGTCCTCCAGGATCGTTTTAAGATCCCACTGGCCCAGGACTCCGGCCACGACCTCTCCCGTCTCGTCGCGGAGTTGCCGCAGGTCATTAATCCGTGCTATTAATGCTTTGGGCACCTTCCCCTCCACGCCGCCCCAGCTCGCGATTCAGGCCAAACCCCGAGGGCAACACCGGCTGGCGCCCCGGCTTTTGC
>DATKUP010000129.1:0-1074 GCA_035530575.1 Thiobacillus sp. | reverse complement strand
CCGACATGGAACTCAGTTGGAAGTGCCGCTCAAGGCCGAGGTTATCCGGAACGACCCGTTAGAGGTTAGTGCCAATGGCACCATTCAGGAAGTTCGCGAAATCGAGTTAGTGATACCCGCGCAACCTCCGGCGTACTCAGGGGTTAGCGGATTCAGTGGCGGGATCGGCGTGTCGGCCGTGTCTGGTGCCACGCGGTCCATAATGACGGGTGACCGGGTTGAGTTCCCAGCTGGGTCCAACCAGTATTACTGGGTCACCCAGGACACGAAGACGAGCAATGACGGCTGGTCGTATGTGGTCATTGCCCAGTCACGCAGGACCTGGGTCGGGGGGCAACGTGCCTAATACCAATCCTGCCGACATCGCCATGTTGCGTAACCTGTGCCAGAGCCTGCGGCGCAGGTCGTCAAGGCTTGCCGCCATGGCCGCGCTGCCGTCTGAGGCCCTGCTCGAGGCGGAAATGGCTGTTCATGCCTCGGGCGCAATGGAAGACATTATTCAGGCCAGGTTCGACCAGGCGGCGACGGACGGCGTTGCATGGCCTGAGCGCAAGAAGGCCGTTCCTTGGCCGCTATTGCAGAAGACTGGTCGGCTGTTGGCCGCTGCGCGTAATGCCGTATCCGCGTCGTACCGCGTCTCTGGCACGCGATGGGCTGTTGGGCGGGTAATGAGCGCCTATGCCCGGTATGTGCATAGCGGGACCATGGTGAACGCGGCCAGGCCGTTCTTCTCTGACCCGTCGGAAGAGGAACTTAAACCAGCGGACAAGATCGCGGCCCGGGCCGCTCGTCGCGCGCTGAAGAGGATGATGCGATGACCTGGAAGGTAACCGCCTGCGCCCTCGCTGGTCTTGCTGGCTTCGCCATTATTGGGCTGGTCAGCGTAGTGTGGGCACATGAAGGCGAGATCTCGATCCACCGGGAGCGGGTTGACGGGTTGCGGAGCGACATCGCAGACATGCGGGCGGCCATTGAGAAGAAGCTGGATAGAATCGAAGACAGGCTGAATCAGCACCTCGATCAGCATAAGCAGGGGAACTGAGACATGGCTGGAACCTATCTTCCCGCAAAGGT
>DATKUP010000128.1:0-1637 GCA_035530575.1 Thiobacillus sp. | reverse complement strand
TGCACTCTTCAAACGCGGCGCTCTCCCCAATGTCACGCCTTGCCATGTGCATGACCTCCGGCGCACGCTGATTACTCGCTTGCCTGATTTGGGCTTCGAACTCTTCATCGGCCACAAGATTGCCAATCACGTCCTGCCCGGTGTGCTGGCGCATTACAATCACAACAGTTATGAACCGCAGCGGGAAGCCGCGCTGAAGGCGTGGGCGGGGAGAATCGAGGCGCTGGTAAAGGGTGAAAACGTGGTGCAATTGCACCGGGTGGCATAGCAGCGCCCGGCCTCATAGCTGTCACCTTATGGTCGCTGGAAATGGAGTCACGGCGGAATCGGTTTCAAGCGTTTCTATAATCGCTTCCTTTCTGAATCAGCCCCGGCCAGCGCTCCCGGCCCGGTCGCCTATCTGGATCATCCGGCCCCGGCGCATAGCCTGCGCAGCGCCGGGGAGGTTCGCGCACCGGGCGATAACCCCGATTCGCCACCACCAGCGCGCCGGTTTTCGGTTCGGCAATGGTGCAAACATCGCGTCGCAGATTCATGCACTGATCGCAATATCGCCGGTCGTCGTCAAAGGCCACGGCTCGCGGCACTTCCGCCGCCTGCCGGATGAAGTATTCCCGTGCATCGACATCGGCGCGACACTGGTTCAACACAGCCGCGATAATGGCCGCGTCGGTTTCCTCGATATACGCCAGCCATGCCCGGATCGCGCTTTCCTCGTCTGCCGTCATGGGGGCGGTCGGGGTGCTTTTCGCGCTTGGCGGATTTGCTACCGCTACCGTTGCTACTCTTGCTACCGTTCCGGCTTTCTCCCCCTCTTCGGTAGCAGCAATAGCAGGAATAGCGGTAGCAGCCGCGCATAGTCCGCCTTTTTTCATCAGCGCCGATAGCGTCATGATTTACCTCCCACGATCACCAGCGCCGGGTTCACCTTGATGATGCGGCGGCGTCCATCCTGCGCCAGCCGCGCCCGGCCAAGCTCTTCCAGCTCGCGCATGGCGGTTTCGATGGCGGCTTTCTCCCGCAACCCGCCCGGCCCGAATTGCTGTACCTTCTTGGTCGGGACAAGGTGCGTCCGCTCCCGCTTGCAATACTCGATCAGCCAGCTATCCAGCCGCGCCGCGTCCGCCAGTTCCGCCGGTAGGGCCAGCTCCCCGAAGAAGCGCCGCGCCTCGTTCAAGTGCCATGCCGCAATCCGGCTGGCCGACTCGAATGCTGCCATCCCCACCGCGCCGCCTTGCGGCTGTTCGAACACCTGGAACAGCGCCGCCAGCCGTGCCGCGTTGTCGGCGGTTTTCGATGCCACGTCGCGCACGTCGTAAAGCTCGCCGCCGCTGGCAAGCTCGCCCTCGATGGCGTCATGAAAGGCCACCCATGCGGCTTTCGCGTCCGGCATCAGCGGCAGCATGGAGGGGAATAGCGCGCCCTCTTCATCAATCGGGGCGGGCTGTTCCAGAATCGCGGCAATGCGCTGGTTGAATTGGGCCAGGTGCGGCCAATTGGCCGGGGCTTCGGTGAAGGGGCGGAAACCTTGCGTCGATTCCGGCCACGCCACCAGAAAACGAGCCAGAAAGCCGGTGCCACGCGCCAGCGCGCCGGTTCGGTCGAAGAAGCTGCGCAAGGTCGCCTCCTGCACCTGC
>DATKUP010000127.1:0-322121 GCA_035530575.1 Thiobacillus sp. | reverse complement strand
AACGTTCGTATCGCGGATTGGCGTAACGAAGGTGGGGTAGGCATAGCGGGTGTAATCCGCGTTCAGGTCGACCTTGGGCAGATGCTGGCTGCGGGCGATGTCCTGCTCCAGGGTTTGCCTCTCGACCTCGACCCGCTGGCTTTTGATTACCGGATTGGATTGCGCGGCCCGTTCCATCGCCTCCCACAGGGACAGTGAATCCGCGGCAAGAGTCGCCTTCCCGCTGAAAAGAAGGAAGGTGAACAGCAGCAACTGTGACAAGGGTTTCATAATCATATCCATCCTGAGTTTTGCTTTCCGCCGAACTAAGTAAGTGATCAATTACTAGTTTATATGCCAACAGATTGTATTTGTCAACAAGCCGAATCAGGCGATCTGTCTGTTTATTCCTTTGTTATTTCAATGGCTGATTTTAAAATTGTAGTGCCAAGTAAACAAGCATTTGATTACTCACTAATTCGAGTCGATCTTGCTGGTCTTGTCCGGTGGGCGCGTATGCGTATGCATCGTCGGTGCGACGGATGGCAATGGAAGCCCGGTGCGGTCAACCCTGTGTCCGTGACGTCGGCGCATAAACTACTGTAGGAGGTCTTGGGCTGGGCGCCGCATCGGCGCGCGTCCTGCGAGCAGGCTTACGGCAGCGAAGGTCGGTTTCATTGTTTGCGGTCTTTTGAAATCAAGTGTGGTGTTCACGCGATCTCCCGCCCCTCGCCGGCTTCTTCGTAGGTCTTGCCGTCGCGGATAGGGTAGATGCGCTTGAAGGTGGGGATGATCTTTTCGTCGCAGGTGACGACGATGCTCGCGGTGCGGAATTTCTGCGTCAGGCGGCCACGGTGAGCGCGCGTTCGCTGTCGAGCGGCGCGGTCGGCTCGTCGGCGATGTGTGCCTGCGCGCGGTGTTGCACGTCGAGTGCGGTGAGCATTTCCAGCGCGATGGCGCGCCTCGGTGTTGGATACGCCGGCCAGCATCGGTACCAGCGCGACGTTGTCGGTGGCGTCGAGAAACAGGATCAGGTAGGGCGCCTGGAACACGAAACCGATGCGTTCACGGCGCAGCGCGCGCAGGTCGCCGGTTTTCCAGCCGTTGTCGAAAATCACCTTGCCGCCAGGGTGAACTTCCCGGTAGTCGGCTCGATCACCGCGCCCAGGCATTTCAGCAGCGTGGGCTTGCCGGAGCCGGAGGGACCGATCAGCCCGATCGCCTCGCCGGGATAGACCGTCATGTCGACCCCCTCCAGCGCATCGACTGCGGTGCTGCCGCTGCCGTAGCGCTTGGCGATGCCTTCGATGAGGGTTGCCGGAGATTCAGCCACCGATTGCCTCCGCCGGGTCGATTTTCAGTGCGGTGCGGATCGCCGGCAGCGAGGCCAGCACGCACACCACCAGGCCGGCACGAAGGCGCACGTGGCGTCGCCGATTTCGAGCAGACGTATTTGGGGAAGGCTGGCACCCACAGGGTGGCGGCGATCGGACGACACCATGCGCCGGGTGAGGCCCGCCACGGTGTAGTCATTGCGGCGGATGCGCACCATGTTGCCGATCGCAAACCCGGTCTTGGCGTCGTCGACCATGCCGCGGTACACGCCAGCCATGGTCAGTGTCACCCGATCGGCAGGCCCAGCCCCAGTTCGGTCGGTAGATAGCTTTTCAGATGGAGGGCGATGTCGCGCGTGCGAGGTTGATCGTGTCGGGGCAATCCTTATCGCGGCGTCAGCTGCTTTTCGCGCACCCACAGGCGGGCCGGCTCGACCAGCCGCAATACGGCCTGGCCGACGAGCGCGGTGACGTCCGGCTCGGCTTCGCGCGTCGTCACCACGCCGTCGATCGGGCTCATCAATTTGAGGCTTTGGCGCAGCTGGTCGATGCCCCGCAGTTCGGCCCCGGCGCGGCCAATTTCGCGCAGCGCGCCAGTGCCACTGGGGTGTTGGCGCGCGCAGCAGCCAGGGCTGCCGTTGCGGCGGACGCTTCGTGGCGGTGGCGGTCAGCCATTTCTTTGGCGACGAAATTCTGCCGGTACAGCGCCTGGTAATGCTCGCTGTTGGTCTGCGCCAGCCGCGCGCGGCTCTCGGCCTCGGTCACCTGCTCCTGCGTGTCGAAGCGGCGAGCAGCCAGACAAAGGCGGCGATGAGGGCCATCGCACCGGCGATCAGAAGCAGGGTGCGTTTGGTGGGTTTCAAGGCGCTGAGCTTTATGACGGGGTAGTGTTTGACGTGGCGCGAAGGCGCTCCGCCCGCTCGTCCGCGGCGGCGAATGGAACGCGGCGTGTCTTTATGGCGGGGTTCCTTGTGTCGGGGGTGGGCGGATAGCTTGCATGAAAACCGGGAAGGTGCGCGCAGCTTCCGCCGTCAGGGTGCGCGCCGTGAGGGTGCGCTGGCCGCGCAGGATCGAGGTTTGCATCACCAGCCCCTGGATCATGCCGACATACAGCGTGGCGGCGGCGTGGATGTCGAGGTCGGCGCGCGCCAGCCCTTGCGCCTGGGCGTCGGCCAGCAGTCCGGTGATTTTCGCCTCGTAGCCCAGCATGATTTCCGTCGCCAGCCGCCGTAGTGCGGCGCTGCGGCCGTGCAGATGCTCGGATATCAGCACGCGTGGAATCGCGGGATGGCTGGCAATGAAGTTGATTTGCGCGAAAAACATGCGCTGCAGCGCGTCCAGCGGACCGTGCCCCTGTTCGGCGGCACGGCCCAGCACGCTCATCAGGCGGTCGCGCACCCACTGCATGACTGCCAGCCAGATCGCGTCCTTGCTGAGAAAGTGGCGGAACACCGCGCCCTGCGTCACCCCCATCGCCTGCGCCATGTCCTGCGTGGTGACATCGTCGACGCCCTGTTTGGCGGCGAGTTCCAGCGTCACGCGAATGATTTCCTCGCGCCGCTCGTCAGCGCCCAGCCGTTTGCGCTGGGGGGGGGTGGAGTCGGCTTTGCCGGCCATGGTTTGGCTCCGGTTTATTAGATGGTGATTAATTACTATCCTAGTGAGGCCGGAATTGGCTGTCAAGCCGGCTGGTCCCAATTCAGATTGCCGGGTTATCGAGGCAACGCAGCATCGCGCCCGCCAGGCCGCGCATGTCGTCGGCGCTCGTCACATAGGGCGGCATGACATAGACCGTGTTGCCGACCGGGCGCATGAATACCCCTAGTGCCAGTACCGCCCGATGGAAGCGGGTTGAAAATCCGGGCGTGGCATCCGCCACGTCGAACGCCCAGATCATCCCGAGATGGCGGAAATGGCGCACCCGTGAGTGAGCGGCAACTTCCGCCAGTATCCCCGTAAACTCGATGGACCTGGCCTGGTTGGTGGCGATCACCTGGTCGTGCTCGAAGATGTCCAGCACCGCCAGCGCGGCGCGGCAGGCGAGCGGGTTGCCGGTGTAGGAATGCGAATGCAGGAAGCCGCGCGCGGTGGCGTCGCCGTAGAACGCGGCATAGACATCGTCGGTCGTCAGCACCGCGGACAAGGGCAGGTAGCCGCCGGTGATGCCCTTGGACAGGCAGATGAAGTCGGGGCGAACTGTTTTAATGCCCGATCCCGCAAGCGGGAGCGGGGGCGCCTGCTCAAACGCGAACATCGTGCCGGTTCGGCCGAAGCCCACGGCGATCTCGTCGGCGATCAGGTGCACGTTATATTGGTCGCACAGTGCGCGCGCGCGGGTGAGATACGCCGGGTGATACATCGCCATGCCGGCCGCGCCCTGCACCAGCGGCTCGACGATGAAGGCGGCGGTGGTGGCGGCGTGCCCGGCAAGATGCGCCTCCAGCGCGTCGGCGCAGCGCAGCGCGTAGGCTTCCGCCGACTCACCCGGCCCGGCCCGGCGTGAATCGGGCGTGGGCACCTGCACCGAATGCCGCAGCAGGGGCGCGTAGGTGTCCTTGAACAGCGGAATATCGGTCACCGACAGCGCGCCGACGGTTTCGCCGTGGTAGCCGTTTTGCAGGCTGATGAAGCCGTTTTTCTCCGGCTGGCCTGAGTTGCGCCAATAGTGAGCGCTCATTTTCAGGGCAATTTCGGTGGCCGAGGCGCCGTCGGAGGCGTAAAACGCATGGCCGAGCCCGGTAAGCGCAGCCAGCCGCTCCGACAGCTCCACCACCGGGGCATGGGTGGCACCGGCCAGCATCACGTGCTCGATTTTGCCGAGCTGGTCGGTGATGGCCGCGTTGATGCGCGGGTTGCAGTGGCCGAACAGATTGACCCACCAGCTGGAAATCGCGTCCAGATAATGGCGGCCGTCCGGATCGATCAGCCAGGCCCCCTCGCCGCGCGCAATCGCCAGCGGCGGCGCGGCTTCCAGCTGTTTCATCTGGGTGCAGGGGTGCCACACGGCGGCCCGGGTACGATTTAAAAGATCATTCATGGCTTGAAATTGTCACAGTGCGCCCCTACTATTAGCACTCTATGGCGGCGAGTGCTAACCACATCTTCGCCGCTTCCTTATTTTCAGGCAGCCCTGGGCTGCCTTTATCAACGCTGACGCAATGGAGACTTTGCAATGAAAATCCGTCCTCTGCACGACCGAGTGATTGTCAAACGCATGGAAGAAGAGCGCAAGACCGCTTCCGGCATCGTGATCCCCGACACCGCCGCCGAAAAGCCCGATCAGGGTGAAATCGTCGCCGTCGGCGCAGGCAAGAAAGACGACCAGGGCAAGCTGATTCCGCTCGACGTGAAAGTCGGCGACCGCGTGCTGTTCGGCAAGTACGCCGGCCAGACCGTCAAGGTCGAGGGCGACGAATTGCTGGTGATGCGCGAAGAAGACATCATGGGCGTGGTCGAGGCTTAAACCCCACCCCAAACCTTTAACCACAGAGACGCAGAGGCACGGAGAAAACACAAACGAGATCCGAATACGGGTTTTTCTGTGCCTCCGTGTCGCTGTGGTGAATGCATTTTTTAGGAGTTTAAAACATGGCTGCAAAAGACGTACGTTTTGGCGATTCCGCCCGTCACCGCATGGTGGCTGGCGTCAACATCCTGGCTGACGCCGTTAAAGTGACCCTGGGCCCGAAAGGCCGCAATGTGGTGCTCGACCGTTCCTACGGCGCCCCCACCGTGACCAAGGACGGCGTGTCGGTCGCCAAGGAAATCGAGCTGAAGGACAAGCTGGAGAACATGGGCGCGCAGATGGTCAAGGAAGTCGCTTCCAAGACCTCCGACGTCGCCGGCGACGGCACCACCACGGCCACCGTGCTGGCGCAATCCATCGTCAACGAAGGCATGAAGTACGTTGCTGCCGGGATGAACCCGATGGACCTCAAACGCGGCATCGACAAGGCCGTGATCGCCATCACCGCCGAACTGAAGAAGATCTCCGTGCCCTGCACCAGCAGCAAGGAAATCGCCCAGGTCGGCTCGATTTCTGCCAACTCCGATTCCTCGATCGGCGACATCATCGCCTCCGCCATGGACAAGGTCGGCAAGGAAGGCGTCATCACGGTTGAAGACAGCTCGGGTCTGGACAACGAGCTCGACGTCGTCGAAGGCATGCAGTTCGACCGCGGCTACCTCTCGCCCTACTTCATCAACAACCCCGACAAGCAGATGGCGATCCTGGAAGATCCCTTCATCCTGCTGTTCGACAAGAAGATCTCCAACATCCGCGACCTGCTGCCCGTGCTGGAACAGGTGGCCAAGGCCGGCAAGCCGCTGATGATCGTCGCTGAAGACGTCGACGGCGAAGCGCTCGCCACCCTGGTGGTGAACAACATCCGCGGCATCCTCAAGACCTGTGCCGTCAAGGCACCGGGCTTCGGCGACCGTCGCAAGGCGATGCTGGAAGACATGGCCATCCTCACCGGCGGCACCGTGATCGCCGAGGAAGTCGGCCTGAGCCTGGAAAAAGCCCAGCTGACCGATCTGGGCCGTGCCAAGCGCATCGAGATCGGCAAGGAAAATACCACCATCATCGACGGCGCCGGTGATGCCAACGGGATCAAGGGCCGCATCGCCCAGATCAACAAGCAGATCGAGGAAGTCACCTCCGACTACGACAAAGAGAAGCTGCAGGAGCGCAAGGCCAAGCTGGCCGGTGGCGTTGCCATCATCAAAGTGGGTGCGGCGACCGAAGTCGAGATGAAAGAGAAGAAGGCCCGCGTCGAAGACGCGCTGCACGCCACCCGTGCCGCCGTTGAAGAAGGCGTCGTCCCCGGCGGCGGCGTCGCGCTGCTGCGCGCCAAGGCTGCTGCGGCCAAGGTGAAGGGCGACAACCACGACCAGGACGCCGGCGTGAAGATCGTGCTGCGCGCCATCGAGGAGCCGCTGCGCCAGATCGTCAAGAACTGCGGCGAAGAGCCCTCGGTCGTCGTCAACAAGGTGCTGGAAGGCAAGGGCAACTTTGGCTACAACGCCGGCACCGGAGAATACGGCGACATGATGGCGATGGGCGTGCTCGACCCGACCAAGGTCACCCGCATCGCCCTGCAGAACGCAGCGTCGATCGCCGGCCTGATGCTGACTACCGACTGCATGATCACCGACCTGCCGGAAGACAAACAGCCTGCCGCAATGGGCGGCGGCATGGGTGACATGGGTGGGATGGGCGGCATGGGCGGCATGATGTAAAAACCCGGACCCGGCTGTTCACCGCCAACTAAAAGCCCCGCCTCGCGCGGGGCTTTTTTATTGGGGCTGTGACCCGTCCTGAACTGAGTTGACACCTTTTCATGAAGAAAAGGGGAAGTCAGATGGACACACGGGTTAAACGAACACAGCGAGACTACACGCTGGCTTTTAAACGGGCAGTTGTCGAGCAGGTAGAAAAAGGTGAGCTGAGCTACAGGCAGGCCCAGGATCACTACGGTATTCAGGGAAGATCGACGGTTCTGGTCTGGTTACGCAAGTACGGTCGCCAGAATTGGGGGCCGATGGCATCATACGGTCGCATGACTGACCTCACCCGATTATCAGCGAGCAGCCAGGGCCTGACGCCTGAACAACGGATCAAGGAACTGGAAGTCCAACTCAAGGAAGCACGCGAGAAATCCCAATTCTTCGAAGCAGTCATCGACGTTTTGAAAAAGGATTATGGAGTCCGCGTGGTAAAAAAGCCTGTGGGCAAGTCCTCACGCAAAAGTCCGTCGAAGGACTGAGTGTATCGAGGGCTTGCCGCTATATGGCGATTAGCCGGCAGGCGCATTACCAGTGGCAACATCGTCGCGTGCAGGAAGAGGCGAAGTACGAACGAGTTCTGGAGCAGGTGAGGGCCAAGCGCCTGCATCAGCCACGGCTGGGAACGCGCAAGCTGCACCATCTGATTGCCCCTGCGCTGGCCGCCCAAGACCTTGGCATTGGGCGGGATGCATTGTTCAATCTATTGCGTTGCGCGCGCCTCTTGGTGCCGACCAAGCGGGCGTATCACAAGACAACTGACAGCCACCACCGTTTCCGGCGTCACCCCAACCTGCTCAAAGTCGGGCCGGGGCAAGTTTGTGCTAAAGCAAGTGAGCAGGTTTGGGTCGCGGATATCACCTATCTGCCCACCCGAGAGCGCTGTGCCTATCTGAGCCTGATCACCGATGCCTATTCGCGCAAGATCGTGGGTTACCACGTCCATGACAGCCTGCACACGACAGCGGTGAGCCAGGCTTTGAAGATGGCGTTGAAGGGGCGCCAGGGGGATCGACCGCTCATCCATCATTCGGATCGGGGAATCCAGTACTGCGCCAATGAGTACCAAGCGATTCACCAGAAACACGGGCTAATCTGCTCGATGACAGACGGCTATGACTGCTATCAGAATGCATTGGCGGAGCGGGTCAATGGCATTCTCAAGCAGGAATTGCTGCTCGAACAGCCTGATGATCTACATCAAGCCAGGCGCATGGTCAGTCAATCCATCGCTATCTACAACAAAGAGAGGCCGCATTTCTCGCTACAATTGAAAACGCCCGATGAGGTTCATCGGGCGTCTTTACAGGCCAGCAATTAAACCGGCCTGGCCGTCGCAACAGGTGTCAACCTGGATCAGGACGGGTCACTGGAATCCCGCGTGGAAACTGCCTCTCGTAGCCTGCCGGGGCGGCATATGCGTCTGCACTATGTGGTTTGTGTGAGCAGGTCGTTGACCATGCGACGGAACATTCTTGCCACTTCATCCCGGTCAATGTCCGGGTTGCGGATGGCGCGAATGCGCAGGCCCTCGAACATGGCCGCGATGGCCTCGGCCATGCCCGCGAGCGTTGCCTTGCTGTCACGGTGGCCGGCGGCCTGACGCAGGGTCCGGATCGTTTCGATCAGGCTGCCGATGCACTGCCGGTCAGCCGCCTGAACGATGCCGGCAATATGCGGGTTGCGCGCCGCCTCGGCGACGATTTCAAGTTGCAGTCCGGCCGTGTCGGGATCAAGGTTGGCTTGCACGCCCTCGACCGCGCGCTCGATCATGGCTGCCTTGACGTCGCTCGCCGCGCGCAGTTCGGCGGTCAGCGTCAGCAGGCGCTCCAGATCCTGGGCGACGATGTCGGCAATGATCGCTTCCTTGTTCTCGAAGTAATGGTAGATGTGCCCGGTGCTCATGCCGGCCACTTTCGATATTTGCGCGATGCTGGTGCCGTGGAAACCGTGCAGGCGGAAGCATTCCTCGGCGGCGGCGCGAATTTGCGTGCGGCGTGCTTCGGCACGCGGCGCCTCCGTGTTTTGGTTGATGGCGGCTGACATGTGTACCTCCGGTCTGGGTGCCCAGGCGAATGTAAAATATTGCAGTGGGCCAATCTTGTAATTGAGTAAATTATAATGTAGATTGAACGTTCATTCTAGTTTGGGTGTTCGATTCCGTTTATCGAACGGTTCCATATATTCATGTTCATGGCATTAGCCGCTCGCCCGCCCACGTCGGGTTGCTGGTCGTGCCACTTCAAAAGGTCAACCATGCAGACTCCTCGCAAGCTGCCTTTCATCCCGCTGGGCCTTGCGCTGGCGGGTGCCTTCCTGCTTGTCGCCTGCGGGGGCAAGGAAACACCGCCCGTACCGGGCGCACCGGCCGTCACGGTGGTGACGGTGCAGACCGAATCCGTTCCGGTGGCATCCGAACTGCCTGGGCGCACTTCACCTTATCAGATTGCCGAACTGCGTCCACAGGTGACCGGCATCGTCAAGGAACGCCTGTTCAAGGAAGGCAGCGAGGTCAAAGCGGGGCAGGTGCTGTACCAGATCGACCCCGCCACGTATCAGGCGGCCTTCGACAGTGCGCAGGCTAATCTGGCGCGTGCCGAAGCGAATCTGTACGCGGCACGGCTGAAGGCCGGGCGCTACGCCGAGCTGGTGAAAATCGAGGCGGTGAGCAAGCAGGCCAATGACGAAGCGGATGCTGCGCTGAAGCAGACGCAGGCCGATGTCGGCGCAGCCAGGGCCGCGCTCGACAGGGCGCGGATCGATCTCGACTTCACCCGCGTCACCTCGCCGATCGCGGGCCGCATCAGCCGCTCGGCGGTGACGCCGGGGGCGCTGGTCACCGCCAACCAGGCCGACGCGCTGGCCACCGTGCAGAAGCTCGACCCGATCTATGTCGACCTGACCCAGTCCAGCACCGACATGCTGCGCATGCGGCGCGATCTTGAATCCGGCAGGCTGCAGCGCGCCGCCGGCTATGCCGTGCCGGTCCAGTTGGTGCTGGAAGACGGCAGCGTCTACGGTGCCGAGGGCAAGCTGGCTTTTTCCGAGGTGACGGTCGACGAAGGCACCGGCAGCGTCACGTTGCGCGCGGTGTTCCCCAACCCACAGGGCGTACTGCTGCCCGGCATGTACGTGCGGGCACGCCTGGCCCAGGGCACGCAGGACAATGCCATCCTGCTGCCGCACGCGGCGGTGAGCCACGATCCGCGCGGCAATGCGACGGTGATGCTGGTGAATGCCGAAAACACGGTCGAGCCGCGCGCCGTCAAGACCGGGCAATCGATCGGCGACAAGTGGGTGGTGAACGAAGGGCTCGCCCCGGGCGACCGTGTCATCGTCGAAGGCCTGCAGAAGGTGCGCCCGGGCAGCCCGGTACAGGCGCAGGAGGCGGGCGCTGCGGCAGCCGCTTCCGCAGCACCCGCCGCAGCGGTGAAGTGAGGTAGCGCACCATGGCCCATTTCTTCATCGACCGCCCCATCTTTGCCTGGGTCATCGCCATCGTCATCATGCTCGCCGGCGGGCTGTCGATCCTGACCCTGCCGGTCACGCAATACCCACCCATCGCGCCGCCCACCATCGCCATCAACGCCAACTACCCCGGCGCCTCGGCCAAGACGGTGCAGGACTCCGTCACCCAGATCATCGAGCAGAAGATGACCGGTCTCGACGGCCTGCTGTACATGAGTTCCTCGTCGGATTCCTACGGCCGTGCCACGGTTACCCTGACCTTCGACGCCGGCACCGATCCCGACATCGCCCAGGTACAAACGCAGAACAAGCTGCAACTCGCCTTGCCCTTGTTGCCGATCGCCGTGCAGCAGCAGGGCGTGCAGGTGGCGAAGTCGGCGCGCAACTTTCTCATGGTGATCGGCTTCGTCTCCGAGGACGGTTCCATGAGCCGTACCGATCTCGCCGACTTCCTGGTCGCGACGGTCCAGGAGCCGGTGTCGCGTCTCACTGGTGTCGGCGAGGTGCAGGTGTTCGGCTCGCAGTATGCCATGCGAATCTGGGTCGATCCGGCCAAGCTCGATAACTACAAGCTCACGCCGATCGACGTGCGGGACGCCCTCCTCGCCCAGAACGCCCAGGTATCGGCCGGCCAGCTCGGCGGCACGCCCGCCGTGCCGGGGCAGGGTTTCACCGCGGCCCTCACTGCGCAGAATCGCCTGGAGACCGTCGAGCAGTTCGAACAGATCCTGCTGCGCAGTTCCAGGCAGGGCGGCGAGGTGCGACTGAAGGACGTTGCCCGCATCGAGATCGGCTCCGAGAACTACGGTATCGTCGGTCGCTTCAACGGTCAGCCCGCCTCGGGTATTGGTATCAAGCTCGCCGCCGGCGCCAACGCACTCGATACCGCGGATGTGGTGCGCGCCAAGATCGAGGAGATGCGGCCCTATTTCCCCCCCGGCGTGCAGGCCGTGGTGCCCTACGACACCACGCCCTTCGTCAAGCTCTCCATCCTGGGCGTGGTGCAGACGCTGATCGAGGCGGTGATCCTGGTATTCCTGGTGATGTATCTGTTCCTGCAGAACCTCCGCGCCACGATCATCCCCACCATCGCCGTGCCGGTGGTGCTGCTCGGCACCTTCGGCGTGATGGCGGCGGCCGGCTTCTCCATCAACACGCTGACCATGTTCGGCCTGGTGCTCGCCATCGGACTGCTGGTCGACGACGCTATCGTGGTGGTCGAGAACGTCGAGCGCATCATGATCGAGGAGGGCCTGTCACCCAAGGCGGCAACCAAGAAATCCATGACCCAGATCACCGGCGCCCTGATCGGTATCGGTCTGGTGCTGGCGGCGGTGTTCGTGCCCATGGCCTTCTTCGGCGGCTCCACCGGCGTGATCTACCGGCAATTTTCCATCACCATCGTCTCGGCGATGGCGCTCTCGGTGCTGGTGGCGATCATCTTCACCCCGGCGTTGTGCGCGACCATGCTGAAACCGGTTGCGAAGGGCCATAGCCACGGCGAAGGCAGCTGGTTCAGCGGCTTCTTCCGCTGGTTCAACGGCATGTTCGACCGCAACCAGCAGCGCTATGAATCCGCCGTCGGCAAGATCCTGCAGCGCAGCCTGCGCTTTCTGGCGATCTACGTCGCCGCCGTCGGCGTGCTGGTGCTGCTGCTTCTGCGCATGCCCACCGCCTTCCTGCCGGAAGAAGACCAGGGACTGATGTTCACCCAGGTGGTGCTGCCGGCCGGCGCCACCCAGGAGCGTACGATCGAGGTACTGAAAAAAGTCGAACATCAATATCTCGAGAACGAGAAGGACAACGTCCGCTCGATCTTCACCATCGCCGGATTCAGTTTCGGCGGCCAGGGTCAGAACATGGGTCTGGGCTTCGTCAGCATGCGGGACTGGAGCGAACGTCCGGACCCGGCGCAGGAGATCCACGCCGTCGCCCAGCGCGCGATGGGCGCATTCCAGCAGATCCGCGAGGCCATGGCGTTCGCCTTCGTGCCGCCGGCGGTGATCGAACTGGGTACATCCAGCGGCTTCAATGTGCAGCTACAGGACCGTGGCGGACTCGGCCACGAGGCACTGATCGCCGCGCGCAACCAGTTCCTCGGGCTGGCCGCCCAGGACCCGCGACTGGTCGGCGTGCGTCCCAACGGCCAGGACGATGTCGCCGAATACCAGTTGGATATCGATTATGCCAAGGCCGGCGCCCTCGGCGTGGTGCCGGAGGATACCAACGACACCCTGACGACCGCCTGGGGTGGCATGTATGTCAACGACTTCATCGACCGTGGCCGTATCAAGAAGGTCTACCTGCAGGCCGATGCCCCCGCGCGCATGACGCCCGGGGATCTGGCCAAATGGTACGTGCGCAACAACCGGGGCGAGATGGTGCCGCTATCGGCCTTCACCACCGCACATTGGACTTACGGCTCGCCGCGTCTGGAGCGCTTCAATGGCCAGCCCTCGATCGAGCTGCTCGGCCAGGCCGCGCCCGGTCTGTCCTCGGGCGATGCGATGGCGGCGGTCGAGGAGATCATGGCGAAGCTGCCGTCCGGCTTCGGCTATGAGTGGACCGGCACCTCCTTCGAGGAGCGCCGCTCCGGCTCCCAGGCGCCGGTGCTGTATGCGCTGTCGCTGGTGGTGGTGTTCCTGTGTCTCGCCGCGCTGTACGAGAGCTGGTCGGTGCCGTTTGCGGTGATGCTGGTGGTGCCGCTTGGCGTGTTCGGCGCGGTGGTTGCAGCCAGCGGGCGGGGACTGTCGAACGACGTTTATTTCCAGGTCGCCTTGCTCGCCACCATCGGTCTGTCGTCGAAGAACGCGATCCTCATCGTCGAATTCGCCAAGGCGCAGATGGAGCAGGAGGGCCGTGACCTGATCGCCGCCACGCTGACCGCGGTTCGCATGCGCTTGCGCCCCATCCTGATGACCTCGCTGGCCTTCGGCTTCGGCGTGCTGCCGCTGGCCATCGCCACCGGTGCCGGTTCCGGCGCCCAGAACGCCGTAGGCACCGGTGTGCTCGGCGGCACCATCGCCGGCACCGTGATCGGCATCTTTTTCATTCCGCTGTTTTACGTGGTGATCAAGCGCATTTTCAAGGACAAACAGCAGGCGGAACCCGCAGCGCCTGCGGTCCCGCAGGAGCTCAAGTGATGACCCCGTTACGCACCCTGACCCTTGTACTGGCCGCCGTACTGGCGAGCGGCTGCACGATGATTCCGCAGTACCAGCGCCCGGCGGCGCCGGTAGCAGCCGGTTTCCCGAATGCGGCCCCGGTTGCCGCGACGATACCGGCCGACGCCATCGCCTGGCGCGACTACTTCGCCGACAATCGGCTGCGCGAGGTGATCGCGCTGGCGCTCGCCAACAACCGCGACCTGCGCGTCGCCGCGCTCAATATCGAGAAAGCACGGGCGCAGTACCGCATCCAGCGTGCCGACCTGTTTCCTGCTGTCGGCGCGACCGGTAGCCAGAACGCGACGCGTCTGCCGGGGGATCTGACCAGCAGCGGCGAGGCCGAGGTCAACCGCAGCTACAGCGCCACCATTGGCTTCTCCGCCTATGAGCTGGATTTCTTCGGCCGCATCCGCAGCCTCAACGCCCAGGCGCTGGAAACCTATCTCGGCACCGAGGAGGCACGGCGCAGCGCGCAGATCAGCCTGGTGGCCGAAGTCGCCAACATCTGGCTGACGCTCGCCGCCGATCGCGAGCGCCTGACGCTGGCACGCAGCACTTACGAAACGCGACAGAAGTCTCACGACCTGACGCGCCGCAGCTTTGAAGCCGGTGCGGTCTCGGCACTCGATCTGCACCTGGCGGAGACCCTGCTGCAAAGTGCGCGCGCCGATGCCGCCCTCTATCGCAGCTTCGTTGCGCAGGACGAGAACGCGCTCGCACTCATCGCCGGCGCCCCGGTGCCCGTAGAACTACTGCCCGCCACGCTCACCGACAGCATCAGCGCGGTGGCCGAATTGCCGGCCGGCGTGCCGTCCGAGGTGCTCGTCCGCCGCCCCGACATCCTGCAGGCCGAACGCACCCTGCGTGGCGCCAACGCCAGCATCGGCGCCGCACGCGCAGCCTTCTTCCCCAGCATCAGCCTGACAGCCGCCGCCGGCAGCGCGAGCAGCACGCTGGGCGGCCTGTTCGATGGCGGCTCCGGGACCTGGAGCTTCATTCCGCAGGTCCGCATCCCGATCTTCGAGGCGGGTCGTCTGAAGGCGAGTCTTGAGGTGGCCGAGGTGCAGCGCGACATCCACGTCGCGCAGTACGAGAAGGCGATCCAGAGCGCGTTCCGCGAAGTGGCCGATGCGCTCGCCGAACGCGCCACGCTCGCCGAACAGCTCGATGCGCGCCGGCGGCTGGTCGAGGCCACCGAAGCGGGATTCCTCCTGTCGGAAGCCCGCTACAAGGGCGGGGTGGACAGCTATCTGGGCCTGCTCGACGCCCAGCGCACGCTGTATGCCGCCGAGCTTGACCTGATCGACGTGCGCCAGGCCGATACCGCCAATCGGGTGACGCTGTACAAGGTTCTGGGCGGCGGCTGGCAGTGAGGCGGCGTGGACTTTTCGGACGCGAACCCGAGCGCCGGCTTGCGGCACGCGTAAGCGCGATCAGAAACGTGGCGGCGCTGCCCGAAATTAATTATTGCGGGTGGGTATCGCCAACATTCAACGCTTCCGTCAGCGTGAGCCCGGCCAGTTCGCGCGTCGCCCGCGCAAGGTAGTAGAGCGCGCCCAGCATCATCAGCATCGAAGGCAGGGCGATCATCGGATAGCTCAACAGGGTCAGGCGCCCGAGTTCGGCATTGAACGCCTCGCTGCCGGCCGGACTGGTGACGATCCAGGTGGCCAGGAAAAAATTCATCGCTGCGGAGAAGAAGAAGGTGCTGCCCAGCATGTAGGTGGCGTTCTGCAGGCGCGCCTCGAAATCCCGCGCCGTGCCGCGCGCGTCGAGATGCTGCTGCACCCGCGCCACATCGATCAGCGTCGGGTTGTAGAGCAGGGTTTTTACCAGCGGATAGCGGGTGCGGGTGGAAACCAGCACGGCCACACCAATCAGCGCGGGAATCGCGGCTTCCTTCACCACCAGCCACTGGGTATCGAGCTGCAGCAGGCCGATGCCGCCGGTGAGCAGGATGCTGACCAGGCCCAGCACGGACAGGAAACTGACCTTGCTGCGCCCGAGCAGCTCGAACGTGCCCCAGCCGAGCGGAAACGCCAGCGCCACCAACAGTCCGCCGACGGCGCCGAGGTCTTGCTCGCCGCTGAACTTCATCAGGATGACCGAAGGAATAACGATGTTGATCAGGAGTTCGAGCAGCGGGTTGGATTTACTGGTCTGGGTCATGAGCGGATGTATGGTCGGGTTTCAATGCTCATTGACCAGGCAATGAGGCTTTGGTTTCGGGGGTACAGGGCGAAGCGTTCGAGTTCGGCAATTTTTGCATCCGATGGCGGATGCGCTGTAAATTGCAGAAAAACCGGTACGCCTGCTGCCCATGACCCATATTATTCCGCTCGCCAACAGCCTGCACCGCGCAACCATAGACGCATTGCGGCGGCAGGCACCGTTTTCGGCGATGGCGGAAGACGCGCTGTTATGGCTGGTGCAGCGCCTGTCAGTGGCCTATTTCGCGCGCGACGCAGTGCTGCTGCCGCCCGCCGACACGCCGCCCGACGCGCTGTTCATCGTCAAGCAGGGCACCGTGGCAGGCGCCACCGCCGAGGGGCATACGGTGCTGCAGCTGGCGACGGGCGAGATGTTTCCGCTGGGCGCGCTGCTCGCCGGGCGCGGCGCCGCCAACCGTTATAGCGCGGCAACCGATACCTTTTGCTACCTGCTGCCGGCTGCCGATTTTCATGCGCTGCTGGCGAAAAGCCCTGAATTTCATGATTTCTGTACGCGCCGCATCGCCAGTCTGCTGGAGGAGTCGCAGCGCGCGGTGCAGTCGGAATACGCGCTGGCGCTCGACGACGAAAGCCGCTTTTCGCGTGCGCTCGAAAGTCTCGTCCGGCGCACGCCGCTATCGGCCCTGCCCGCGACGCCGCTGGCCGACGCGCTGGCGGCGATGGAGGCCGCGCGAGTGGGCTCGGTGGTGGTGGCCGACGCAGCCGGGCAGCCGCTCGGCATTCTCACACTGAAGGATGTGCTGGCGCGCGTGACCCTGGCCGGGGTGCCGCTGGCCACCCCGATTTCGGCCGTGATGACGCCGGATCCGGCGACCCTCTCGGTCGATGCGCCGGTGGCGGATGCGCTGGTGCTGATGGCGCGCCAGGGCATCCACCACATCCCGCTGGTCAGGGAGGGGAAGCTGGTCGGCGTGGTGTCGGAAAAGGATATATTCGCTCTGCGCCGCCTGTCGGTGGAAGGCATCACCTCGGCCATTGCGCGCAGCGAAGACGCGGCCCGCCTGCCCGCGCTGGCACGCGACATCGGCGACCTGGCGCACAGCCTGCTGGCGCAGGGAATGGATGCGGAAAACCTCACCGCGATCATTTCCAGCCTCAACGACCGCCTCACCGAGCGCCTCATCGCGCTGGAAAGCGAGGCCGATGCCGCGCTCGCCGGGCTGCGCTGGTGCTGGCTGGCCCTGGGGTCGGAAGGGCGCATGGAACAGACGCTCGCCACCGACCAGGACAACGCGTTGATCTTCGCCGAGGCGGACGAGGCCCAGCGCGATGCGCTGCTGGCGTTTGCGCTACGGGTGAACCACCGGCTCGACGCCTGCGGGTTTCCGCTGTGTCGCGGCGGCATCATGGCGAGCAACCCGAAGTGGTGCCTGTCGGCAAGCGGCTGGCAGCAGCAGTTCACGCAATGGATCGATCACGGCAGCCCCGATGCGCTGCTCAACGCCAGCATCTTTTTCGATTTTCGTCCGCTGGCCGGCGATGCTTCGCTGGCGCTCGACCTGCGCGCCTGGCTCAACCGCGCCGCACAAAAAAACCCGCGCTTCCTGCACCAGATGGCGGGCAACGCCCTGCGCAACCGCCCGCCGCTGGGACTGGTGCGCGACTTCGTGCTGTCGGACGACAACGCCCACCCGCACACCATCGACCTCAAGCTCAACGGGGCGACGCCGTTTGTCGACGCCGCGCGCATTTTTGCGCTGGCGTCCGGCAGCCCGCAGACCAACACCGCCAAGCGCCTGCGCGCTGCCGCGCCCGCGCTGCGCATTCCCGATGTCGAGCTGGCCGACTGGAACCGCGCGTTCCACTTCCTGCAGCTGCTGCGGCTGCGCCACCAGCATGAGCAGCAGCGCACGGGGATTGCCCCCGACAACCATCTCGACCCCGATACGCTGAATCCGCTCGACCGCCGCATCCTGAAGGAAGCCCTGCGCCAGGCGCGCAAGGTGCAGGCGCGCCTGGCGCTGGATTACCAGCTGTGATCTGGCCGTTTGCCCGACCGGCGCTGCCGCCGCTGGATGCCGCCGGCAGCGCGCGGCGCGCGGCGCTGGCCCGCCAGGAGGTCGATCTCAAACGGCCGCTCGCCGACATGCGCTGGTGCGTGGTCGACGTGGAAACCGGCGGGCTGGATGCGGCGCGCGATCCGCTGCTGGCGATCGGTGCAGTGGCGATCGAACACGGCCGCATTGCGCTCGATGCCAGCCTGGAAGTCGGGCTGACGCAGGCGCAGTCGACCGCTGCCGCCAACATCCTGATCCATGGCATCGGCGGCAGCGAACAGCGCGCCGGCCAGGCGCCGCACGAGGCCCTGCTCGACTGGCTGGAATTTTCCCGCGGGGCGCCCCGGGTCGCCTTTCACGCGGCATTCGACCAGGCGGTGCTGCAGCGCGCCGTGCGCGCGCAACTGGGCCTGGCGATCGACGCCCCGTGGTTCGATGCGGCGGTGGTGGCACCGCTGCTGTTTCCCGACGCGGCGCCGCACTGCCGCCACCTCGACGACTGGCTGGCGCACTTCGGCATTGCCGTGTACGCGCGTCATGGCGCGCTGGCCGATGCCTACGCCACCGCCGAGTTGTGGCTGATCCTGCTGCAGGCGGCGCAGCGCGACAACATCGCCACCGCGCATCAACTGCGCGGCCTGTTGCACGCCCGGCGCTGGCTAGCAGTAAATTAGCCCCTACTAATCCGTTTGTCGGCGGAATAACAAGTCCTTACACTTCGCGCACGCGCAATATCAATAAAGCGCGTCCCCCACTCATGTTCACGGAGGAACTGCCATGGAATTGTCGGAAAGACATCAGGAGTACTGGCGCAAGAATCTGCGGCTCACCGCGGTCCTGCTTGCGATATGGTTCGTGGCGACTTTTGTCGTCATTTTTTTCGCCCCCCAGCTCAATGACATCGTCATCATGGGTTTTCCCTTCGCCTTCTACATGGGCGCCCAGGGTTCGCTGATCATCTACGTCCTGATCATTTGGTTCTACGCTCGCCGCATGAACCAGCTGGACAATGAATACGGCGTACAAGAGGGAGAAGAATAATGAGCACAACGACCCAGAGCCAGTTCTTCCAGCAGCTCAAGAAGTACTACACCTTCTACACCGGTGGCTTCATCGCCTTCGTCATCGTGCTTGCGATCCTGGAGCAGATGGGCCTTCCTCCCCGATGGATCGGCTATATCTTCCTTGCCGCCACCATCTCGCTGTATGCCGGCATCGGCATCATGTCGAGAACCGCCGACGTGTCGGAGTACTACGTCGCCGGCCGACGCGTGCCCGCCCTGTTCAACGGCATGGCGACCGGCGCCGACTGGATGTCGGCCGCGTCCTTCATCGGCATGGCAGGCACCCTCTATCTGGCCGGCTTTGACGGCCTCGCCTTCGTGATGGGCTGGACCGGCGGCTACGTGCTGGTGGCGCTGTTTCTCGCGCCCTACCTGCGCAAGTTCGGCCAGTTCACCATCCCCGACTTTCTCGGCACCCGCTACGGCGGCAACCTGCCGCGCACCATCGGCGTGATCGCCGCCATCATCTGCTCCTTCACTTACGTGGTGGCACAGATCTACGGTGTGGGCATCATCACCGCGCGCCTCACCGGCCTGGAATTCCATATCGGCGTGTTCGTCGGTCTCGCCGGCATTCTGGTGTGCTCCTTCCTCGGCGGCATGCGCGCGGTGACCTGGACCCAGGTGGCGCAGTACATTATCCTGATCATCGCCTACATGATCCCGGTGGTCTGGCTGTCGGTGGCCCACACCGGCAACCCGGTTCCGCAGGTCGCCTACGGCCAGGTGCTGCAGCAGGTGACGCAGCTGGAAAACGAATTCAACAATGCCGACACCGCCAAGGGCGCAGCCGAAGCTTCCGCGCGTGCGGCATTCAAGGCACAGCAGAATTCGTTCGAAGCCAGGATCGCGGCGCTGGACGAAGCCGTGGCCGCGGGCAATGGCGACGCCTTCGTCGAAGCCCAGCGTGTCGAAACCGACAGCCCTGCCGACTTTCCGGCTACGCCCGACGCGCTCAAGGCGCAGTGGAAGAAGTCGGCCGACGGCGCCAAGGCCAAGACCGGTCCGGTCTCGGCGCACGCCCAGGCTTTTTCCGGCAAGGGCGCGGAGAAGAAGCTGCTGAACGACAATCCCGACGCGACCGCAGCGGAAATCGCCGCCGCGCAAGCCGAAGACCAGGAGGCTTCCAACATCAAGCGCCGCAACTTCATCGCGCTGGTGCTGTGCCTGATGGTCGGCACCGCCTCGCTGCCGCACATCCTGATGCGCTACTACACCACGCCGTCGGTGCGTGAAGCGCGCAAGTCGGTGTTCTGGTCGCTGCTGTTCATCTTTCTGCTGTACTTCACCGCGCCTGCGCTGGCGGTGCTGGTCAAGTTCACGGTCTACAACGACGTGGTCGGCTCGTCGTTCGCGTCGCTGCCCGCCTGGGTGGCGAACTGGCAGGCGGTGGATGCGACTCTGATGAAGATTGTCGATATCAACCTGGACGGCATCGTGCAACTCGCCGAGATCACCATCGGCGGTGACCTCATCGTGCTGGCCACGCCGGAGATCGCAGGCCTGCCCTACGTGATCTCAGGAATGGTGGCGGCGGGTGGCCTGGCTGCCGCGCTGTCGACTGCCGATGGCCTGCTGCTGACCATCGCCAACGCGCTGTCGCACGACGTCTACTACAAGATGATCGACCCGAAGGCCTCGACCATCCGTCGCCTGACCATCTCCAGGAGTCTGCTGCTGGTGGTCGCCATCTTCGCTGCATACACCGCCTCGCTGAAACCGGGGGACATCCTGTTCCTGGTCGGCGCCGCGTTCTCGCTGGCGGCCTCGGCATTTTTCCCGGCGCTGGTGCTCGGCGTGTTCTGGAAGCGCGCCAACTACCTCGGTGCGGTCGTCGGCATGCTGGCGGGCCTGGGCGTGTGCATGTACTACATGGTCATCACCTACCCGTTCTTCGGCGGCGTTTCCGCCAACGAATGGTTCGCCATCAAGCCCATCGCCGCCGGTGTGTTCGGCATGCCGATCGGCTTTATCGGCGTCATCATCGGCTCGTTGCTCTCGCGTGCGCCCAGCCTGGAAATCCAGCAAATGGTCGACCACGTGCGCTATCCGAGTCTGGTGAACGATATCAAGACGCAGGCGGCCTGATCGCGGCTTCACCGCGCGCCCCGTGCGCGCAATAAAAAAGCCAGCCACAGAGGCTGGCTTTTTTACGTCCGAGTTCTTCAACCCGGATCATTCACCCGGGCATGATCGGTCAAGGTCGCTTCCTGTAGGGTGCGCTTTGCGCACCGTTTGTCGGAATGCCGCGTGCGCAAAGCGCACCCTACAACTGCATTGAGCCCAGCCGATGCATAAAGTCGCTGCGGCCGGTGTCGCGGATCAGCCGCTGCGCCGTCTGCGGATCGTGCGACAGCGTGTGCTCGATCACCGCCGCCACCCGTTCCGGCTCGTTGCAATGCTGCCAGGCCATCCCCAGCGCATACCAGGCCAGCCCGTTCATCGGCTGCAGCCGGCCCGCCTCGGTCAGCGCTGCGGCCGCGTCAGCGTGCCGGCCGTGTCGCGCATACAGCATCCCCAATCCGTACCAGGCACGGTCGTTGTTCGGATTCAATTCGGTCGCCCGCCGCATCGCCGCTATCGCCGCCTCGTCCATGCCGCCGCGGTCGCGCACGTAGCCGAGGTTGAACCAGGTGGGGGCGTCGTCCGGCTCGATTCCGATCGCGCATTCAAACCAGGCTTCCGCCGCGGCCCAGCGTTCCTGTCGCGCTTCCAGCCAGGCCATCGTGCGCAGTGTGCCGACATGGGCGGGGTCGGCGCGATGGCTGTCGCGATACGCGGCCAGTGCGCGCTCCGACTGCCCCAGCATGTTGAAAAACATGCCCCGCAGGCCATGCCGCACACGGTCATAATTCATCGTGAGATCCAAGCAGAGAGGTATCAGCGCCCATTGTCACGGGCAAGCGGCGGCCTGACAAGCTGCGTTAAAATCATCGATTCGTTTCAGGAATATTCGCCATGTCCCTCGACATCCTGCTGGTTTTAATTCTGCGCACCCTGGTCGAGGTTGCCGGCTTCGCCCTGTTCGGGCAGGGGGTGCTGGCGCTGCTGGCCGGCAAATACCGCGAAGACAATATTTTCTACCGCACGCTGCGCATCGTCGCCAGCCCCGCAGTGCGCGCCGTGCGTTTCATCGCCCCGCGTTTCATTCTCGACGCCCATGTGCCGTTTCTCACCTTCTTCCTGCTGTTCTGGCTGTGGGTCGCACTGGCGCTCGTCAAACGCCACCTGTGCGGCCTGAATGGGTTGGCATGCTGAGCCGAGGGCATCACGGCTTTTCCTTGACGGAATGGGGGCAAACCGGTTAAATTGCCGCCTCTTTGTGGCCAGTTAGCTCAGTTGGTAGAGCAGCGGATTGAAAATCCGCGTGTCCTTGGTTCGATTCCGAGACTGGCCACCAGCATTCTAGACGGCTCACAGCGATGTGGGCCGTTTTTATTTGGTGGCACCGTGACAGAAACGTGACAACGCCATACGTTTTCCTTCGGTACAGACTCAATCCTGATGCAGCCTCTGCCAGGTGTTCCGTAGCAAACTTCGCATAACGATCCACCATGCAGTGGGTCTTCCAGCCGGGCGGCACTTTCGTGCACGGGTCGAACGCGGCATTCCTTGCTGATTGTAGGGGCTACGCATCCCGGCGATGGGCGAGAAGCCAAGCCGGGATGGCGTTTTGGCGGGTGGGTATGTCGTTCCCGGCCGGTGTCGGGTATGTTCGTGAAATATCCCCAATGCGGAATCCGTCATGTCGATTGCCCTGCCTGTTGAACTCCAGACCCTGTTAGATAACGGGCTTGCCGTCATCCGGAATCCCGGGGTCTGGTGGGAGGTCGGGGTGCTGGTGCTGGCGGCGGCGGGTGCGCTGCTGGTGCATCGCACGTTGAGCCAAAGCCTGGCGGCGCGCACGCAGGACGGCGCGGAATACACGGTCCGCCATCTGGCGCTGAAGACCTTGCAGCGCATCCTGTTCCCCATCAGCATGCTGCTGGGGGTACTGGCGGGACGGGCGCTGCTGCAGCATCAGGGGAATCCGGTGAATCTGCTCAATCTGGCGGTGCCTCTGCTGACTTCGCTGGCCACGATCCGTATCTTCATCTATTTCCTGCGCAAGGCTTTCCGCCCGGGGCCGCTGGTCAAGGCCTGGGAAAACCTGATCGCCACCTCGGTCTGGATCGTCGTTGCGTTGCATCTGCTGGGCTGGCTGCCGGCCGTGCTGGAAGGCCTGGACGGCATGGCTATGCAGGTGGGCGGCAGCCGGATTTCCGTATTGGCGACCCTCAAGCTGCTGCTGGCCGTGGCCCTGTTGTGGCTGCTGGCGCAATGGCTGGGCCGCGTCATCGAGAACCGCATCAACCGCACCGAGTTTGCCAACGTCGGCATGCGGGTGGCGCTGGTCAAGCTCAGCAAGTTCATCCTGTTGGTGCTGGTTTTTCTGCTGGCGCTGGATGCGGTGGGGATCGACCTCACCGCGCTGGCGGTGTTCGGCGGCGCGCTGGGCGTGGGCCTGGGCTTCGGCCTGCAGCGCATCGCCAGCAATTTCATCAGCGGTTTCATCGTGCTGTTCGACCGCTCGATCCGCCCCGGCGACGTCATCACCATCGGCGACAAACTCGGCTGGGTGCAGGAGCTGCACGCCCGCTATGTGGTGGTGAAGGACCGCGACGGGGTGGAGCGGCTGATTCCCAACGAGATGTTGATCACCAACGAGGTGATCAACTGGAGCTACAGCGACCGCAACGTGCGCCTGAAGATTCCGGTTTCCATCAGCTACGACAACGACCCGGAACAGGCGCTGGCCCTGCTGGCGGCGGCGGCGAGGGCCAACCCCAGGGTGCTCGCCGACCCGGCGCCCACCACCCGCCTGATGGCCTTCGGCGACAACGGCATCGAACTGGAACTGCGGGTGTGGCTTCAGGACCCCGAGGCCGGCCTGGGAAGCGTGCGCTCGGATATCAACCTGGCGATCTGGCGCGCCTTCAAGGCCGCCGGCATCGTCATCCCCTATCCCCAGCGCGATCTGCATATCCGCAGCGGGCTGGAGGCGCTGAAGCCGTAATGGCCCGCGGGCGCCCGGCCAAGGCGCACGCGGGCGAATAAACCTGATCCTCCGGTTGCAGGAGTGGCTATACATAGAGGCAAGTACGGGCCGGGACACCCGTCGCAAACTGTGTAGGCTTTTTGGCCGGGTATGGGGAGGCCCATGAACGATCTGCAACGCATCTGGCCCTTCCTCCGTTCCTGCTGACCCTGCGGGCGCTGTGCCGGCCGCGGATGGCGACGAGGCCTGGGCGCCCACCCCGCTGCGGCTAAGCTTCATCGACGGCGAGGTGTCGTACTGGCGGCCGGGCGCGGACGAGTGGGTGCGCGCCCGGCCCAATATGGCGCTGGCGGAGGACGACGCGCTCTATACCGACAAGAATTCCAATTTTGAAGTGCAGTTCGACAGCCGCAGCTTCGCGCGCGCCGACGAACATACCCAGCTGTCGCTGCTGCGGTGGGAAGAACACCTTATCCAGTTCAAGGTCGCCAGCGGCCGGGTGTCGTTCGACATGCGCAGCCTGGCGGAGGGCGGCGCAGTGGAGGTGAGCACGCCGAACGCGGTGTTCGTCATCGAGCCCCTCGGCTATTACCGGGTGGAGGTGAACAGCCGCGACATCCATTTCGTCACCCGCCGCAGCGGCGAGGCCACGGTGATTACCGCCGCCGGCCGCTCGCTGGGAATTTACCCCTCCGAGGACGCCGTGGTGACGGCGGGCGATCCGGTGAAAGTGGCCACGTACGCTGCGCCGGCGCCCGATGCCTGGGATCGCTGGAACGCTGCACGCAGCGACCGCAGCGGCGAATCGATCAGCGCGCGCTACCTGCCGCCCGGCGTCTACGGCGCGGAGGAACTCGACCACTACGGCCGCTGGCGGGTGGTGCCGACCTACGGCGCGGTGTGGATTCCCGATGGCATGAGCGCGACCTGGGCGCCCTACAGCACCGGCTACTGGGTGTGGGACCCCTATTACGCATGGACCTGGATCGACGATGCGCCGTGGGGCTGGGCGCCCTTTCACTACGGGCGCTGGGTCCACATCGACGGCTACTGGGCATGGGCGCCGGGGCCGGTGGTGCGGCGGCCGGTGTATTCGCCGGCGCTGGTGGCGTTCATGGTACCCGACCGCGACGTGACGCTGCGTCTTAACGCCGGCCTGCCCGGTGTGTGGTGGGTGGGACTCTCCTGGGGCGAGCCGGTGCTGCCGTGGTGGGGCCCGTCCCGCTATCGCGGACGCCCCTGGTGGGGTGGCTGGGACGGACCGCGCATCATCAACAATGTGATGGTCATGCAAACCACGGTCATCAAGGTGGGCGATATCCGCTATCACAATGCCCGCCTGCCGCGCGCCATCCTTACGGCGCCGGCCGCCAGGTTCGGACGCGAACGGGTGTGGACGACGGTGGGAACCCATCCGCCACACCGACTTCGTGCCGGTGCGCGGCGAATTGCCAGTCAAGCCTTCGCGCGCCAGCCTGGTCGGCGGCGCGCCGAAAGGGGTGCAGCCGCCGCGGGAAATTGTTTCGCGCCTGGTGGTGTCGACGCGCCCGCCGCGCGAGCGGACCCAGCCCTGGCCGGACGCGACGCCCCGCGCCCGCCCCCCGGCCGTTCCCGCGCCCCGCTATAAGGTCCCCTCCGTGCGCCGCGCCGAGGATGCCCACATCCGGCTGCGGCCGCCCTTCGGGGCCGAGACGGGGCCGGAACGGGCGCCGCCGCCGCGGCCGCCGCGCTATGAGGAGATAAGGAAATCGGTGATCCCGCGTGAGCAGGCCACGGTGGGCACTCGACCCCCGACCCGCGAGCGGCCTGTCGTGCGCCGGGAGGCAACACCCGCGCCGCGTCCGGCGCCGCCGGCCAGCGTGCAGGCCCCGCGGACACGCAGCCGGGATGAGAAGGCGCGCGGCGAGGCCGGGCGGGATGAAAAAGGGCGCTCATTGCCGGGGCAACCCGCCAGCCAGACCTACCGGGGACGCGACCGTGAAAACCGCGACGCGCGTTGAATGATTGCGTGCCCGGGGCGCCTCGGTGCGTAATCGTGCTTGTTAGTGCGAGACCGCCGGGGAATAAGCTTCCACTTGTTCGGTTGCCGGTTTGGCAGCAGCTTTGCCCGCGGCCTCGGCCTTCCGCTCGATGGACGCCGCCAACGCCTCGGGGGTGCGCCCATACAGGCAGTTTTCGTCGTGATGCTTGTCACGCGTCTGCGCGACACTGCCTTTAAAGCGCGGATCCTGCGGGCGCTCATGACTGTTCATGAACAAGGCCACATCCCAGGCTTCCTGATCGCTCAGGGTGCCACCGAGCCCATAGGGCATGTTGGCCTGGATAAAGCCCGCCGCCGTGTTAACGCGATGCATGCCGGCGCCCCAGTTGAACGAATCCTTGCCCCATAGAGGCGGAAACGCATACTCGCCGCGCGCTTTGATGCCTTCACCGTTGGCGCCGTGGCATATCGCGCAATTGTTCTCGTATACGCCGCGTCCGCGCGCCATGTCGGGTGTCAGTGCGGGCTTCGCCACTTTGACATAGCCCTGGCCGGGCAATTTGACGCCGGTCGGTGCGCCCTTGGCGAGCCAGTAATGGTAAGTCACCAAAGCGGTCATTTCCTTGCTGTCCAGAGCGGGCGCCTTGCCGTTCATGCTGTAGAGGAAGCACCCCTGGATACGGCTCTGGATGGTATCGACCTGCCGGGTTTTCTGGCGGTATGCGGGGTAGAGGACATACGCGGCCCATAACGGTGCCGAATCGGCTTTGCGGCCATTGTCCAGGTGACAGTTGGCGCAGTTCATGCCGTTGCCGACGTAAGCCTTGGCGTGTTGCTGGGTGTTCGTAAAAATATTCTTGCCCAGCAATACCATTTCGCCGTACTCGTTCTGTGGAATTTTGCTTTCGGCCGGGGGCGTGAAAGCGGCGGGCCGTTTGGCCGAATCCACCGCGGCACCGTCGGGTGGTGCGTCCGCGAAGCCGGTTTGCTCGCCGCCGGCCGGCTTCGCCGCCGCCGCTTCGGTGGCCTTCGGTTCGGGCTGCTGCTTGTCGCACCCGCCGAGCATGCCGCCCAAGGCGAGCACACAGAACGCATACCCTACAGATCTATTCATTTTCCTTCCCGCCGGGTTCCGAGCGTTGCCAGATATTCGGCGACTGAACGTATATCGTCATCGGTGAGATTCTCCGCAACCGCCTTCATCAGCTTTTGCGGATCATTGGTTCGGGCGCCGGTTTTCCAGGCCTGCAATTGACTCACCGTGTAGGCGGCATGTTGTCCCGCGATCGCTGGGAATGCCGGCGCTACGCCAAGGCCGTCCACGGCATGGCATTTGAAACACGGCGGCACCTGTCGGTCCCAGGCGCCGTTGATCGCCAGATTCTTGCCGCGCGCAATGACAGCGGGGTCCACCGTGCTTGCGCCGGCTTTCGGGCGCGGCTGACTCGCATAATGACGTGCAGTGGATTCGGCGTCTTCGACGCTCATCGCCTGCGCGATGGGTGTCATGACCGGATGGGTGCGGGTGCCGGCCTTGAAGTCGGCGATCTGTTTGGCGAAGTATGCCGGCGGCAGTTGTGCCAGCACCGGAAACCCGGCTTGGGGATTGCCTGCTCCGTCCACCCCGTGACAGCTTGCACAGGCGACTGCCGCCCCGTTGCCCTGGGTGACGATGGAAGGGGGCACCGCCGCAGCGCTTGACGCTGCCATGACCACGACCGCTGTGAATGTGTGGCTGATGAATGATCGCATCATGCGCTCCAGGAAACTTGAGGAGAAAGGATCCGGCAAGCCCGGATTCTGGCATGCATGACCACCAGTATAGAAAGGTGACGCCGAAGGGGCCCTAGCCCTTGCGGTGATGGCGCAGCAGGCGGTCGATCGCGTCCTTCAGCGGCCCTTCTTCAATTTCCGTGGTGAGGTGCGCCAGTTCGTTCAGTGCGGCAGGCGGCAGGCCGGTTTTTTCGACCGGGTGGACGTAGCGCGCGAGAAGTTCAGGATTGACGCTGATCCGCACTGTCGTTACCACGATTTCGCGCTTGCCGAGGCTGGCCATCAGCGCGTCGGTCTGCTGGCGCAGGCGGCTGGCGACGGCGCCGCTGTCGCAGGCGAGGCTCAGCACGGCGTTTTCCAGTTGCATGACACGGACGTGCCCTGCCAGCGCGGCGGGCAGGGCACGGTCGAGCGCGGCCTGGGTGTCGAGCAGGGCGCGGGCGCGCACGACAAGGCCGTGCGGCAGCTGGCTGGCGAGCAGGTCGGCGAGGCTGGCGGCGCTCATGGGCGTGGCGACCAGGCATCGCGGCAACCCCGTTCCGCTGTCTTGACAGCGTCACAGGAAGCCTGCATCCCTATGTTAAAATTCAACGATTTACCGCGTCTTGCGGGCATTTCGGATTCCCCATGCTGCAATCCCTGTTCAAAAAAGTCTTCGGCAGCCGCAACGAGCGGCTGGTCAAACAATACCTGCAAAAGGTGAAAGCGATCAATGCGCTGGAGCCGGCGATGGAGAAACTGTCCGACGCCGAGCTGGCCGGCAAGACCGCCGAGTTCAAGTCGCGGCTGGAAAAAGGCGAGACGCTCGACAAGCTGCTGCCGGAAGCCTTCGCCGTGGTGCGCGAGGCGTCGAAGCGGGTGCTCGGCATGCGCCATTTCGACGTCCAGATGGTCGGCGGCATGGTGCTGCACGACGGCAAGATCGCCGAGATGCGCACCGGCGAGGGCAAGACGCTGATGGCGACGCTGGCCGCGTACCTGAATGCGCTGACCGGCAAGGGCGTGCACGTGGTGACGGTGAACGATTACCTGGCCAGCCGCGATGCCGAATGGATGGGCCGTCTGTATGGCTTTCTCGGCCTCACCACCGGGATCAACCTGTCGCAGATGCCGCATGCCGAAAAGCAGGCCGCGTATGCCGCAGATATCACCTACGGTACCAACAACGAATACGGCTTCGACTATCTGCGCGACAACATGGTTTATCAGTTGGGCGAGAAAGTGCAGCGCCCGCTGGCCTACGGCATCATCGACGAAGTCGACTCGATCCTGATCGACGAGGCGCGCACGCCGCTGATCATTTCCGGGCAGTCGGAAGAAAACGTCGCGCTGTACCAGCAGATCAACGAGGTGCCGCCGCAGCTGATCCGGCAGCCGGACGAGGAATCCGAGGGCGATTACTCGGTCGACGAGAAAACGCGCCAGGTGCTGTTGTCCGAAGCCGGGCACGAAAAAGTCGAGGCCGTCCTCACCGAAATGGGCCTCTTGCCGCCCGGTGGCAGCCTCTATGACGCCACCAACATCATGCTGATGCACCATGTGTACGCCGCGTTGCGCGCGCATGCGCTGTTCTTCCTCGACCAGCACTACGTGGTGCAGAACGATGAGGTCATCATCGTCGACGAATTCACCGGCCGCCTGATGAGCGGGCGCCGCTGGTCGGAAGGCCTGCACCAGGCCGTCGAGGCGAAGGAGGGCGTGGCGATCCAGAAGGAAAACCAGACGCTGGCGTCGATCACCTTCCAGAACTATTTCCGTATGTACGAGAAGCTGTCGGGCATGACCGGCACTGCGGACACCGAAGCCTTCGAGTTCCAGAGCATTTACGGGCTGGAAACCGTGGTCGTGCCGACCCACCGCCCGATGATCCGCAAGGACGAACACGACCAGGTCTTCCGCACCGCGGCCGAACGCGACCAGGCGGTGATCAACGAGATCCGCGCCTGCCATGAGCGCGGTCAGCCGGTGCTGGTGGGCACCACCTCGATCGAGGCCAACGAGAAACTCTCCGCCGAGCTGAAAAAAGCCGGGCTGCCGCACAACGTGCTGAACGCCAAGCAGCACGAGCGCGAAGCCGAAGTGATTGCGCAGGCCGGGATGACCGGTGGGATCACCATCGCCACCAACATGGCGGGCCGCGGCACCGACATCGTGCTGGGCGGCAGCATTCAGAGGGAGCTGGATGCCAACAACCGGGACGAGGCGCTCTCCGACAGCGAAAAAACCAGCTGCATCGCCGCGCTCAAGGCCGACTGGCAGGTGCGCCACGACGCCGTGCTGGCGGCCGGCGGCCTGCACATCATCGGTACCGAACGCCACGAGTCGCGCCGCGTCGACAACCAGCTGCGCGGCCGTTCAGGACGCCAGGGCGACCCCGGCTCCAGCCGCTTCTTCCTGTCGCTGGAAGACCCGCTCTTGCGCATCTTCGCTTCCGACCGCGTCGCCACGATCATGAATCGCCTGAAGATGCCCGAGGGCGAGGCGATCGAGCATCCATGGGTGACACGCGCGATCGAGAACGCGCAGCGCAAGGTCGAACAGCGCAACTTCGACATCCGCAAGCAGTTGCTGGAATACGACGACGTGTCGAACGACCAGCGCAAGGTGATCTACGAACAGCGCAACGAAATCCTGGCGAGCACCGACATCGGCGACACCATCCGCGCCATGCGCAACGACGTGCTGAACGACGCCATCGACCAGCACATTGCGCCGGGCAGCATGGACGAACAGTGGGACGTGGCCGGCCTGGAAAGGACCCTGGCCGCGCAGTACTCGCTCGACCTGCCGCTGCAGCAATGGTTGGATGAAGAAAAGACCCTGAACGAAGAGGGGCTGCGCAAGAAGGTCATGGATGTCGCCGACACGCTGTACAAGGAGAAGGAAGCGCAGGTCGGCGTCGATGGCCTGCGCCAGTTCGAGCGTGCGGTGATGCTGCAAAGCATCGACAGCCACTGGCGCGAACACCTGTCGGCACTGGATCATCTGCGCCAGGGCATCCACCTGCGCGGCTACGCACAGAAGCAGCCCAAGCAGGAATACAAGCGCGAGGCATTCGAGCTGTTCTCCGGCATGCTGGCTGCGATCAAGGCCGAGGTCACCCAGATCGCCACCACGGTTCAGGTGCGTGCGCCCGAGGATGTGCGGGTAGAATTGTCCGAAGAGCCATCCAACGTGCAATACCAGCATGAAGGATATGACGAGGCGCAGGACTTTGCCGAGACCGCTGTCGCCAATGCCATACCGGCTGACGCCTACCCCAAGGTTGGCCGCAACGACCCCTGCCCGTGCGGCTCGGGCAAGAAGTACAAGCACTGCCACGGCAAACTGAGCTGAGGAGGGACCATGCCTTACTACGTGTTTCGTCAGGGAATGTTCAAGGTGCTGGAAAAGCAGGGCGAGTGGGCGGGCTTCAAGGAAGCCAGGGCCCATGCCAACGAATTGCGCAAGACACTCGACCCCAAAACCGGCGACAAGTACAAGATGATCTTCGCCGACAACGAAATCGCCGCGCAGGAGACGCTCATGGCCGAGCGCGAACTGGATGCGAGTTTGTCCGGTGACGACTGGTAAAAACGTTTTTTCCGCGAAGTGCGCGAAGAAACGCGAAGAAAAAGCCCGTAATTCCAGGCGGTTAAAACCCGCGCCTTGTGGATGCACGTGCTCCTGCAACGGCGATTTGGCTTAAATTGATAACCTGGGTTTAACCCGCGTTTCCGACCCTATGGCCGAGTACAACGAAGGCGCTTACAAACTGGCCCGCCAGACCTGTATCGAGTACAGCTGCCCGTTCGAGCGGGCCTTGCTGTCGTGCTGCGTGCGCTGCGACCGTTCGCGCAAGATCAACCTGGCCGAACGCGAAGTGATTGCCTGCGGCGATCCAGTAGTGCGTGAGCACTGTCTGGCGTTCCATCGGGCGCTGCACGAAAACGCGCAATTCGCACTGAAAATCAGTCCCGATGCACCGTGGCCGTTCGGCAAGGAAATCCGCGCCCAGTGCGGCGGCGTGCGCGGGCTGGCGGCGGCAATGACGAGCGCGGCGGATGAAACCACCGATATCGCCGCCACCGTACTGCAGGGCCACGAGCGCTTTGGCGGCCATGCCGAATTTCCCTATTCCGAGATCATGCGCGCCGTGGTGCATTATGAGCCGCGCAAGCGCCGCCCGTGAGCGGCGCGGTGGATCGGGAACCGGGCGGCCCTGCCATGGGCTTTTGGACGGACTTTATTTTTTGATTACATTGCCCGCGTGCGCGCTCATTCCCACCGATTCCTGCTGATATGGCTGATGCTGGCCCTGCCGCTGCAGGCCTTTGCGTCTGCCGCCATACTGGGCTGCGTGTTGTCGGATCGGGCGACGGCGGAATCGATGGCGATGGCTGGCGGGATGATGGCGGGATGCCATGAGCCGGACCAGCCGGATACGCCTTCCACACAAGTCGATTGCGAACACTGCGCCGCGTGCGCACTGGCGTCGGTTCTGCCGATTCCGGCCAGCGACAGCACGGCCACCGCGCCGGCCTCGATCCGTTTTGTTTCCCCAGCTGCCGCCTCCTTCAGCGGCTTCGTCCCCGGCAGTCTCGAGCGACCGCCCCGGCGCTTCCTCGCCTGAATCCCGCGCCGGCTGACGGCGCGTCATGCTGATTCATTCCGATTCGGCCGATTCGAATCGCGGTGGTACCGCCGCGTGGTTTGCGAGATTCATCATGTTGAATGTTTTTTTCCGTCATGCGGCGCTGGCATGCGCATGGCTGCTGGGGACGCCCGCAGCGCAGGCAGTCGAGGCCGAGCCGTGAATGTGGCAGCGGTCGCTCCTCTCAAACAGTATCAAGGTTGGCGCGACGCTCCGCTCCATTACGAGGCCGTCATGCGCGGCACGATCACCGTCACCTCCGAACAAGGCGCTGCAAAATGAAAAAATGGATTTCCCTGCTGGGCACACTGGCGATTGTTACCCCGCTTCACGCCCAGCCCGTAACGCCGCCCGCCGCCCAGGCCAGTGCGATGAGCGAGGGCGTGGTGCGCAAGATCGACGCCGCGAACGCCGGGATCACTCTCTGGCACGGCTCCCTCGTCAACCTCGACATGCCTCCCATGACCATGGTGTTCCGGGTACAACCGCCAGAGTTGCTGAACGGCGTCAAGGTGGGCGACACGGTGAAATTCCGTGCCGAGACCATCAAGGGCGCCATCATCGTGACGGCGATTCAGGTTGCGCCATAGCGGCTCCTGGAATAAGCGAAATTTCTAGCTAGATTGAATTCTGTCGCAGGCCAATGGCGTGCGATTTTCCAATCCTTTGCAAAGGAAATCATGATGAAAAATGTTTCCGTATTGATGCTGACACTTGTCATCTCGGCAGCGGCCTCCGTGCAGGCCCAGAACCGGATGGGTGACCCAATGCAGCCCCGCGACCAGGTCCAGACCCAGGATCGCGAGAAAATTTATGGGTATGAACTGATGACCCCGCAGGAGCGCAATGAATACCATGCCCGCATGCGCGCGTTGAATACCGAACAGGAGCGTGACGCCTTCCGCCTGGATCATCACGAAAAAATGCAGGAGCGCGCCAAAGCCCAGGGCAAGACCCTGCCCGACGCGCCGCCCGCAGGCCGCGGACCTGGAATGGGTTCCGGCATGGGCACGGGCGGCGGCATGGGGCCGGGCTACCGTCGCTGATGCGTGTGCTTTCTCCTGCGTAGGGCGATCCGACAGGCGATGCGGCCTCGACTGCGGGCGTCTGCGCCTGCGTTCTGCTTACAGCTTGCCGCCGGATTCGCTGAACATGTAGCCGACCGCGTTGGCTATATCGGCCTCGGACAGGCTGGGGTTGCCACCCTTGGGCGGCATGCCGCGAATACCGGTGATCGCGTGGCTGTATAGCGTCGCGTAGCCCTGTGCCACACGCGGCCCCCAGGCTGCCATGTCGCCCGGCTTGGGCGCACCGGCGAGGCCGGCGGCGTGGCAAAGCGCGCACGTAGTCTGATAGATCTTCTTGCCCTTGATCGGGTCCGACGTGGGCGCGGCCGCCACGGCGGTTGGCGCCGCTTCCGCTTCCGGCGTTGCCGCCACCGCTTCAGCCGGGGCTGCCGCTTCCGGCGCCTTGAAACTGGCGCCGGCTGCGTTGGCCATGTAGACGACTGCACGCGCGACTTCGACGTCGGTCAGGTCGGCGCTGCCGCCGCGTGGCGGCATCTGGCGTATGCCCTCGATCGCGTTCTTGAGCAGGATGTCGTAGCCCTGGCCGATGCGCGCGCTCCAGTCGCCCTTGTTCTCGAAGCGGGGTGCGCCGAGTACGCCGCTGCCGTGGCATGCCACGCAAGTCGCTGCATAGACTTCCTGACCGGATTTTTCGACCACGGGCACACTGGCGTCGAGTGCCGCCAGCTCCGCAAACGGCTTGATGCGTTCGAGAGTCGCTTTTTGGGCGGCTTCGCTGGACGTGTCGGGTTTTTGGTCTGCCTGGATGCCGAGGACCAGTTGAACAATCAGAAATATCGCCAGCAGGGGGGCCAACAGTCCAGCGACAACGGAAACGATGACGTCCTTGGGCTTGGTTGGGGTCATCTTTACGTTCGAATCGGCCATGAAATTATCCTTTGGGGAGGTGGCAGCAAAAGCGTGGATTATAGGGAAAGCCACCCCGTCAGGAAAGGGCTGTGTGCCCGGTGGATAGACGGCGCATGGCAAACCGGCTATGCTTCATCGTCCTTGCGCCCGTAGCTCAGCTGGATAGAGTACTGCCCTCCGAAGGCAGGGGTCGCGCGTTCGAATCGCGCCGGACGCACCAGTTTTCAGGCCACAGTTGGCCGCATCCCCTTGTCGTGCAAGGGTTTAATCTCCGCGCTGCGGGTTTAAACTTTGGGTTGGAATTATTACGAGCGTTTCAATCATGGCCACTCCCACCCCTACCGACATCAAGCTGCATCAAGTTTCGCGCAAGCTGGAAATCGCATTTTCCGACGGCGCGCATTTCGAACTGCCGTTTGAATTCCTGCGCGTCTTTTCCCCGTCCGCCGAAGTGCGCGGCCACGGCCCCGGCCAGGAAGTGCTGCAAGTCGGCAAGAACGACGTGCTGATCAATGCCGCCGAACCAGTCGGCCTGTACGGCATCAACTTTTTCTTCTCCGACGGCCACAATACCGGCATCTATTCCTGGGAATACCTGCACGAGCTCGGCGACAAACAGACCGCGCTATGGGACGAATACCTCAAGCGCATGGAAGCCGCAGGCGCCTCGCGCGATCCCGGCATTGCCAAGATGTTCGAGCATCGTCCCAAGGCAAAATAAAGCGGGCAGGCTGCCAGGAATGGATGCACATTTTGGTCGGTTTTCAGCTTGACGCGCCCTGCGAGGCGCGTTTTGCTTGTGTGGCGCCCCCCGTTCCACGCGCATGACGCTCGCCGCCGCCCTGGCCGAAGCGATCGGCGTCGCCACGGGCACACCTTGCCCCCCCCTTACGCTGCGCCCAATTGGCGGCGGCGATATCAATCGGGCCTTCCGTGCCAGCGGGGGGGCGCACGCCTGGTTCGTCAAGACGAATCGTGCCGAGCGGCTGCCAATGTTCGAGGCCGAGGCGGCCGCGCTACATGCGCTGGCCGCCACGGACAGTGTGCGCGTGCCGCGGCCGCTATGTTCGGGCGTCGCAGCGGGGCCGGCGTTTCTGGTGCTGGAGTATCTGGATCTGCGCGGCCATGGCGATGCGGCGCGGCTGGGCGAGCAGCTGGCGCGGTTGCACCGTGCGGCGCAGGCCCGGCCGGAGGGAGCGCAATTCGGCTGGGCGCACGACAACTGGATCGGCAGCACGCCGCAGCCCAACGGATGGCGGCATGACTGGATTGCCTTCTGGCGCGAGCAGCGGCTCGGGCATCAGCTGAAACTGGCCGCGCAAAACGGTTATGGCGGGGCGCTGCAACGGGACGGCGAAGCGCTGATGGTGCGGCTGGATGGCTTCTTCGTCGGTTACCGGCCCACCCCTTCGCTGCTGCATGGCGATTTGTGGGGCGGTAACCACGGCTATCTCGCCGACGGCACCTGCGAGCCTGCATGTCCCTCAGGGCATGGCAAGCCGGAGTCCCCTTGTGGGACGCCGGTGATTTTCGATTCGGCGATCTATGTCGGCGATCGCGAATGCGATCTGGCCATGAGCGAACTGTTCGGCGGTTTTGCCCCGGCGTTCTATGCGGCCTATCGCGAGGCCTGGCCGCTCGATCCTGGCTATGCGGTGCGTAAAACGCTTTACAACCTCTACCACATCCTCAACCACGCCAACCTGTTCGGTGGCGGCTACGCGGCGCAGGCGCAACGCATGCTGTCACAACTGCTGGCGCAGCTTCGTTGATTCGAGATTTGTTCATTCGGGTGCGAGATGCTTGGAGCAGGGTGCACTTGGTGCACTTTCGGGCGTCAATCGGTGCACAGAGTGCACCCTACGCGTTACAAATCGCTTATCGTTTTGGCTCTGGTGTGGGTTCCGCGCACTCGGCACGAAGGCGCAGAAGACATTTGTGGAAGCCTTGAAAATCCCGCGATTTTTTCGCGCATCTTCGCGTCCTTCGCGGATAAATAACTTATTCCAGACCCTTCGTGTGCAGATACTCGTCGTAAGTGCCCATATAGAACTCGACCTCCTGCGGGGTGATTTCGAGAATGCGGGTGGCGAGGCTGGAGACGAACTGGCGGTCGTGCGAGACGAAGATCAGCGTGCCCTTGAACAGGTCGAGCGCGAGGTTGAGCGACTCGATCGACTCCATGTCCATGTGGTTGGTCGGCTCGTCCATCACCAGCACGTTGTGGCGACCGAGCATCAGCTTGCCGTAGAGCATGCGGCCCTTTTCGCCGCCGGACAGCACGCGCACCGATTTCTTGACGTCGTCGCCGGAGAACAAGAGGCGCCCGAGGATGCCGCGCAGCACCTGCTCGTCGTCGCCCGGCTGGGTCCATTGGTGCATCCAGTCGGTGAGGTTGAGGTCGCTGTCGAAGTCGCTGACGTGGTCCTGCGAGAAGTAGCCGACGCTGGCATTCTCGCTCCAGCGCACTTCGCCGAATTGCGGCGTCAGCTCGCCCATCAAGAGCTTCATCAGCGTGGATTTGCCGACGCCGTTGCCGCCGATGACGGCCATTTTCTCGCCGGCTTCCAATGAAAAGCCGAGGTTGGTGAACAGCGGCGTTCCGTCATAGCCGAACTTGAGATTCTCCACTTCGAGCGCGCGGCGGTGCAGCAGCTTTTCCGGCTCGAAGCGGATGTAGGGGTTCTGCCGCGAGCTGGGCTTGAAGTCCTCGATCTTGATCTTGTCGATCATCTTCATGCGGCTGGTGGCCTGGCGCGCCTTCGACTTGTTGGCCGAGAAGCGGCGCACGAATTCCTGCAGTTCGGCCACCTTGTCCTTGGCCTTGGCGTTGGCCGAGGCCTGGCGTTCCTTGACCTGCGTCGAGGCCAGCATGTAGTCGTCGTAGTTGCCCGGGTAGACCTTGATAGTGCCGAAATCGAGATCGGCCATGTGGGTACAGACCTGGTTCAGGAAGTGGCGATCGTGTGAGATGACGATGATGGTGGCGTTGCTCTCGTTCAGCACGTTTTCCAGCCAGCGGATGGTGTTGATGTCGAGGTTGTTGGTCGGTTCGTCGAGCAGCAGGATGTCGGGATTGGAGAACAGGGCCTGTGTCAGCAGCACGCGCAGCTTGAAGCCTGGTGCGATCTGGCTCATGGGGCCGTTGTGCTGCTCGATCGGGATGCCGACGCCGAGCAGCAACTGGCCCGCGCGCGCCTCGGCGTCGTAGCCGCCCATTTCGCCGAATTTGGCTTCCAGTTCGGCGGCGTGCAGGTAGTCTTCCTCGGTCGCCTCCGGATTCATGTAGATGGCGTCCTTTTCCTGCATCACGCGCCACATCTCGGCGTGGCCCTGCAGCACTACGTCGAGCACGCGCTGGTCTTCGTAGCCGAACTGGTCCTGGCGCAGCCAGGCCATGCGCTCGCCGGGGTCGAGCGAGACGTTGCCGGCACTCGGCTCCAGTTCGCCGGCGAGGATCTTCATGAAGGTGGACTTGCCGCAGCCGTTGGCGCCGATCAGGCCATAGCGGTTGCCGTCGCCGAACTTGACGTTGACGTTCTCGAACAGGGGTTTGGCGGCAAATTGCAGGGTGATGCTGGAAGCGGTAAGCACGGGACGTCCTGAATACTGTAAAAACTCAATATTCTAACATTGCAGCCTGGTCAGTCTTGAGCCGCCTCCGCCTGGCGGCTTGAGCCTTGAAACGTGCTAGCCCTTGCCGCGCAGTGCCGGATGGTCGGCGATCGGCCGGTCGAGATGGTAGCCCTGCACCAGGTCGACCCCGAACCGGCGCAGCAGGGCGAGGGTCGAGCCGTCCTCAACGTATTCCGCCACCACGGACTTGCCAAGGCCGAGCGCGACGCTGACCATGGCCTGCACGAAAACCTGGTTGTCGGGGTCGTTGGCCAGGTCGCGGATGAACATGCCGTCGATCTTGATGGTGTCGACCTGCAGATGCTTGAGGTAGGCGAAGGAGGAGAAGCCGACACCGAAATCGTCGAGATAGACGCCGCAGCCGAGCTGGCGCAGCGCCTCGATCATGCGCTGGGCGTCGTGCAGGTCGGATACCGCGGCCGTTTCGGTGATTTCGACAATCAGCCGGTGCGGGTCGACGCCGGCCTGCCGCAGCTCGTCGCTGATGTATTGCGGCAGGCTGGGCTCGGACAGCGAACGCCCCGACAGGTTGACTGCGATCGACGGGATGGCCGCATTTCCGGCCAGCCGCTGCAGCACTTCCCGGATCACCCAGCGGTCGATATCGAGAATGCGACCGCTTTTTTCGGCCAGTTGGATGAAGTGCGCCGGCATGATGAGCCGATCGGGATTGCACTCGTCGGTCATGCGGATAAGCGCTTCCAGATGCGACAGGGCGCCGTCTTTCGCCCGGTAAATCCCCTGGAAGTGCAGCTGGAACAATTTTTTGTCGAGCGCGTTGCTGATGCGCTCGCCCCACGAGAGGCGGCTGCGCATCTCGCTGTCGGCCTCGCTGTCCGCCCGATAGACGCGCCAGGTGTTCTTGCCGGCCCCCTTGGCCTGGTACATGGCGATATCGGCACGCGCCACCAGATCGTCGGCGTCCGCGGCATGTTCCGGATAGTAGGCGATGCCAAGGCTGGTGGTGAGCCGCAGGTTTTGCCCCTCGAAGCGGAAGGGGATCTGCGCGATCGTGCGTACGATACGCTCGGCCAGCGCCTCGGCCTCTTTGCCCTGCACGCCCGGCAGCAGGATGGCGAATTCGTCGCCGCCCAGTCGCGCCAGCACTTCGTTACGCCGCACCAGTGCACCGATTTCGCCGGCCACCCGGATCAGCAGCGCATCGCCGGTGCGGTGACCGTAGCTGTCGTTGATGGTCTTGAACTCGTCGAGGTCGAAAAACATCACGGCGCACTGCAAATGGTGGCGGTCGGTATCCAGCATGGTGCGCGCCAGTTCCTGCTGGAAGCGGTGGCGGTTGTACAGCCCGGTGAGTGGGTCGCGTTCGGCCAGGTGCACCAGCTGTTCGGCGGTCTGGCGTTCGCGGGTCATGTCTTCGTAGACCCACAAGTGGCCGATGAAGTGGTCCTCGCGGTCACGCACCGGATAATCGAGTTCGGTGATGACGCGGCCGTCGGTCATCTGGATTTCGTAGCTGTCGGACAATTCGTGTGTTTCCAGCACCGACAGCAAATGCCTGGAAAAATGATCGGGGCGCGCCAGCGTCGAGGCGGATTTAGCCAGCACCTCGTTGACCGGCAGGCCGATCAGTCCCATTTCTTCGTCGATCATCCACATGCGGCTGAAGGCGGGGTTGTGGTAGATCACGCGGCCGTCGGCGGCGACGAAAAGGATGCCCCGATTCATCGCAGACAGCAGCGAAACCAGGCGAGCTCGCTCCTGCTCGGTTTCTTTCAGGTACTTCCCCTGCAGGCTTTCCGCCGTGCGCAGCTCGCTGATGGCCTGGCGCAGGTTGGCCTCGGTCGCCTTGAGATCGTCGATGCTGTGGATGCTGGCGCGGATGCCCTGATAGACCCCGCTGTAATCGTGAATCGGTTGCCAGTTCGTCAGCGCCCAGAAATGGCCGCCGTCCTTGCGGCAGATGCGGAAGGAGTAGCCCTGTCCAGAGGTGCCGCGCAGGGCCTGACGCAGCTGAAAATCGCCTGCCACACGGTCGTCCGGGTGGATGATGTCGGCCGGGAAATTCATCGGCCCCATGCATTCGCTGACGGTATAGCCCAGCATGCGCTCGACCGAGGGGTTGATCCACAACAGTTCGCCTTCGGGCGACAGCCAGAATTCGAGATCGTGGGTGTAATCGGCAATGGCATGAAAGCGCGCCTCGTTTTCGCGTGCCCGCTCGACGTTGAAGCGGACGGCTTCGGCCATGCGGTTGAAGGTGTCGATCAACTGCCCGATCTCGTCTTCCCCTGCGCCCGCCAGCTTGACGTCCAGGTCGCCCTGCGCCATGCGCTTGCTGGCGCGGGTGAGCGCTTCGAAGCGGCGAGTCACCGCGCCGGCCGACACAGCCAGCAGAAGGCCGGTCAGCAGCAGGGCGGCAGCGGCAATGAACAGGCTTTGCTGGATGTAGTGGCTGCGCGCTTCCTGAATGAAGGCACCTGAAAGCGCCAGGGCAACCTCGCCATAGCGCTGGCCGGCCAGTTCAATCGGCTGCACCCGGCGAAAATCGGTTGTGGCGCTGCTGTTGCCGGCTTGGTGAACGACACGGTTGCTGGTGTCGCGTACCTCGATCATTTTCAGTCCGTCGTCGCGCCGCAGGGACTCGATGATGTCGCGTACGCCGGCGTCATCCTGTTGCGCCAGAGGCGTCAGCAGAGCCGTTTCCAGGATTTTCGCGGTTTCCGCCACGCGATACTCGGCCTGTTTTTGCAGGACCTGGGTGGTGAGCTGCACCCCGTTGCCGATCAGAAAAACCAGCATCGCGGCTTCTACCGACAACGCAGCGAGGGTGAGCCTGTAGCGCAGCGAGAGTCGCGCCAGCCAGGCCGTCATCGGGCCGCCCGCAACATGTCTTGCGCCTGCAATGCGTAGGGGCGGAAGGCATGCAACTCGCGGCTCCATCGGGTAAGTGGATGCAACGTCTTTATCCCTTGTTCACAGCGATTTTTGCAGAACCTTGGATTTCCGCTTGTAGTTGTAGAGCGCCTGTTTGCTCTTTGGTAGATGGTCGGGGCTGCTGTCGACGAAGCCGCGTTCCTCGAACCAGTGTTCGGAGCGGGTGGTCAGCACGAACAATTGTTTGAAGCCTGTCTTTTTGCCTTGTTTCTCGGCTTCCGCCAGCAGCAGGTTACCAAAACCGCGCCCGCGGAAATCTTGCGCCACCGCCAGGCAGGCGAGTTCGGCCGCGTGTTCTTCGGGGAAGGGGTAGAGCGCGACACAACCGGCGACGACGCCGTCGGATTCAAGCACCAAAAAGCGGTCGATTTCCATTTCCAGCAACTCGCGCGAGCGCCACACCAGGATGCCGTCGCGCTCCAGCGGCTCGATCAGGCCGAGGATGCCGCCGACGTCGTCGATGGTGGCGGGACGCAGGGTTTCCAGCGGCGCCGGGGTGACGAGGGTGCCGATGCCTTCGCGGGTGAACAGCTCGGACAGCAGCGCGCCGTCCCGGTGGCGACTGATGAGATGGGCGCGCTTGACCCCGCCGGTGCAGGCGGTGATCGCGCACGGCAGGTAGTAGGTCACGTCCTCGGGCAGCTTCTTCGCTTTGCCCTGTCCCGTTTTTTCGAGCACCTGCCGCGCCTCGTTGACGGTGAGGGCGTTGTGGATGGTGCGCCCCTTGTCCGGAACGCCCTCGGTGTCCATCAGGAAGATCAGCTTGTCGGCCGCGAGTTCGATCGCAGCCTGGGTCGCCACGTCCTCCAGGCTGAGGTTGAAGATTTCGCCGGTCGGCGAATAGCCGATGGGGGAGAGCAGCACGATGTCGTGCTGGTCCAGCCGCCGGCGGATCGCGGCGGCGTCGATTTTGCGCACTTCGCCGGTGTGCAGCAGGTCGACGCCGTCGCGCACTCCAAGCGGCTGCGCGGTGACGAAATTGCCTGAGGCGACCCGGATGCCCGCTCCGGCCATCGGCGTGTTGGCCAGCCCCAGCGACAGCAGCGCCTCGATTTCCACCCGCACCGTGCCGGCGGCTTCCTTGACGCACGCGAGCGCCCGGTCGTCGGTGACGCGCAGGCCGTTGACATAGTGGATCGCGGTGCCGTTTTCGGTCAGCCTCGCCTCCACCTGTGGCCGCACGCCATGGATCAGCACCAGCCGCACGCCCAGGCTGTTCAGCAGATTGACGTCGTGCGCCAGCTGCACGAAGCCGCCATCCGCCACCAGCTCGCCACCAAAGGCGACGACGAAGGTCTTGCCGCGAAAGCCATGAATGTACGGCGCGACAGAGCGGAACCAGTGGACGAAATCGGTAGTGTCTTTCAACGGATTTGCCTGAACGGAATTGGGTTAGCGAAGGATACAGAAAAATTCCCGACGCCATGCGGGGGCAACGGCCAACAGAATAAACGGAACAAAGTGGCCGGGCTTGATCCGGCTCAAAAATCGCCCCATAGCGTCTGCATCGCCGCCAGCGCCGCCAGCGCGGCAGTCTCGGTGCGCAGCACGCGCGGTCCCAGCCGCACCGGGGTGGCCCCTGCCGCGTGCAGCGCGGCGATCTCGTCGGCATCGAACCCGCCTTCGGGGCCGGCGACCAGGCAATCCATCGCGCCCGGCTGCGGCAGGTCGGCCAGCCGCGCCTCCGCCAGCGGCGACAGGAAAAGCAGCCGCCCGTCTTGTCTTTGTCCGAGCCAGTGGGCCAGCGTCAGCGGCGGCGCCACCGCGGGAATCTGGTTGCGCCCGCACTGCTCGCAGGCGCTCGCCACCACGCCCTGCCAGTGCGCGATGCGTTTGTCGGCGCGCTCGCCCGTCAGCTTGACCACGCTGCGCCTGGCGGCGATCGGCTGGATCGCCACCACCCCGAGTTCGACCGCCTTTTGCAGCGTGTAATCCATGCGCTCGCCGCTGGAAATCCCCTGCGCCAGCATCACGCGCAGCCGCGATTCGCGCTCGATGGCGGCAAAGCCGGTGATGCTGACGGTCACTTCGTCCTTGTTGATGCGCTCGATGCGCGCGCTGTATTCGCCGCCCAGCCCGTTGAACAGGATGACGGCATCGTCCGCCGCCAGCCGCAGCGCGCGCGCGGCATGGCGCGCCGGTCCGGGTGGCAGGCTGAAGCGGGCGCCCGGGGCGAGCGGCTGATCGAGATAAAAACGCGGCGCGGACATGATCCTAGAAACGGTAGTTGGGCGCGCTCGATGGTGCGTCCGGACGTGTGGCTGCCGCGAAGCGAGAAGGCGGCAGGCTGTTGCCTGCAACGACGAGCGAGAGCGGAGTCGTTGCCGCTTTAGCGGCTTTACGAATCCGGCCTACCCCTTGCGGGTACAAAGGCAGGCGCGCGTCCAGGCGTGCCAGCGGGTGCGTAGCGGCCTCAGCCTGGCGGCGAACCAGGATGAAGGCAGAGAAACCGGTATTCATGCAGGATTCCATAGGGTTGTGAGCGGTCAACTGCGGTTTTTAGGATCTTGCTATTATGCCGGGATTGAAAAGAAATTCTGCGGAGCGCGCCATGGTTTCCCTCACCACCCCCGTATGTGATTTTGGCTGGAAAGCCCCCGATTTCAGCCTGCCCGGCGTCGACGGAAAAATGTGGACGCCGTCCGACGCGATGGGGCCGAACGGCCTGCTGGTGATGTTCATCTGCAACCATTGCCCGTATGTGAAGGCGATCCGTCCGCGGCTGGTGCGCGACCTGGCCGAACTCAGGCAGCATGGCATCCACGCCATCGCCATCATGTCGAACGACCCGACCGACTACGAGGAGGACTCGTTCGACAACATGAAAAAGGCGGCGGCGGAGTTCAGCTTCCCCTTTCCCTACGTGATCGACGCAACGCAGGAGGTGGCGCAGGCCTACGGCGCGGTGTGCACGCCGGACTTTTTCGGCTTCAACCGGAATTTCGAACTGCAGTACCGCGGCCGCTTCGACGCGTCGCGCAAGGACACCGCGCCCGAGGGCGTGCGCCGCGACCTGTTCGAGGCGATGAAGGAAATCGCTGCCAGCCAGCGCGGGCCGGCCGAACAGATTCCCAGCATGGGCTGCTCGATCAAATGGAAAGAAGCGTGACATGGTCGACCGCCGGCAGCATTGGGAAACGGTATACGGCAACAAGGCGGTCGATGAGGTCAGCTGGTTCCAGCCGCATGCCGCGTCGTCGCTGCGCCTGATCGAGGGCTGCGCGGACAAAAATGCGCACATCATCGACGTCGGCGGCGGCGCTTCTGTGCTGGTGGATGGTCTGCTCGACGCCGGCTATCGCAATCTGACCGTGCTCGACCTCGCTGAGTCGGCGCTGGCGGCCAGCCGCGCGCGGCTCGGCGCACGCGCACAGTCGGTGCAGTGGATCGCCGCCGACATCACCCGCGCCGAGTTGCCGGCCGCGCGCTACGACGTCTGGCACGACCGCGCGGTGTTTCATTTCCTGACCGATCCGGCCGACCGCACGCGCTATGTCGAGCAGGTGCTGAAAAGCGTGAAGCCCGACGGGCATGTCATTGTCGCCGCCTTCGGCCCCGGCGGGCCGCTGCAATGTTCGGGGCTGGACGTGGCGTGCTACGCTCCCGAGGCGTTGCACGCCGAGTTCGGCGCCCCCTTCCGCCTGCTGGGCCACCAAACCGAAATCCACCGCACGCCTACGGGCCAGGAGCAGGAATTTGTCTATTGTTATTGCCGGCGCATCTAATCATGCTTGAACGGGTCAAGACGGTGGTGCGCGAGATCGCGCAGCGCGAAGTGACACCTCGTTTCCTCAAGGTGGCACATAGCCACAAGGTGGACGGCAGCCTGTTCACCGAGGCGGATGCCGAAACGCAGGCCGCGCTGGAAGTGGCGCTGCCGCAAATCAAGGATATGCCGGTGCTGGGCGAGGAAATGACCGAGCAGCAGCAGCACGACGCTTGGGACGCCGGACGCGACGGGCTGTGGTGCGTCGATCCGATCGACGGCACCTCCAACTTTGTCGCCGGCGTGCCCTATTTCGCCGTGTCGGTGGCCTATCTCTACAAGGGCGAGCGCCAGCTTGGCGTGGTGTACGATCCCATCGCCGATGAAATGTTCAGCGCCGAGCGCGGGTGCGGCGCGCATCTCAACGGCACGCCGCTGCCGCTGCGTGCTCCCGCCACCGAACTGCGCCGGGCGCTGGCCGGGGTCGAGATGAAGCGCATCGATCGCGAACTTGCCGGCAGGCTGGCAGCGTGGCCGCCGTACGCCTCGCAGCGCAATTTCGGTGCCTCCACGCTGGACTGGTGCTACACCGCCGCCGGCCGCTTCGACATCTATGTCCACGGCGGCCAGAAGCTGTGGGACTACGCCGCCGGCGCGCTGATCCTGGAAGAGGCGGGCGGGCGGCTGGCCAGCCTGTCGGGCAGCTTCGACATCGCCAATATATGGGAGCGATCGGTGGTGGCCTCGGCCAGCCCCGAGCTGTTCGAACTCTGGCGCAGCTGGCTGAAAGCGGCCGGCGCATAAGCCACGCCATCGGGTAAATAAAAAGATTTTTAGAAGGCAAGCCTCGGGCGGCGCCTGAGTTGTGCGCCTTAAGCTATTGTTGTGGCAACTTTTTCCCTGGTGTTTGCCACGGCTTGCGGAAGCCTGCCCTGCGGCGGATAATCAAGGTTTTTGCATATTCTGCCCAAGCTGCCGCTGTGCGGCTTTTCGGGGCGGGAATGCGGTGCTTTTTTACTTAGCTGAAGGGAACGTAATGCCAACCCGTACCGACCTGTCCAATGCCATCCGTGCGCTTGCGATGGATGCAGTCGAAAAAGCCAAATCCGGCCACCCCGGCGCCCCCATGGGCATGGCAGAAATCGCCGAAACGCTGTGGAATCACCATATGCGCCACAACCCGACCAACCCCAAGTGGGCGGATCGCGACCGTTTCGTGCTGTCGAACGGCCACGGCTCGATGCTGATCTACGCGCTGCTGCACCTGACCGGCTACGACCTGTCGATGGACGATTTGAAGCAGTTCCGCCAGTTGCACTCCAGGACCCCGGGCCACCCCGAGTACGGCTACGCGCCCGGCGTCGAGACCACCACCGGCCCGCTCGGCCAGGGCATCAGCAACGCCGTCGGCATGGCGATGACGGAAAAGATCCTTGCCGCCGAATTCAACAAGCCCGACCACACCATCGTCGACCACCACACCTACGCGTTCATGGGCGACGGCTGCATGATGGAAGGCATTTCGCACGAAGCCTGCGCGCTGGCCGGTACCTGGAAGCTGGGCAAGCTGATCGCCTTCTGGGACGACAACGGCATCTCGATCGACGGCCACGTCGAAAACTGGTTTACCGACGACACCCCGAAGCGTTTTGAGGCTTATGGCTGGCACGTCATCGCTAATGTCGACGGTCATGACGTCGTCGCGCTCGAAGCGGCGATCCAGAAGGCCAAGGCCAGCACCGACAAGCCCACCCTGATCTGCTGCAAGACCATCATCGGCAAGGGCTCGCCCAACAAGGCCGGCACCCACGACGTGCATGGCGCCGCCCTCGGGCACGAGGAACTGGAGGCTGCCCGCAAGCACATGGGCTGGAACCACCCCCCGTTCGAAATCCCTGCCGACATCTACGCCGGCTGGGACGCCAAGACCAAGGGCCAGGGGCTGGAAACACTGTGGAACAACAAGTTCGCCGAATACAAGAAGGCCTACCCGGCCGAAGCCGCCGAGTTCGAGCGCCGCATGAAGAGCGAATTGCCCGCCAACTGGAAGGCGCACGTCGCCGAGCAGCTGGCCGCAATCAACGCCAAGGCCGAGACCGTCGCCACCCGCAAGGCCAGCCAGATCGCGATCAACGCGCTGGCCCCCGCGCTGCCCGAGTTCCTCGGCGGCTCGGCCGATCTCACCGGCTCCAACCTCACCAACTGGACGGGCTGCCATCCGGTACGCGACGGCAACCCCGGCAACTACATCAGCTACGGCGTGCGCGAATTCGGCATGGCCGCGATCATGAACGGCATGGCGCTGCACGGCGGTCTGCTGCCGTTCGGCGGCACCTTCCTGATGTTCTCCGAGTACTCGCGTAACGCCATCCGCATGGCTGCACTGATGAAGCAGCGCGTGATCCACGTGTTCACGCACGACTCCATCGGTCTCGGCGAAGACGGCCCGACCCACCAGCCGGTCGAGCAGACCGCCACCCTGCGCATGATCCCCAACATCGACGTCTGGCGTCCGTGCGACACCGTGGAAACGCTGGTCGGCTGGGTGGCCTCGGTCGAGCGCGCCACCGGCCCCACCTGCCACATTCTTTCCCGCCAGAACCTGCCGTTCATGGCGCGCGACGCCGCGACCCTGGCCAACATCGCCAAGGGCGGCTACGTGCTGAAGGACGCCGCCGCTATCAAGGCGGTCATTATCGCCACCGGCTCCGAAGTCGAACTGGCCGTGAAGGCGCAGGAAGCCCTGGCCGCCGAAGGCATCGCCGTGCGCGTGGTGTCGATGCCGTCGACCAACACCTTCGACCGCCAGGACGCCGCCTACAAAGCGAGCGTGCTGCCGAAAGGCCTGCCGCGCGTCGCGGTGGAGGCCGGCGTCACCGACTTCTGGCGCAAGTACGTGGGTCTGGAAGGCGCCGTGATCGGCATCGACAGCTTCGGCGAATCCGCCCCGGCGCCGGCGCTGTTCAAGCACTTCGGCATCACCACCGAGGCCGTCGTGGCCGCGGTCAAGGGCGTTCTGTAAGTAAAGTAAAAACCTTTTCCGCGAAGGACGCGAAGATCCGCCAAGGAACAACTTTGCGCTTCTTCGCGTCCTTCGCGGATAAAAATTTCTTAACTCAGGAGAATGACAAATGGCAATCAAAGTTGGTATTAACGGTTTTGGCCGCATCGGCCGCATGGTGTTCCGCGCTGTGGCGAAGGACTTTCCCGGCATCGAGATCGTGGCGATTAACGACCTGCTTGACCCCGACTATCTGGCTTACATGCTGAAATACGACTCCGTGCATGGCCGTTTCAACGGCGACATCGCCGTGGACGGTGGCAATATGGTTGTGAACGGCAAGAAGATCCGCCTGACGGCCGAGCGCGACCCCTCCAACCTGAAGTGGAGCGAAGTGGGCGCCGACATCGTCATCGACTGCACCGGTTTCTTCCTGACCACCGAATCCTGCGAAGCACACATCAAGGCCGGCGCGAAGAAAGTGGTTCAATCGGCTCCCGCCAAAGATTCCACCCCGATGTTCGTCTATGGTGTGAACCACACTAAATACGCCGGTGAGGCCATCGTGTCCGCCGCGTCCTGCACCACCAACTGCCTGGCGCCTGTGGCCAAGGTGTTGAACGACAACTGGGGCATCAAGCGCGGTCTGATGACCACCGTGCATGCCGCCACTGCAACCCAGAAGACCGTTGACGGCCCGTCCTCCAAAGACTGGCGCGGCGGTCGCGGCATCCTGGAAAACATCATTCCGTCCTCCACCGGCGCCGCCAAGGCCGTCGGCGTGGTGCTGCCGGAACTGAAAGGCAAGCTGACCGGCATGGCTTTCCGCGTCCCCACCTCCGACGTGTCGGTCGTCGACCTGACCGTCGAGCTGAACAAGCCGGCCACCTACGCCGACATCTGCGCCGCCATGAAGGCCGCCTCCGCCGGTGCCATGAAGGGCGTGCTGGGCTACACCGAAGAAAAAGTGGTCTCCACCGACTTCATCGGCAACAGCGTCCCCTCCACCTTTGACGTCGATGCCGGCATCGCCCTGGACGACACCTTCGTCAAGGTCGTGTCCTGGTACGACAACGAGTATGGCTACACCTGCAACATGCTGCGCCTGGTCGAGCACGTGGCGAAGTAAGGGATCAGGATTCAGGGTAGGTGCGGGCGAAGCCCGCGCATTGAATCGGGGACGCGGCCTTGGCCGCTCATCCACGGGCCCCTGAATCTCGACCCCTGGCCCCTAAAGTGAGCCTTAAGGCCTGGCGCGGCCAACCCCGCGCCAACCCTTAAACCTTACCCTCAGGAGAAGCAACCATGGCATTCATTCGCGTTACCGATCTCGATCTGGCTGGCAAGCGGGTGTTCATCCGCGCCGACATGAACGTGCCGGTCAAGGACGGCAAGGTCACCTCGGATGCCCGTATCACCGCGTCGATGCGCACCATCGAGCACTGCCTCAAGGCGGGTGCCAGGGTGATGGTCACTTCCCACCTCGGCCGTCCTACCGAAGGCGAGTTCAAGGAAGCGGATTCGTTGAAGCCGGTGGTCGACGTCATCGCGCAGAAGCTCGGCAAGAACATCCGCCTGATCCGCGAATGGACCGAGGGCGGCTTCGACGTCGCCGAAGGTGAACTGGTGGTGCTGGAAAACTGCCGCGTCAACAAGGGCGAAAAGAAGAACATTGACGAGACCGCCAAAAAATATGCCGCGCTGTGCGACGTCTTCGTGATGGACGCCTTCGGCACCGCGCACCGCGCCGAAGCCTCGACCCACGGCATCGCCAAGTTCGCGCCGGTGGCGGCGGCCGGCATTCTGCTGACCGAAGAGCTTGAGGCGCTGGAGAAAGCGCTGGCCAACCCGGCGCGGCCGATGGTCGCCATCGTTGGCGGCTCCAAGGTTTCCACCAAGCTGACCGTGCTGGAAGCGCTGGCCGAGAAATGCGAGCAACTGGTGGTCGGCGGCGGCATCGCCAACACTTTCCTTGCTGCCGTGGGCAAGAACGTTGGCAAATCGCTGTGCGAACATGATCTCATCCCCACCGCGCAGTCACTGATCGAGAAAATGACCGCGCGTGGCGCAACCATTCCAATTGCCGTCGACGTGGTGGTCAGCAATGAGTCGCCGTTTGGCGCGGATGGCAATCCCAATGCCCCCGCTGTGCTGAAAGATGCCGATGACGTCGCCGACGACGACATGATCTACGACATTGGCCCGAAGAGCGCGCAGGAACTCGCCGACATCATCATGAAGGCCGGTACCGTGGTGTGGAACGGCCCGGTCGGCGTGTTCGAGTTCGACCAGTTTGGCGAGGGCACCAAGACCATCGCGATGGCGATCGCCAACACCAACGCCTTCACCCTGGCCGGTGGCGGCGACACCATCGCCGCGATCCAGAAATACGACATTTACGACAAGGTGAGCTACATCTCCACCGCCGGCGGCGCCTTTCTCGAATACCTGGAAGGCAAGGTCCTGCCCGCCGTGGCGATTCTGGAAGAGCGCGCGAACGGCTGACGCCGTTCGGTGAGGCGTGAGGGGTTAGGCGTCAGGCGTAACCCCCCGGCCTCTCCCTCACTCCTCACTCCTAACGCCTCACCCACACAATGATTCGCAGAACCAAAATCGTCGCCACCCTCGGGCCCGCCTGCTCCGATGCCAAAATCCTGGACCGGATGATGGAAGCCGGGCTGGATGTGGTGCGCCTGAACTTTTCCCACGGCGCGGCGCAGGACCATATCGATCGCGCCGAGCTGGTGCGTTCGCTGGCACGCGCACGCGGCCGCGCGGTCGGCGTGCTGGTCGATCTGCAGGGTCCGAAAATCCGCATCGGCAAGTTCAAGGACGGCAAGATCACGCTGGCCAAGGGCGACAGCTTCATTCTCGACGCCGCCTGCCCCCTGGGCGACCAGACCCGCGTCGGCCTCGATTACAAGGAATTGCCGAATGATGTGAGACGCGGCGTAACCCTGTTGCTGGACGATGGCCGCATCGAATTCTGGGTCGAGGAGGTTCGCGGCACGGAAATCATCTGCAAGGTGGTGCAGGGCGGGGTGCTGTCCAACAACAAGGGCATCAACCGCAAGGGTGGCGGGCTGTCGGCAGCCGCCCTGACCGAAAAGGACATCGAGGACATCAAGACCGCGGTGGCGCTGAACGCGGATTACCTGGCGGTATCGTTTCCGCGTTGCGGCGCCGACATGCGCCAGGCGCGCGAACTGCTGCGCGCGGCCGGCGGCAAGAGCCAGCTGGTGGCCAAGATCGAGCGCACCGAAGCGATCGAAAACCTGGAAGAGATCCTCGATGCCTCCGACGCCATCATGGTAGCGCGCGGCGATCTCGGGGTGGAAGTCGGCGACGCCGCGGTGCCCGCGCTGCAGAAACGCATGATCCGCATGGCGATCGAGCGCAACAAGGTCGTCATCACCGCCACCCAGATGATGGAGTCGATGATTTCCAGCCCGATTCCCACCCGCGCCGAAGTCTCCGACGTCGCCAACGCGGTGCTCGACGGCACCGACGCGGTGATGCTGTCGGCCGAAACGGCGGCGGGCCTGTTCCCGGTCGAGGCGGTGCAGGCGATGCACCGCGTCTGTCTGGAAGTGGAGAAGGAAGCTGAATCCGTTTTTTCCGGCGCGCGGCTCGACCACAGCTTTTTGCGCCCGGATGAAGCGATTGCGATGTCGGCGGTGTTTACCTCGGTGCACCTCAACATCAAGGCGATTGCCGCCCTGACCGAATCCGGCAACACTTGCCTGTGGATGAGCCGTCTGTCCACCCGTGTGCCGGTTTACGCCTTGACGCCCGCGGTGCAAACCCGCCGAAAGGTCACGCTTTTCCGCGGTGTTTACCCGATCAACCTGAAAACGGCCACCAAGGACCGCGACACGCTGCTGGCGGAAGCCGAAGAAGAGCTGCGGCGGCGCGGCGCGGTGCGCGATGGCGATCTGATCCTGCTGACTATCGGTGAGCCGATCGGCCAGTCGGGCGGCACCAATACCATGAAGATCGTCCGCGTGGGCGATTCGAAAAAACCTGATTTTGCATAAAGAGCGTGCTGTAAATTCTTAACCTAGGAGACTATGAAATGGCCCTGATTTCCCTTCGTCAATTGCTCGACCATGCCGCCGAAAATGGCTATGGCCTGCCCGCGTTCAACGTCAACAACATGGAGCAGGTGCAGGCCATCATGCAGGCCGCCGACGCCGTGAATTCGCCGGTGATCCTGCAGGGTTCCGCGGGTGCGCGTTCCTATGCCGGCGAGCCCTTCCTGCGCCATCTGATTCTGGCTGCGATCGAGCAATATCCGCACATTCCGGTCTGCATGCACCAGGACCACGGCGCCTCGCCCAGCATCTGTTTTCGCTCCATCCAGTCCGGGTTTTCGTCGGTGATGATGGACGGCTCCCTGGGCACCGACGGCAAGACCCCGTCCACCTACGAATACAACGTCGAAACCACCCGCAAGGTTTCCGAGCTGGCCCACGCTTGCGGCGTCTCCGTCGAAGGCGAACTGGGCTGCCTGGGCTCGCTGGAGTCCGGCATGGCCGGCGAAGAAGACGGCCACGGTGCCGAAGGCAAGCTGTCCCACGACCAGCTGCTGACCGACCCCGACGAAGCCGCTGATTTCGTTGCCAAGACACACGTGGACGCGCTGGCTATCGCCATCGGCACCTCGCACGGCGCCTACAAGTTCACCCAGAAGCCCACCGGCAAAGTGCTGCGTATCGACCGTGTCAAGGAAATCCACGAGCGCATCCCCAACGTGCACCTGGTCATGCACGGCTCGTCTTCCGTACCGGAAGACTGGCTTGCCATCATCAACAGCTTCGGCGGCGACATGGGTCAGACCTACGGCGTGCCCGTCAGCGAAATCGTCGAAGGCATCAAGAACGGCGTGCGCAAGGTCAACATCGACACCGACCTGCGCATGGCCTCCACCGGCGCGGTCCGCAAGCATCTGGCCGAAAACAAGGCCAACTTCGACCCGCGCAAATTCCTCAAGGAAGCCACCAAGGGCATGAGCGATATTTGCAAAAACCGCTACGAGGCCTTCGGCGCTGCCGGCATGGCGAGCAAGATCACCAAGGTCTACAGCCTGGAAGAGATGCAGAAGCGCTACGACAAGGGCGAGCTGGATCCCAAGATCAACTGATCGTCGGCTTGCCGAAATCAAACGCTGAAATTAAATGGGACGCTGCGGCGCCCCATTTTTTTATGGTCATCCGACAGCCTGCGGGATCCGTCGGGCACAGGCGGACTTCGTGATGTGTCAATGCCCGGATCACCGCCCCCTCCATCCACTTGTTGTAAGAAATGTTTACTACGCTCTAAGAGCGCGTAGCGATATTGGTCGTAGAAGAAATCGTTCTCTACTGAAGATATAAAGCGGCCGCCCGAATAGCCCGCAGGTACGCAGGTAAATGCAAAGCTTGTTTCAAAGCAGTTGCTGTGCAACTGAACGACAAGCGAGGCAATTTTCGAAGCACACAATCAGGGGTTACTATCATCATGGCAAAAGACGCTCCCAAACCCACGACAACCGATGCAGGGATTCCCGTATCCAGCGATGAATACTCGCTCACCGTCGGGCCGGACGGTCCTGTCTTGTTGCAGGATCACTACCTTATCGAGCAGATGGCGAATTTCAACCGGGAGCGGATACCCGAGCGCCAGCCGCATGCCAAAGGCGGGGGCGCCTTTGGACACTTCCAGGTGACCCAGGATGTCAGCCAGTACACCAAGGCGGCGTTGTTCCAGCCGGGCACCAAGACCGACATGCTGGTGCGTTTTTCGACCGTTGCGGGTGAACGCGGAAGCCCCGACACCTGGCGAGATCCGCGCGGCTTCGCGCTGAAGTTTTATACCAGCGAAGGCAACTATGACCTGGTCGGGAACAACACGCCGGTATTCTTCATTCGTGACCCGATGAAATTCCAGCACTTCATCCGCTCCCAGAAGCGCCGCGCAGACACCAACCTGCGTGACCATGACATGCAGTGGGACTTCTGGACCTTGTCCCCGGAGTCGGCCCACCAGGTCGCCTGGCTGATGGGCGACCGCGGCATTCCCAAGACCTGGCGGCACATGAACGGTTACTCAAGCCACGCCTACATGTGGGTCAACGCCAAGGGCCAACGATTTTGGGTGAAATACCACTTCAAGACCGACCAGGGGATCGATTTCCTCACTCAGGCGGAGGCCGATCGGCTCGCCGGCGATGATGGCGACTATCATACCCGCGACCTTTACGACGCGATCAAGCGCGGCGACCACCCAAGTTGGACGCTTCATATGCAGGTCATGCCTTTCGAAAATGCCAAGACCTACCGATTCAATCCGTTCGACTTGACCAAGGTTTGGCCGCACGGTGACTACCCGCTGATCGAGGTTGGCAAAATGACGCTCGATCGCAATCCTGCCGATTACCACACCGAGATCGAGCAGGCCGCCTTCGAGCCCAACAATCTGGTGCCGGGAGTCGGTGTGAGCCCGGACAAGATGCTGCTGGGACGCCTTTTCTCATATTCCGACGCTCACCGGCATCGGCTCGGCGTTAACTATAAGCAGATCCCGGTCAATCAGCCCAAGGTGCCGGTACACAGCTATAGCAAGGACGGTGCGATGCGGATGCAGAACGTTTCTGACCCCGTATACGCGCCGAACTCGAAGGGCGGGCCGAAGGCCGACCCCGAGCGCTACCCCTACATGGAAAAGTGGGAAGCCAGCGGCGAATTCATGCACGCCGCCTACACGCCGCACAAGGAGGACAATGACTTCGTCCAGCCCGGAACCCTGGTGCGCGAGGTCATGGACGCCGCCGCACGTGACCGGCTGGTGTCAAACGTCGTCGGACACTTGAAGGCGGGCGTGACTCAGCCCGTGCTGGAGCGCGCATTTGAGTATTGGCGCAACATTGACCAGGAGATCGGCGATCGCATCGCCAAGGGGGCCAAGGGCACCTGAGCCTCACGGGGCTCCGGATGCGGTAGCTATTGAGGAGCGGGCACCAATGCCGGTGCCCATGTTCACTTGATAGTTCCATATTCAGCCCCCCAATGTGCATCTGGTCATACACGGCTCGTCTTCCGTGCCGGAAGACTGGTTTGCCATCACCAACAGATTCGGCGGCGACATGGGTCAGACCTACGGCGTGCCCGTCAGCGAAATCATCAAGAACGGCGTGCGCAAGGTCAACATCGACACCGACCTGCGCATGGCCTCCACCGGTGCCATCCGCAAGCACCTGGCGGAAAACAAATTCAATTTCGACCCGCGCAAATTCCTCAAGGAAGCCACCAAGGGCATGAGCGACATTTGCCGGAACCGCTACGAAGCCTTCGGCGCCGTCTGCCAGGCGAGCAGGATCGGCAAGGTCTACAGCCTGGAAGACATGCAGAAATGCTACGACAAGGGAGTCCAGTTTTTTTTGACATGATCCCCATGCCCCTGGGGTGCTGGACGCCGACTTCTCCCATCGGGTAGACCACAAAAACTCCGCACGACTACGGATCCGCCAAATGTTCCTTTTGTGTGTCACTGACCCGAAAACAGGAAAACAGGGGTCAGGTCGTGGCCCAGGCCACCGACGCGCTCATGACCATCGCTTGGTCGGACGTCGTCAGCCTGGTGCTGTTCAAGCTGATCGACATGGCCATCGGCCTGCGCGTCAGCGAAGAACAGGAACGCGAAGGTCTCGATACCGCCAGCCATGGCGAGCGGGCCTACAACCGCTACATTCTATTTCTCAGAAGGAAGCCGGGGCGCTCTGCATGGGCGCCCCTTTTTATTGGGCGCTTTGCGGCGGCATCTGGCCGGAGTCTGTTTCCTGTTCCCCCAATTCGGCAAGCTCGGTGGCGTTGAAAACGCGCGAGCGGGTGTGGAAGGCAAGGCCTTCCGGCCCTTCGAGCGAGAACGTGCCGCCGCGGCCTTCGATCACGTCGATGATGAGTTGCGTGTGTTTCCAGTACGCGTATTGCGACCTTCCGATATAGAACGGGCAGCCGCCGATTTCGCCGAGCAGCACGTCGCCGGCGCCGGTGGTGATCTCGCCCGGCAGGAAACAATTGGCCGCGCTGTTGTCGCAGCACCCGCCGGATTGATGAAACATCAGCGGGCCGTGTTGTTTCTTCAGCCGTTCGATTAACGCCAGGGCCGCATCCGTGGCAACGACTTTTTCAACCATGGTTTTCTCCCATAAAAAGAGGCGGTTGCCCGCCTCTGAAATGCTTACAGTAAGCGCGCGAGGCGATTCTGCTCAGAAGAAGCCCAGCTTCTTAGGGCTGTAGCTGACCAGCAGGTTCTTGGTCTGCTGATAGTGGTCGAGCATTATCTTGTGCGTTTCGCGGCCGATCCCGGATTCTTTGTAGCCGCCGAAGGTGGCGTGTGCGGGATAGGCGTGGTAACAGTTGGTCCACACGCGGCCCGCCTTGATGGCGCGGCCCATGCGGTAGGCGGTATTGCCATCGCGCGTCCAGACGCCGGCACCCAGGCCATAGAGCGAGTCGTTGGCGATTTCGAGGGCTTCCGCTTCGGTCTTGAAGGTGGTCACGGCGAGCACCGGCCCGAAGATTTCTTCCTGGAAAATGCGCATCTTGTTGTGGCCCTTGAACAGGGTCGGCTGGATGTAATAGCCGTCGGCCAGATCGCCTTCCAGCACTGCGCGCGCACCGCCGATCAGCAACTCGGCGCCTTCCTGCCGGCCGAGATCGAGATAGGACATGATCTTGGTCATCTGTTCCTGGGAGGCCTGGGCGCCGACCATGGTGTCGGTATCGAGCGGGTTGCTCTGCTTGATGGCCTTGACGCGCTCGAGGACGCGCGCCATGAACTTGTTGTAAATGGATTCGTGGATCAGCGCACGCGACGGGCAGGTGCACACTTCGCCCTGGTTGAAGGCGAACAGCACCAGGCCTTCGATGGCCTTGTCGAAAAAGTCGTCGTCGGCATCGGCGATATCGGCGAAGAAGATGTTGGGCGATTTGCCGCCCAGTTCCAGCGTCGCCGGAATCAGGTTGTTGGCAGCGGCCTGGGCGATCACCCGGCCGGTGGAGGTGGAGCCGGTGAAGGCGATCTTGGCGATGCGCTTGCTGGTAGCGAGCGGCATACCGGCTTCGCGGCCAAAGCCGTTGACGATATTGAGAACGCCGGGGGGGAGCAGATCGGCGATCAGTTCGGCCATGACCATGATGCTGACCGGGGTCGACTCGGCAGGCTTTAGGACCACGCAGTTGCCGGCGACGATTGCCGGCGCCAGTTTCCAGGCCGCCATCAGGATCGGGAAATTCCACGGAATGATCTGGCCGACCACGCCCAGCGGTTCATGGAAGTGATAGGCGACGGTGTTTTCGTCGAGATCGCTGAGCGCGCCTTCCTGGGCGCGCATACAGCCGGCGAAGTAGCGGAAATGGTCTATGGTCAGCGGAATGTCGGCGTTCAGCGTTTCGCGGATCGGCTTGCCATTGTCGACGGTTTCGGCATAAGCCAGCAGTTCCAGGTTCTGTTCCAGACGATCGGCGATTCTGAGGAGGACGTTTGCGCGGTCGGCGGGGGCGGTGCGTCCCCATTGGTCGGCGGCAGCGTGGGCGGCGTCCAGCGCCAGCTCGATGTCTTCGGCACCCGAGCGGGCGGCCTTGGTGAAGACCTTGCCGGAGATCGGCGTGACGACGTCGAAGTACTCGCCCTTGACCGGCGGCACCCACTTGCCGCCGATGAAGTTGTCGTATTGGGCCTTGAACTGAACTTTGGCGCCGGCGGCGCCGGGTACGGCATAAATCATGAATATCTCCTCGATATTGTGAATGGTTGTCAAAAGCCCAGCGGGCCAAGCCAACCTATCACTCAGCAGAATACGTGCCCACGCTGACGGCGACGCCAAGTCCATGAAATATAGAGTATTTGTGTTGCCGACGCGATGCCGGGTGTCACGCCATACCCTGCGCCAACGCGTGGCACTGTCACGAAATGACACAGTCTTTCCATTTATCCCGACTTTGTCTTGCGCCGCGCAGGCGAATCCCTATAGTGTCCGAATACAGGACGCCGCCCGATGGCGCCGAATACCCAAGGAAAACCCATGGCATCTGGAGGAACCGGAAGCGCGGCCCTGCATCACGCCCGTCGCATGCTGCTCGAGCGCGGCGAACTGCCGGGCGGCCTGGTTGGCGATCTGGTGGCGCGCTCGTGGCGTCGCAGCTTCGATACTGGACTGGCACCGATCGGACGGCTCGGCGAAACGCCGCATCTTTCCGCTATCGAGCTTGAGCGCACCGTCGAACGCCAGCAAGAGCTCATCGCCCACGCCCGGCCGGTGATGGAATACCTGCACGGGCAGATACGCGGTTCGGGCTGCATGGGGATCCTGGCGGACGAACGCGGCGTGCTGCTGCAGGCGCTTGGCGACATCGACTTCCTGAAGCGCGCCGAACGCGTGGCGCTGATGCCGGGCGCCTCCTGGCTCGAACGTTATCGCGGCACCAATGCCATCGGCACGGCGCTGGCCGAGGGCGCGCCGGTCGTCATCCATGGCGCCGAGCACTATCTCGAACGCAATGCCTTCCTCACCTGCGCGGCCGCGCCGGTGGTCGCGCCGGATGGACGGCTGCTCGGCGTGCTCGACATATCGGGCGAGCAGCGCAGCTGCCATCCCCATACCTTCGGCCTGGTGCGCGCAGCGGCGCAAATGGTCGAGAACCGGCTATTCGACGCCCGTCACGGCGACAGCGTCCGCCTTCGCTTCCACCCGCTCGCCGAGGGCATCGGCACCGTGGCGGAAGGCGTTGTGGCGCTGTCGGAAGACGGCTGGATCGTCGGCGCCAACCAGGCGGGGCTGGCGCTGCTGGGCTTGGCCACCGCCGATCTCGGCGCAACCCCGCTCGAACGGGTGCTCGACATGCGCCTGACCGACCTGGTCGACTGGGGCCGTCAGCATTCCAGCCAGCCGCGACTGGTCAATCGCCAGCGGAGCGGGCGGCTGTTCGTGCGCGTCGAACCGGCGCGGCATCTGCGGGCCGTTGCGCCGGCGCCAAAGCGCCCCAGCCCGATTCCGGACAAGCTCGCCATCCTCAATACCGGCGATGCGCGCATGAGGGTCGCCATCGAGCGGGCAAGCAAAGTGCTGGGCAAACCGATCCCGCTGCTGCTGCTCGGCGAATCGGGCGTCGGCAAGGGATTGTTCGTCCGCGCCCTGCACGAATCGGGGCCGCACCACGGCAAGCCATTCGTCGCGGTGAATTGCGCCGCCCTGCCGGAAACCCTGATCGAGGCCGAACTCTTCGGCTATGCCCCCGGTGCATTTACCGGCGCCCGCCGCGAAGGATCGCCCGGCCGCATTCGCGAGGCCCACGGCGGCACCTTGTTCCTCGATGAAATCGGCGACATGCCGCTGGCGATGCAGGCACGCCTGCTGTGCGTATTGCATGAGCGCAAGGTCACGCCGCTTGGCGGCGGCCGGCCGATAGCGGTGGACTTCGCGCTGATCTGCGCGACGCACAGAAACCTGAAGACCGAAATGGACGCCGGCCGATTCCGCTCCGACCTCTACTACCGGATCAATGGCCTGACGCTGGCGCTGCCCGCCCTGCGCGAGCGCAGCGATTTTTCCGTCCTCGTTGCCCGGCTGATCGAGGAAGAGGGGCCGGGGAGGGGACTCGCGCTGGACGCCGTGCTGGCGCCTCACTTCGCCGACCACCCCTGGCCCGGCAATCTGCGTCAACTGTGCAACGCCATCCGCACGGCTTGCGCGCTGCTCGACGAAGGCGAAACGATCATCACCTGGCGCCATCTGCCCGACGACCTGCTCGGGGAGCTGCGGAGTCAATCGCCTCGCCCATGCCCGCCGGAAACGCCGGCCACGGAGAACCTGCGGGTTTTGTCCGACGCGATGATCGTCCAGGCGGTCGGATCGTCGGGAGGCAACATATCGGAAGCCGCTCGGCGCCTCGGAATCAGCCGCAACACCCTATATCGGCGACTCAAGCGCGGTAAATCGCAGCAGCCTGTCAGTTCGCGCACCGATTGACGCTAATCCGGCTACAGGGCTTATTTCACGCAACACGGCCTTGCGTAGCGTCCGCTGGGCCGCAGGATTTGGCGTCATAGCGACGGCCCTGCTTCACGGCTAGTGCCAGAACGCGACAACCTCCAGAAATTCTCCGCGGACGCGGTAGTAAATGAAGTGGCGAATTCGGGTGATACAACCTGCGAACCGTATCGAAGCGCGCGATATTAATTTTGGTGCCAATACCAGGTTCTTCAACGAGTAAGGCCAAGGCGGCCTCGACATCCTTGCGAACAGTTCGTCGGCAGAAATGCCTTCCTCGCGGTCAGCCTCGTCCAGAGCATCGAGAAGTTCGGCTTCCTGTTGTGGCGGGCGTCGCACGGCGATCTCGTCACCCCGAGCGAGGACGGTCACGACCGTGCCCTCTGGCAGAGAGAGGCCCTCTACGACAACCTTGCCGCCAACTATGGTTCCCGGTGCAATTTGCATGTCGAAATGAAGAATCAAAGGTGAATCAAAGGGGCCGCTCACATTGTTTTACGATAAATGATAATCAAGCCGCCAGTTCGCCGCTCAGCCCCGGGTGGCGCTTGATCAGCCACATCAGGCATGGCACTCCCCCTGGAGGCGCGAAACGCCCCTGCTCCCAGTCGCGTAGCGTTGCCACCGGCGTTTGATGCGCTCGGCGAATGCGGCCTGAGACAGCCCCGTTCTGGCGTGGTCACATGGCCGATGCCGGCTGCACGCAGCCGGCATCGGTCTCGATGGCTTTTGCGATTTTCTCGATGTCCATGTCACGGCACCTTTTCGATTTCGGCGGTCGTCACGTTGCCGCGTTCTGATTTGGCATACAGCATTACCAGCAGCACGACTTCCCGCCCGTTAAGATTGAAATGGCTCTTTCACCGTTATTTGTTGGTGTTGGCCAGCCCCGAAATGGCTTTAGCCGCGATGCGGGCGGTAGCCCGCAAAGGTGGCGCGGCAAGACCTTGGCGAGCATTTGCTCTTTGCGCCTTGCGGCGCATCGCGGCTAAAGCCGCTCCCACGGGGTCGCCTGCGAGATGCCGCAAAATAAGAACTTCATCGGAGGGGGCAAGACATAAATCAACAGCCAACAGTGACATAGCCATTGAAATAGATCACGCGTACGTCGCCGCTTTTGCCTGCGGCCGCGCCGTCGGCCGGGGCGGGAAATATGGGGGACGGGCAATCCGCTCGGCTTGGCAGGGGGATTCAGCGCCGATCACTGCATCATCGTTTCAACACATGATGCCTGTAACCACTTGCAGCCAGCGAGCCCTAATTTTACCCGCCTGTGCAATTTTCAACAGCGATTTCCCAGCACCGTTAATAGATGGAACGCCAGGTTTTACCCCAGCATCGCCTTCAGCGCGGCCAGCCGGTCACTGCCGTTGGCTTTGGCGGCCGCGTCGGAGGGTTTCTCGGGCTGGCGTACGTCGTCGCCGAGTTCGTCGATAAAGCGCGAGGGGTCGCAGGCGACCGATTCGCACGCGCGTTTGCGCCGTGCGCAATACGACAGCGTGAGCGATTTTTTCGCGCGGGTGACGCCGACGTACATCAGGCGACGTTCCTCTTCCAGGCGACCTTCATCGACCGCGTCGCGGTGCGGCAGGATGTTCTCTTCCACGCCGACCAGAAACACATGGCCGAATTCCAGTCCCTTGGCGGCATGCAGGGTGGACAGCCGCACCGCGTCGGGCTCGGTCTCCTCGCGGCCTTCGAGCAGGGTGATCAGCGCGATGGTCTGGGTGAGTTGCAGCAGATTCTTGTCGTCTTCCTCGCCTTTCTTGGCGATCCAGGCGGCAAATTCGAGCACGTTGTTCCATTTGTTCTGGGCCGCACGCGCGTCGTCCTGGTCGAATACATAAATCTCGTAGTCGATCGATTTCAGCAGGTCGTTCAGCACCTCGCCCGCCGGCTCGCGGGTGATCCGCTCCTCGAAGCGGTTGATGAAGTTGCAGAATTCGAGCAGCGGCGCCAGCTGGCGCTCGCCGATTTGCGACACGGCGGCAGCCGAAAAGACGGCTTCAAACAGACTCACATGCAGGGTGGCGGCGACCTGGCCAAGCTTTTCCAGGGTGGCGGCGCCGATGCCGCGCTTGGGCGTGGTGACGGCACGGATGAAGGCCGGGTCGTCGTCGCTGTTGGCGATCAGGCGCAGGTAGGCGATCACGTCCTTGATTTCGGCGCGGTCGAAGAACGACTGCCCGCCGGACAGCTGATAGGGCACTTTTTCGTTGCGCAGCGCCTTCTCGAACACGCGCGCCTGGTAGTTGCCGCGATACAGGATGGCGTAGTCGCGCCACTCGGTGCGGTGCTGGAATTTGTGCGACAACAGGCGCATCACCACCGATTCGGCCTCGTGTTCGTCGTCGCGCGTGGGCATCACCTGAATGGCATCGCCGAGACCGAGATCGCTCCACAGGCGTTTCTCGAACAGTTTGGGGTTGTTGGCGATCAGGCTGTTGGCGGCTTTCAGGATGCGCACGCTTGAACGGTAATTCTGTTCCAGCTTGACCAGGTGCAGATGCGGATAGTCTTCGCGCAGCTGCTTCAGGTTATCAGCCGACGCACCGCGCCAGCCGTAGATCGCCTGGTCGTCGTCGCCGACCGCGGTGAACGCCGCGCGCACGCCGGTGAGCTTTTGCAGCAGCCGGTATTGCGCGATGTTGGTGTCCTGATATTCGTCGACCAGAATGTGGCGCAAGCGGTTTTGCCACTTCTCGCGCAGCTCGGCGTGGGTATCCAGCAGCTCGGCAGGCAGGCGGATCAGATCGTCGAAATCGACCGCCTGATACGCGCGCAGCGTCGCATCATAGCGGTCGTAGATCTTGGCGTAGACGCGTGCGTTGTCGTCCTCGGCGGTTTGCAACGCAGCAGCGGGCGACTTCAGCTCATTTTTCCATAGCGAGATACGCGACACCGCGCGGCGGATTTCCTGCTTGTCGGTGGTCTTGATGATTTCCGAAACGATCCCCGCTGCGTCGGCCGAATCGAGAATCGAAAAAGCCGGTTTCAGCTCGGCAAACTTCGCGTCCTCGCGCAGCATCCGCAGGCCCATCGAATGGAAGGTGGTGACAATCAGCCCCTTGGTGTTCACCCCCTGCGTCAGCTTGGCGGCACGATCCTGCATCTCGCGCGCCGCCTTGTTGGTGAAGGTGATGGCGGCGATCGAGCTGGGCTTGTAGCCGCATTCGCCGATCAGGTAGGCGATCTTGTGGGTGATCACGCGGGTCTTGCCGGAGCCGGCGCCGGCCAGCACCAGCAGCGGGCCGTCGAGGTACTTCGCCGCTTCGCGCTGCGGCGGGTTCAATGCGGCAACCAGGCTCATGCGGCAGGTGAGTCGCCGAATTCGCGGTTGAGATATGCATTGATGGCATCCGATTCGTAGAGCCAGGTTTGCCGGCCGTTGTCGTCGGTGATCTGCAGGCAGGGCACCTGCGGCTTGCCACCGCCGGCGATCAGGGCATCGCGATGGGCGGCGTTGTGCTTGGCGTCGCGTAGCTCGATCTTGAGCGACAGCCGCCGAATCGTGCGCCGGGTTTTCAGGCAGAACGGGCAGGTGGGGAAATGATACAGCGCGAGATTTCGCGTGCGCGCGTCGATGGCCTGCTGCCCGGCTTCCGGGCGCACGATACCTTTGGGTTGCGTAAGCCAGTTTCCCAGCAGCAGGAACGGGCCAAGAATGACGCGCAGGGTTTTGAAAAACAGGCGGATAACAGGTTTCATAGAAAGGATTTCATGCAGGGGGTGTCACGTGGGGTTCGGGCGGGAGCGCTATGATGCAGGGCAACATAGCAAACAGACGAAACCGTATTTTATATGCCCACCTATGCCATTGGCGATCTTCAGGGGTGCCAAACCTCCTTGCTGCATTTGCTGGATGAACTGAAATTCGACCCGGTGGCCGACCGGCTATGGTTTGTCGGCGATCTGGTCAACCGTGGGCCGGAGTCGCTGGCGGTGCTGCGGTTTGTCAAAAGCCTGGGGAATGCCGCCATCAGCGTGCTCGGCAATCACGATTTGCACCTGCTGATGCTGGCCGAGGGGTTTGGCCGCGCGCACAAGGGCGACACGCTGGATGACATCCTGACCGCCCCCGACCGCGACGAGCTGCTGGCCTGGCTGCGTCGGCAGAAGCTGGCCTGGCGCGAGGGCGATTGGCTGATGGTGCATGCGGGGGTGCTGCCGGGCTGGACGCTGGACGATACGATGCAGCGGGCGGCGGAAGCCGAGGCGATGTTGCAGGGCGCGCATTACCGCGATTTTTTTGCGCAGATGTACGGCAACACGCCGATCGCGTGGGACGACGATCTGCAGGGCATCGAGCGCCTGCGCGTGATTGTCAACGCCTTCACCCGACTGCGCTACTGTTCGGCGGAAGGCGAGATGGAATTCCACCACAAGGGCGCGCCCGGCACGCAGCCGGCCGGCTGGCTGCCCTGGTTCGCGGTGCCGGGGCGCAAGAGTGCCGCGGCGACGATCGTCATCGGCCACTGGTCGACGCTCGGGCTGATCAACCGTAGTGACTTGATCGCGCTGGATACCGGCTGCCTGTGGGGCGGCCACCTCACCGCAATCAGGCTGGAGGACCGGCAGGTATTTGCGGTGCCGTGTCCGCAGGTTCGGACGCCGAAGGCCTGAGTCCCAGCAGAACGCTTACCGCCCGTTCGGCTTGCGCGGCGAGATCGCGCCGGTGGCCGTTCGGCAGGATAGGCTCACCGAACTGCAGTTCGGCGATGAGGCCGGGTTCGCCGACGATCCGCATGAGGCTCTGCCACAGGCTCATTTCGTCGATGTAGGCGGGGGCGGCGCTGTAGGCGTTGTCCAGCGAGCGGTAGTGCAGGGCGGCCGGCACGATCGGGCAGTTCAGTTCGACCGCGGGCTGCAGCAGCGACGGCAGAAAGCGCCGCAACCCGCGTCCGTCGCTGGTGGTGCCTTCGGGGAACACCGCTACCCAGGCGCCGGACTGCATCAGTGCGCGCATTTCGGTGTTGACGCGCGCGGTATCGGCGCGACGGCCGCGTTCGAGAAACAAGGTGCCGGTCTTGTGCGCCAGCCAGCCCGCCACCGGCCACGCGCGCACCTCGGATTTCGAAACGAAATGCACGCGCCGGGCGGCGTAGATCAGATAAATATCCAGCCACGACACGTGGTTGCACACCAGCAGTGCGCCTCCCGGCAGGCTGGGCGCAGGTGTCGTCCGTACCCGCACCCCGAGCACCCTGAGCAGGCGCCGCGACCAGGCCATGATGAAGCGGTCGCGTTGTGCGGAGTTGAACAGGGGAAACGCCAGTCCGGCCATCGCCACCCCCCACGCGAGGTGCGGCGCCAGCAGACCGATGCGGAGGGCGCGGCGAAGAAAAACGGGCAGACGGGAAAAATTCACCCCCGCATTGTAAAGCGCTACCCGCAAGAGGCAGGCCGTGGTTGCCCTCGTGGGGAGGAGGCCATGTCTGTAAAGCTGCTATAGCAGCAACAGCCATGCACTAAAGCCGATAAATCGGCAACAACCACGCTCATCCGATGAGGCGGCGGGTATCGCTGCGGTTGAGTTGCGCCATCGGCAGCAGCATCGGCAGGTCGGCGGTGTTGAAATCGGAATCCCATACCGGTTCGCCGCACACCATCGCGCCCAGCCGGGTGTTAACCCGGTGTGAGGTTCAGGTTACGCAGCAATGACGGGAAACTTTTCGTGTCGGCCGTCATTTCAATGCGAGACGCGCGTCACACCGCCGCCCGACAGCACGCGCACGCGGTCGCCTACGCGGAACTGCTCGTCGGCGGCCTGGGTGATGGCGAGCAGCCGCCCCGAATCGAGTTTGACGGTGATCTCCACGCCTTTCTGGCGGGTCACGGCCTCTTCCGTTGCCGCGCCGCCGAGCCCGCCCAGCACCGCGCCGACCGCCGTACCGACCACGCTGCCGCGGCCACTGCCGACCGTGCTGCCGGCCACGCCGCCGACCACCGCGCCCGCGCCCGCGCCGATCGGTGTCTTGGTGCCTTCAATGTTCACTTCGCGCACCGACTCCACGATGCCCATCTGCACTTCCTGCGCGGTGCGCGCCTGGCTGCGGCTGTAATCCTTGCCGCCCAGGCCTGCCGGGCAGCCTGCCAGCAGCAGGCTGCCGGCGGCAATGAGTGCGACTGCAAAGGGTTTGTTCATGACGGGCTCCTCTATCTCTATTCGTAATAATAGCCAAACTGGGCATGGAATTCACTGGCGATCGCGTCACGACCGGGGCGGTGGTTCTGTCCGCCGCGCTGGGCGATCTTGATCGCTCCCATGAGACTGCCCAGACGCCCCGAGGTTTCCCAATCGAGGCCGTGGGTGATGCCGTACAGGATGCCGCTGCGATAGGCGTCGCCGCAACCGGTGGGGTCGAGGATCGCGGCGGGGCGCGTGGCCGGGATGTCGATCGGTTTGCCTGTTGTGTGGATCACCGAACCTTCGGCGCCGCGCGTCACGATCAGTGCCTCGACATGACGCGCCAGCGTGGCCAGGTTTTCTCCGGTGCGTGCCTGCAGCAGCTCGGCTTCGTAGTCGTTGAGGATGACGTAGCTGGACTTGTGGACGCACTCCAGCAGTTCCTCGCCGGAAAACAGCGGCATGCCCTGGCCGGGGTCGAATACGCATGGCACCCCGGCTTCGTGAAAGCCGCGCACGTGGCGCAGCATGCCGTCGCGGCCGTCCGGCGAGACGATGCCGAGCTTGACGTCCGGTACCTGGCGCACGTCGTTCTCGTGCGCGTAATTCATCGCGCCGGGGTGGAAGGCGGTGATCTGGTTATCGGCGAGGTCGGTGGTGATGAAGGCCTGCGCGGTGTAGGTGCCGGCAACATGACGGATGTAGTCGCGCGAAATCGCATAATCGTCGAGGCGTTCGGCGTAGGCGCTGAAGTCATCGCCTACGGTCGCCATGATCAGCGGCTCGCCGCCCAGCAGCTTGAGGTTGTATGCGATGTTACCGGCGCAGCCGCCGAACTCGCGCCGCATCTCCGGCACCAGGAAGGACACGTTCAGCATGTGGACCTTGTCCGGCAGGATATGGTGCTCGAAGTGGTCCTGGAACACCATGATGGAGTCGAAGGCGAGGGAACCGCAGATGAGGGTGCGCATGATGGGGATGGGTTGAAAGCGACAGCGGGGATTATACGCAGGCCGTTCAGGCGGCGAGTGGCAGGGTGTCCTGCGCGATTTCCCGCAACAGCAGTATGTCGCGGTAGGCGCCCGGTTCGAAGCCCGCCCGCGAGCCCCCGCGATCGTCGTAGATCAGGTCATGGAAGAATGCGGTGATCTCCGGCGTGTTCCACACGTCCACCAGTGCCTCCAGCAGATGCGGGTAGGCTTCCAGCCCCTGGCCGGTTTCGCTGTCCTGGGAAATTGGGTGTCCCGTGAGGTTGATGTTGAAATAACTGCGGCACTCTGCGCTGGCGGCGGCATACCCATTCAGATCCCCGTCACGGTGCAGCAGATCGAGCAGCAGCAGCCAGGGCACGGGAGATTCGGTCGGCGCTTCGCGCAGGTGTTCCTGCAGCAGGTGAATCGCAAGATCGCCATGGCCGTGGGCCATGAACACTTCGGCCTGATCGAGGATGTCTTCCTTGACTTCGGTGCCTTCGCTGTGTGGAGGCGGGGCGATTTCGGGCATTCGTTGGGGCATGGACAGCGGTTCAGCCTGGAGCCCGGAGGTGATGTCGGAGAGTGTCATCGGCATCGCATCGGGCTGCGTCCGGGACGCGTCATCCAAAAAAATGGAATGTTGGGGGCGATTGCGGCGCAGCAGCCAGGCGACCAGTGCAATCCCTGCAGCGAGCAAGCCGGCGATCAGGAGATACAGGGGCCATTGCGCGGGCTGTTCGGGCGGCGGCGTGATCATCGCGGGCGCGGCGGCCTGCCGGGTTTCGAGTTCCGCATAGCGCTGCTGCAACGCGGCCAGCTGCGCCTCCAGATGCGCAAGCTTGCGGGAAAGCGCGGTGTTTTCGTCTGACAGTTCAGTGGCGGTCAGGCTTGCGGGGTGCGGGGGCGCCAGGCCCGGCAGGTTGGCATCGAGCTGCGGGGCAAGTGGCGCATCGGCCATGCGGGGGATGTTGCGTTTCCCGGACAGCACCAGACGCGGTGCGGTGCCGGCCTGGGCGAGCGGTGCCGCAGCAGGTTGGGGCGCGCGAACGGCTGACGGGCGTGAGGCGGCAGGCGCGCGCCGGGTCTTGCGCTGGGGCCGGCTGGTGCGTGGTGCAGGCATCGCTGCGACGGGAGCGGCAGCCGTCGGCGTGACGGCAGCAGGCGCGTCCTGGCTGATGGCGGGCGTGACCGGCGCGGGCGGATCGAGCAACACCACGTAGTCGCGTCGCAAACGTACTTCGCAGTCGGAAACCAGCGCAAACTGCGCAATTGGATCATTGACCGGCTGCAGGGTGCGGATATGCAGCAGGGCCTGGGTGCCGGACTGCTGGATGTCCAGCTGCGCGCGCGGGGGCGGTGCGATGCCATCCTCGCTTGCCTCAAGACTGAAGCAGGCCGCCGTTGTTTCTGCCGGGGCGCCCAGGAGGGCGACGGTGGCGTGCAGCGGCTGGCCCAGATGCGAGCGCACGCCGATCTCGCCCAGCCCGAGCGCTGCGGCGGAAGCGGTATGGCACAGGGCGAGCAGAAGGAAGACGGGTTTGAGGTTCACGGGGCTGCTTAAAAATGGATACCCCATGTATTCCGGCTAAGCGCGCTGCAACTTTAGGGTGCGGCGCATAATTGGCACGATTTTTGTTAGGGCCGGCCCGATTCAGCCCAGCAGAACCAGCGTCCATACCGCCGCGACGTTGACAAGTGCGATCATCACTGCGGCGCTGCCCATGTCCTTGGCGCGCTTGATGAGCAGGTGGCGCTCCAGCGAGATGCGGTCGACTGCGGCCTCGACCGCCGAATTCAGCAATTCGACGATCAGCACGCCCAGCACGGCACCGATCATCAGCGCGCGTTCGATTCCGGTTTCTCCCAGGTAGAGCGCCAGCGGAACCAGCAGCAGCGCCAGAAATACTTCCTGGCGAAACGCGTCCTCGTGCCGGAAAGCCGCCGTGAGCCCGGCCCACGAATAGCCCACCGCGTTGAGCACGCGCTGCAGGCCGATCTTGCCCTTGAACGGGCTGGCGGGATCGCTCATGCTACGGGCTTGTAGGCGAGATCGAGTTCGCGCGCCGCCCGGACGTCGTCCAACCGCCGCACCGGCAGGTTGTAGGGCGCCCCCTTCACCAGCTCGGGGTGGGTTTCGGCTTCGTGCTTGATCGTGATCATCGCCTCGACAAAGCCATCGATCGTCTCGCGGCTCTCGGTCTCGGTCGGCTCGATCAGCAGGCACTCGGGCACCAGCATCGGGAAGTAGGTGGTCGGCGCGTGGTAGCCATAGTCGAGCAGGCGCTTGGCGAAGTCCATTGCGGAAACTCCGGTGGCATCCTTCAGCTTTTTCAGCGTGACGATGAATTCGTGGCTGGCGCGGCGCTCGGGGAAGGCGAGATCGAAACCGGCTTCGCGCAGTTTAGCCATCAGATAATTGGCGTTGAGGGTGGCGTATTCGGCGACGCGCTGCATGCCTTCGCCGCCCAGCAGGCGCGCGTAGACATAGGCGCGCATCAGTACGCCGGCATTGCCCATGTTGGCCGACATGCGGCCGATCGACTGCGGCAGGTCGGCCTCGGTCGCCAGCCGGTAAAAACCGTTCTCGTTCAGTACCAGCGGAATCGGCATGAAGGGCAGCAGGCGCTCGGCCACGCCCACCGGCCCCGCGCCCGGCCCACCGCCGCCGTGCGGGGTGGAAAAGGTCTTGTGCAAATTCACGTGGATGACATCGAAGCCCATGTCGCCGGGGCGCACCTTGCCGAGGATGGCGTTGAGGTTGGCACCGTCGTAATAGAGCAGGCCGCCGGCGTCGTGGACGATTTTCTGGATGTCGGCGATGGTCTTTTCGAACACGCCCAGCGTCGACGGGTTGGTCAGCATCAGGCCGGCGGTGTGCGGGCCGACCGCGGCGCGCAAGGTGGCAAGGTCGACGCTGCCGGTCGCGTCGGTGGGGATTTCTTTCACCGTGTAGCCGCACATGGTCGCGGTCGCCGGGTTGGTGCCGTGGGCCGCGTCCGGCACGATGATTTCGCGCCGCGCGGTGTCGCCGCGCGCATCGTGGTAGGCGCGGATCATCGCCACCCCGGCGAACTCGCCGTGGGCGCCGGCCATCGGCGCCATCGACACGCCGGCCATGCCGGTCACGTCCTTCAGTATTTCCTGCAGTTCGAACATGCTGGCGAGGAAACCCTGGCCGGTCTCGTCCGGGCTCGCCGGGTGACGTGCGAGGAATTGCGGCAGCATCGCCAGCGAGTTGCACGCGCGCGGGTTGTACTTCATGGTGCACGAGCCGAGCGGGTAGAACTGCGTGTCGATCGAGAAGTTCTTTTGCGATAGGCGCGTGTAATGACGCACTACGTCGAGCTCGGAGACTTCCGGTAGCGCCGGCGCGTTCGTGCGGCACAGCGCTGCGGGCAGGTCGTCGAGACTGCCGCCGGCGACAGGCAATTGGGCGGCGGCGGTGCGGCCGGGACGGGAATGGTCGAATATCAGCATGGTGGATAGACGTAAGGCGTGAAGGGTGAGGGGTAAGGAGTGGGGCAGGGCAGGCGCGATGTGGTCTCGCAACCGTTCCTTACCCCTTTCCCCTCACGCCTCACAAATTTATTTCAATGCGGCCAATGCGGCCTCGTAATTCGGTTCCTGCTTGATGTCGGGAACGAGCTCGGTGTAGAGCACCTTGTTGTTCTCGTCCAGCACGATCACGGCGCGTGCGGTGATGCCGGCGAGCGGGCCGCTGGTGATGGCGACACCGTAGTTCTTCATGAATTCGGCACCGCGCATGGTCGACAGCGTGGTGACGTTGTTGGTGCTCTCGGCGCCGCAGAAACGGCTCATCGCGAACGGCAGGTCGGCCGAGACGATCAGCACAGCGGTGTTGCCGACCGCGGCGTCGTTGAATTTCCTGGTCGAGATCGCGCATACCGGGGTGTCGAGGCTGGGCACGATGTTGAGAATCTTTTTCTTGCCGGCGAAATCGGCCAGCGAGACGTCGGCCAGATCCTTGTTGACCAGCTTGAAATCGGGCGCGGCGTCACCCACCTTGGGGAAGCTGCCGGACACGTCGATGGGGGTACCGCCTAAAGTCACTGCCATGTTTGCTCTCCTTGAAAAATCAGTCAGATATCAGGCGCATCGGTAATTGTGCCCGATCCGTTCAGGTCTCACTCATTACCGGGCTGGTCGTGGCGAGCCAGGTGCTCATCCAGATTCTCGCGCAGCATTTTTTCGTACTGGCTCAGAAAATAGGCGATCGCAGCTTCCTTCTCGGCCATCATCTGTTCCTTGCTCCCCGCCGCCGCCGTGATGACGAAGGCATTGAATCTCGACGCGGCAAACAGCGCGCATGCGCTGACCCGGCTGGGCTTCACTTCGTTCAAATGGGTATTGGCCAATTGAATGAATGAGTCGGTTATATCCCAGAACTGCTTGTCTCTCATCTCACTCATGCGTCGCCCCCGTTAGCTTTTGTAGGCACACGGCGGCGCTTCGCGCCGCTTCGACAGGATACGTTCCATTTGCTGTACGTAGTGGTCGAGATCCGCTGCGGTCTTGGTTTCGGTGACGCACACCAGGATTGCCTGGCCGAGTTCGGGATACCAGCCTGAAATATCGAGGCCGCCGAGGATGCCCTGCGCGCGCAGGGCGCGCAACACGTCCTTGGCACTGTCGTTGAGCTTCAGCACCACTTCGTGGAAGAAGGGGCTGGCAAATGCGCGCGCCACGTTGGGAATCGCCGCCAGCCTGTCGGCCAACGCTATCGTGCCGGCATGGCTGACAGACGCCACTTTCGCCAGACCCTGTGGCCCCAGCAGGGCCATGTACTGCGTCGCCGCGGTGACCACCAGTCCCTGGTTGGTGCAGATGTTCGAGGTGGCCTTGGAGCGGCGGATATGCTGCTCGCGCGCCTGCAGCGTCAGCGTGAAACCCGGCTTGCCGTCGAGGTCGACGGTGCGGCCGACGATGCGACCGGGCATCTGCCGCACGAATTCCTGGCGGCAGCACATGAAGCCGAAATAGGGGCCACCCGAAGCCATCGGTGCGCCCAATGGCTGGCCTTCGCCGACTGCGATATCGGCACCTTTCGTGCCCCATTGACCCGGCGCTTCCAGTACCGCCAGTGTGGTCGGGTTAACCAGCGCGATGGCCAGGGCGTTATTCGCATGTGCCCAGTCGGTCATCGCGTGTACGTCTTCCAGTACGCCGAAGAAATTGGGCTGCGGGATGGCCAGGCCGGCGAAGCTACCGGGATCGGCCGGCAGCACGGTCTTGCCGGTTGTAGAATCGAATTCAAGCTCGACCAGTTCGATGCCCTGATTCTTCACCGTAGTGTGGGCTACGCGACGGTAGATCGGGTGCACCGTTTTCGGCACCAGTACGCGGCGCGAAGTCTTGTGCGAGCGGACCGCCATCAGCGCCGCCTCAGCCAAGGCGGATGCGCCGTCGTAGAGCGATGCATTCGATACGTCGAGCCCGGTCAGCCGGGTCATCATGGTCTGATATTCGTAGATCAGTTGCAGCGTGCCTTGCGAGGCTTCGGCCTGATACGGCGTGTAGGCGGAATAGAACTCACCGCGGGTGACGATCTGCCAGATCGCCGCGGGGATGTGGTGCTCGTAGACGCCGGCGCCGATGAAGTTTGACCAGAAGCCGTCCTGCGATGCGCGTTCCTGCATCAGCCGCGCCACCGCCATTTCGGGCAGGCCGTCCGGTACGTCACGCAGCTTGCCGGTTTTCAGCGCAGGTGGGATTTCGTCGAACAGCGCCTCGATGCTGGCGGCACCGATGGCGCCGAGCATGGTGGAGACGTCTTCAGGGGTGTGGGGAATGAAGGGCATTTTATTCGGGTGAGGTGACAGGGGTTAGGGGTGAGGAATGCGCGCTGGCGCAAGAGGGGTTCCTGACGCCTTACCCCTCACGCCTCACCGTCATCAATGGGCTTCCGATTCGACCAGCTTCCGGTACGCAGCGGCATCCAGCAATCCGGCGACGTCGGCCGGATTGGCGGGCTTCATCTTGAACATCCACGCGGCGTAGGCGTCCTGGTTCACCGACTCGGGGCTGGCTTCGGTTTCGGCGTTGGCGGCGATGACTTCGCCGGCGACCGGAGCGTAGATGTCGGATGCGGCCTTCACCGACTCGACCACCGCGCATTCCTCGCCCTTGACCAGCGTGCGGCCGGTGGCGGGGGTTTCGATGAACACCATGTCGCCGAGCAGGTCCTGCGCGTGGTGGGTGATGCCCACAGTCAGCGTGCCGTCGGCTTCGACGCGCACCCATTCGTGGCTGGGGGTGTATTTGAGGTCAGCGGGGATATTCATTTTGTGTGTTCCTGGTCGCGTTGTATTCCAGGGATCAGGGCTCAGGATTCAGGATTCAGGGAAGGCGCGGTTGCACCGCGCTTTTCCCTGATCCCTGGCCCCTGAATCCTGACCCCTCCTAGATCAATACCTTGCCGTTGCGCACGAACGGATACTTAACCACCCTCGCGCGCAGTTTCTTGTCGCGGATCTCGACCTCGACTTCCGCGCCCGGAGCGATGCCGAGCGGGATGCGGGCGAGCGCGATGGATTGCTGCAGTGTAGGCGAGAAGGTGCCGGAGGTGATTTCACCTTCACCATTTTTCGTGCTGACCTTCTGGTGACTGCGCAGCACGCCCTTGTCGAGCAGCAGGAGGCCGACAAGCTGCTGCGTGACTTCGCTCGATTCCAGCGCCTTGCGGCCGACGAAATCGCGTTCGGTCTTCAGGTCCACCGTCCATGCCAGGCCCGATTCCAGTGGCGAGGTGGTTTCGTTCATGTCCTGACCGTACAGGTTCATCCCGGCTTCGAGCCGCAGGGTGTCGCGCGCGCCGAGACCAATCGGCTTGCCGCCCGCTTCCATCAGCGCCTTCCAGAAAAAAGGTGCGGATTTCGCCAGCACCATCGCCTCGAAACCGTTCTCGCCGGTGTAACCGGTGCGGGCGATGAGCATTTCGCCCATGGCGGCGGCGCTGAAGGGTTTGAGGCTGGCGGTGAGGCTGTCGACACCGGGCAGTGCTTCATTCAGCACCCGGGTTGCATCCGGCCCCTGGATCGCGATCGTCGCCAGATCGCGGCGCGGGATGAGCGTGAGCCCCATGTCCCAATCGGTGTTGCACTGCTCGATCCACGCGAGATCCTTCTCCGCGGTGCCGGCGTTGACTACCAGACGGAACCAGGATTCATCCATGAAATAGATGATGAGGTCGTCGATCACGCCGCCGGCTTCGTTCAGCATGCAGGAATACAGCGCCTTGCCGGATACCTGCTGCTTGTCGACATTGTTCGCCACCAGTCGGCGCAGGAAGGGGCGCACGTTGGCGCCGCGGATATCGAGCGGCAGCATGTGGGAGACGTCGAACAGGCCGCAGTCGCGGCGAACGACGTGGTGTTCCTCGATCTGCGAGCCGTAGTTCACCGGCATGTCCCAGCCGCCGAAGTCGACCATTTTGGCGCCGAGTTCGCGGTGCAGGGCATTGAGCGGAGTTTGTTTGAGCATATAGAGCCTGTTTCAATAGAAATCACGTCCCGCGCCGCTTGCTTGCGGGATGCAGGGCAAGGCGCGGGGAGCGAAGTTCGGTTGTTCCAAATGAGCGAGCCGCGACACGGCCATGCGCCCGCAGGCAAGCGGCCCTCCGGGTTGAGACCGGAATCGGCGTCTGCGGTGTTGCAGCGCTTGGCAAGGGGATGGCCCTTGCCGGCGCGCTGCGCCTTGCATCCATCCGATTCTGGTCTCAACGCGGGACATGATTTCTATTGAAACAGGCTCTTGCCACCAAAAATAAAAAAGGGTGAAGCGCGGATTCGCTTCACCCCTCTGTCCTTGGTACCTGAGAGATTACGGCGCACTGGGCGATGCGCCGCTGCCCCTTCGGTGGCGGTTTTGAAAACCGCGCTCTCCAGAGTGTTCTTGGGGTGCGTCGACTAAGATGCGCCCCGGCGTTGCGGTCCTTTTTGCCTGAGCGATTCCGGGTGGGTTACGCCTTCGGCGGCATGCGGTGCATGCGCTCTCCCGCAACGGGAACGCGGACTATACCGAAGAAGCCCCGGGGCGACCAGCCCCCTTCAAGATCAATAGTGCGGCCTGATCTTGAAGCCGGCGGCCGCGAGGTTGCGCGTGGCGAGTTCGAATTTCAGCGTCTGTTCGCTTTGGGCCGGAATGCCGGCCTCGATGCGACGCGCGTCGTCAAGATACTCGCTGGGGGCGAAGCTGCGTCGCGCGATGGGACGATCCCGCAGGTCGGTGAGCGTGAGCTCGAATACCGGCCAGGCCTGGGCATGGCCGGCGCGATTGCCGAGGGTGAGGGTAAGACTCAGGCGGCCGCCGGCTTCGGTTTTCAGGTCGGAGCCGACGATCTGCAGCAGCGCCAGGTTTTTCGGCAGGGAAAGGGTGCAGCCGAGCACGGCGCAGGCCTGCTCGAATGCGGAGCGGGTCTGCGGCAGCCGGCTGATCAGGGTGTCGCGCAGGAAGTAGGTGGACTGCGCCAGCAGCAGCACCAGCAGCAGCGCGCTGGCTACGCCCCACGCCCAGGGCTTGATGCGGCGCGGCGCTGCCGGGAGGTGTGCCGTACCGGGCCGCGGGCTTGCGTATTCGACGCGTGCCGCAGGCGGGCGGGCCGCCTCGGGGGCGACCGGGATGAAGGGGTACGCGGGTGCCGCCGATGCGGAGGGGTAGGCGGGCACCGGGTGGAATTGCGGCAACGGTCCGGGATCGTCCGACATCTGAACATCGGGATCGATGAGGATGATCGACGGCAGGTCGAGCGACACTTCGCGCTGGGCGATCCCGCGCGGGATGTCGGTGATCGCGACGTCTTCCGTGCCAGGAACGGCCTCTGGCGTCTCCGCAGCCATGGCGGGCGTGGCCCCGGCTGCCTCAAGCCCGGCGGACGGCGCGGCTTCCGGCGACGCGGGCACTTTTACGGGTTCGGGCTCGGCCATCGGGGGCAGCGGCGAGCCGTTCTCCAGCAGCAGGCTCGGGCGTGCATCGAAGGCGGCGCCGCACACGCCGCACTGCACCCAGCCCTGCGCAGCATCGAGCTTGTCCGCCCCGAGGCGGAACACGCTGACGCATTGCGGGCAGGTGGTGCGGTAAGTCACTTTTTGGTGCCGGCCAGGCGTACCCAGCCGTCGTCGATTGCGGGCGGATCGAAAACAAACCACTCGCGGTAGACCGCCATCACCTCGTCGGCCTGCTCGGCCAGAATGCCGGACAGCACCAACCGCCCGCCCGGGCGGACCCGGCCCGCGAGCAGCGGCGCCATGCCCTTGAGCGGGTTGGTGAGGATGTTGGCGACGACGACATCGTACTGCCCCGGCGCGAGTTCGCCGGGCAGGTAGACGTGTGCGGCGACGCCGTTCAGCGTCGCGTTGTCGCGCGAGGCGGTGACTGCCTGCGCGTCGATGTCGACGCCGTCGACCCGCGTCGCGCCGAGCCTGGCGGCGGCAATGGCGAGGATGCCGGAGCCGCAGCCGTAGTCCAGCAGCGTTTCGCCACCGGCGAGATGTTGGTCGAGCCAGCGCAGGCACAGCCGCGTGGTGGGGTGGCTGCCGGTGCCGAAAGCGAGGCCGGGATCGAGCTTGAGATTGATCGCACTGCTGTCGGGTGCCTCGTGCCAGGTCGGCACGATCCACAGCCGCGGCGAGATCGGAATGGGGTCGAATTGCGACTGGGTGAGGCGCACCCAATCCTGTTCGGCCACGGTTTCGATGGTGTATTCGCCGGGGACGGGGATTCCGGCCTGGTTTGCCGCGGCTGCCAGAATCTTCGCGACATCGGCGTGTTCCTCCAGCAACACCAGCGCAATGCTGTGCGGCCACAGTTCGGCAGTCGGGTAATCCGGTTCGCCGAACAGCGGCGTTTCATCCGCGGTGCCGGCGTCGGCGTCTTCCAGCGACACCGACAGCGCGCCGGCTTCCATCAGCGCATCGGACAGCAGTTCGGCCTGTTTGGAATCGACGAGGAGGCGGACGGATTGCCAGGGCATATTTGAAGTGAGGTGTTAGGGGTTAGGCGTGAGAGGCGGGGTTGGCGGTAAAGCGTCGGCATGGCAACACCTCACCTCTTACTCCTCACGCCTCACCCAATTTTTTCCCCCGCCAGCTTGTGTTCCAGATAATGAATACTGGTGCCGCCGGCGATGAAGGCAGCGTCGTTCAGCAGGTCCTGGTGCAGCGGGATGTTGCTCTGGATGCCTTCGATCACCATTTCCACCAGCGCGCCGCGCATACGGGCGATGGCCTGGTCGCGGGTGTCGCCGTAGGCGATCACCTTGCCGATCATCGAGTCGTAGTGTGGCGGTACGTAATAGCCGTGGTAGACGTGCGAGTCGACGCGGATGCCGGGGCCGCCGGGCGCATGGTAGTTGGTCAGCTTGCCGGGGCTGGGGACGAAGGTGGAGGGGTGCTCGGCATTGATGCGACACTCGATGGCGTGGCCGCGAAACTCGATGTCCTTCTGCTTCCACGGCAGTTTTTCGCCGGCGGCGACACGGATTTGCGTCTGTACGATGTCGATGCCGGTGATGAATTCGGTGACCGGGTGTTCGACCTGCACCCGCGTGTTCATTTCGATGAAGTAGAACTCGCCGTTTTCGAAGAGGAACTCGAAGGTGCCGGCGCCGCGATAGCCGATTTTGCGGCAGGCCTCGGCGCAGCGCTCGCCGATCTTGTCGCGGAGCCGGGGGTCGAGTCCGGGCGCGGGCGCTTCTTCCAGCACTTTCTGGTGGCGGCGCTGCATCGAGCAGTCGCGTTCGCCCAGGTGCACCGCGTTGCCGTGTTCGTCGGCGAGGATCTGAATCTCGATATGGCGCGGCGTCTGCAGGAATTTTTCCAGGTACACCATGGGGTTGCCGAAAGCGGTGCCGGCTTCGGTTTTGGTCATGGACACCGCATTCAGCAGCGCGGCTTCGGTATGCACCACGCGCATGCCGCGCCCGCCGCCGCCGCCTGCCGCCTTGATGATGACCGGGTAGCCGACGCGCGCGGCGGTCTTGACGATCTCATCGGGGTCGTCCGTCAGGGCGCCCTCGGAGCCGGGTACGCATGGCACCTTGGCGTCCAGCATCGCCTGCTTGGCCGCCACCTTGTCGCCCATCAGGCGGATGTTGTCGGGGCGCGGGCCGATGAAGGCGAAACCGGACGACTCGACGCGCTCGGCAAAGTTGGCGTTTTCGGACAGGAAGCCATAGCCGGGATGAATCGCCTCGGCGTCGGTGACTTCGGCCGCGGCGATGATCGACGGCACATGCAGATAGCTCTGCGCCGACGGCGCAGGGCCGATGCACACCGATTCATCGGCCAGCTTCACATACTTGGCGTCGCGGTCGGCCTCGGAATACACGGCGACCGTTTTGATGCCCATTTCACGGCAGGCACGCTGGATGCGCAGGGCGATTTCGCCGCGGTTGGCGATGAGGATTTTTTCAAACATGTTGGTGTGAGGCTCGGTGAGGGGTGAGGGGAGAGGTGTGAGCGCGGTCGCGCCTGACGCCTTACGCCTGACTCCTTACGCAATAACAAACAGCGGCTCGCCGTATTCCACCGGCTGGCCATTTTCGACCAGGATGGCCTTGATGACGCCGCTCTGGTCCGATTCGATTTCGTTCAGGAGCTTCATCGCTTCGATGATGCACAGCGTATCGCCGGCATTCACGCTCTGGCCGACTTCGGAAAAGTTCTTGGAGCCGGGGGACGGCGCCCGGTAGAAGGTGCCGACCATGGGCGAACGCACGATGTGGCCTTCGGGCACGGCGTCTTCCGCCGGGGCGACCGTCTCTGGCGGGGCGGGCAGCGCCGCCGGGGCGGCTGCATGCATCATGTGGGAGGCGTGCGCCATCATCATCGGCGCGCCCGCAATGTTTTTGGCAATGCGGACTTTTTCCTCGCCCTCGGTGATTTCCAGCTCGGTGATGCCGGAGGCTTCGACCAGGTCGATGAGCTTTTTCAGTTTTCTAAGATCCATGAGGCGTCCTGTTTTGGAGGTGGTGCAGTGCGTATTCCAGCGCCAGCTCGTAACCGTATGCGCCCAGGCCGGACACCACGCCGACGGCGAGGTCGGAAAAATACGAATGATGGCGGAAGGTTTCGCGCGCGTAAATGTTGGAAAGATGAATTTCGACGAACGGGATGGCGGTGGCCGCCAGCGCATCGCGCAGCGCGACGCTGGTGTGGGTGTAGCCTGCCGGATTGATGACGATGAAGTCGACGTGGTCGTGCGCGGCCTGGTGGATGCGGTCGATCAGGCCGCCTTCGTGGTTGTTCTGGAAGGTTTCGACCTGTGCCCCGGCGGTCTTGCCGCGGCTGACCAGCGTGCGGTTGATGTCGTCGAGCGTAGCGAGGCCGTAGTGCCTGGGCTCGCGGCTGCCCAGCAGATTGAGATTGGGGCCGTGCAAAACCAGCACGTGCGGCTGCGGACTGGGGACCGATTTGGCCGCTGCGCGGCTGGTTCGTTGAGTCGTCATGGCGGCGAGTTTGCCGTAAAAGAAGGTAAATTGTCCAGATATTGACGCTAAATCACAACTATGCGCCTATTTTGCGAGGCACAGTTTCAAGCGTTGCGCGCGCCAGCCGCCAGATGTCAGGACGCCGGGGAATGAACTGCCTGCAAATGCATCGCCCCGCAAACGGAGCGATGGTCGACGATTCGTTTACAGCGTGCCGTAGGAATGCAGTCCCGACAGGAACATGTTCACGCCGATGAAGGCAAAGACGGTGACGAACAGGCCGACCACCGCCCACCACGCCAGCATCGGGCCACGCAGGCCCTTGACCAGGCGGATGTGTAGCCAGGCGGCGTAGTTCAGCCACACGATCAGCGCCCAGGTTTCCTTCGGATCCCACGACCAGTAGCCGCCCCAGGCTTCGGCGGCCCACATCGCACCGAGGATGGTTGCGATGGTGAAGAAGGCGAAGCCGATCGCGATCGCCTTGTACATCATGTCGTCGATGACTTCCAGCCTGGGCAGGCGGCTGGCGAGGATGCCGCGCCCGGCAAGCAGATAGGCCACGCCGAGCATGGCGGCAATGGAAAACCCGCCGTAGCCGATGAAGTTGGCTGGTACGTGCAGTTTCATCCACCACGATTTGAGCGCGGGCACCAGCGGCTGGATTTCATGCGCGCTGCGGTCGAAGGTGTACCAGAGGATGAAGCCGACGCCTGCCGAAATCACCAGCAGTACGAAGGCGCCCATCTGCCGCGTCCGGTAACGCGCTTCGTAATACAGGTACATCGTCGCGGTGATGAGGCAGAACAGCACGAACACTTCGTACAGGTTGGATACCGGGATATGGCCGATGTCGGCGCCGATGAGGTAGGACTCGTACCAGCGCACCGTCAGGCCGATGAAGCCCATGGCAATCGCCGACCAGGTCAGCGTGCTGCCGGTTTTCAGCATGAATTCCGAGCGCGTCAGCAGGCCCGCCCAGTAGGTCAGCGTGGCGAGCCCGAACAAGGCGCACATCCACATGATGGCGGCCTGGCTGGAGATCAGGTACTTGAGGAAGAAGGCTTCTTCCATGCGCGCGAGATTGCCCTGGTACAGGCTGACGGCGAACAGGCTGACGGTGCCGACCACGATGAACAGCGGCCGAAACGGCTTCCAGAGCCATCCGGACACCACCAGCGACGGAATCGCCGCCAGCAGGATGGCCTTCTCATAAGTATCCATGTAGTCGCCGAAGCACGACAGGGCGAACAGCCCGCCCGCCGCGACGATGGCGGCGAACAGCCAGTCGAGCCACGACAGGCGCTTCAGCAGCGGGGTGGGTTGGTTGAGGGCGAGCTCCATGGCGGGGTCTCCGGGTTATTGCGTATCAAAACATTTTTTATCCGCGTCCTTCGCGGATGCATTTTTATTTTGCCAGCGTGTCCAGCGCCTGCGCGTGCCGGGTGAATTCCTTCTCGAAATCGATGGTGTGCTTGGCCGACGCCATGGCCAGCAGCGCGTGGCCCGGTTTGATGCGCAGCCATATGCGACGTTCGCGCACATAGAGCATGAAGAATACGCCGAGTGTCAGCAAGAGCGAACCGAAGTAGACCACGTTCTTGCCGGGTGAACGGGTGAGTTGCAGGCCAGTGGCCTTGACTTCGTCGTACTGTATCAGTTGCAGATAGATCGGCGCGCCATAGACGGACAGGTCGCTCATGCTGTTGAGGGTGTCGCGCACCAGCCAGCCGGTCGCTTCGTCGGTCTGGGGGGCGGGCAGTCCGGCCTGCCGGTTGGCAAGTTGTAGCGCCTCGAACGCGGCGAGTTCGAGGATGCGCAGATAGGTGCCCATTACCTTTTCACGTTCGGCCTCGGAGATTTTTTCCTCGATGAAGCGGCCCAGTGACCGGAAACCGCCTTCCGCAAACAATCCCAGCATCTGGCTGGCGCTGGATTTCAACTTGTCTTCGATCTCCGTGCCCCAGGCCTCTTGCGACAACGCCTGGCGGGCGAAGCGGGCGGCGATTTCAGGACGCAGTTCCGCATTCAGCAGCGCGCCGCGCAGCCGCATGAAGCTGTCGATCTCGCCCGCAGCGTCGAGCGGCATGCGCAGGTAGCGGAAGGCCTCGTTGGGCGATTCGCGCACCCCCGACATCAGGTGCCAGCGGCCGTCGAGTTGCAGCGGCAGCATGTAGTTGGAAAACTCGCGCGCCTGGCCGCGCGCATCGCGCAGTTTGTACTGGAAGCTTGGGCCGACATTGCGCAAATGCCGGTTGTTGCTGACCGGGCTGCCGCCGAGCACGCTCATGGTGTCGCGGGGCGTTTCGATGTCGCCGCCCATGTCCTCGATATTGAACGGGCGGAAATCGATGAATTCGAGCGTGTAGTCCCCCGCTGCGCTGGTCAGTGCGGTACTCCCGTGCACCGCGCCTTCGACGGCAAAGGACGCTGCCGCAGGGGCAAACAGATTCCAGCCGCGCAGGGTCAGACGAGTGCCGCCGTCGGCAAAGCTCGCCTGATAGATGGCGACGCCGTCGTGGATCAGCGGGTGGTTGACGGCAATCGTCGCTGCGCGGATTTTCTTGCCGGCGTGGTCGAACAGCTCGATGTCGCTCTCGAAGCTCTTCGGCTGGCCCGTCGTGTAGTGTTCGATGCGGAACTGCTTCAGCGCCACGGTGAAGGGCAGCTCCTGCACCAGATAGCCGTCGGCCACGTTGAGGAAAGCCACGCTTGCGCTGGAGCCCTCGGGTATCTGCACGCTGCCGCGAAACGACGGGTTGGACGGCGACAGGCGCGAAATCGCCGGCACCTGGCTTTGCGGGATGTCGCGCGTCTCGATCTTCTTGACGCCCAGCACTTGCTGCGCCTTGAATATCAGGTTGCCGTCCAGCAGGCCGCCGATGCAGATCATCACGATGGCCGAGTGCGCAAGAAAATAGCCGAGCCGGTTCCAGCTGCCGGCCTTGGCGGCGAGCAGCACCCCCTCCTCGCGCGGCAGGTTCCTGACTTTATAGCCTTGGCCTTCGAGATAACGCTGCGCGCTGGCGGCCAGCGCCTCGGGCTGCTGCGTGGTCGCCGCTTCGTGCTTGTGCTTGAATGCGTTCAGCGACTGTTCGCTGACGTGCTCGCGAAAACTTCTCATTTCGCGCACGAAATTCGGTGCATTGCGGGTGATGCAGACGCTGGTGGAGGCGACGAGGAAGGTCAGGATGAGCAGAAACCAGGCGGCATGATAGACGTCGTACAGGTCCAGTTTCTCAAACACCTGGAACCAGAACGGGCCGAGCTGGATGAGGTAGCTGCTGTACGGCTCGGACTGCTTCAGCACCGTGCCGATCACCGACGCGACCGCGAGGATGGACAGCAGGCTGATGGCAAATCGCATCGAGCTCAGCAGATCGAACAGGGACTTGCCGAAAGACTGGGAGCTGGAGTTCATGGCGGCCGTAGTATCCCGAGGGGGCAAGTAAATAAAAAAAGGGTGACGTGTGTCACCCTCTGATTGGCTCAAGCGTGGCCAAAACATTTAGCCGGATTGGCCATCGGTTTTTTGTCGTTGCGCGCGCAGCGAGGCAATCCAGCGTGCCCGCGAAATCAAATAATGCCGCCCGCCGGGAATCGTATGCCGTGGGCCTGCAAGCCCCGCGACGGCGGAATGAACAGACGTGAAACGGTGCGTATCGCGCACCGTGCGACCCACGATCGACGTCTGGACGATCGTGGGTAATTCAACGCAAGCCCTGGATATAAGCAGACACGGCTTTCATGTCGGCATCCGTCATCTTGGCGGCGATGCTGCGCATCATCTTGGCGGCGTCGTTGGCGCGCGCCTCGACGCGGAAAGCATTCAGCTGCGTGTAGATGTACTCATCATGCTGGCCGGCCAGGCGCGGGAACTGGACGGGGATCCCCTTGCCCTGCGGGCCGTGGCAGGAGGCGCACGCTGGAACGCTGGCACCCTGAACCCCGCCGCGGTAGATCTTCTCGCCGCGCAACGCCAGTTCCCGGTCCTTGGCGGTGTCCGGCTTGGGCTGCTGGGCGCTGTAATACGCAGCCAGATTCAGCATATCCTGCGCCGAGAGGCTGGCGACCATGCCCGACATGATGGCATTGGCGCGCGTCCCCGATTTAAACTCGGTGAGCTGTTTGTTGAGATATTCCGCATTGAGGCCGGCCAGCTTGGGGTTGGCAGGAATGGTGCTGTTGCCGTCCGCCGCGTGGCAGGCGACACAAATCTGGTTGGCGATGCTTTCCGCCGCCTTGGGATCGCCTTTGCTGGCCGGGCCAGCGGCAGGGGTAACGGCAAAAGCAGATGTGGCGGCCAGGGCGGCTGCCAGAGAGACGATGCGTTTCATCAAAAGCTCCTGAAGCTTGCAAAACTTGGGAAAACGGGTAGTTTAGCGGTAACCAATATGACTGCCAAGCCCGTGCTCAATCGCGCCCAATTCCATACCTCGGTCGCTCAGCTGCGCGATTTGCCCTATAGCCGTGCCGAAGTTGCGTTTGCCGGGCGTTCCAACGCCGGAAAATCGAGCGCCCTCAACCTGCTGACACGAAAAAACCGGCTGGCGTATACCTCTAAAACGCCCGGACGCACCCAACTCATCAATTTTTTCGAAGTGGATGCCGACACCTATCTGGTCGACCTGCCGGGCTACGGCTATGCAAAAGTGCCGCCTGCGGTGAAGGCGAAATGGGAGGGCCTGCTGTCGCGCTATCTGCAGGAGCGCGAGGCGCTGGTCGGGATGGTGCTGATCATGGATGCGCGCCATCCGCTCACCCCGCTGGATTGGCAAATGCTCAACTGGTTCTCCCCCACTGGCAAACGGATGCACATTCTGCTGTCGAAGGCCGATAAATTGTCCAACAGCGAAAAAACACTTACCCTGCGCCGCGTCGAACAGGAACTTGCCGCGCTGGACGCGGTTACCGTGCAGCTGTTTTCCAGCCTGTCGCGCCTGGGCGTCGAGGAAGCGGCGGCTGTTGTCGAAAGCTGGCTCGTCCAGGTCCCACAGCAGGAAGCCGGGCAGGTACAGGCTGCCGAGTAATTGGGGGCTGCACAATAAAAAAGCCCCGACCAAGGGAGGGGCCGGGGCTGAAAATGCCTTAAGGGGATTAAGGCATCCCGCTCAGGGAGGAGAAGCGGGAGACGATGCAAGACCGTCTGTTACTACAGAGTAGTCCCGTTTGAAGAAAGTTCCAGAACGCCGTACATATTCTTCTTTGGAGATGTTTGTGAACCTGCTATTCGGCCAATTTCCCGCACGGCGCATGCGCCGCATGCGCCGTGACGACTTTTCCCGCCGCCTGATGCGTGAGCACACACTTACGCCAAGTGACCTGATTTATCCGGTGTTTGTTCTGGATGGCCAAAACAGGCGCGAGCCGGTGGCGTCGATGCCCGGGGTCGAGCGGGTGTCGATCGATCTGCTGCTGCCGGTGGCCGAGGAATGCATGCAGCTGGGCATACCCGCACTGGCGCTGTTCCCGGTGATCGATGCGGGCCTGAAGACACTGGGTGCGGAAGAGGCGCTCAACCCCGATGGCCTGGTGCCACGCACCGTGGCCGCGCTGAAAAACCGCTTCCCCGACCTGGGCATCATCACCGATATTGCGCTCGACCCCTACACCAGCCATGGCCAGGATGGGCTGATCGACGACAGCGGCTACGTGCTGAACGACGAGACCGTCGCCGTGCTGGCACGGCAGGCGGTGGTTCACGCCCAGGCCGGCGCCGATGTGGTCGCCCCGTCCGACATGATGGACGGTCGCGTTGCCGCCCTGCGCGCCGCGCTCGAAGGCGCCGGCCACATCCACACCCGGATTCTGGCCTATGCCGCCAAATACGCTTCCAGCTTTTACGGCCCCTTCCGCGACGCCGTCGGCTCCGCCGCCAATCTGGGAAAGGGCAACAAGTTTACGTACCAGATGGACCCGGCCAACAGCGATGAAGCCCTGTGGGAAGTCGGCATGGACCTGCAGGAAGGCGCCGACATGGTCATGATTAAGCCGGGCATGCCGTATCTCGATGTGATCCGCCGCATCAAGGATGCGTACGGCGTGCCGACCTATGCCTACCAGGTCAGCGGCGAGTACGCCATGCTGAAGGCGGCGGCGCAGAACGGCTGGCTGGACGAGCGAGCGTGCGTGCTGGAAGCGCTGCTGGGGTTCAAGCGGGCGGGTGCGGATGGCGTGTTGACATATTTCGCGCGCGATGCGGCACGCTGGGTCAAGGCCGGCATGCCTTGATTTTTTGCGCATGGTGTCGATAAAACAACTTCAGAAAATATGCCTTTAAGCTAAACAACAGCTGAGCTGACACCTCGTTATGACGAAAAATCGCTTCCCGTGAGCGAGTGCGGCCGCTTTGCACGCCTCGGCGAGGAGTTTTGCAAGAGGCTCTAATGACAGTCATATCTCCTGATAGAGCGTTGCGGCGGCGTGGCAACTGGCGCAGAAATTCGCCTGCAGCGTCGTGCTGAAAGGCGCTCCCAGCCTGTGCGCCACGCGCGACGGTAAGCTGTTCGTCAATCAAACCGGCCACCCCGGCATGAGCGCGGCGGGCAAGGGCGACGCGCTGACCGGCATAATCGCTGCCTTCATCGCGCAGGGAATGAGTGTCGACGACGCGCTGCTGCTGGCGGTGTATCTGCACGGCGCGGCGGGCAACGAATTGGCGCAGCAGCGCGCCCGCATCGGCATGACCGCGACGGAAGTCACCGAATGGGCGCGCCGGCTGTTGAATCAATGGGTGGGGGAGCAGTGACCCCACCCGGAATCGTTGTTATTTCCCTTCTATCTTCCTGATCGCTGCTTCGATTTCTGCCTTGCGGCCGGTATCCGCATCTTCGCGGCCGGGGCGCGCAGGGGCGTTCTGTGCCTTCTTGAAGTATTCGAGCGCCTTGACGCGGTCGCCGCGCTCGACCATGAGCTCGCCCATGAAGAAGTTCGGGTCGATGCCATGCGGATTTACCTCGAGCGCGCGCTCGAGATATTCGCGCGCCTTGTCATAGTCGCCGAAAGAGCCGAAGCGCGGCACCTTGTAATACAGGCTGCCAAGCGATGTCAGTGCGGAACCGTTCAGCGCATTGGCGTCTATTTTTTCTGCAGCCAGCAGCAGGTTGCGCGCAGCCTTTGCGGTGCCGCCGGCCGAGAAGATGCTCTGATACTTGGCCAGGGTGCTGGTAATGATTCCTTCCCAGATCATCGGCTCGGCGCGCCCCGGGTTGGCGGTGGTCACTTCGTGCGCTTCCTTGACAAGTTTCTCAAATGCCGCCTTTTTTTCTTTTTCGGGCGTCTGGTAGAAAGCCGTCGCCCAATCGTGCTGCAATTTCACGATGGATGCGTCGAGCTGGGTGGGTTCGGCGAATGCGCTGCTGGCAGCGAACAATAGTGCGATTAACCAGGCGTACTTCTTCATGGGTGAACCTCCTCCTTGAGTGAACAGTTACTTGTTAACAGACTGGGCGTATTTGCGTGCGATGCGGGTGTTCTTCAGCAGGCCGCCGTCGACCAGGCGCGGGAACATGCCGTTCAGCCGCGCGAAGAAAGACTCCGGCTGGCCGATGAAATGTTCCTTGCAGTCGCGCTCGATTGCCTGCACGATCTGTGCGGCGACATATTCCGGCGCGTCCATGCTGGTTTTGGTTTCTTCCAGCATCCGGGTAGTGACATCATCATTCAGCGGCGTTTTGGTGGCGCGCGGCGAGACGTAGGTGACGCCGACCTGCGTGTCGACCAGTTCGCGGCGCAGCGCCTCGGAAAACCCGCGCATGGCAAATTTGCTGGCGCAGTAAGTAGCGAAATGCGGGAAGCCGATCGAGCCGAACGCCGAGCCGATGTTGACGATACGCCCGCCGTCCTGTTTTAGCAGATGCGGCAGCACGGCGCGCACCAGCAGCATCGGCGCGATGACATTGACGCCGATCATCTGCCCGATGCGTTTCGGATCCTGGCGTTCGAACAGCGTGAAATCCATGATGCCGGCATTGTTGACGAGCACATCGATGCCGCCGAGGGATTGCAGCGCGGCAGCCATTGCTTGCTCGGCAGCGCCTTCGCCGGAAAGGTCGAGTATGACGGGCACGGCAAGGCCACCGCGCTGGTTGATTTCGGCGCAAATTTCTTCCACGCGCGACGCGTTGCGTCCGACCAACGCCAGCCGCGCGCCTTTTTCGGCGAGCAGCAATGCCACGCGGTAGCCGATGCCGCCGGCTGCGCCGGTCAGGATGATGCGTTTACCCGACAAATTCATGCAGAACCTCCCGTTGTTGTAATGTCGACCAAATCGTTGCCTGGCTTTCCCTCATACAGTTGCTCGATGGATGTCTGGTAAAGCTGCCAGATCGCCTCGCGCTTCAAGCGGCCGTTCGCGGTCAGTTGTCCGTTCTGCAGCAGGAACGGCGCCTGCGCGGGCAACCAGTATTTTACCTGCGCATAATCCGGCAGCACACCGTTCGCCTCTTCGAACGCCTGATTTACCGCGCCGAGCGCTTCGGGCGTGGTACCGCGTGGCACGACTACCGCCACATTCCACGGGCGCGCTTCGCCGAACACCGCCGCCTGCACAATGGCCGGGTGCAGGGTCAACTCGCGCTCCACCCATTCCGGCGACACATTGCGCCCGAACGAGGTGATGAAAATGTTTTTCTTGCGCCCGGTGAGGTGCAGGAAACCCTGCTCGTCGAGATGCCCGATATCGCCAGTCGGCCAGAATGCGCCCGGCTGCACCGGTATATCGCCGGTATAACCGAGCAGCGTCGCGCCCCTCACCAGAATCTCGCCGTCTTCGGCGAATTTCACCTGAGCGTGCGTCAGCGGTTTGCCGACGCTGCCGGTGCAGCGTTCTACTTCGGTGTTGAGCGCGACCACCGAGGCGCATTCGGATAAGCCGTAGCCCTCGAATACCGGGAGGCCGAGTGCTTGTGCGCGTTGCAGCAGACGCGTGGCGACGGGTGCACCGCCCACGGCGACGAAGCGTAACTGCTGCGGCGCGGGATGCCCCGCTTCGATGGCGGCCACCATTGCATGCAACAGTTGCGGCGTCAGGATGGTAGTCGTGGCGCGGCATCCGATCAGCGCGCCCAGCATTTTTTTGATGTCCAGCCCGGTCGCGCCGCTCAAGCCCACATCGGCGAGCGACAGCAGATGGCAGCTTGCACCGGCCAGCAGCGGCACATACACGCCGGCGATATTTTCCAGCAGTGTGGACAGCGGCAGCACGCTGATATGCCGGTCGTCCGCCTTGCCGCATGTGGCGGACAGCAGGGAGGACGCAACCTGTTGCAGCGCGTCCGCGCCCAGGCACACACCTTTCGGCTGCCCGGTAGTGCCGGAGGTATAGGTCACCTTGACGGTTCCCGCAGGCAAGGGCTTCGCGGCGATGTTGCGCAGGCGGAGTTCACTGTAGGCCTGGCCATTCAAGTTGTGGCTGAACTGCTCCCCCATTTCGATGCCGGCGGCTTCCAGCAGCTTGCGGTATCGCTCCGACTGGTCGGTGAAGATACAATCGATCCCCGCATCGTGGATGCTGTGCGCAATTTGCTCTGCCGAAAAGAAAAACGGCAACGGAATGACCGGCTTGCCGACGTTCAGTCCGGCCAGGTCCAGGGCTGCCCAGAGCGGCGAGTTATCCAGTGCCAGTGCAATTGCTCTAGCGGGACGGGCGCGCAGTTGCGCGCCGAGTTGTTCGATTGCAGCGGCGAGTTCCCGATAGGTGAGTGCATACCGATTGCCGACCAGGGCTGGCAAGTCGGGTTGTTCGTTGCCCAGCCGGGTGATGGCATCGATGACGGATGGGCTCATTGTTGCTTCAATATCATTCCGCAGGCTTGGCAGCGCACAGCGGTTGCGGGTTCGGGCGTCCCGGTTTCTGACATCCGCGGATTGTTGTGCCGCTCGATGCGCCTTATCGCCATGACTTGTGGCTTCTGTGCATAGTAGCTGCCCCAATCCGCCTGATCTTCCGGGGGGAGCCGACTCTTGTCCGCGTCGCCAAGCAAGACCGGATTCAGGCCCATCTTGATAAACGCATTACGCAACACCGGAACGGCGGTAAACGCGGCCCATTGATTGTGCGTGTCATGGAGATGGTCGTTGATGGCGGTAATCAGGTAACGCGCCATCCCCGGCCCCACAACCGAGAAATTGCCCACCTCGACAATGTCGTCGCGCCTGACCGGAAAGCCAACGTGTTCCGAGAGTATCGCCTCGATGGGTCGATCCAGATAAGTTTCCAGAAAAAGCGGTTCAAGCGCGGCACTGCGAAATCCGCAAGCCGCAACCAGTTTGTTATCCCGGTCGCGCAGGCTCATCAGGCAGGGTTTGAATCGTTTGATTTTTGCGCCATATATCTGGTAAAAAACATCGCCGATGAAGTGTTCAACCTCGGCGCGATCATCCGCGCCGGGCTGGGAAAAGCGCGCATCGAAAGGGCGTTCAGCCAAGCCGGCGGCCGGGTTGGAAATTATGGTATTCAATTAAGGAACCCCTGATTAAGAACTTGTCCGTAAATAATATTTGCATCCGGCTTTATCTTTCTGAACGCCATGATTGCTGCGGCCAAGTGGCTTAGTGTGAGAAGGCTACGGTCAAGTTTCTCATACCGCACCAGCAGTTTGCGAAAGCGGTTAAACCATCTGTGCGCCACTTCACCGACCCAACGTCTGGCTTTTTTCCTGGGTCCGTTGGGTTGGGGCCTACGCTTGCCTGCGCCAAGGGTGCTTTCATCATCGCCCCGTTAATGCCCTGCCACCGCCAGGCAATGCCTTCAGGTCATCGTAATCGGCAAGCCCCGCTTTCCACTGGCAGCCCGTTCTCAGCACGTAGATGACGCTTTCAAACACCAGCCGAGGGTCTTTGGGCTTGCGCCCACCGCCCGCACGGCGTCTGTAGGTCTGGTCTGTCAAACGTTGGCGTACGGGTATCAGCGGCTCCACACGCGCCCAGAAATAATCCATAACTTCCCATGCCTTCGCATCATTTCTCCATGCTCGACCATCGTGCATGGAAAAATATCATCACTTATTTACGGATAAGTTCGGCGCGCTCAAAACCCAAGTCCAACATTTTTTACAAGCAGTTAAGTCTTGAAGAGCGGACGATGATCCAGACACAGTTATCGATGGGATTTAAGTCCGGACGGATTACGCAGGAGCTTGGGCGTTCAGCTTCGACGCTCAGTCTTGGCAACGCGGCATCAATGAGAACACCAACGGCTTGTTGCGCCAGTACCTGCCCAGGGGTAGTGACTTGAGCGGCTTCGCTCAGGACGAACTGGACGAAATCACCTGGAAACCGAGCACCCGGCCGCGCAAGTCGTTAGGCTTCAAGTGCCCCGCAGAGTTGTTCACGCCCGACGCGTTCGATTTCAAGCAGCATCATGCTGCACTTTTTGCACTTGGGGATTGAAACCGCCGTTTGGCGCGCAGGTATGAGAGGCCAGCTTTGACCAGCTCCTTCGCGTCGTAGCGGTTGAGCATGTTGCAGCCGTTGCACAACTCCGGAATCAATGCCATGCCTTCGCGCCTAACCAGCACTTCGCGAATGCTCATATCAGCCACATGGCCAATGGGGTATTTATGGCCGACATCGTTGTAGCAATATAGATAGTCGCCGCTCGCCGCAATGAAAATATCGATGTTGCGCGGAATGCATTTGAAACTGTTGCTGCGCCACTGCTGAAAAACATCCCGGACACTGGGAACAAAATCCAGTTCCTGCGAGTGCAGGCGGTGCTGCCGGATCATTTGGCGTAATTTCCCGGTAGCCAGTTCGTGCTCCTTCAGCGTGCCGCCGCGGTTGTACAGGGTGGGCGACATGGTGAGGACTTCCACGCCCTGTGCACGCAGCCAGGCGATGGTGTCCGGCAGCGAAGGCAGGCATTCCGGCATGGGCGTGAGGCTGATGGCCAGCTTGGTATGTTTGAACAGCCGTTGCGCCAGCTTGATGTTTTCCATGACGCGCGCCTGGTCGAGATTGGCGTGCACGCGCCGGTATACCCCGGGGTCAATGCTGGAAAAAGAAACGATCAGCACGTCGATCGCACCGTCCAGATGGCGGATGCGCTCGGCATCGAGCTGGTGGCCGTTGCTCACCATGTCGAAGCGGATCGGGTGGCCGCGCATGTCGTTCACGAACTCGAAGAATTTAGTGTGTGTGGTGGGTTCGCCGTAGCCCGCGATGACGGTACGGAACACATCCTGCGGTGCCAGGCGTTCCAGCACCTTGCGCCAAGTCTGCTCCTTCATGAGCATGGGGTTTTCGATCAGGCCTCTCGGACACATCGAGCACAGCGCATTGCATTTGCTGGTCCACTCGACGTTCGCGGCGATTTGATAGGAACTCATTCTGCGGCACTGGGAAGCGGTTCTGCCGGAACCATTGGGGGGATGTAAGCCGGGCAGCTCGGCGCTACCAGCTCGATGTCCACGACCACGACGCATTCCGCCTGCGGAAACGGCTCCATCATCGCCGCGTTTCCATGGATGGACGCCTTTCCGTTCACGCGCAGGCGGGCGCCGTCGGAGAAATCGACGAACAGCATGCTGACATAGGGGTTGAGCAGAATGTTGCCGAGACTCGCATAGACGCCGTTGCCTTTCACGCGCGCTTCAAAATGCGGGAACGCCAGGCGATCCGGCGCCAGCACCTTGACCAGGCCGGGGCCGCCGCCCTTGAACGAGCAGTCGCAGCGCCCATCTGGAGAACTGGTGGCAAGAAAGAAGAACGGCGCCGCCTCGATCCGGGCGTTAACCTGCTCCGGGATGCGATCCCAGAGAAGCTGGTTTATGCGCGCCTCGGTCCACAGCTCCGGGTTGCCCCAGCGTTGTTGCGCGTCAAGCTCGCCGCTATGAAAAGGCGATGAAGTCATGGTGAAAATCCCTGAAAAATTTTTCTGCGAATGCTGTCCCGGCAAAGACCGTCAGCTTAGTCGTAAAGTTCGGGTCTGCAGCGAGGATGTATGCCGGATTTTGTAATCGGAGCCTCTTGCAAGCCCCCTCCTGCTGGCTTGATTTTTCGCGGCGTGAGGCGAAATTGGAAGGTGCAGGTGGCCATTTCTGGGATGATGCAGCTACCACGCAAACATCATAGCGTCCGCCCAATGGATGCTACTCGACGCGAAATAATCATGCAACGCTGGAATGTGATTCGGCACGATTTGATTTCAATACGCAACGCTAGAGCGGTGATTCATATCCTGGAGCGAGTGCGCATCGAGGAGTTCACGCAAGTGTCGTGGTGTGGAGTTGGGCGCCCTCCACACGAGCGTGCGTGGCCTGCCAATGCTTTTGTCGCCAAGGCTGTATTGGGGCTGACCACAACGGCCGCCTCATTGAACGCTTGACGATAGACCGAGCCCTGCGGCGCATCTACGGCTTTGCGCTATGCAATAAGTTGCCTTCTGAATTCACCTTCTCACGCGCCTTCGACGAGTTCGCCGAGCTTGACCTGGCCGAGCGCGTATATGAAGCGCTCATCAAAGGAACACCTTGGCGATGAACTGATCGGGCATATCAGTCGCGATGGCGCCGCCATTAAAGTAAAGCTCGGGAGCGCCCTGCGAAAAAAGCAGTAGAGACAAAGGCCGACTCAGTTGCGGCGGGAGCGGGAGCGAAGAAGGGCAAGAAAGCCGGCGCAGGCAAAAAGTACGGCAGACCTGGTCGCGGCAAGACTCGCGCCCCGGTCAAGGAATCCCCGACCCAGCGTCAGCGCACGCAAACCCTGGCGCAGATACTCGAAGAAATTCCGACGGCCTGTGAGCGCGGCACCAACCGCTACGACGTGATGGACGCCGCCTATTGTAGCCAGGATTTGCATGAGCACTGTCGCAGCTTGGGCCACGTCCCCTTGATTGAGCTCAATCCGCTACAACGAGCGCACCAATGCGCGGCTCAGGGCTCAAGGATGAGTTAGGCGGAAATCACCTGAGGGTTCAGGGCGCCGCCAAAGTGAAGAGTCACTTGATGCTGGGGCTTTTGGCGCTATCGGCCGATCAGCTGATGCGATTACGACCATGAAACGGCCAACTCAAAAAAATAGGCTATGTCACTGTTGGCTGTTGACGCTATGTCTTGCTCCCTCCGATGCGATGAAGCCCTACCCTGCGGCATCTCGCAGGCGGCCCCGTGGGAGCGGCTTTAGCCGCGATGCGCCGCCAGGCGCAAAGAGCAAATGCTCGCCAGGGTCTTGCCGCGCCACCTTTGCGGGCTACCGCCCGTATCGCGGCTAAAGCCGCTCCCACGAGGCTGGCCAACACAACAAATAACGGTGAAAGGGTCAAAAAATATCTCCGAATTCCTGTGCATCTGACGATGCTGGCACTTCCTCGCCATGGACTACAGAAAATATGCCTTTAAGCTAAACAACAGTTGAGCTGACACCTTGTCATGACGAAAAATCGCTTCCCGTGAGTGGTGCGGTCGCTTTGCACGTCTCGGCGAGGGGGTTTGCAAGAGGCTCAAGGGTAAAGGTCAGGGCCTTGGGCAGCAGGGGCTGGAGACCGGCCGGAACCATATTGTCGTCGAGGAAGCGCGCACTGCCCCCCGCATAGATGGCGCCGCCGGGTATGAGCGCTTCGATCAGCACCAGCAGCAGCAAATTCAGGGGCACGTAGTGTCGAAAAAATAGGATTACGACCGTTTACCCGTTAATAATATTTTCAAGGCCAATCGGCATTTTCCATGCCGGAACGGGTTGCAAATAAAGGGGTCAAGTCAGGGCCCGCGCCTGCGGCAGGCGTACGCGCCGCGGACTGCCGTCGGCCTGCAGGCGTTTCATGCCACGCAGTTCGGTGGCCGGATAGACGACGATCTCGACCGTTGCACGCGGATCGTCGATGACGAAGCGGGGATAGATCCGCCCCGTGGCGTCCGCTGCGCGATGTTCGGCGGCCTGGTAGGGCGTGGGCAGACGCATCAACAGGAATTCGACCTCCTTTTGCTGGTCGGTGAACAGTTGCAGGGTGATGCCGGTGTGGCGGCCTGCCGTGCCGTTGAGCACCGAGCCGGTCAGGTGGGGGTCGAAATCGGCCAGCTGTTCCATGTACTCAACGGCAACCTGCCGCAACAGCGCCAGTTGCGCGCGCGTCTCGTCCGCCTGGTAGAGCGCCTGGTAGCTGCGCAGGGCTTCTTCGATCTGCTGGTTGTCGGGCAGGCTGCCGCTGTCGGGCGCTCCCAGCTGACGTGCGGCCTTGCGTTTGGCGCTACCGTAATCGAGGCTGCCGTCTTCGGCCAGTATGCGCGCCGCGGCATGCGCAATGCGGCGGCGCATGTCCCGATTCTTCATGGCAAGGTTTCGGGGAGGTGTATGGCGGGTTCGCCGGGTATGCCCGAGCCATCGCCCCAGTTGGTTTCAGGCGCTTCGGGCGGGGGAAATTCCTGATAGAAATGCTCTACCAGGCTGGGTGTCTCAACCCCCAGGGTATTCCCCAGCAAGGTGTCCCACACCGTTTCGGACAGGCGGGCGCCGGTAGCCGGGTCGATTTTTACGCTGATAATGCCGCCGGGCATCGCCCAGCCTTTTTGCGGCGCGCCTTTGAGCGCTGAGCCCATGAAGTTCATCCAGATGGGCAGTGCGGATTGCGAACCCGTCTCGCGCCGCCCGAGCGAGCGCGGCTGGTCGTAGCCCATCCAGGTGATCGTCACCAGGTCGGGGTTGTAGCCGGCGAACCAGGTGTCGAGCGCGTCGTTGGTGGTGCCGGTCTTGCCGGCAAGGTCGCTGCGTCCCAGCTGGCCGGCGCGTGCGGCGGTGCCGTAGCGCACCACGTCCTGCATCATGCTGGTCATCAGCCAGGCATTGCGCGGGTCGATTACGCGCGGCGCGCTGCCGCCGACCTGCTGCGGGCTGGCCTGCATCAGCAGGCGCCCGTCCTTGTCGAATACCTTGTCGATCAGATAGGGATTGATACTGAAGCCGCCATTGGCAAACACGCTGTAGGCCGCCGCCATCTGCAGCGGGGTGACGCTGCCCGCGCCCAGCGCCATGGTGAGATAAGGCGGGTGGCGTGCCGGATCGAAGCCGAAGCGGCGGATGTAGTCGCGGGCGTAATGCGGGCCGATAGCCTGCAAAATGCGTATCGAGACCAGGTTGAGCGACCTGGTCAGCGCCGTGCGCATTCGCACCGGGCCACTGGTGCTGCCGTCATAGTTTTTGGGCTCCCATGCGGCGCTGCCGGTTTCTTCGGCACTCAGCGACAGCGGCGCATTCTCGATAAGGGTGGCCGGCGTGTAGCCCTTTTCCAGCGCGGCGGAATAGATGAACGGCTTGAAGCTCGACCCCGGTTGGCGCCAGGCTTGCGTCACGCGGTTGAACTTGTTGCGGTGGAAGTCAAATCCGCCGACCAGCGCGGTAATGGCGCCGTCCTTGGGGTCCAGGGCGACCAGCGCGGCCTCCACCTCGGGCAGCTGCGCCAGTCGCCATTGCGGCTTGCTACCGACCGCCTGTACCCGCACCACCGCGCCGGGGGCGAGTTGCCGGCCCTTTTTGCCGGCGGCCCAGTTCGCCACCCACTTGAGCGAACTGCCCGAAATGTCGATGACCGTGCCGCCGTGCAACTGCGCGCGGATCAGTTTGGGGGAGGCGCTCAACACCACCGCGGGTTGCATGTCGCTCACCGGGGCGAGGTCTTCCAGTGCACCGGCGATCGCCGCCTCGCGTTGCACCTTGTCGGCGGGCAGGCCGATCTGGTTTTCGGGTCCCCGGTAGCCATGGCGTTGGTCATAATCGGCGATGCCCTCCCACACCGCACGGTTGGCGGCGGTCTGCTGGGTGCGTAGCAGCGTGGTGACGACCTTGTAGCCCGAGCTGTAGATGGATTCGCCGTATTTCTCGAACAGGGCCTGGCGCACCATTTCGGCGGCATAGTCGGCACTGACGTCGGCCTGCCGGCGCGTCTGGCGGATCACCAGTTTCTTTTTGACCGCGGCCTGCCAGGTTGGCGAGTCGATGAACTTGAGCGTGCGCATCCGCCCCAGCACGTATTCCTGGCGTGCCTTGGCGCGCGGGAAATTGACCACCGGGTTGTAGCGCGACGGCGCTTTCGGCAGCCCCGCCAGCATGGCGAACTCGGCCAGCGACAGCTCGCGCATCGACTTGCCGAAATAGGTGCGTGCCGCAGCCTCGAAGCCGTAGGCGCGCTGGCCGAGATAGATCTGGTTGATGTACAGCTCGAGGATCTTGTCCTTCGACAGGTTGTGTTCGATCTTCATTGCCAGCATGGCTTCGGACAATTTGCGGGTGAATGTCTTTTCATTCGACAAGAAGAAATTGCGTGCCACCTGCATGGTGATGGTCGATGCGCCTTCCTTGGCGCCGCCGGACAGCAGATTCGAGCCCGCCGCGCGCAGCACGCCGAGGGTGTCGACGCCGCCGTGGGTATAGAAACGTTCGTCCTCGGCGGCAACGATCGCCTGCTTCATGTAGGCCGGCACCTTGTCGATGGCGATAAAGGCGCGGCGCTCCTCGCCGAATTCGCCGATCAGCGCGCCGTCGGCTGTGTAGATGCGGAGCGGCAGCTTGGGCTGGTAGTCGGTCAGCGCTTCAAGCGGCGGCAGGTTGGGGTAAATCAGTGCGGCCGCCAACCCGGCCAGCGCCGTTCCGACGACGCCAAGGCTGACGATCAGGGCCAGTGTGTAATGCCACCATTTTGAAAACATCCGGTTCCTTGCTATGCGATGTCTAAAGTTTCCGCCGATTATAGGCGTTAGTGGTGTTGGAAATTGGACACAGGTGTTCAACTCTTGGTATGCGGCAAGAAAAAAACTGTTAAAAACCGTGTGTTGTTGCTAGCATCTAAAAAAAATAATAAGTAAAAACGCCAACCTACAGAAGCGTAAAGGAAAACTCTTGCACCTTAATATTAATCTGGACTGGCTGTCCGCCAAGGGTCTGCCCATCATCGGACTCGACATCAGCACGACCGCGGTCAAGCTGGTGGAGCTGTCCGATGTCGGCAAGGGCATGCTGCGAGTGGAACGCTATGTTGTCGAGCCTTTGCCCAAGGATGCAGTGACGGACGGTAATATCGCCAACCTCGACCAGGTGGCCGACACCCTGCGCACCGCCTGGAAAAATATGGGCACGCGGGTCAAGAACGTTGCGATCGCCCTGCCGTCATCGTCCGTCATTACCAAAAAGATCCTGGCGCCGGCCAGCCTGAGCGGCCTCGATCTGGAAAACCAGGTGGAAGCCGAGGCCAATCAGGTCATTCCTTTCTCGCTCGACGAGGTGAATCTCGACTTTCAGGTGCTCGGTGTGTCGCCCGGCAGTCCGGACGACGTGCAGGTTCTGCTCGCCGCCGCGCGCAAGGAAAAAGTCGAAGACCGCGTGGCCGTGGTCGAGGCGGCCGGCCTCAAGGCGCTGATCATGGATGTCGAGTCCTTCGCCACGCAAACCGCGTACGAACAGATTGCCCATCTGCTGCCCGAAAACGGCGCCGGGCAGACAGTCGCGATTATCGATGTGGGGGCGCAGAACATGCACATCAATATCCTCCACGACAATGAATCGGTCTACCTGCGCGAGCACGGCTTCGGTGGCAACCAGCTCAACAATGAGATTTCGCGCCGCTACGGCATGACCGGCGAAGAGGCCGAAAATGCCAAGCGCAAAGGCACCCTGCCCGAAAGCTACGACATGGAAGTGTTACAGCCCTACAGCGAAACCCTGGCGATGGAAATCGGCCGCGCCCTGCAGTTGTTTACCACGTCAACCCAGTATCGCAAGGTCGATCAGATCCTGCTGGCCGGTGGCGGCGCCATGATCCCCGGCATCGATGAGGTGGTCGGGCAGCGCACCGGCACCTCGACCATGGTCGCTAACCCGTTTGCCAACATGGCAGTCGGCTCCAAAATCCGGCCGCAGGCGCTGACCGCCGACGCGCCTTCCCTCTTTGTCGCTTGCGGCCTCGCCATGCGGAGGTTTGACCCCCAATGATCCGCATTAACCTGCTCCCCCATCGCGAACTGGCACGTGCCGCGCGGCGCCGCCAGATCAATCTCCTGCTCGGTATTGCCGTGGCGGCGGGTGTGATCGCCGTCGTCCTCGGACACAGCGTGATCGCCGCGCGCCAGTCGGCGCAGGATGCGCGCAATGCCTTCATCGAACAGGAAATCGCCAAGCTTGACAGCCAGATCGGCGAAATCAAGAAAATCCGCGAACAGACGCAGGCGCTGCTGGAGCGCAAGCAGGTCGTCGAGACCCTTCAATCCAACCGTACCGAAGTCGTTCACCTGTTCGACCAGATGATCCGTTTGCTGCCCGATGGCCTTTATCTCAAGTCCTTCAAGCAGGCGGGCGATGTCGTGACCATCAGCGGCTATACCCAGTCGAGCGCGCGCGTTTCCACCCTGATGCGCAACCTGAATGATTCGCCCTGGTTCGAGTCGGCCAACCTGGTCGAAATCAAGTCGGCCACCGTGAACAATCTGCGTGCCAACGAATTTGTGCTGTCGGTCAAGCAGACCCGCCAGCAGGCGGACGACTCAAAAGACAATGGGGGCAAAGCATGACCCTGGACGACTTCAACAAACTCGATCTGAAAACGCTGGCCGACTGGCCGCTGCCGACCAAGCTGGTGGCGCTTGCGTTGCTCAGCGTGGCCTTGGTGGTGGCTGGCTGGTGGTTCGACTGGCGTGGCGGGATGGAAACGCTGGATGCGGCCAGGCAGAAGGAAACCGAACTGCGCAGCGTGTTCACCACCAAGAAAAACCAGGCCATCAATCTGGAGGCTTACACCAAGCAGCTGGCCGACATCGAGCAGGCCTTCGGCGCGCTGCTGAAGCAATTGCCCAACAAGCAGGAAATGGATGCGCTGATCACCGACGTCAACCAGGCGGGTCTGGGGCGTGGGCTGCAGTTCGACCTGTTCAAGCCCGATGCCGAAACCGTTTCCGAGTTCTATGCCGAAACGCCGATCCGGGTGAAGGTTACCGGCGGTTACCACGACGTAGCGGCCTTCGTCAGCGACGTTTCCAAGCTGTCACGCATCGTCACCTTGCAGAACATCGCCATGGAACCCGCCAAGGACGGTGTGCTGAACATGGATGCCATCGTCAAGACTTACCGTTATCTGGACGACGAAGAAGTGATCGCCCGCAAACAGCAAGCCAAGGAGCAAAAGAAATGAAGCGCCTGGCCATTCTTTTTCTTACGTTGGGCCTGACCGCTTGCGGCGGCGACAGCATGGACGATCTGCAAACCTTTGTCGCCGAGACCGGCAAGGATATGCAGGGAAAAATCGAGCCGCTGCCGCAGGTCAAAGTGTATGAGTCGTTCACCTACAACGCCTTCGACCTGCCCGACCCCTTCAAGCCAAGAAAACTCTCGACCGGCGGCGGAGGCGGCATGCAGCCCGATCTCAACCGCCCGAAGGAGCCGCTTGAGGCCTACTCGCTGGAAACCCTGAAAATGGTGGGCATGCTGTCCAGACAAGGGGTGGTCCACGCGGTGATCAAAACGCCGGACAACGCAATCTACCACGTCAAAAAGGGCAATTATGCCGGGCAGAACTTCGGCCGCATCACACAGATCGGCGATGGTGAAGTGAGCTTGCGTGAAATTGTCCAGGATAGCGCCGGAGATTGGTCCGAGCGCACCAGCACCCTGCTTTTGCAAGAATGACCTTTAGCACTGAATCCCAAAGAGGCTGACATGAACGCATTGCCCAAAACCATTGTTCGTAGCATTGCCCGGAAAATGCCCCACAAGGGGACTCCGATTTTCTACGAGTTGAAGCTCGTGAAAGATCGTATGATCCGTCATCTGTTCGGGATTGCCCTGCTCGCCGGTTTGGCGTTGCCGCTCGCGGTGCGCGCTGCCGATGCGCCGCCCACCGGCAACGCGGTGGAAAGCGTCGAGACCACGACCCTGCCTGGCGGCAAGGTCGTGGTGCGCGTCAACCTGAAGAATGCGCTGACCGCCACCCCGGCCGGCTTCACCGTAGGCAACCCGCCACGCATCGCGCTCGACTTGCCCGACACCGGCAACGCCATGGGGCGCAATACCGTGGAGGCCAATCTCGGTCCGCTGTCGAGCGTGAACGTGGTGCAGGCCGGCACGCGCACGCGTCTGGTGCTGAACCTCAACAAGTCGGTTGAATACGAAGCCCGGATCGATGGCAAGTCGCTGCTCGTCGCGCTGGGCGATGTCGGCGTCGGCGTCGGGGCCGCGCCGGTGAATGTCAGCCCGCGTTTTGCCGAAGCCGCGCCCGGTTCGGCGCGCCACAGCATTCGCGATGTCGATTTCCGGCGCGGCGCCGCGGGCGAGGCACGCATCGTGACCACCCTGTCCGACGCGCAGGCGGGCATCAACATCCGCCAGCAGGCCGGCGGCGTGGTGGTCGACTTCATCGGCACCGAATTGCCCAGAGCCCTGCAGCGCCGTCTGGACGTGGCCGATTTCGGCACCCCGGTGCAGATCGTCGAAACCTATACCCTGGGCGACAACACCCGTATGGTGATCCAGCCCAAAGGCGGCTGGGAGTATTCCGCCTACCAGACCGACAACAGCTTCATCGTCGAAGTCAAGCAGAGCGACGATGCGCAGAAGAAAACCGCTGACGGCAAGACGAAATACACCGGCGAGAAACTTTCGCTCAATTTCCAGAACGTCGAAGTGCGCTCGGTGCTGCAGGTCATCGCAGACTTTACCGGCCTCAACATCATCGCCAGCGACTCCGTGACCGGCAATCTCACCCTGCGCTTGAAAGACGTGCCGTGGGATCAGGCGCTCGACCTCATCATGCAAACCAAGGGCCTGGACAAGCGCCAGAACGGCAACGTCATCTGGGTCGCGCCCAAGGATGAACTGATGGCCAAGGAGAAGCTCGAGTATGAAGCTCGCTCCGCGGTGGCCGATCTGGAGCCCCTGACCACCGAATACATCCAGATGAACTACATGCGGGCGGATGAAGCGCAAACCATGCTGTATGGCTTCGCAGCCGGCGCCTTCCTCGCTTCCGCCGGCAACAACGCGGTGAACTGTTCGGCGCAGGCGCAGGGGCTGAGCGGCGCAGCGGCGGCCCAGGCTTCGCAGCAGGGCAAAGGCGAGAACGATCAGAAAGTCCTGACCAAGCGAGGCCGTGCGACCTATGAGCTGAAAACCAATACGCTGATCATCACCGACACGGCACGCAAGATTCAGGAAGTGCGCGAACTGCTGGCACGGCTGGACGTGCCGGCGCGCCAGGTCATGATCGAGGCGCGGGTGGTGGTGGCGACCGATGGCTGGAGCCGCGATCTGGGTGCGCGCCTGAGTTTTACTGCAGCCAAGAGTGGAAACGCTGGTGGCGACCCTGTTCTGTTCGATAGTACGGGAGAGGGGCAGGCGTTGCCGACCACTGACGGTGCAGGGAACGTGGCTTTGTCCCTGCTGAATCTCGCCAATGGCAATCTTCTGAGCCTGGAGTTGCGCGCATTGGAAGCAGATAACAAGGGCAAGGTGATTTCCAATCCGCGCGTGATGACAAGTAACCAGAAGCCGGCGGTAATTCTCAACGGTATGCAGATTCCGTACGTCACACCCGCGACGGCCAACGAGCCCGCAACGGTGACGTTCAAGGACGCCTTTCTGTGCCTGCTGGTCGATCCGCAGATCCTCAACAACGATTCCGTCATCCTGACGGTCGAGGTGCAGAAAGACGCGGTGCGCTTCATCTCTGGCATTTCCGATCCCGCAATCGATACCAAGCGGATCAAGACCCAGGTGCGCGTCAACAACGGTGAAACGCTGGTGCTGGGCGGCATCTTTGACGGCGACGAAAACTCGACCGTGAACAAGGTGCCGCTGCTGGGCGATGTGCCGCTGTTCGGCAATCTGTTCAAAACCACCACCAAGGAGAACAGCAAGACCGAGCTGATCATCTTCCTCACGCCGCGCATCATCGACGAGCGCCTGTCACTCCGTTGATCGCGGAAAATACAAAAGCGCGGGCGTGTCCCGCGCTTTTTTTCGCTCGGATTTTCTTCCCGCACCCTTCCCATGCCCCACTTTCCAACAGGTCACTCTCAATTAGAATGGCGCCATGAGCAAGCAAGACAACCTTTTCCTCGTTGGGCTGATGGGTGCCGGCAAGACCACGGTGGGGCGGCTGCTGGCGAGGCATTACGGCTGCACCTTCTACGACTCCGACCACGAGATCGAGGCGCGCACCGGGGTCAAGATTCCGGTGGTTTTCGAAATCGAGGGCGAGGCGGGGTTTCGCAAGCGCGAGGAGGCGGTGATCGCCGAGCTGACGACCCGGTCCGGAATCGTGCTGGCCACCGGCGGCGGCGCGGTACTGTCGGCAGCCAACCGCGAAAACCTGAAGAAAAATGGCGTGGTGATTTATTTGCGCGGCACACCCGAGCATTTGTATGAACGCACGCGGCACGACCGCAACCGCCCGCTGCTGCAAACCGACAATCCGCTGACCAAACTGCGCGAGCTATACCAGCAGCGCGACCCGCTGTATCGTGAAGTGGCCGACATCGTGGTGGATACCGGGCGCCAGGGCGTGGGGGGGATGACCCGTATCCTCTGCGGCAAGCTGGACTTGCTGAAGAGCGGGTTGCCGCTGTCCGACGCTGCGGATTAGGGCGTGGATGCGCAAAATTACCGTGATTATTTGCGCCACCTGCAGCCGGGCGACCGCGTGCTGCTGGCGCCGGGGGATTATCGCCGGGGCTTACCGCTCCACAATCTGCCCGGACATGTCGGCCAACCGATCGTCATCGAAGCCGCCGACCCGGCTGCGTCGCTGCGCTTCATCGCGCGGCCGGGTGCCAATACGGTCAGCCTGGTCAACGTGCGTCACCTGGTGTTGCGCCATCTGCGGCTCGATGGCGGCAAGCTGCCGGTGGATGCGGTCAAGGCCGATGGCCACAAGCCGCCATGCCGATTTCATCACGCTGGAACATCTCTACATCCACGACCACGCCGCGTCGAAGCAGAATGTGGGCATCTCCACCAAGTGTCCGGCATTCGGCTGGGTGGCCAGAAACAACCGCATCGAACGGGTGGGGACCGGCATGTATTTCGGCGATTCGGATGGCAGCGACCCTTTTGTCGGCGGCATCGTCGAGGGCAACCGGGTCAGCCAGACCCTGGGCCACAGCCTGCAGATCAAGCACCAGAAAACGCGCCCGCTCGAACACGCGGGCCGTCACGACACGGTTATCCGCTACAACGTGTTTTCCAGGCAGAGCGCGTTGCCCGGTCCGCAGGCCCTCCCAAATCCTAGATCATATCGAGGCGACAACTATTCTGACGTTTCTGCGTCGCGGAGGGGGGCGGGTCGCTGTATTTCGAGCAAGTGTTACCCGTCGAGCCGGGGCGTACCTATCGTATCCGGCTGGACGTGCGGACATTGGCGGAATCGGCTGCATTGACGTTGCCCGTGTGCGAAAAAGCGATGCTGTATTCCTTCACCTGTACGTGGAACACTCTTAAATTCCCATCGGACGATGGCCAATGGCAGCGTCACGAAATCCGTATCCAGACACACCGTTTCGGTCCGCCAGGCAGCCCGCTCCAACGCCTGGTCAAGCTCTCGATGTTCATCAGAACAAGACCACCCTGATCGATGTGGGCAATGTCGCCCTGCTTGACGACAGCGGGCGCAATCTTGTCCGCAATGGTGATTTTTCAAAAGGCATGCAGCGATGGTTCTTCTCTACCGACAGCCATCTCGCCTGGCACACCAAAAACCTCTTTGTTCATGTCCTGTTTGAACAGGGCTGGTTCGGTTTGGGCGCATTTGTCGTGCTGCTGGCGGCTACCGACTTGACGCTGCTGAGGCGGGCCGGCCATGACGCCATGTCGCTTACCCTCTTTAATTTCGCTGACATCATTCCTTATCGTGGGGCTGGTGGATTCGCTCATAGACGAGCCGCGGCTAGATTTTTTGTTCTTCTGGCTACCGGCAATCGCTTCGCGCAGGGCATCTGGTGTCTGCGGCCCCGCGTAACTCACAGGGCCTTATCTGATTTCTCTCATGTCACGAACACAAAAAAGCCCCTCGCGAGGAGGGGCTTATGAGCGTTAAACGTGTGCAACGAAGCTGCCCACGTTATGCTTGCTTAAGGAGTAACGGTGACGTTAATCGTCTTCGCTGCACCTTTCGAGTCGGTCACTGTTACTGTTGTCGAGCCAGCGGCAACCCCGGTAATGGTTAAAGTGGCCCCGGCAACGGATGCCGTCGCTATTGAGAGGTCATTGCTCGATACGTAGTAAGGCGTAGCGCTTCCGCCAATGGTGACGGTTCTGGTAGACCCAGCTGCAACCGTTACCGCTGTTGAGGTAACGAACAAATCCACGGTAACCGGTTCCGGTACAGTTTCTCCCCCTGCCTTGTTTTCCAGCGTTGCCTCAATCACCCTGCCGGTAGCGTCCCTGATGGCGATGATCGCGGTGCCGGGGCAGAAAGCGTTTTGCGTGGTGGCGGTGAAGCCGCCGCCATTGGTCAGCACTGTGCTGGGGGAAACGGTTGCGACCCCGGTCGAGGTCGATTGCACCGTATAGGGCGGGGTGCCGCCGTAGATGAGATAGTCCACTCTGGCCCCGAAGCTGCAAGTGTTCTCGTAGTAAGCGGTAATGGTGTGGGTCTCGGGCACGACTGACAGAATGCCGACGCCATCGGTGTACTGTGCGATAGTGAAGGTGGTTTGCAGGACGGAGCCGCCAATCTCGTCGGTGACTTTCAGGATGGCATATTGGGTTGGCGCGTTGACATTGGCCTTGAGGCGAACATGCGCGTAGCCGTTTTGATCCGTGGTGGCGGTGATGGTGTCGGCGAAAGTGGTGGCGCTGCTGTTGGTAATGAACTGGTAATCACCCTGCACTACGTCAAACCGGACATTCCGGTTGACCAAGGGGGTGGCCATGTTTTTAAGTTGTACCGTCACCAATGCCGTCAGTCCGCTGCATACTGCGGGGTCGCAACCGACCCCCGGCGCTGCCGGGTCGGGTGTGACGGTGAGGGTATTGCTGATGACCGAGGGTTTCACCGTGATCGTGGACGTGGCCATCTCGCCCTTTGAATCGCGCACATCCAGGTTGACCAAGGTGTCTTCTGCAACGTTGCTGGCGTCGAATACCATGGTTGTGCCGCCAACGCTATTGGGTACGTTGATCACGGCTGAGTTGCTGCTGGTCGCCGTGTAGGGAATGGTGCCGCCGCTAATGTACAGGGTGACGGGGCTGCCGTTGTAGGCCACTGCGTCGGCGGGCGACACGGCCAAGGGGGCAGGTTCGAGAGAAGTGGTATTTTCTCCACAGCCGGAAAGTGCAGCGGCCAGGACCAATGGGAAAATTGATAACCGGGACATCAATAAGCGGCAATTCATTTGTTTAAATCCTTTTAAAAACTTTAAGAAGATGCGGTAGGGCTTTGATACCAAAGCAATTTGGTGAGGCTACAATAGTTCCTGAAAATTCACAATAATTTTCAATCATTGCTGGCCCTGTCGTCGGCGACACTTGTGACCAGCCATCATTCTTCTTTATCGTCCGGAAAGGTCAGATTCTTTAACTGGCGGTCGTGGTGAATTGCGCGGTGGCTGTTGAACTGGTTTCTCGTCCCGCCCCCCGATCTGAACAGCCACGTCCGCCGCTACCTGCGCACCTGGCTGCGCCGCGCCCGGCTTTATACTTGTTCGGGCTGGCGAAATCGACAACTATGACCAGCAGTTCCCGACCCATCTGTTCTTGCGGAGCGCTGACCGATTACGCTGCGCGTGCTTGTCATTGTGGCGCTCGCTTTCCTACAATGGCCGCACTTCCGACCGCTTAACGAATTTATGCCCCTCATTGATGTTTTCAACGGCGATGCTGACGGTATTTGCGCGCTGCACCAGTTGCGCCTGGATGCTCCTGCGGATTCCAGGCTGGTCACCGGCCCCAAGCGCGACATCAGCCTGCTGAAACGGGTCGAAGCCCAATCGGGAGACCGCGTTACCGTGCTTGACATCGCACTGTCGAAAAATCGTGACGCGCTGGACAGGCTGCTCGAAGCGGGCGCGCAGGTGCGTTACTTCGATCACCATCAGCCGGGCGACATTCCGGTTCATCCGAATTTCGAACCGCACATCGATACCGATGCCAACGTCTGCACCAGCCTGCTGGTGAACCGGCATTTGCAGGGCAGGCATCTGGCGTGGGCGGTCGTCGCCGCGTTCGGCGACAACCTCGCCGATGCCGCCCGGCAGGCCGCCGTGCCACTGAGCCTGTCGGCCGACCAACTGGCGCAATTACAGTTGCTGGGCGAATGCCTCAATTACAACGGCTACGGCGAAACGCTCGACGACCTGTTTTTCGACCCGGCAGATTTATATCGCCAGCTGCGCCCGTTTGCCGACCCCTTCGCCTTCATCGCCGAGTCGCCGGCCTATCCAACGCTGAAAACAGGCTATCGGGAGGACATGGCGCGTGCCGTTGCCGTGGAACCCATGGAAGCGCGTGCCAGCGGCCGCATCTTCATGCTGCCCGCAGAAAAATGGGCGCGACGGATTTCCGGCGTGTTCGGCAACTGGTTGGCAGTCGAGTCGCCCGCGCAGGCGCATGCCGTGCTCACCGCCAAGCCGGAGGGCGGCTACCTCGTCAGCGTGCGCGCACCGCTGGTTGCCCGGTCGGGCGCGGACGAGCTGTGCAGCCAGTTCGACGGCGGCGGTCGCCGTGGCGCCGCCGGCATCAATCACCTGCCGGAATCCGAGCTTGGCCGGTTTATTGCCTTGTTTTTTAAAACTTTTGAGTGACGCGATTTTGCCCCGATCTGACATGAATCAACTGATCGCACCCTATGGCGGCACCCTCGTCAATCTGATCGACCCTGCCGGGAGCGATGCGCTCAAACGGGAAGCATTGGGCCTGCCTTCGCTCGATCTCGACTGGCGGCAGCAGTGCGAGCTTGAAATGCTGATGAGCGGCGCCTACTCGCCGCTTGCCGGCTTCATGACGCGTACGCAATGCGTGCAGGTCGCAACTGAAATGAAGCTTGATGACGGCACTTTCTGGCCGCTGCCGGTCACGCTCGGCAGCCGTCAAAAGATCGCAGCCGAACTGAAGCCGGGCGACCGGGTGGCGCTGCGCGACGGCGAAGGATTCATGCTCGCGGTACTGACCGTCAGCGACGCGTGGCAGGACGGCGACAGCTGGCATCTGGGCGGCCGTGTCGAGGGCACATCCCTGCCGCCGCATGCGGATTTTGCCAGCCTGCGTGCCACCCCGGCCGAATTGCGCACACTGCTCGTTCGCCGCGGCTGGCGACGCGTCATTGCCTGGCAGGCACATCATCCGATGCACCGTGCGCAGTTCGAGTTCTGCCTGAAAAGTGCGATCGAGAACGAGGCCAACCTGCTGCTGCATCCGCAGGTGGGCGGAGACATCACCGACGCGCCCGGTTATTTTGGCCTGGTGCGCAGCTTCCTCGCCATCCGCGAGCGTTTTCCGGCGGCCACCACCCAGTTGTCGCTGCTGCCGGCGCCGCCGCGCGAAGCCAGCGCCCGCGCACTGCTGCTGCGCGCCATCGTCGCGCGCAATTACGGTTGCGGCCTGCTGATTGCCGGCGGCGAACATCAGGCCGGGGGCAGCTGCCGCCGCGGCGAAGACCTTACCCCACCCCACGCCGACCTGCCCATCGCCGAGTTGGTCGGCAAAATCGGCGTGCAGCTCATTGCCTACCCGCGCATGGTGTATGTGGAGGATCGCGCCGAACATCTGCCGGAATCCGCAGCGCCCACAAACGCACGCCTGCTTACCCTGAGCGGCGAAGAATTCCGGCGCCGCATGCGGGCCGGGCTGAAAATTCCCGACTGGTACAGCTTCCCCGAAGTGCTGAGTGAACTGCACCGGCAGAGTCCGCCGCGCGAACGCCAGGGCTTCACCGTATTTTTTACCGGCCTGTCAGGTTCGGGCAAGTCCACCCTGGCGCGCGCGCTGACCGCACGGCTGATGGAAATGGGCGGACGCTGCGTGAGCTTGCTCGATGGCGACATCGTGCGGCGCCACCTGTCATCCGAACTCGGGTTTTCCAAGGCGCACCGCGACATCAACGTGCGGCGCATCGGTTTTGTCGCCGCTGAAATCACGAAAAACCGTGGCATAGCCATCTGCGCGCCGATTGCGCCGTACCGCCTGACCCGTCGTGACGTGCGCGCCATGATCGAAGCAGTGGGTGGGTTTATAGAAATCCACGTCGCCACCCCCATCGAAACCTGCGAGTCGCGCGACCGCAAAGGCCTCTACGCCAAGGCACGCGCTGGGTTGATTCCCGAATTCACCGGTGTTTCGGATCCTTACGAAGTGCCGGAAAATCCGGAGCTGGCGATCGACACCACCCATCTTGGCATCGACGAAGCGGTGCAGCAGATTCTGCTGAAGCTGGAGCACGAGGGTTATCTGCGCTGATCCGGCAGCAGGCGCACAAAGAAAAACAGCGGCTGCGAGCCGCCGTTTTCGCACAGGAGGCCGCGGCGATCAGGCGCGATGCAGGGGGCTTGCCAGCGACCCCGCGATCATGCCGAGCGTACTGGCGATGAGGCCGGTGAACTGCGGCGGCAACGCGGCATCCGGGGCGATAAATTCCATCGCGATCCAGCAGCCGAACCCCAGCACGATGGAAAGCCCCGCCCCCAGGTTGGTGGCACGCTTCCAGTACAGCCCCGCCACCAGCGGGACGAAGGCGCAGGCCAGCGTGACCTTGTAGGCATTGGCGACCATCTGGTGGATGCTGGTTTCGGTTTGCAGCGACCACAGCGAATAGAACACCACCATCACGGCGAAGGCGACGACGACGCTGCGGGTGACCCACAGCAGCCTTTTCTGGCTCATGCGGTGATGCGGCATGAATTCCTTGATGATGTTTTCCGAGATGGTGACCGACGGCGCCAGCAGGGTGCCGGAGGCGGTCGACATGATGACCGACAGCAGCGCACCGTAAAAAACGATCTGCGCGTAGAGCGGCAGATGGGTCTTGACGAAAGTGGGTAGCACCAGCTGGGCGTCGTCGGCCAGCACGGCTGCGGTCATGGCGGGGTCGACCAGGGTGGCGGAATAGGTGAGGTAGATCGGTACCGCGGCGAAAACGAAGTACAGCGCGCCGCCGATAACGGTGCCCCATACCGCGATGCGTTCGGACCTGCCGGCATTGGCGCGCTGGAACACGTCCTGCTGCGGGATCGAGCCCAGTCCCATGGTCAACAGGCCGGCGATGAAGGTGACCACTGCCGCCCATTCCAGCGGCGGCCAGAATTCGAACTTGCCGATCGCGGCAGCGTGCTCGACCACCGGCATGATGCCGTTGACCTCGGGCATGTCGCTCACCAGCTTTGAAATCCACAACAGGCCGGTGACGATGACGGTCATCTGCACCAGGGTGGTCAGCGCCACCGACCACATGCCGCCGAACAGGGTGTAGAGCATCACCACCGCCGCGCCGATGAGGATGCCCTGCGGCTGGGTGATGAGGCCGTCCGAGAGCACGTTGAACACCAGTCCCAGCGCCACCACCTGCGCCGACACCCAGCCCAGGTAGGACAGCGCGATCGCAACCGAGATCACCACCTCGACCGCACGGTTGTAGCGCTGGCGGAAGAAGTCGCCCAGGGTGATGAGCTTCATCCGGTACAGCGGGCGGGCGAAAAACAGGCCGAACAGGATCAGCGCGAGCGAGGCGCCGAAGGGATCGGAAATCGTGCCGCCGAGGTTCTCGTCGAGGAAGGTGGCGGGGATGCCGAGCGCGGTTTCGGCGCCGAACCAGGTAGCAAACACCATGGCGATGACGACGACCATTGGCAGCGAGCGGCCGGCGGTGATGTAGTCGGCTGCGCTATGGACTTTGGTGGCGGCATACAGGCCGATGCCGATGGATAGCACCAGATACAGCACGACGAAGCCGATCAGCATGGCGAGTCCTTATCGCAGGTTGAAATAGAGGGTGGCGGCCGCCAGTATGGCGAGCAGGCCGGCGATGACGCCGAGCCAGCGGTTGCGGGTGTGCTGCTGATGCAGCATGAGGGTGAGGCCGGCTTCCACCTGGGCCAGCCGGTTTTCGTTCAAGGCCTGATGTGCCAGGCGCGGCAGTTGCGGCAGCAGGGCGGCCCATTTTGGCGCTTCGGTCTGCAGGTTCTTCACCAGCGCGCGCCAGCCGAGCTGTTCGTTCATCCAGCGTTCCAGAAACGGCTTGGCGGTTTTCCACAGGTCGAGTTCGGGGTCGAGCTGGCGGCCGAGGCCTTCGATGTTGAGCAGGGTTTTCTGCAGCAGCACCAGCTGCGGCTGGATTTCGACGTTGAAGCGGCGCGACGTCTGGAACAGCTGCAGCAGCACGCGACCGAAGGAAATGTCCTTTAGCGGGCGGTCGAACACCGGTTCGCACACCGCACGCACCGCGGCTTCGAGCTCGTCGATGCGGGTGTCGGCCGGTACCCAGCCGGATTCCAGATGCGCCAGCGCCACCCCCTTGTAGTCGCGGCGGAAGAAGGCGAGGAAGTTGCGCGCGAGATATTGCTTGTCGACCTCGGTGAGCGTGCCCATGATGCCGAAGTCGAGCGCGATGTATTGGTCGTTAAGCGGTTTGGGCTCAGCGTCCGCCTCCCCGGGGAGCGGGCGGCTTCCCGGACGCACCAGGATGTTGCCGGGGTGCATGTCGGCGTGGAAAAAACCGTCGCGGAACACCTGGGTGAAGAAGATTTCCACTCCGGTGGCGGCGAGCTTCGGGATGTCGACGCCGGCTTCGCGCAGGCGCTCGATCTGGCTCACCGGGATACCTTGCATGCGGTCCATCACCATCACGTCGTGACCGCAATAATCCCAGTACACCCCGGGCACCAGGAGCAGCGGTGAATCCTTGAAGTTGCGCCGCAGCTGCGAGCAGTTGGCGGCTTCGCGCATCAGGTCGAGCTCGTCCCCCAGATGTTTTTCGAATTCCGCCACCACCTCGCGCGGGCGCAGCCGCCTGCCGTCGGCAAACAGTTTTTCGACCAGGCCTGCTGCGGCATAGAGCAGCGACACGTCGTGCGCGATCACCGGCGCGATGCCGGGGCGCAGCACCTTCACCGCGACGGCGGTGCCGTCGTGCAGCCGGGCGAAATGCACCTGTGCCACCGAGGCTGAAGCGACCGGGGTGGGATCGAATTCGGCGAACACTTCGGCCAGCGGTTTCCTGTACAGCTTCTCCAGTGTGGCGACGGCCTCGACGGACGGGAAGGGCGGCACCCGGTCCTGCAGCAGAGCGAGTTCGTCGGCGATGTCGAGCGGCACCAGGTCGCGCCGGGTCGACAGCATCTGCCCGAATTTGACGAAAATCGGACCCAGCGCCTCCAGTGCGCGACGCAGACGCATTCCGCGCGGTTCGGCAAGGGGGCGCCAGAACAGCGTGGCGCGCACCAGCCAGCGTAGCGGCCGCACCCGTTCGTGGCCGAGAAAGAACTCTTCCAGACCGAAGCGAAAACCGACGGTGAGGATGCGGGCAAGGCGCAGCAGTTTCATGCGTGGCCGGCTTCCAGCAAGCGCAGGCGGGCTTGCAGCCGCGCCACATCATCGGTCAGCACGTCGATGGCGCGGTTAAAGCGCGTGACGTCGATTGCGCGCGCCATCAGCTCGGCTTCCTCGACCACGTATTCGCCGGCGTTGTGGCCCAGCGCGGAGAACGCATGGGCGAGACCGGCCAGAGCATCGCGCCCGAACACGTGCAGGCGATGCGCGGCGATATCGCCGACGAGCGGCGCGAGGTCGGCTTCGACGTCCCAGTCCAGCTGCCTGAACACGCGGTCGAGCGTGGCGAGCAGTGCCGGGTCGCCGCTGTAGTCGGCGTCGCGCAGCGCGTCGCGGCCGAAGAACGGCAGGCGGGTGACGAGCGCAGGAGTGGGGCGGATGACGGCGTCGGGGGCGTCGACCCCCACTTCGGAAAAGTAGCCGTCGTCGGCGATGCGGAAGTCGTATTGCGCGAGCGCCAGGTCAAAGCGCACGCTGCGCCCGGCATGGCGCAGCAACGCCTCGGCCGCGCCGGGCGACTGCTGCAGCAGGTGATTCAGGCTGCGCTCGATCAGGGTTTCAACGATCAAACCTTGAAGCCCTTGTGCAGGGCCACCACGCCGGCCGTCAGGTTGTGGTAGCTGACCCTGGCGAAGCCTGCCGTTTCCATCATGGCTTTCAGCTCCTCCTGGCCGGGATGCATACGGATCGACTCGGCCAGATACTGGTAGCTGTCGGCGTCGTTGGCGACCAGTTTGCCCATCAGCGGCAGCAGCTTGAAGGAATACAGATCGTAGGCCGGTTCCAGCGGCTTCCACACACGGGAGAACTCCAGCACCAGCAACCGCCCGCCGGGTTTGAGCACGCGGTTCATCTCGGCCAGCGCCTGGTCTTTGTGCGTCATGTTCCGCAGACCGAAGGCCACCGACACGCAATCGAAATAATTGTCGGGAAACGGCAGCCGCTCGCCGTCGCACTGCACAGTGGGCGGGGTCCTGCCCTCATTCAGCATGCGATCGCGGCCTTCGCGCAGCATGGAGAAATTGATGTCGGTGAGCAGCACGGTGCCGGTTTCGCCGACTTCCTTCAGGAACAGCCGGGTGAGGTCGGCGGTGCCGCCGGCGACGTCGAGGACCTTCATGCCTGGCCGCAGACCCGCCTGCGCCACCGTAAAACGCTTCCACAACCGGTGCAGGCCGGCCGACATGAGGTCGTTCATGATGTCGTACTGTGCGGCGACGGAATGGAAGACCTCGGCCACCTTGGCGGCTTTTTCGGACTCGGCGACCTGCTTGTAGCCGAAATGGGTGGTTTTATCCATGGCAGTCTGGGTAAACGAATAAGCCGGGAATTCTACCAGCGCACGGCTGGCGCGGGTTTGGCATGGGCATGCCGGTGTCATAAATCAGTCATACTGCTGCCATAGTATGGTCACCATCAAAACAGAGCTGGAGTCACCCATGGCTGCCAATATTTTGCTGGTCGAAGACGAACCCGGGATTCAGGAGCTGCTCAGGTTCAACCTGACGCAGGCCGGCCATCAGGTCACTGCCACCGGTGACGCCGAGCATGCGCTGAGCTTCCTCAAGAGCACGTTGCCCGACGTCATCCTGCTCGACTGGATGCTGCCCGGCATGTCGGGCGTCGACCTGTGCCGCCGCCTGCGCAGCGACGAACGCTACCAGCCGATCCCCATCATCATGCTGACCGCGCGCGGCGAAGAGCGCGACAAGGTGCTGGGGCTGGACAGCGGCGCCGACGATTACATCACCAAGCCATTTTCCCCGCGCGAGCTGGTGTCGCGCATCAAGGCCGTGTTGCGCCGCCGTGCGCCGCAGATGACCGACGAACTGGTGGAAATCAACGGCTTGCGGCTCGACCCCGCCAGCCATCGCGTGCAGGGCCGCGGCCAGGCACTGGAACTGGGGCCGACCGAATTTCGCCTGCTGCATTTCTTCATGACGCACCCCGAGCGTGTCTACTCACGCACCCAGCTGCTCGATCAGGTCTGGGGCGACGATGTGTTCGTGGAGGAGCGCACGGTCGACGTCCATATCCGCCGCCTGCGCATGGCGCTGGAGCCGTCCGGTCACGCCGAACTGATCCAGACTGTGCGCGGATCGGGCTACCGATTTTCGGCCGAAGTGAGATAATCTGTCTACGTTGCTTTCATCGGACTGTTAAATATGGGCTTCTGGTGGCGTCCGCTCGGCGTGCTGGCCAGCGTATTGCTGGTTGCCCTGTTTTTATGGGCTGGCTGGGGCTGGGTGGCTGCACTGGGTTTTTTGGCAGGCATCCAGGCCTTCGAGATGCTGCGCCGGCTGTGGCAGGAATTTCGCCTGTCGCGCTGGCTGGAAAGTCCCGATGAAGTGGATCCGCCCGACGCCACCGGCACCTGGGGCGACATTTTCTACCGCCTGCAAAAACTCCAGCGCCGCCAGCGCGTCAGCCGCAGTGAGCTCTCCAACGCGCTCGAACAGTTCGAGCATGCCACGATGGCGGTGCCTGACGGCATGGTCATTCTCAACGGCAATGAGCAGATTGACTGGTGCAATCCCGCTTCGCGCAAGTACATGGGACTGGACTGCGAGCGCGACCGCGGCCAGTTCGTGCGTTACCTGCTGCGGCAGGCGCATTTTCTGGATTTCCTCGACGCCGCCGATTATTCGCGTCGCCTGGTGTGCAAGTCGCCGGTCAACCGCGAGCTGACCCTGTCGCTGCAACTGGTGCCGTTCGGCGAAGGCAAGAAACTGCTGGTCGCGCGCGACATCACCGATCTCGAACGCGTCGACACCATGCGGCGCGATTTCATCGCAAACGTCTCGCATGAATTACGCACCCCGCTGACCGTGGTCGGCGGCTTCGTTGAAACCCTCGCCGATACGCCCGACCTGGCGGCAAGCGAATCGCGTCGCTATTTCGACCTGATGCTCGACCACACCCGGCGCATGCAGCGCCTGCTGGATGATTTACTGACCCTGTCGCGCCTGGAAAGCACCGATCACACGCTAAAAGACGAACTCGTTAATATCGCCGAACTGGCCCATGCACTGAAATCCGAGGCCGAGTCGCTGAGTCACGGGCGGCACCGGGTCAGCCTGCAGCTCGACAGCAGCGCCTGGCTGAAAGGCAATTTGCAGGAGATTCGCAGCGCGCTCGGCAACCTGGTATCGAATGCCGTGCGTTACACCCCCGACGGTGGCGAAATCAACCTGAACTGGCGCGAGCGTGATGGGGAGGGCGTTTTTTCCGTCACCGATACCGGCGAAGGCATCGCCGCCGAACATCTTCCGCGCATGACCGAGCGTTTTTACCGCGTCGACCGCAGCCGCTCGCGCGATACCGGCGGCACCGGGCTCGGGCTCGCCATCGTCAAGCACGTCCTCACCCGCCATAGCGCACGCCTGGACATCCAGTCCATCCCCGGCAAGGGCAGCACCTTTTCTGCCGTCTTCCCCGCGCAGCGCCTGCTGAATGCCCCTCCTTCCGCTACCGTCATTCCTTTCCCCGCGCAGGAGAAAGCCGCCGGGTGAGCGTGGTTCTTGACGCTTCAGCGTCTTTAGTGCGTGGTTGTTGCCGATTCATCGGCTTTACAACCACGGCCTCCCCCTTGCGGGGAGAACCACGGCTTACCCCTTGCGGGTGAGCGAGGCGACGAGCCGCGCACTCAGATCCGGTGGCGCGGCATGCGGCGTGTCGCGTTGTTTTGCGCCCCACACCGGATTGGGGAAATGCGGGTCATCCGCAAAGCGCGGGATCACGTGCCAGTGCAGGTGCGGCACCACGTTGCCGAGCGAGGCGAGGTTGACCTTGTCGGGCGCCATCACCTCGCGTAACGCGGCTTCGGCGGCGAACACCACGCGCATCAAGGCTTGCCGATCGGCGGCCGGCAGGCCGGTCATTTCCTTGACGTGGGCGTTGAGAATGACGCGCAGGAAGCCGGGGTAATCCGGTTCGTCGGCCAGCACCACGCGGCAGAAATCGTCCTGCCATAGCACCGTTCCGCCGGGCGTGTCGCAAAGCGGACAGTTCAAAGCAGTACCCGCTCGATGCCGCCGTTGCCGACCCGCGCGAGATAGCTCGCCATCCAGTTCTCGCCCAGAAGACGCTTCGCCAGCTCGATCACGATGTAATCGGGTTCGGTGCCTGCATCGTCGCTGTAGCGCGCCAGCCCCTGCAGGCACGAGGGGCAACTGGTGAGGAGCTTGACCGGCTGCTTGCCGGGGTTGAGCGCGGCGACGCTGGCGCGGATTTCCTCTTCCTTGCGGAAGCGGATCTGGGTGGAAATGTCCGGCCGGCTGACGGCGAGCGTGCCGGATTCGCCGCAGCAGCGGTCTGACAAAACGACGCCGCCGCCCAGCAGTGCGTTGGCGACTTTCATCGGCGCGTGGGTCTTCATCGGCGTGTGGCAGGGGTCGTGGTAGAGATATTTCTCACCGCTGATGTTTTCCAGTTTCACACCTTTTTCCATCAGGTATTCGTGAATATCGAGCAGCCGGCAGCCGGGGAAGATCTTCTCGAATTCGTATTTCAGAAGCTGGTCCATGCAGGTGCCGCATGACACGATCACGGTCTTGATGTCGAGGTAGTTGAGCGTATTGGCCACGCGATGGAACAGCACGCGGTTGGCGGCGGTGATCGCTTCGCCCTTGTCGGCCTGGCCACCGGCGATCTGCGGATAGCCGCAGCACAGGTAGCCGGGCGGCAGCACGGTCTGCACGCCGAGCTCGAACAGCATCGCCTGGGTGGCGAGCCCCACCTGGGAAAACAGCCGTTCCGAGCCGCAACCGGGAAAATAGAACACCGCGTCGGCATCGTCGGACAGCTTGGCCGGGTTGCGCAGGATCGGCACGATCGACGGATCTTCCAGCCCCAGCAGCGCGCGCGAGGTTTTCTTCGGCAGCCCGCCCGGCATCGGCTTGTTGACCAGATGGATCACCTGCGCAACGAGTTTGGGCCTGCCCAGGGACGCGGGTGGATTCTTCGTCTGCGCCTGGATCAGCCCCATGCGCTTGAACAGGGTGTGACCCATGCGCTGCGCGGCATAGCCCCACTCGATCAGCGGCTTCCGCAGTGCCTTGATGGTGGCGGGGTCGGTGGCGTTGAGGAAGGCCATCGAGGCCCAGGTGCCGGGATTGAATTTCTTCTTGCCCTGCTTGCGCAGCAGGTTGCGCATGGCAATCGAGACGTCGCCGAAGTCGATGTCGACCGGGCAGGGATTCTTGCACTTGTGGCAGATGGTGCAGTGGTCGGCGACGTCGCTGAATTCGTCGAAATGCTTGAGCGAGACGCCGCGCCGGGTCTGCTCCTCGTACAGGAAGGCCTCGATCAGCAGCGAGGTGGCGAGGATCTTGTTGCGCGGTGAGTACAGCAGGTTGGCGCGCGGAATGTGGGTATTGCATACCGGTTTGCACTTGCCGCAGCGCAGGCAGTCCTTGATCGAATCGGCGATGGCGCCGGTCTCGGAGGCTTCGAGGATGATCGATTCGGCTCCCAGCAGACCGAACGACGGCGTGTAGGCGTTGCGCAGGTCCGCGCCGGGCTGAAGTTTGCCCTTGTTGAAATGGTGCGCGGGGTCGACCTTCTTCATGTAGTCGGTGAAGGTCGCGATCGTCGCGGCGTCGAGAAACTCCAGCTTGGTCAGGCCGATGCCGTGCTCGCCTGAAATGACCCCGCCGAGATCGGTGGCGAGTTTCATGATGCGTGCAACTGCGGCGTTGGCAGCCTGCAGCATGGCGTAGTCGTCGGAGTTGACCGGGATGTTGGTGTGCACGTTGCCGTCGCCGGCGTGCATGTGCAGCGCCACGAAGACGCGGCTTCTCAACACCTCTTTATGGATGCGGTCGCAGGCCTCGAGCACCGGGATGTATTCCCGGCCGATGAACAGCTGGTGCAGCTCGCGGCGGACTTCGCGCTTCCACGACACGCGAATGTGCTTGTCGCGCAGGGCGGTGAAGCGGGTGAGCGGAGCGTCGGGAATGGAGGGCGGAGGGCACGCGTCGGCGGGCGGAGTGAAGGGCGCATCGAGGTTGGCCAGGTAATCGGCCCAGCGGGTGCGCACCGTTTCGATCAGCGCCCGTGCGCGCTGGCGCTTGTCCTCCACCTGTGCCGGGTCGGCGACGGTGTCGTCGTCTTCCTGCAGCGGCAACTGCGGCGAGTCGAAGAATTCCGCCAGTGCGTCGAGCAGTTCGAGCTTGTTGGCGATCGACAGTTCGATGTTGATGCGATCGATGCCGTCGGTGTAATCGCCCAGCCGTGGCAGCGGAATCACCACGTCCTCGTTGATCTTGAACGCGTTGGTGTGCGCCGCGATCGCCGCAGTGCGGGCGCGGTCGAGCCAGAAGATCTTGCGGGTTTCGGGCGAAACCGCGATGAAGCCTTCGCCGCCGCGCGCATTGGCGATGCGCACGATACGCGAAGCGGCTTCGCCGACCGCGATCTCGTTGTCCGATACCACGTCGATCAACAGCACCATGTTGGGGCGCGTGGTACGCGGCGCCTTGGTCGCATAGCCGACCGCCTTGACGTAGCGCGCGTCGAGATGCTCCAGCCCGGCGAGCAGGACGTCGGCGTGAGCGTCGCAATAATCCTTGATTTCGACGATTGCCGGGGTGGCCTCGGAGGCGTGGCCGAAGAATTCCAGGCACACGGTGCGGGTGTGCGCCGGCAGCCGGTGCAGGATGAAGCGTGCCGAGGTGATGAGGCCGTCGCAGCCTTCCTTCTGGATGCCGGGCAGGCCGGCGAGGAATTTGTCGGTGACGTCCTTGCCCAGCCCGGTCTTGCGGAAGCGGCTGCCGGGGATGAGGAGAATTTCCGGCGAGCCTTTCGGTGTCTTGCCGTCGGCGGCAAAGCGGCGGACCTCGAAAGTGGCCGAGACTACGTCGTGAATCTTGCCGCGGTTGTGGTTGAGCCGGGTGACTTCGATCCAGTCGGCATCCGGCGTGACCATGCGCCACGACACCAGGTTGTCCAGCGCGGTGCCCCACAGCACGGCCTTTTTGCCGCCCGCGTTCATCGACACGTTGCCGCCGATGGTGGAAGCATCCGCCGAGGTCGGGTCGACCGCGAACACCAGCCCGGCCGCGTCGGCTGCTTCCATTACCCGCTTGGTGACAACGCCGGCGCCGCAGTGGATCGTCGGCACTTCGAATTCGACGCCGGGCAGGTGGGTCATTTCCACCGCGCTCATCGTCTCGAGCTTTTCGGTGTTGATCACCGCGGCCCGGTCGGTGAGCGGTATCGCGCCGCCGGTGTAGCCGGTGCCGCCGCCGCGCGGAATGACGGTCAACCCCAGTTCGATCAGCCCGGCCACCAGCCCGGCCATCTCGGCCTCGCTGTCCGGAGTCAGCACCACGAACGGGTATTCCACCCGCCAGTCGGTGGCGTCGGTGACATGCGAGACGCGCGCCAGGCCGTCGAATGAAATGTTGTCGCGCCGGGTCACCCCGGCCAGTCGGCGCAGGATGCGCGTGCGCAGGCTGGCGGTGTCGGCGAACCAGGTCTCGAATTCATACACCGTGCGCGTGGCCGCTCCCAGCAGCTGGCCGACCAGTTCGTTGCCCTGCCGCCGCACCTCGATCTCGTGCAGACGATGCCGCAGCGCCTCGATCAGCATCTGCCGCCGCTTGGGATTGTCGAGCAGGTCGTCTTCCAGATAGGGGTTGCGCCGCACCACCCAGATATCGCCCAGCACCTCGAACAGCATGCGTGCGGAGCGCCCCGTCTTGCGCTCGCCGCGCAGGGTATTGAGCACGTCCCAGGCGTCTGCGCCGAGCAGGCGAATGACGATTTCGCGGTCGGAAAACGAGGTGTAGTTGTAGGGGATTTCGCGCAAGCGTGCGGTCATGCCGGGTCGTGTCCGGGCGTCGCCGGGGCGACGCCGAATTCATCTGCTTCAAAGCCGGTATTTTACGGGATATGGGCGCAAGCCGTGAGCCGTCACACGGCAAGCCGCAATCAGCCGGAGCGGATTATCCGAACAGGCGCCGGGTTGCCGTTACAACGCCCACAATCAGCCCGCCTGCGACAACACCCGTCAGCACATCGATGAGCAGCGGAGTGAGCGCGGCCAGCATGTCGCCGATGGCCGGCAGGGTTGCCGCGACATGGGTGGCGGCGCCGACAAGCTCGTGTGAACCCGGTATGCCGTGGATCAGGATGCTGCCGCCGACCAGGAACATCGCCGCGGTGCCGACCACCGTGAGGGTTTTCATCAGGAATGGCGCGGCGCGCAGAATGCCGCGTCCGAGGCTGCGCTGCAGGCGGGCAAAGCCGTCACCCGGCCGCTGGCTGAGATGGAGTCCGGCATCGTCGAGCTTGACGATGCCGGCGACCAGGCCATACACCCCGATGGTCATCAGGATGGCGATGATGGCCAGCACTGCGACCTGCATGCCGAATGACACGGCCGCGACCGAGCCCAGGGTGATGACGATGATTTCGGCGGACAGGATGAAGTCGGTGCGCACCGCGCCCCTGACCTTGTCGCGTTCCTGCGCCACCAGATCGACCACCGGGTCGGCCAGCGCCTGGGTGAGTTCGGCGTGGTGCGCCGCGGCTTCCTCACGATGCAGGAATTTGTGCGCCAGTTTTTCGAAGCCCTCGAAGCATAGGAATGCGCCGCCCAGCATGAGAAACGGCGTGATCGCCCAGGGCGCCAGCGCGCTGATGGCGAGCGCGGCGGGAACCAGAATGAGCTTGTTCCTGAACGAGCCCTTGGCCACGGCCCAAACCACCGGCAGTTCGCGCTCGGCTTTCACCCCGGTGACCTGCTGCGCGTTGAGCGCCAGATCGTCGCCGAGCACGCCGGTGGTTTTCTTGGCGGCGACCTTGGTCATCACCGACACATCGTCGAGGATGGTGGCGATATCGTCGAGCAGGGCGAGCAGGCTGGCTCCGGCCATGGTTACGCTCGGTTCAGTCGCCGAGCTGGATCTGCCCGGTTTTTTCGGCCGCTGCAAAATCCAGCATGCGCTGGATCGATACGGCGGCTTTAACGCGGATGGATTCCTCGATATGGATTTCGTTGTCGCCGTTTTCCAGCACGGCGGCGAGTTTTCTCAGGCCGTTCATCGCCATCCACGGGCAGTGTGCGCAGGAAACACAGGTGGCGCCCTCGCCCGCGGTCGGCGCTTCCAGCAGGAGCTTGCCGGGTGCGGCGGCGTGCATCTTGTGGAAAATGCCGTTGTCGGTAGCGACGATGAATTCCGGATTGGGCAGGGTACGAACCGCCTCGATCAATTGCGTGGTCGAACCGACCACGTCGGCCAGCGCGATCACCGATTGCGGCGATTCGGGGTGAACCAGCACCGCTGCATGGGGGTGCTCGGCGCGCAGCTTCTTCAGCGCCTCGGCCTTGAACGCCTCGTGCACCACGCACGAGCCCTGCCACAGCAGCATGTCGGCACCGCTGATGCGCTGTACGTACTCACCCAGATGGCGGTCTGGCGCCCACAGCAGTTTGTGGCCTTGCCGGTGCAGGTATTTGACGATCCTGGCGGCGATGCCGGAGGTGACGACCCAGTCGGCACGCGCCTTGACCGCCGCGCTGGTATTGGCGTAGACGACCGAGATCCGGTCCGGGTGGGCGTCGCAAAAGGCGGCGAATTCGTCCGTCGGGCAGGCCAGGTCGAGCGAGCACTCGGCGCCAAGGTCAGGCATGAGGACGCGCTTTTCCGGGTTGAGGATCTTGGCGGTTTCGCCCATAAACTTGACGCCGGCGACGATCAGCGTCTTCGCCGGATGGGCGTGGCCGAAGCGCGCCATCTCCAGCGAATCCGACACGCAGCCACCGGTTTCCTCGGCCAGATCCTGCAGGTCGGCCGAGGTGTAGTAATGCGCAACCAGCACCGCATCCTGCTGTTTCATCAGTGTCTTGATGCGCGCTTTCAGCGTCGCGCGCTCGGCGTCGTCGAGCACTTCCTCCACCATCGGCGGCGGCTGGATCACGGGTTTGACCGGAACGGGAAAGGCAAGGCTCATGGGGACGACTTGGGATCGATAGATGAAAGGTTTTCAAGTATAGCGCTGCGCGGCAGGCGTTTTCACCTGGCGGCGCCAGGGTTTTTCTGGAGTGGGCCGGGGCTTTTGCCTTATCCTAGCGCCCCATGCAGCAGCTCCTTCTCGATATCCGTCCCCCCGCCCAGCCTGAACTTACCCGCTTTGTGGCGGGGCGCAATATCGAGTTGATGGCGCAGCTTGCAGCCATGCTCGACGGCAGCGCGGTCGAGCGCATGGTCTATCTGTGGGGCGCGCCGGGCAGCGGCAAGAGTTATCTGCTGGCCGCCTGGGCGCATGCCTGCCGGACGAACGGGATGACGGTCGATTTCAGCGGACAGCAGGCCGCGCAGGCGGTGATCGCGGATCAGGTGGAGTCATGGAGTGCGGTACAGCAACACGCCGGTTTTGCCGCGTTCAACCGGGTGCGCGAAGCAGGTGGGTTGTGGCTGGCCGCGGGCAGCGTGGCGCCGGCCGAACTGCCGCTAATGCCGGAATTGCAGACCCGCCTGGGCTGGGGACTGGTGTTCCAGATGCAGGCCCTGGACGACGCCGAAAAGCGTGCCGCACTGGCGCAGCACGCCGAAACCCTGGGGTTTCGATTGGAGCCCCAGGTGGTGGACTATCTGCTGAATCACACCGCGCGCGACATGCAGAGCCTGTTGCGGGTGCTGGAGGCGCTGGACCGTTTTAGTCTCGAAACGCGGCGCCCGATCACGCTGCCGCTGCTGCGGCAGCTATTGAGAGCCTGACAAGGCCAATCAAGCCTGGTCCTGTGGGCCCTGTGCCTGCTGCTCGGCGATGTCCTTGTGGACCTGCGCCATGTCCAGCCCCATTATTTGATCGATCAGCGAATCGAGTGCGTTGGCGGGCAGCGAGCCGGCTTCGGAGAAAAGAATGACCTGTTCGCGGAACACCATCAGCGTGGGAATGGAGCGGATCTGGAAATAGCCGGCCAGATCCTGTTCGGCTTCGGTGTTGACCTTGGCGAAGACGATGTCGGCATGCTTCTCGGATGCCGCTTCGAAAATCGGCGCAAAGCCACGGCAGGGGCCGCACCACGGCGCCCAGAAGTCGACGACGACGATGTCGTTGCCCTTGATGGTGGATTCGAAGTTGTCCTGGGTGAGTTCGATGACGGCCATGCGGGTTCCTGCGAAATAGTGGAAATAAAAAGGCGCGAGGACGAATCCATCGCGCCTAGTGCCACCGTATCACGGATGGCGGGCCCCCGACAATCCGGGGCTTCTTATGGGTAGTCCAGCCAGGCTGCCCGCTACCCAGGGCCAGTCGGCTTCGACTGGCCTAAAACTTATTTGGCGAAAGCCTGACTGAAAAGGCCGCGCCTTTGCTCGATCGGCTGGGCGCCGCGCGTCACATTCTGGTTGTGCTTGAGGTTGACGCGCACTTCGGCGCGGTTGACCGCCATGATGAGCTCGGTCGCCAGCACCCGTGCCTGATGCGGGGTGAGGTTGAGCGAATACCCGTGTGCCTGGAGCGTAAGCTCCACGCGGCCGCGACCCTGAGCATCTTCTTTCAAACTGATTTCCAGGGTGTTACCGGGCTCAAGTTCGATCATGTAGGTCTTTCCTTGCGTTGTCTCTGCAAGGTGTTCAGCAGGGTTCATGCCAGCCTCACGGCTCGTCCGATGGCGTGGAAAACCGCATTAAATCAGGCGGGTTTGACGGCTTGATGACGCGGCGCCGACACGGCTTTGATGAAGCCTCGTCAAAACCGTGGGTGAATTCGTCATTCCTGGGGGAGGGGCGCGAGCGGCTGGGTCGTGCCGAAGGTGGCACTGCGGCCGCGTGTCAGCAGGGTGCCGAGCAGCAGGCCGCCGACGATAACCCAGCCAATGGGCGAGCGCGAGCGGCACCGCGCCCAGAATCATCGCGGCGGTGGTAATCCGGCTGTTCGAGATTGGCGGCATAGGCCTTGTCTCACGGCCGCAGCAATAAAAAACGGGGGCCAGGCCCCCGTTTCAGATTGGGCAGTGCCCGACCTGTTAGAGCCCGAAAGGCTTGATGACCGAAACTGCCGGAGCGGGAGAAGGCGCGGCTGCGGGTGCAGCCGGCTTGGCCGGGGCGGGTTTGGGGGCAGCCTTTTTGGCGGCCGGCTTGGCCGGAGCGGCTTTCTTGGCCGCCGGTTTTTTGGCGGCGACTGCCTTTTTGGCCGGAGCGGCTTTCTTGGCTACCGGTTTTTTGGCGGCGACTGCCTTTTTGGCCGGAGCGACCTTCTTGGCTACCGGTTTTTTGGCGGCGACTGCCTTTTTAGCCGGAGCGGCCTTCTTGGCTACCGGTTTTTTGGCGGCGACTGCCTTTTTGGCCGGAGCGGCCTTCTTGGCTACGGGCTTGGCGACTGCCTTTTTGATGGTGGGTTTGGCAGCGGATTTGACTGCGGCCTTCTTGGCCACCGGTTTGGCGGCGGGTTTTTTTGCTATTGCCATTTGACACTCCTTAGAAGTTGAACACATTCACTAGTCACTACAGCTTGAAGCCACGTGCAGTCAGAATTTGCACTTCCAAAGCGTGGTACCGACAGGCGACCGGCTTGCCCGAAACCCGCTAAGCACGGGTGATACCGAGGCTCCGCTTGGTGAGCCTCATTCTAGTTACTTTTTCGGGAGGTACAACGAATAGTCAAGTCTCCACGAAAACAATTCGATTGAAACTGTCGCAGCCAAGCAAAATGTATCGGTTCGATACTAAAAAGACGGAATATTGGCGCCTGGGCTTTGCCAATGAAAGTCAATCAACAAGCCGTTCTCCAGTCATCAGGCCGGACTGGGTTTCACGTTCGCGGATGAGATGAATTTCATTTCTGTCGATCATGGTTTCGGCCGCTCGTGGACGCGAATTGTAGTTCGACGCCATGCTCATGCCGTAGGCGCCCGCCGAAAGCAGCGCCAGCAGGTCGCCTTCCTCGATCGCGAGATCGCGCGCAAAGCCAAGAAAATCACCGGTTTCGCAGATCGGGCCGACGATGTCGTAACATTTTTTCGTCGTTTGCCGTTGGTTGACGGCGACGATGTCGTGATACGCCTCGTACAGGGCGGGGCGCATCAGGTCATTCATCGCCACGTCGACGATGGCGAAATTCTTGTCTTCGCCCGGCTTCAGATACTCGACCCGGGTGAGCAGCAGGCCTGCGTTGCCGACCAGCGAGCGGCCCGGTTCCAGCAGCAGCTTCTCGCGGCGCCCGGCAAAGCGGGCCGCCAGCGTGCGGCCGTAGGCGGCGAGGTCGGGCGGTGTTTCGTCGTGGTAGCGGATGCCGATGCCGCCGCCGAGGTCGATGTGCTGCAGCGCGATACCCTCGGCCGCCAGCGTGTCGACCAGCGCGAGCACGCGGTCGGCGGCATCAACCAGCGGCGACAGGTCGGTGAGCTGTGAGCCGATGTGACAGTCGATGCCGGTGGTCTTCAGGTTCGGCAGGCTGGCGGCCAGACGATAGAGCGCAGGGGCGTCGGCAATCGGCACGCCGAACTTGTTTTCCTTGAGCCCGGTAGAGATATACGGATGCGTCTTCGGGTCGACGTCGGGGTTGACGCGAAACGAAATCGGGGCGACCTTGCCCAGTTCGCCCGCGATGCGGTTCAAGCGATGCAGCTCGCTGACCGACTCGACGTTGAAGCAGAGGATGCCGGCGTCGAGCGCGGCGCGCATCTCGTCCGCGGTCTTGCCGACGCCGGAGAACACTGTTTTATTGGCGTCGCCGCCGGCGGCCAGCACGCGGGCCAATTCGCCGCCCGATACGATGTCGAAGCCGGCGCCGAGGCGGGCGAACAGGTTGAGAATCGCCAGGCTTGAATTGGCCTTGACTGCGTAGCAGATGAGATGAGGCGTGGCGGCAAACGCCTCGGCGTAGGCCTGGTAGGCGGATTCGAGCGCCTGCCGGGAATAGACATACAGTGGCGTGCCGTAGCGTTCGGCAAGCGCGTCCAGCGCCACGCCTTCCAGATAAAGGCGGCCGTCGATGCGATGCAAAGTGTTCAATTGGAAGTCCGTTGCGGTGCGGGGGAATTTTCGGGAAGATACAGGTCACCCTTGGAGCCGCAGGCAGTCAGGCCCAGCCCGCACAGCAACAAGGACACTATATATAGGGTGCGCAGTTTCATGCGCGAAATGTTAGCACGGGACACCATGATGCAAATCGAATCAGGCGAGGCCGAATTCAATCAGGCCGCCGCAGCAACGCTGACCCACATCGAACAGGCGCTGGAAGACGCCGAGCTGGATTTCGAGACGCCTGCGGATGGCATCATCGAGGTCGAGTTCGACGACGGCAGCAAGATCATCATCAATCGTCACGGCGTCGCGCGCGAAATCTGGGTCGCCGCACGCTCGGGCGGCTTCCATTTCAAGCCGCAGAACGCCGGCTGGGTCGACACCCGGAGTGGCGAGCCGCTGTATGACAAGCTCGCTGCCCTGATCGCCGCACAGGGCGGCGTCATGGTTCGCTTCTGACACGCACTTGAAAAGCCAGGCGCTCACCCTGTTTGACCTGGTCGAGCGGCTATCGCTGCTGACCCGGGCCGACCTGCGGCAGGCGGGCGCGGCGCAAGGGTTGCAGCCGGTGCACCTGCAGGTATTGTTCTATCTGAATCAGGCCAACCGCTTCAGCAACACACCGCAGGCCCTGACCGAATACCTCGGGCTGACCAAGGGCACGGTATCGCAGACGGTACTGGTGCTGGCGCGGCGGCGGCTGTTGTCGCGTTATGCCGATCCCCGCGATGGCCGGGTGGTGCGGCTGATCCTGACCGAGGGGGGTACCACGCTGTTGAAGACGCTGAGCGCCGGCAGCGCCTGGCGCGACATCGTGCAAACCGCCAGCTCCGCGCGGGTGACGTCGGCAATGGTGGTGTTGCGACAGGTGCTGGCGCAGGTGCAGGCGCAAAGTGGGAAACGCAGTTTTGGCGTCTGTGCGACTTGTCGCCACAATCAGCGGCTGGGGCCGCGCAGCTATTTTTGCGGACTCATGCAGGAAAAACTCGGCAGCCCCGAGGTGCGACGGATCTGCCGCGAGCATGCGCCGCCGCTGGCGCGAACCGAGCCTGCGGCTTAAATACGCTGGCGCGCGCGCGCGATGGCCGCGCGAACCTGCACCGGTGCGGTGCCGCCGAAGTGGTCGCGGGCGGCGAGCGAGCCTTCCAGCGTCAGCACGGCGTAGACATCCTCCGCAATCATCGGGCTGAAGGCCTGTAATTCATCGAGCGACAGTTCGGCCAGGTCGCGCCCGCTGCTGTCGGCCGCACGCACGGCGCGCGCCACCACTTCATGCGCATCACGGAAAGGCGCGCCCTTCTTCACCAGATAATCGGCCAGATCGGTAGCGGTGGCGAAGCCCTGCATCACCGCGGCGCGCATCGCGTCGGGTTTGACGGTGACGCCGGTGAGCATGTCGGCGTAGATTGCCAGGGTGTCGGTCAGCGTGTCGACGGTGTCGAACAGCGGCTCCTTGTCTTCCTGGTTGTCCTTGTTGTAGGCCAGCGGCTGGCCCTTCATCAGCGTGAGCAGAGCGACCAGGTGGCCGTTGACCCGGCCGGTCTTGCCGCGCACCAGTTCGGGTACGTCGGGGTTTTTCTTCTGCGGCATGATGGAAGAGCCGGTGCAGAAGCGGTCGGCGAGGTCGATGAAGCCGAAGCGCGGACTCATCCACAGGATCAGCTCTTCCGACAGGCGCGACAGGTGCGTCATTACCAGCGCAGCGGCAGCGGTGAATTCAATGGCGAAGTCGCGGTCGGAGACGGCGTCGAGCGAGTTTTCGCACACGGCGTCGAAGCCGAGCTGGTCGGCGACGAACTGGCGGTCGATCGGATAGCTGGTGCCGGCCAGCGCGGCGGCGCCCAGCGGCAGGCGATTGACGCGGCGGCGGCAGTCGGTCATGCGTTCGGCATCGCGCGCCAGCATCTCGAAATAGGCCAGCAGGTGATGACCGAAGGTCACCGGCTGCGCCACCTGCAGGTGGGTGAAGCCGGGCATCACGGTGTCGGCGTGCGCCTCGGCAAGGTCGACCAGCGAAGTCTGGCAGGCGCGGAGCCCGGCCAGAATACGGTCGATCGCGTCGCGCAGGAACAGGCGGATATCGGTCGCCACCTGGTCGTTGCGGCTGCGCCCGGTGTGCAGCCGCTTGCCGGCGTCGCCGATTTTCGCCGTCAGCGCGGCTTCGATGTTGAGATGGACGTCTTCCCTGTCCAGCGACCAGACGAATCCGCCGGCGCGAATCTCGGCCAGCAGCTCGGCCATGCCGCGCCGGATCGAGTCCAGATCTTCCTTGGTGAGGACGCCGACGTGGTGCAACATGGCCGCGTGCGCCAGCGAACCCTGAATATCGAACTCGGCCAGCCGATAATCGAAGGGAATCGATGCGGTGTAGCGTTTGACGATTTCTGAAACCGGCTCGGAAAAGCGGCCGGACCACGCTGCAGGCGGCGTCGATGACGTGCTCATGGGATAAAAGCAGGGAATGAAAAGAAAGAATCATAACAACCGGCAGGTCGAATTGCCGAACTTCTGTCACCTCGGGGTGAACCTGCGCATCGCGCTGACGGTGGAAGCGGCGCTGCTGGCCGGGGGGGTGGCGCGGGCAGCGGATGCGCAGGCGTTCTGGGCGGAGTTCATTGCCTTGTCGGCACTGGCGCAGCCGGCGCTGCTGCTGACCCTGCTGGCCCTGTGCGCGGCAGGGCGCTGGCTGCGCGGTCGGCCTTATCCCGTTGGCGTGGGATTCACGCTGGCGCTGGGCATGGCGGTTCCGCTGCTGGCGTCGCTGTGGCTCAACCCGCTTATGGCAGGCATGCCGCCGGTTTCGCCGGCAGGCGTGGCGATGTTCGCGCTGCTGCTCGGCGCGGGCCTGCTCGGCTACTTCAACCTGCGCGCCCGCGCCCTGTCGCCCGCCATTACCGAGGCGCGCCTGCAGGCCTTGCAGGCGCGCATCCGCCCGCATTTCCTGTTCAACAGCCTCAACGCCGTGCTGTCGCTGGTGCGCAGCGATCCGCGCCGTGCCGAGCGCGCGCTGGAAAACATGGCCGACCTGTTCCGCGCGCTGATGGGCGATGCCCGCCAGTTGGCGTCGCTGGAAGACGAGGTCGCGCTCACCCGCGCCTATCTGGAGCTGGAGCAGCTGCGCCTGGGCGACCGGCTGCAGGTGGCCTGGCACATCAACAAGATGCCGGGCGATGCGCTGATTCCGCCGCTGGTGATCCAGCCGCTGGTGGAAAACGCGGTGTATCACGGCATCGAACCGCTGACGGACGGCGGCGAAATCAGCCTCAATATCTATCGCAGTGCCGACAAGGTGCACATCGTGGTGCGCAATCCGCTCGCCACAGAAGCCGGCCACCATAAGGGCAACCGCATCGCGCTGGCGAATATCCGCGAGCGGCTGCTGCTGCATTTCGACCTCGACGCCCAGCTCAAGTTGGAACCGCTGGGCGCCGTTTATCAGGTGCACATCGTCATTCCCTACACCCATGAACGCACCCAACCTGCCCCTGCGCGTCCTCATCGTCGATGACGAGGCGCCGGCACGTCACCGCCTGCGCGACGTGCTGGCGGACTGCGTCGGCCAGCTGCAGGTCGACATTGTCGGCGAAGCCGACAACGGGCTGGATGCGCTGAGCCAGGCACAGCAGCAGCCGGTCGATGCGGTGTTGCTCGACATCCGTATGCCCGGCATGGACGGTCTCGAATGTGCCGCCCATCTCAACCGGCTGCCGGCTCCGCCCGCCATCGTCTTCAGCACCGCCTACGATGCCTATGCCTGTCAGGCGTTCGATCTGAATGCCGTCGACTACCTGCTGAAGCCGGTGCGTGCAGACCGCCTGGTGCGCGCCCTGTCGCGGGCGCACCGGCTGAATGCGACGACGCTCGAGCATCTGCGCGAAGTGCATCCGAAGGCGCGCACCCACCTGTCGGTCAACGAGAAAGGCCGCATCGTGCTGATCCCGGTGGCGGATATTCTTTATCTCAAGGCGGAACTCAAATACGTCACCGTGCGCACCGCCGCCCGCGAATTTCTGATTGAAGAATCGCTCACCCGGCTGGAAAACGAATTCGGCGACGCCTTCCTGCGCATTCATCGCAACTGCCTGGTCGCCAGGGTACGCATCCGCGAAATCGGCAAATTGCCCGGCGACGACGACGGCCATTTTTTGAAGTTGGATGGTCAGGATGAGCGCCTGATGGTGAGCCGGCGCCAGTACACCGCTTTGCGCGAAAAAATCAGGGCTTTTTAAGGCACTGCAGCCCGCATGGATGGGTTCAAACGGACCTGAAATCCAGGAGAAAAACAGCGATATCGGCAATCGCCCCCGGCTTTTGACCGGATTGGTGAAAACAATTGCTTTATTTATCAGTGCGTTAATTCGCGCCTACAACTAAAGTTGTATATCCAGCATTGGATTTCCTTTGTACGATTCGGTGGCTTGCTGTTTGTTGCTCAGCAGGCAGGAAGTTCTCCGCAACGGGGGTTATACCCCCCATGTTCTGCCGGGTTCGCAAGAGCCCGGCATTTTTTTTGTGCGCTCGGTATCATGTCGATTATGAAAAACGAGACCCCCAACCAGCACCCGCAAGGGGTGGGCCGTGGTTGTCCCCGCAAGGGGGAGGCCGTGAATGTAAAGCTGCTAAAGCAGCAACATTCACGCACTAAGGACGCTGAAGCGTCAACAACCACGCTCACAGAAACCGAACTGGCCAGCGAAACCGTCTTCAAGGGCCGGCTGCTGCACGTCAAGTGCGACCGCGTTCGCCTGCCCAATGGAAAAGAATCGACGCGCGAATACATCGTCCATCCGGGGGCCGTCGTCATCATCCCGGTGTTCGACAACGGCGACCTGCTGCTGGAACGCCAGCACCGTTATCCGCTGCACCGCGATTTCATCGAACTGCCGGCGGGCAAGATCGACCCCGGCGAGGACGACCTCAGCTGCGCCAGGCGCGAACTGGAAGAGGAAACCGGCTATACCGCCAGCGAGTGGCGCGAGGTCACCACCATTTATCCCTGCATCGGCTATTCCGACGAGCGGCTGGCGTTCTATCTGGCGCGCGGGCTCACGGCAGGCAACCATGGCCGCGACCCCGACGAATTCCTGGAAATCCTGCGGCTGCCGTTCGCCGAGGCGATGGGCTGGCTGCGCAGCGGCAAGATCTGCGAGACCAAGACCGTGATCGGGCTGTTCTGGCTGGAGAAGATGCTAATCGAAGGCTGGTAGGCCGATGAAACGTACGGTTATACGGCATCAAGCTTTTGGCGAATGTCAGGTGCTGGATAAAAGATTTTTTTGCGCCCCCCATGGGCGGATTCGTTTAACAAGCCTGAGGCTGCGAGACTCAATAGGTCGGCGCGCGCCGTTGCATAAGCAACCTGATGGGAACGCTGATGGCTCTCTATGGTGAAATATTCATCAGGGCGCTTGAGGGCATGGGCGAGCAATGCGGTCTGACGATGATTCAATTGCTTTTCGTACGTTTGAAGTGTTCTGAGTTTTGAATGTAATTGAGCTTGCTCTTGTTGCTTTTGCTGTAAATATTGGTGCAACGCGGACAATCCGCTGAGGATGACTTCCGTCTGATGCAGGAGGAAATAAGTTGTGTCACCAGAGTCGGTTTCAGTTAACAAATAAGCGCGTGCATACTGCGCGGGAGCTTTTCGCAGTATGCGAGAGATGGACAGATACTCAATCAACCAGTATCCCTGCTTGGCCATATACCAATAAAACAGTGCGCGACCTGTCCGACCGTTTCCGTCTGCGAATGGGTGGTCGTACCCCACCATGAAATGAAGCAGGATCGCGCGCACGATCGGATGTACGAACGTGTCATCGGCGACGGATTCATTGGCAAAATCGCATAGGATTTTGAGCCGCTTTGGCAACTCGCTGTGAGGGGGGGGGCGATGCAGGACCAGTCTGTCGTTGTTTGGTGCCACGATTTCAATATCGTCGCTTGTCCGTAGTCGCCCGCAGTCCTCGGGACGTTCCATCGTGCCCTCGGTCAACACCCGCTGCAACTCGATCACATGCTCCGGTTCGAGGGTGTCTCCACAGATCTCGCGGATGCGCTGCATGGCCTCGAAATTGTTGAAAATCATCCGCTCGCTCAGCGTGCTGGGTTTGCGCCCTTCACGCAGCATCGCTTCGGCAACGCGGCGGGTCGTGGATGCGCCCTCCAGTTGGCTGGAAGTGATTGCTTCCTCAATTAGGCTGCTGAACAGGTAGCGCCCTTGGTCGGAGTGCAGGGTGGCATTGCCCTCTCCGCCTGGAACCAGCCCCGCGCCGCGATCAATTTCGTGCAGGTTTTTCAACAAGGGCTCGGGTAGCGAGTAGGTGAAGGCTTTCCCTTGTTTGTCATGAAATGGCAGGGTATGCGCACTGACGCTGCGGGCTAGGCTGAGTGCTAGCCACCATATCTTGTGGCTCAGCCCGTTAGGTGGGGTGCGGTGGCGCAAATCATCCCAGTGTAGATACCGCCCATTTGCCAAGGGCCCCAGCCTAAGTTGGGCGAGCTGTGGCAGAGTTTCAGCATTTGTTTCCTGAATCAACTCCTTCAGCGGTGGGGGCGAGAGTGGAATTTTCATTTTTCACTATCAAATTGATATTGATTGATAGTGAAATGATAGAGCATTAACTATCAATTTGATATTTATTGATAGTTTATTGATAGCCGTGACTGGCCGATCCAGGGTGGCTTATGGCTGGTAAGCCAGGTTCGGCGCCAGCCAGCGCTCCGCCTCCGCCAGCGTCCAGCCCTTGCGCTGGGCGTAGTCTTCGACCTGGTCGCGCTCGATCTTGGCCACGGCGAAGTACTGGCTGTCGGGGTGCGACAGGTGGAAGCCCGACACCGCGGCGCCCGGCCACATGGCGAAGTTTTCGGTCAGCACCACACCGATCTGGTTCGTCGCGTCGAGCACCTCGAACAGCGCGGCTTTTTCGCTGTGCTCGGGGCAGGCGGGGTAGCCGGGCGCGGGGCGGATGCCCTGGTATTTTTCCGCAACCAACTCGTCATTGCTGAGCGCCTCCTCGCTGGCATAGCCCCAGAATTCGCGGCGTACCCGCAGGTGCAGGTGCTCGGCGAAGGCTTCGGCCAACCGGTCACATAGCGACTTGAACAGGATCGCGGAGTAGTCGTCGTGCGCGGCCTTGAAGGCGAGGGCGCGCTCGTCCTCGCCGATGCCGGCGGTGACGACGAAGGCACCCAGATAGTCTTTCAGCCCGCTCGCCTTGGGCGCGACGAAGTCGGCGAGGCACAGGTTGGCGCGGCCCTCCGGCTTTTTCATCTGCTGGCGCAGGTTGTGCCAGGTTATCAACACGCTGGAACGCGATTCGTCGGTATAGACCTCGATGTCGTCGTCGTTGACCGTGTTGGCGGGAAACAGGCCGAACACCGCGCGCGCTTCAACCCAGTTTTCCGCGATCATCTGCTGCAGCATTGTCCGGGCGTCGTTATAGAGCTGGGTCGCCTCGACGCCGACCACCTCGTCGTCGAGGATTTTCGGGAACTTGCCGTGCAGTTCCCACGATGAGAAAAACGGCGTCCAGTCGATTATTTCGACCAGTTTCGCCAGGTCGTAGGCTTTCAGTACGTGGACGCCGGGCTGTATCGGTGCCGGCGGCGTGTAGCGGGCCCAGTCGATCTTGAACTTGTTGGCGCGCGCCTCGGCAAGGGACAGGCGAACGGTGTCCGATTTGTGCTTGAGGCGGCGTTCGCGCGTAACGGCATAGTCCGCGCGGATCTCGGCGGCGAAGGCGTCGCGCAGGTCGTTCGACAGCAACTGGGTGCAGACGCCGACCGCACGCGAGGCGTCCTTCACGTGCACCACCGGGTGTTCGTAGTTCGGTTCGATCTTCACCGCGGTGTGTGCCATCGAGGTGGTGGCGCCGCCGATCAGCAGCGGAATGGTAAAGCCCTGGCGCTGCATTTCGCGGGCGACATGCCCCATTTCCTCAAGCGAAGGCGTGATGAGGCCGGACAGGCCGATGATGTCGGCCTTGTGCTCGCGCGCGGCGTCGAGAATCTTCTGCGCCGGCACCATCACCCCCAGGTCGACGATGTCATAGCCGTTGCAGCCCAGCACCACGCCGACGATGTTCTTGCCGATGTCGTGGACGTCGCCCTTCACCGTGGCCATCACGATCTTGCCCGCGCTCTGTGCGTCGCCGGCCTGCTTGTCGGCCTCGATGAAGGGCAGCAGGTGCGCCACCGCCTGCTTCATCACGCGGGCGGATTTCACCACCTGCGGCAGGAACATCTTGCCGGCGCCGAAGAGGTCGCCGACCACGTTCATGCCGGCCATCAGCGGCCCTTCGATCACGTGCAGCGGGCGCACGGATTCGATGCGCGCAGCCTCGGTGTCCTCGACGATGTACTGGGTGATGCCGCGCACCAGCGCATGACTCAGCCGCTCGTTCACCGGCAGGCTGCGCCAGGCCAGGTCCTCGACTTTTTCCTTTGCCCCGCCCTTGACGTTCTCGGCAAAGCTCACCAGCCGCTCGGTCGAATCGGCCCGGCGGTTTAGCAGCACGTCCTCGACGCGCTCCTTCAACTCGGGATCGAGCGCCTCGTAAACGCCTAGCTGGCCGGCGTTGACGATGCCCATATCCATTCCGGCCCGGACCACGTGGTAGAGGAAGGCGGTGTGGATCGCCTCGCGCACCGCGTCGTTGCCGCGGAACGAGAAGCTGACGTTCGACACCCCGCCCGAAATGTGCGCGTGCGGCAGGTTCTGGCGGATCCAGCGGGTGGCTTCAATAAAATCAACGGCGTAGTTGGCGTGCTCCTCGATGCCGGTGGCGACCGCGAAGATGTTGGGGTCGAAAATGATGTCCTCGGCGGGGAAGCCGACCGTTTCGGTCAAGAGCTTGTAGGCGCGGGCGCAGATTTCGGTCTTGCGCGCATAGGTGTCGGCCTGGCCGGTTTCGTCGAAGGCCATCACGATTACCGCCGCGCCGTAGCGCAGGCACAGTTTCGCGCGCTCGATGAACTCGGCCTCGCCTTCCTTCATCGAGATGGAATTGACGACGCCCTTGCCCTGGATGCACTTCAGACCGGCCTCGATCACGTTCCACTTCGACGAGTCGAGCATGATCGGCACCCGTGAAATATCGGGTTCCGAGGCGATCAGAAGCAGAAAGCGCACCATCGCCGCCTCGGCGTCGAGCATGCCCTCGTCCATGTTGATGTCGATGATCTGCGCGCCATTTTCAACCTGCTGGCGCGCCACCGACAGGGCGTCGTCGTAGCGGCCTTCAAGGATCATCCGGGCAAAGGCCTTGGAGCCGGTGACGTTGGTGCGCTCACCGACGTTGACGAAGAGCGAGTCCTTGCCGACGTTGAACGGCTCCAGCCCGGACAGGCGCATCGCCGGTTCCAGCACCGGCGGCACGCGCGGCGTGACGCCTTCGACCGCCTTGGCGATGGCAGCGATGTGCGCCGGCGAAGTGCCGCAACAACCGCCGACGATGTTCAAGAGCCCCGAGCGCGCCCATTCGCCGATGTGGGTCGCCATCTCGTCGCCGCCCATGTCGTATTCGCCGAAGGCATTCGGCAGGCCGGCGTTGGGGTGGGCCGAGACGAACACATCGGCCTTGTTGGAGAGTTCCTCGACGTACTGACGCAGCAGATCCGGGCCGAGCGCGCAGTTGAGGCCGATGGACAGCGGCCGGGCGTGGCGCACCGAATTCCAGAACGCCTCGCCTGTCTGGCCGGAGAGCGTGCGGCCGGAGGCGTCGGTGATGGTGCCGGAAATCATCACCGGCAGTCGTAGGTTGTTGGCCTCGAAGTATTCCTCGATGGCGAACAGCGCCGCCTTGGCGTTGAGCGTATCGAAAATCGTCTCGACCATCAGGATGTCGGCTCCGCCCTTCACCAGGCCGTCGATCGCTTCCAGATAGGCCACGCGCAGCTGGTCGAAGGTGACGTTGCGGAACCCGGGGTCGTTGACCTTGGGCGAAAGGGTGGCGGTGCGCGAGGTCGGTCCGAGCACGCCGGCGACGAAGCGCGGCTTGGCCGGGTTCGCTGCGGTCGCTTCATCCGCCGCCTCGCGCGCCAGCCGCGCGGCGGCGAAGTTCAGCTCCGGCACCAGGTGCTCCATGTGGTAGTCCGCCATGGAAATCGACGTCGCGTTGAAGCTGTTGGTCTCCAGGATGTCGGCGCCCGCGGCCAGGTACTCGGCGTGGATTTTCTTGATGACGTGCGGCTGCGTCAGGCACAACAGGTCGTTGTTGCCCTTCACATCGTACGCAAAGTCAGCAAAACGTTCGCCGCGGTAATCGACCTCGCCGAGCGTGCAGGACTGGATCATCGTCCCCATCGCACCGTCGAGAACCAGAATGCGCTGGGCGAGCAGGGAATTCAGCAGAGCGGCGCGGGACATGGTAATGATTCGGCTGGGCAATAGCGCATTATATTCGAATGGCGTAAGGCTCGCCGGCGGTGCTATGGTGCAGATATCGAGTCCAGCCGGTGATTGCCATGAAACATCTCGAACCCGCCGAAGCCCATGCCTTCCTGCAGTCGCACCCCGAAGCGGTTTTCATCGACTGCCGCTCGGAAATCGAATACCTGTTCGTCGGCCATCCCACCGGGGCGATCCATGTCGCCTGGCAGGACGGCCCCGACTGGGACGTCAACCCCGATTTTCTAGGCCATTCGCGCAAGGCAGCTTCGGTCAACCGACCGGTGGTGCTGATCTGCCGCTCGGGGCGGCGCTCGGTCGAGGCCGGGCGTTACCTCGAAAAATACGGATTCCCCGAGGTCTACAACGTGCTGCATGGATTCGAGGGCGACATGGACGAAGCGCGTCACCGCTGCACGAAGAACGGCTGGCGGTTTGACGGCTTGCCGTGGGAGCAGACTTGAGGGGCGCGCGCGGAAAAGAGAATCTTTAAGTTCAGGGCACTCCTTATTTCCTTTGGCTCTTTCACCGTTATTTGTTGGTGTTGGCCGGCGCCGTAGGGTGCACTCTGTGCACCGATTGACTATGGCGTCGGCATGGATGGCCTCTGGGACCGCTTGATTCTGATCTACTTCGTAGTATGCGGTGTGAGCCGCCTTGCCCGCTACAACATCACCGCCGAAACTCTGGCGCAAGGCAGCGACAAGGTGAAGTATTTCGAGGGTACGCCTATCCCCAGCCCACTCATTCTCGTCATCGTTATTGCCATCGCCGCCGGCTACGGTGCCATCGGTGATCAGCTTTGGTTTGGGATGATCCACATCGGTCCATGGCAACTCCCCCCGCTCGTGTTGATGTTCGCGGTTTCCGGCTCGTTGATGATCAGCCGGCCCCTGCATATTCCGAAACGCTGAGGTTTTTGCTGTCCCGATTCAAGTCGCCTGGCAGGCTGCCATGAGAACGCCTCGCGATGAACGATAATCTGGAATGGCTACCGTCACCCCAACCCAATCAGCAAGCCCGCGATCTCTTTCGGTATTAACCGATCTGTGGCCGTTTCTGCGGCCCTACCGGGCACGAGTCGCAGTGGCCTTTATCCTGTTGAGCCTGGGTTCCGCTACCATCCTGCTGGTGCCGCTGGCGTTTCGCGACCTCATCGATTTCGGCTTCGGCGACCGGGAACAGGCCGGTGCTGGCCTGCTTGGTGCGTTGAGTCTGAACGGACATTTCATCGTCCTGTTCGGCATGGCGAGCTTCTGGGCGCTTGCCGTATCGACACGCTATTACACCGTGTCGTGGGTGGGCGAACGGGTAACGGCAGATCTGCGCAGCGCCGTCTATGCGCGCGTATTGGCGCAGTCGCCACAATTTTTCGAAACCTTGCAGACGGGCGAAGTGCTGTCCCGGCTGACCGGCGACACCACCCTGATCCAGACCGTGGTCGGCAGTTCCATTTCGATGGGCTTGCGCAGCCTGTTCCAGTTCGTCGGTGGCATGATCATGCTGGCGGTAACCAGTCTCCATCTGTTCTCCCTGAACCTGGGCCTGATGGCCTTGCTGACCCTGCCCATCCTCGCCATCGGTCGCAAGGTCAGAAAGCTGTCGCGCGAATCCCAGGACAAGATCGCCGACGCCTCGGCATTGGCGGGTGAAATCCTCAACGCGATGCCCACCGTACAGGCCTATACGCAGGAACAGCAGGAATCCCGGCGATTTACCGAACGCACCGAAACGAGTTTCGTCACCGCAATCCGGCGCACGCGTGTGCGCGCCGCGCTGACTGCACTGATCATCACCGCCGTGATGGGAACGATCATCTTCGTTCTGTGGATCGGCGCACGTCAAGTGCACGAAGGCACCCTGACCGGAGGCCAGCTGGCCTCCTTCGTTCTTTATGCAGCGCTGGTGGCCGGCGCGGTCGGAACCATGGCGGAAGTGTGGGGCGACGTGATGCGCGCTGCCGGTGCCACCGAACGCCTGCTCGATTTGCTGCACGCCGAATCGACCATCCTTGAGACACCCCGCCCGCAGCCGCCGGCGCATCCGGCGCAGGCCGCGATCAGCTTCGAACACGTCAGCTTCAGCTATCCCGCCCGGCCGCAAACGCGCGCGCTGGACGACATCAGCCTGGAAATTGCAGCGGGCGAGAGCATCGCGCTGGTCGGGCCGTCCGGTGCCGGCAAGACCACCCTGTTCCAGCTCCTGCTGCGCTATTACGACGTATCGGATGGCAGCATCCGGCTCAACGGACAGGACATCCGTCAATTAAGCCTGCACGATCTTCGCAAAGGCATCGCCATCGTGCCGCAGGATCCGGTGATCTTTTCGGCCAGCGCCCTCGATAACATCCGGTACGGTCGTCCCGCGGCGAGCGATGAAGAAGTCGTGCAGGCGTCGCGGGCCGCGCAGGCCGACGAGTTTATCGAGCGTCTGCCCGAGGCGTATCGGACCTTTCTCGGCGAACGCGGCACCCGCCTGTCCGGAGGACAGCGCCAGCGAATTGCAATTGCGCGCGCCATCCTGAAAGGCTCGCCCCTGCTGCTGCTCGACGAAGCCACCAGTGCCCTTGACGCGGAATCTGAAATCCTCGTGCAGCAAGGGCTCAACGCCGCCATGCAGGGACGTACCACGCTGATCATCGCCCACCGTCTGGCGACGGTGCAACAAGTCGACCGTATCGTTGTACTGGAAGAAGGACGGATCGTGGAAACCGGCACCCCGGAGAATCTGCGCAATCAGGGCGGTCTCTACGCGCGGCTTGCAGCGCTGCAATTACAGTATTGACTGGTAGGGGGTGTGTTGCCGCGGATACGCGACAGGAAGAAGTTGGTGACAACCGGACGTTGGTAATGGTCGCTAATGTGGTCCGGTGTTCGGCCGAAGCAGTCACTGGAGATATGAGCCGACAATTTCCGCTATGGATTCAGGTGCAGACCTTTGACTAATGATGCTGACCGTTAGTTTTGTGTCCAAAGGCGTCATACAACCGCTTAAAAGCAAGCATTCAGACTTCCCCCGTCCAGGCTCAAATTCGCTTCAAAAAGCTCCTCGAACTTATGCAGCGGCAGCGGGCGTCCAAACAGATATCCTTGATAGGCGTTGCAGCCCAGGCGGGCAAGAAAGTCTCTCTGCGCGTCGATTTCCACTCCCTCAGCGATGACCGCCAGCCATAGGCTATCGGCCAGGGCAATGACCAACCGGGCAATGGCCGCATCGTTGGAGTCGATCAGGATGTTCCTGACAAAACTGCGATCGATTTTCAGTAGATCCAGGGGCAGCCGTTTCAGGTAGGAAAGCGACGAATAGCCGGCGCCAAAGCCATCCAGTGCGAAACCTACACCGCGCGCCTTCAGCGCATTCATTTTTGCGATGCTGGTTTCCACATTGGACACCAGCAGGCTCTCGGTCAGTTCCAGCTTGAGTCGGCGCGGATTCACGCCGGTACTGTCAATCACCCTCAGCACCTGGTCCACAAAGTTGGTCTGGTGGAACTGGTTGGCACTGACATTCACCGACAGCGTGAGATGGGCCGTGTCTAGTTGGTTGGCCCATTGCGCCAACTGGGCACAGGCCATTTCCAGTACCCAGTGGCCCAGTGGCAGGATCAATCCGGTTTCCTCGGCCAAGGGGATGAATTCGTCTGGCAACATCAGGCCGCGCTGCGGGTGCTGCCAGCGCACCAGTACCTCAGCGCCGGTCAGACGGCCCTCGCCGACCACCTGGGCTTGGTAGTAAAGGGCGAACTGCTGTTGCCTCAGCGCCTCGCGAAGATCGGCCTCCAGCGCCGCACGGTCGGTCACCCGGGCATGTGTCTTGGGATCAAAGAAATGCATTGCGTCCCCGCCCTTTGATTTGTACATGGCGAGGTCTGCCTGTTTAAACAGTTCATCAATACGGCCAGCCGCGTCCGGCCAAAACCACGCACGCGAAAGCCTACGCGGACCGAATCTGAAAAACGGCCCCCGTCTAATGCGCTTTGCATGACCCGGTGCACGCTGCCGGCCATTGCCCAGGCAATCAGAATAAAGGAACGAGCTTGTAGCCTTGTGTCTGCCATCCAATCAGCGAAATGAAACCATCGCCTACCAGCGTGAGGCCAGGCAGGACGGTGTCATTGGGCACCTTGTATACCCGGGTGGCAATGGTGCAGACTTCCTGCCGGACACCAAGTTGATGCAGCGCCTTTACCTGCGAGGCAATCGCCGTGAGGGCATCGCCATGTTCCAGTTCCAGGTCATCATCCGGCTTGCTGCTGAGAAATCGCACGGTCGGCCCGATGTAGACGATCACGAAATCCGGTTTGACGCCCTGCCGGGTCAGCCCGGTATGGGTGCCCCTGATGATCTCCAGGTAGAAAGCAGTTTTCTTCGGGTCGCTGAAGTCGATCAGAAAAACACCCTTGCCTTCCTTCACGCCCTGCAATGCGGCGGCGTCGTTGATCGGGGTAGTGGCCGCCTGCGCAGAGAGCAGCGGGGCGAACACCAGCATGCAAAGAATCAATAGGCGTTGGAAGGTCATGTTCAGTCTCCGGAAGGAATGCAGGTTCATGGCTTGGAATGAGTGATAGAAGCGTTCAAGGCGCCCAGATCGACCAGGCTGCAACTGGTCTTGCGTGTTGCCTGACAGCCCGCGTCGCCGGGAGTGTGCTCGAACGAACATGCGCGCTGCTGAAGCATGGCCCAATCTTCAGCGGCATAACTCTGCACGGGAAGATTGGGCGGGTAATACACGCAGCCGAAGCACAGTTCGTGCGGTTCAGCGGTCTTTTCGTACACGGTAGTGCAGCACTCCGCTTTCTTCAGTCATCGACAGCAGGGTCTGGCCGGTGCGTTCGCACCAGGACGGAATATCCTTCTGGGTTCCGGTGTCGGTGGCGATGATTTCCAGGATGTCGCCCAGGCCCAGTGCCTTCATGGCCTTGTTGGTTTCCACAATGGGCATCGGGCAACATTTGCCGGACGTATCGAGGGTCGAGGTTGCGGTAATGTCACTCATGACAGTTCTCCTTAAAAGTATTGGCAGTGATCAGCCTTGGCGGCTTTATCGTTGAGAAACCAGGACGCGCCGACGATGCCTTCCGCTTCCGGAATCAAATTGCCTTCGTTCACGCCGAAGATGGCACCGGCCAGGCTGCAGGCATAAAAATTCACGCATCCTGATGCTTTCAGGGCCTTGAGAATTTCGTAGATGTCATTTGGCAAGCCCGCCTTGGCCACGTTTTCACGCACCATTGCTTCGTCTGCGGCATGCCGCCCGTCCATGCACAAGCTTGCGGCGCCTTCGACGGTAAGCGCCTTGACTGCCCAGTTCACAAACAGAATGTCGACCTGGGTTTGCTCCGCAGACGCCAGGTAGGCAAAAACGAGTGGCGTGAGTATCTTGTCGTACGAATCGTCACGTATCATGATAGCTAGGGATTTCATGTTAACTCTCCTTGAATGAACGTTCATTCGAAATGAACGCAAAAAAACGACCCGGAATCAGGCCGCAACGCCTCGCCACGCACATTCCCATACAGCATCCAGCCTGTCGGGGAGCGGCTCGGCAAGTACACCATCAAGACGCGCAGTAATCAGCCGGATCGCGCCCCCGAAGAGGCACGATGTGGCAACCATCACATCCATGCGACGAATTTCTCCGTTATCCATGCCTTCCTGGGCAAACGCCCGCATGGTTTCAAACGGCTTGGACGAGCACACCGGGCGCTCGTCTGGCAGGAACTCGCGATGCTTAGCGTACAGCATGAAATCCATGGCCTCGCGATTCGACTCGGTCAATTCAAACAGCATCGCCATGACGGCCCGGCAGCGGTCATGTGCCGTTGCGTGCGTTTGGGCAATGTCGGCCAGCGTCTGCTGCAAACGTTCCACCAGGCCCAGATAAAGCGCACGGGCCACGTCTTCCTTGTCCTTGAAATGGTGATAGATCGAGCCCACGCTGACCTGCGCAGCGCGCGCCATATCAGGAACGGAAGTGCTGAAGTAACCGCGCTGCGTGAAAAGCTGCAGCGCAGCGGCAATGATCCGCTCATTGATTTGCCCGGGTTGTACGTTGGCGGGGGGACGAGCCATTGCGCGATCCAATATCGAATGAATGTTCATTCAATATAGCAGCATACTTAGTTCATCCGCAACCCACCAAAGAAAACACATGTGATTCACATTGCAGTGATCCAGCTTGGATGTCCACATTACTGCGCGCCAAACCAACAAATCGAATGCAATCATCATTGACCCTACAGGCCAACGGCCAAACCCTCATAAATCATGGTCCAGAATCGGCACGGGAAAGCTTGGCAAAATACTCGAATTGGAAGCCTGCTTTCGCTGCATTGGTGCTAGCCGAGCAGCAGTCGATGAATGACAGCAACGGATCGATAGGGTGAGTAGCGTTTATTGGTAAGCAGCCGTTGCGAATTATCGATGCTGAATTTTCGTTGCCAAAGGTCGAACGGCAGCTATGCGAATTCGAGCAGTCACCCAAGTAGCAATCCCCCAATGACTGTTCAGGCCGACAAGCCGACCCTTGGTGTAGTCAGCCTGAATAACTGCAACGCGTTGAGAACAGTCGGCCGCAATTGCCGAAAACCAACATTGATCAGAATTTCTGCTTAAATCTCAGCCCAGCGAAACCCCCAGCCAGGCGCCGATGAAATAAGTCGCCAATCCGGCGGCGCCTCCGATCGCCAGCATCCGCAGCCCGCTCAGGAGAGCATGGCGGCCGGTGAACAGGCTCATGCTGGCGCCGACGGCAAATAGGCCTGCGGCAGTAAGCGCGATGGATGCAGTCAGGGCGTGGTCGTGGCTCAGAAGGAAGGGCAGCAGTGGCAACGCCGCGCCCACAGTAAACGCCGTAAACGACGAGGTGGCCGCCACCCACGGCGAGCCGAGTTCGTCCGGGTTAAGGCCGAGTTCCTCGCGCGCCAGGGTGTCGAGTGCGCGCTCGGGATCCTGCATCAGGGTGGTAGCCACCCGCCGCGCCTCGTCCATTGGCATGCCCTTGGCAGCGTAAATCAGCGCCAGTTCGGCCGCTTCTTCCTCCGGGTACTCCTCCAGTTCGTCGCGTTCCAGGCCAATCTGGTACTCGAACATTTCGCGCTGTGAGCGTACCGAGACATATTCGCCCGCTGCCATCGAGAACGCCCCCGCCAGCAATCCGGCCACGCCGGTCAGCACGATAATGCCCGGCTCCGGCGCGGCGCCGGCCACGCCATAAATCAGCGCGGCATTCGACACCAGGCCGTCGTTGACGCCGAACACGGCGGCGCGCAGGGCATTGCCGGCACTGCCGCTCTGGTGGCGTTTGCCGAAGTCGTCGAGACGGGTCGGCATGGCATGGGGCGGATTTTTGGTGTAGATCGCCATGCCGCGCACTTTCATCGCCGCCAGGATGCCGCGCATGGCGCGTGGCTTGAAAATGCGGGTGAGGGTGGCCACCACGCGGGTTCGCAGTTCGGGGTGGAACGCGGTCGGCGCCTGCCCCCCTTTCTTCACGATGATGGCCAGCCAGAGCTCGGCCTGTTCGTCGGCAGCCTGCGCCAGTTCCTTGAACAATGCTGCGCGCGGGGTGCCGCGTTCGCATTCGGCCACCACGCGATAGAGCCAGGCGGAACGTTTCTCTTCCCGCCAGGATTCGTAGGGGTCGCTCATGTCGCCTGCCTCCGGTATTGAATCGCCTCGGCCAGGTGGGTCGTGCTGATGGTGTCGCAGCCCGCCAGGTCAGCCACGCTGCGTGCCAGTTTGAGCACGCGGTGGTAGGCGCGCGCAGACAGGTTCAGCCGGACAATCGCCTGTTTCAGCAGGGCTTCGCTGGCTGCGTCCAGGGTGCAGTGGTGGTCGATTTCCTGGGTGCCGAGCGCGGCGTTGGGTTTGCCCTGGCGCGCCATCTGGCGCTCGCGCGCGGCTTGCACGCGTGTGCGGATGGCGGCGCTGGCCTCGCCCGCGCCGGCTTGCATCAGCTCGTCCTGCGTCAATGCGGGCACGCTGATCTGGATGTCGATGCGGTCGAGCAGCGGCCCGGAAATACGTCCGCGATAACGGCTGATCTGGTCCGGCGTGTCGCGGCACGCCTGGGTGGGGTGGCCGAGGTAGCCGCAGGGGCAGGGATTCATCGCCGCCACCAGCTGGAAGCGCGCCGGAAAATCGGCCTGCCGCGCCGCGCGCGAAATCGTGATGCGGCCGGTCTCCAGCGGTTCGCGCAGCACTTCCAGCACCTGTCGCGAGAACTCGGGCAACTCGTCGAGAAACAGCACGCCGTGGTGCGCCAGCGAAATCTCGCCTGGACGCGGATTGCCGCCGCCGCCGACCAGCGCCACCGCGGAAGCGGTGTGGTGCGGCGCACGAAACGGGCGCCGCTTCCAGTGTTCGAAGCGAAAGCCGCCGTTGAGCGATTGCACCGCGGCGGCTTCCAGCGCTTCGTCCTCGCTCATCGCCGGCAGGATGCCGGGAAAGCGCGCGGCCAGCATCGACTTGCCGGTGCCGGGCGGGCCTGCCATCAACACGGAATGATTGCCGGCGGCGGCGACTTCGAGCGCGCGCTTGGTGGCGGCCTGGCCCTTGACGTCGGCGAAATCGGGGTAAGCCGGCGCGGCGGGTGTGGGGTCGGATTCGGGTTCGAGCAGGGAACCCTGGCCGGCCAGCCATGCGCACACTTCCAGCAGGCTGGTCGCGCCGCGCGTCTCGACCCCGCTGGCGAGTGCCGCTTCGCCGGCCGATGCAGCGGGCAGTACCAGCAGCCTGTCCGCCTTGCGGGTGGCCAGCGCCATCGCCAGCGCGCCGCGCACCGGGCGCAGCTCGCCGGTCAGCGCCAGTTCGCCGGCGAATTCGGCGTGCTTGAACTTGTCGGCGGGAATCTGTCCGGAGGCGGCGAGGATCGCCAGCGCGATCGGCAGGTCGAAACGCCCGGATTCCTTGGGCAGGTCGGCCGGCGCGAGGTTGACCGTGATGCGCCGCGCCGGGAATTCATAGCGCGCATTCTGGATCGCCGCGCGCACGCGGTCGCGCGCTTCCTTCACCTCGGTTTCGGGCAGCCCCACCAGGGTGAACGCCGGCAGGCCGTTGGCCAGATGCGCCTCGACCACCACCTCGGGCGCGTCCATGCCGTTCAACGCCCGGCTTTTGACGACGGCGACGGCCACCGGATCAGTCTTCGAGCTGCTGCTTTTCCAGCTCGGACAGGCGCGCTTCCAGCTGCATGAGTTTTTCGCGGGTGCGCGCCAGCACTTCGGTCTGCACGTCGAATTCCTCCCGGCTCACCATATCCAGCTTGCCAAGCATCGAGGTCACCCCGGCCTTGAGATTCTTTTCGATGTCCTTCGCGGGCGACTGCTTCAACGCCTCGCCCAGTTTGTTGACCAGATCGTTGATGAAAGCGGGATTGGGGAATTTCGGATTCGGGTTCATGGAGGCCTCCTGTTAATGGGCGGAGTGTAGCAAGCACCGGGTGTATGGCGTACTGGCACTCGTTTGCAGCGCACGGCACAAAGAGGGTGCATGACGATTTCATGACGCACCACGAAAGTGCAGTCTATGCCCGTGTGAGCAGATTGGTAATTACAACATATTGTTTTTTAATGAGAAATTATCTGGCACGGCTTGTGCTGAACGAAAAGTGCAAATTTGCGCGACTTCATCCACGGAGAAACTCATGAAAAAACTTGTACACGCTTTGGTTCTGACCGGTCTGGTCGGCGTGCCCACTTTTGCAATGGCAGCTGAAGAATCGCCGCACAGTCTCAGCGGCAATCTGGGCTTTTTTTCTGACTATGCTTTCCGTGGCGTTTCCCAGACCGATGAGGACCCCGCCATCCAGGGGGGCTTCGATTATGCCCACGCCAGCGGGTTCTACCTGGGGACCTGGGGTTCCAATGTCGATTTTGGCGACGCCAACATGGAATGGGACGTTTATGGCGGCTACCGCGGCAAGATCACCGGTGACCTCGGTTTCGACGTCGGCCTGCTCCAGTATTTCTACCCCGACCTGTCCGATGCAGACACGCTCGAGGCCTATGCCGGCCTGACCTACAAGTGGTTCGGGCTGAAGGCCTCCTACAGCGCCACGGATTACTTCGGCGCTGCCGATTCCGATGGCACGGTCTACTGGGATGCCAGCTTCAATTATGAGTTGCCCGCTGCCGTCATGCTCGGTCTTCACTATGGCTACACCACCGGCGAAGGGGCCCAGGATGGCTATGCGGATTACAAGCTCAGCCTGGCCAAGGAATTCGGCGGCTTCAACGTCGGCTTGGCCTATGTGGCCACTGACGATGACGGTGAGGACCTCTATGGCAAATTTGCCGACGACCGTTTCATTGTTTCCGTCGGCAAGTCTTTCTAAATCCGTTTAACCGGGGCGGCCAGGCCGCCTCCCTTTCCAATCTTGGGAGATAGGCATGAAATTCGTAACGGCAATCATCAAGCCATTCAAGCTGGACGAAGTGCGCGAGGCGTTGTCCGCCATCGGTATCACCGGCTTGACGGTCACGGAAGTGAAGGGGTTTGGGCGGCAGAAGGGCCACACCGAGCTGTATCGCGGCGCGGAGTACGTGGTCGATTTCCTGCCCAAGGTGAAGATCGAAGTGGCCATCAAGGCCGAGCTGCTGGAGCGCGTGATCGAGGCGATCGAGAAAGCGGCCAACACCGGCAAGATCGGCGACGGCAAGATTTTTGTCATCAGCCTGGAACAGGTCATGCGCATCCGCACCGGCGAAACCGGCCCCGACGCCCTTTGAGGAGCATGAACATGAAAACCTTATTTGCTTCGCTGGGCCTGTTGTTTGCCTTGTTGTCTCCCGGCCTGGCGCTGGCGCAGGACGTGGTCGAGCCCGTGGTGGAAGCGGTGTCCGAAATGGCTGCTGCCGCCGCCGCCGCGCCGGTGCCGGACAAGGGCGACACCGCCTGGATGATGCTCTCCACCCTGCTGGTGATCCTGATGATCATCCCCGGCGTGGCGCTGTTCTACGGTGGTCTGGTGCGCGCCAAGAACATGCTGTCGGTGCTGACCCAGGTGATGGCCATCTTCTGCCTGATCTCGCTCCTGTGGGCGGTGTACGGCTACTCGCTGGCGTTCGGCGACGGCGGCGGCCTCAACTGGGCGATCGGCGATCTGTCGAAGCTGTTCCTCGCCGGCATCACCGTGGACAGCACGGCGGCGACCTTCACCGACGGTGTGGTGATTCCGGAACTGGTGTTCGTCGCGTTCCAGCTGACCTTTGCCGCCATCACCGTTGCGCTGATCGTCGGCGGCTTGGCCGAACGGGTGAAGTTCTCCGCGCTGATGGTGTTCGGCGCGCTGTGGTTCACCTTTTCCTATCTGCCGATCACGCACATGGTGTGGGCAAGTGGCGGTTATCTGTTTGAACATGGCGCGCTGGACTTCGCGGGCGGCACCGTGGTGCACATCAACGCCGGCATCGCCGCGCTGGTGGGCGCCATCGTGCTGGGCAAGCGCATCGGCTACGGCCGCGACGCGATGCCGCCGCACAGCCTGCCGCTGACCATGATCGGCGCCTCGCTGCTGTGGGTGGGCTGGTTCGGCTTCAATGCCGGCTCCAACCTCGAAGCCACCGGCGGCGCGGCGCTCGCCTTCCTCAATACCATCCTTGCCACCGCGGCGGCGGGCATGGCCTGGATGCTGGCCGAGTGGATGCTGCGCGGCAAGCCTTCCATGCTGGGCCTCGCGTCCGGCGTGGTTGCTGGGCTGGTAGCGGTGACCCCGGCAGCCGGCCTGGTCGGCCCGATGGGCGCGATCGTCCTTGGCGCGATTGCCGGCGTGGTCTGCCTGTGGGGCGTGACCGGCCTGAAAAAGATGCTCGGCTACGACGACTCGCTCGACGTCTTCGGCATCCACGGTATCGGCGGCATCATCGGCGCCATCGGCACCGGCATCTTCGTCGCGCCGGCTCTGGGTGGCGTCGGGGTCGACGACTACACAATGGGCGGGCAGGTGTTGACGCAGGCCACTGGCGTGCTCATCACCATCGCCTGGTCGGGCGTGGTCAGCCTGGTGCTGTTCAAGCTGATCGACATGACCATGGGCCTGCGCGTCAGTGAAGAACAGGAACGTGAAGGTCTGGATACCGCCAGCCACGGCGAGCGGGCCTACAACCTCTGATCCATCCTTTCTCCGAAGGAAGCTGGGGCGCTCTATGGGCGCCCCTTTTTTAATCCGTGGCCAAATCTAATTCCGCCAGCACCGGCGCGTGATCCGACGGCCGCTCCAGTTTGCGCATGTCGCGGTCGATGCTGGCGGCGGTGCAGACGGCGGCGAGCGGTTCGGAAAGCAGGATGTGGTCGATACGCATGCCGTGGTTGCGGCGGAAGCCCATCATCCGGTAGTCCCACCAGCTGTAGCTTTTTTCCGGCTGCTCGAATAGCCGGAAGCTGTCTTTCAGGCCCAGCGCCAACACGTTGCGGAAGCGCTCGCGTTCGGGTTCCGACACCAGCACGCTGCCCTTCCACGCCTCGGGATCGTGCACGTCGCGGTCTTCCGGGGCGACGTTGTAGTCGCCGAGCACGGCGAGCTTGGGGTGGCGTGCCAGTTCGTCCTTCAGCCAGGCGGCGAGGGCGTCGAACCAGGCGAGCTTGTAGGGGTACTTGTCGGAATCGAGGCTCTGGCCGTTGGGGCAGTACACGCACACCAGCCGCACGCCGTCGACGGTGGCGGCGATGACCCGCTTTTGCTCGTCCTCCAGCCCCGGGATGCCGACCTGCACGTCGAGCAGTTCGCTGCGGCTGACGATGGCGACGCCGTTATAGGTTTTCTGGCCGGCGAAGGCGACGCGGTAGCCGGCCGCTTCCAGCTCGGCGACCGGGAAGTTTTCATCGGTAAGTTTGGTTTCCTGCAGGCACACCGCGTCGGGCTGGCGGGTGGCGAGAAAATCCAGCAGCTGGGGCAGGCGGACCTTGAGGGAGTTGACGTTCCAGGCGGCGATTTTCATGCTGCCGAGTGTAGCGCATACGATTCCACATGGGCTTTAGCCCATAGTGGATCGGAGTTCTTTAGAGCAATAGGGCAGCGGCGTTGGGCGGCGCGATCTTCAGGGGGCGGCTGGCGCCGGGGCCACGGCGGTTTGCGGCGCCGGCTTGCGGCCGGGCGGGGCGGATTTGGGATAACCGGCGCGATCCAGCATGGCTTGCCACTGGCCGGTTTCAAAGCCGTCGATCTTGTCGCTGCCGACCACCAGCACCGGTACGCTCGAACGCCCGGTGAGCTTTTGCAGTTCGGCCTGGGCGCTGGGATTGGCTTGCGGGTCCTTGTTGCTGAAGGGCACGCCGCGCTCGGTGAGAAGTTGCCGCGCCTGGTCGCAGGGCGCGCCGCACGCGCTGGCGTAGAGGGTGATGGGGAATTTCTCGCGTGCGGTTTTGAGTGCGTAGGAATCGCCGATCTCGATGACGTTGCCCTTGAATGATTTTTGCTGGGCGTTGTGGATGCTGGGCGGCGGCGGCTGGTCGCTGTATACCGTGCGGCCCTGCGCATCCTTCCACTGGTACAGCTGGGCGGCGGCAAGCGACGCGCTTGCTATCGTCAGGCAGACTGCCGTCAAGAGGGTTCCTGCTTTCATGCCATGCTCCCGAAAAACGTGATCCCTCTTTTAACGGCCACCGTGGGGTGAAGCTTTACCCGCAAGGGACAGGCCGTGGTTGTACCCGCAAGGGGTAGGCCGAAGTTGTAAAGACGACAGGTCGTCAACAACTTCGCACTAAAGCCGCTGAAGCCCTAAAGGACTCCGATCCACTATGGGCTGAAGCCCATGTGGAATCGTATGCGGCAACAACCACGCTCATGCCATGCCGTTGTGTCGCAACAGGGCGTCGATGGTCGGTTCGCGGCCGCGGAAGGCCTTGAACGATTCGAGTGCCGGGCGCGCGCCGCCCTGGGCGAGGATTTCGCTCCAGAAGTGGCGGCCGACTTCGGGGTTGAGCACGCCGCCGTAGCCTTCGGCCTCGTCCTCGAACAGCGCGTAGGCGTCGGCGGACAGCACTTCCGCCCACTTGTAGCTGTAGTAGCCAGCCGCGTAGCCGCCGGCGAAGATGTGCGAGAAGTTGTTGGGGAAGCGGCTCCAGGCCGGCGGAATGATGACCGCGACTTTCTTCCGGATGTCGTCGATCAGGTCCTGCGCGGTGCGGGGGCCGTTGGGGTCGAAGTCATCGTGCAGGTGCATGTCGAAGCTGGCGAACTCGATCTGGCGCAGCGTCTGCAGGCCGGCCTGGAAGTTCTTCGCCGCCAGCATCTTGTCGAACAGCGCGCGCGGCAGCGGCTCGCCGGTGTCGACGTGCGCGGTCATGTGCTTCAGCACGTCCCATTCCCAGCAGAAGTTTTCCATGAACTGGCTCGGCAGTTCGACCGCGTCCCACTCGACGCCGTTGATGCCGGAGACACCGAGCTCCTCGATTTGGGTGAGCAGGTGGTGCAGGCCGTGGCCGGCCTCGTGAAACAGGGTGATGACCTCGTCGTGGGTGAAGAGGGCAGGCTTGCCGCCCACCGGCCCGGAGAAGTTGCAGTTGAGATAGGCCACCGGCGTCTGGATGCCGTCGCTCGTTTTGCGGCGGGTGATGACGTCGTCCATCCAGGCGCCGCCGCGCTTGGAGGCGCGCGCGTAGAGGTCGAGGTAGAACTGGCCGATGCGCTGGCCGGTGTGGTCGGAAAGCGTGTAGAACCTGACGTCGGAGTGCCACACCGGCGCGCTGTCCTCGCGCACGTGCAGGCCGTAGAGCGTCTCGATCAGTTTGAACAGGCCCGCCAGCACGCGCGGCTCGGGGAAGTACTGCTTCACTTCCTGATCGGAAAAGCTGTAGCGGGCGATGCTGAGCTTTTCCGCCGCGTAGGGGGTGTCCCACGCCTGCAGGTCGCTCAACCCGATCTCGTCGCGGGCGAAGGCCTTCAGCTCGGCATAGTCCTTTTCGGCGTAGGGGCGCGCGCGGGCGCCGAGTTCGTCGAGGAACTTCAGCACCTCGGCCGGGGTGTCGGCCATCTTGGCTGCCAGCGAAACCTCGGCGTAGCTTTTGAAATCGAGCAGCTCGGCCGCCTCGCGCCGCAGTTTGAGAATGCTGCCGATCAGCGGCGTGTTGTCGAGCTCGGGCTTGCCGAATTCGGAAGCGCGGGTGACGTAGGCGCGGTAGGCCGTTTCGCGCAGTTCGCGGTTGTCGGCGTACTGCATCACCGGCAGGTAGGACGGCATGTGCAGGGTGATCTTGAAGCCGGTCTTGCCGTCGGCCTCGGCGGCGGCTTGCATCATCGCCCGCACGTCGTCCGGCACGCCGGCCAGCTCGCCCGCATCGTCTATATAGAGTGCGAAGTCGTTGGTAGCGTCGAGGATGTTCTCCTCGAACTTGGCGGAGAGCTGCGCCAGCGCTTCCTGCACCTGCATGAAGCGCGCCTTCTTGTCGGCCGGCAGTTCGGCGCCGCCGAGGCGGAAGTCGCGCAGCTCGTTCTCCACGATCTTCTTGCGCGGCGCGGACAGCGCGGCGTAGCCAGGGCTCGCCTTCAAGGCCTTGAACTTGGCGAACAGTGCCTCATTCTGCCCCAGTTCGGCGTAGTAGACAGTGATTTTCGGCAGGTTTTCATTGTAGACCTCGCGCAGCTCGGGCGAATCCATCACCGAATGCAGGTGCGACACCTGGCCCCAGGCGCGGCCCAGCTTTTCGTTGGCATCTTCGAGCGGGGCGACGAAGGCGTCCCACTCGGCCGGGGTGTCGGCGGCTTCGGCGCGTGTCACGGCAGCGCGGGCGTCGGCCAGCAGCTGGTCGATGGCGGGGGTGACGTATTCGGGCTTGAATTCGGCGAAACGCGGCAGACCGGAAAAGTCGAGCAGGGGATTGATTCCCATCGGGGTATTCATGGCAAATCTTTCAAAAGAGGACGCGGAAAATGCGGAGGAAAAGCGACAACGCTCAACGATTATAATTTGAGCCCGGCTTTGCTGCGTTTCAACCACAAGATAACCATGGCTATAGACCCCATCGCCCCCTACCGGGGTGTCCATCCGCAACTTGCCGCCGGCGCCTGGGTGCATCCGCGTGCCACGGTCATCGGCGAGGTCAGCTTCGGTCGCGACGCCTCGGTGTGGCCGGGCGCGGTGATCCGCGGCGACGTCAACGCGGTTGCCATCGGCGAAGCGAGCAACATCCAGGACAACAGCGTGCTGCACGTGTCGCACAAGACGCCGGCCAACCCAAAGGGCGGGCCGCTCGTCATCGGCGCGCGCGTCACCGTCGGCCATAGCGTCATCCTGCATGCCTGCACCATCGAGGACGAATGCCTGATCGGAATGGGCTCGATCATTCTCGACCGTGCGGTGATCCAAAAACATGTCTTGCTGGGCGCCGGCTCGTTGGTGCCGGAAGGCAGGACCCTCGAATCCGGCCATCTGTATCTGGGCCGTCCCGCCAAGCTGGTGCGTGCGTTGACCGAGGAAGAAATCGCCTACTTCAATTATTCTGCCGAGCATTATGTCGCGCTGGCGCGGTCGTACGCATCGTAGACACAAGATCCAAGGTGCGAGGAAAACCGTGAAAATCACTAAATCGCTGCTCATTGCCGTGGCCATACTCGCCCTTGTGGGCGCGCTGGCCTACGCTCTGACGGACAAGCCCGGTGCGCCGGCGGCCACCTTCACCACGCTGGAAGGCAAGCCCATCGCCCTCGATGAACTGCGCGGCAACGTGGTGCTGGTCAATTTCTGGGCGACCTCCTGCCCCGGTTGCATCAAGGAAATGCCGGGCATGGTGGAAACCTACAACCAATACAAGGACCGTGGCTTTGAGATCGTTGCGGTGGCGATGCACTACGATCCACCCAATTACGTGGCCAATTTCGTGCGGACGCGACAGCTGCCGTTTCCGGTTGCGCTCGATGTCGACGGCGAACACGCGCGCGCCTTCGGCAACGTGCAGCTCACCCCCACCAGCTTCATCATCGGCAAGGACGGCCGCATCCTCGAACAAAAGCTGGGCGAGCTCGATTTCGTCAAACTGAAGGCGCTGCTGGACAAGGAATTGTCTTGATCAAGGTTTTTTCCGTGGCCGCCTTGCTGCTGGTGCTGGGCGCCTGTGGCACGTCCCTGCCTGTCGCCGGTAAGCCCGCGCCGGCCGGACCGCCCCCGCCACCGATGTCCGGCGATACCATCGTCTGTCCGGCCGACGTCAAACAGTGTCCCGACGGCAGCTACGTCAGCCGCAATCCGGGCAACGGCTGCATATTCGACCCGTGCCCCGGCGCACGTATTCAATAAACTTTTTTCTGGGTTTTTATTCATGGCGCAATACGTTTACTCCCTCAACCGTGTCGGCAAGATCGTGCCGCCCAAGCGGCAGATCCTGAAGGACATTTCGCTCAGCTTTTTCCCCGGCGCCAAGATCGGTCTTCTGGGTCAGAACGGCTCCGGCAAGTCCTCGCTGATCCGCATCATGGCGGGGGTGGACCGTGACTTTGAGGGTGAGGCGATCCCGATGTCGGGTATCCGCATCGGGTATCTGGAACAGGAGCCGCAGCTCGACCCGGCGCACACGGTACGGCAGGCGGTCGAAGCGGGGCTGGGCGAGATCGTCGGGGCCAAGGCCCGGCTCGATGAAATCTACGCCGCCTACGCCGAGCCCGATGCCGACTTCGACGCCCTGGCCGAGGAGCAGGCCAAGTGCGAGGCGATCCTCGCCACCGCCGGCGCCGACCTCGACACGCAGATGGAAATCGCCGCCGATGCGCTGCGCCTGCCGCCGTGGGATGCGGTGGTCGGCAACCTGTCGGGCGGCGAGAAGCGTCGCGTCGCGCTGTGCCAGCTCTTGCTGTCCAACCCCGACATGCTGTTACTGGACGAGCCGACCAACCACCTCGACGCCGAGTCGGTCGACTGGCTGGAGCAGTTCCTGGTGCGCTACCCCGGCACCGTGGTGGCGGTGACGCACGACCGCTACTTCCTCGACAACGCCGCCGAGTGGATTCTCGAACTCGACCGCGGCCACGGCATCCCGTGGAAGGGCAACTACACCAGCTGGCTGGAACAGAAGGAAGCGCGGCTGGAGACCGAATCCAAGCAGGAGCTTGGCCGCATCAAGACGATGAAGCAGGAGCTCGAATGGGTGCGGCAGAACCCCAAGGCGCGCCAGGCCAAATCGAAGGCGCGCCTGGCGCGCTTCGAGGAACTCAACTCGGTCGAATACCAGAAGCGCAACGAGACACAGGAGATCTTCATCCCGGTCGGCGAGCGGCTGGGCGACAAGGTGATCGACTTCCATCACGTGACGAAATCCTTTGGCGACCGCCTGCTGATCGATGACCTGAGTTTTTCGGTGCCGCCCGGCGCCATCGTTGGCATCATCGGCCCCAACGGCGCCGGCAAGTCGACCTTCTTCAAGATGATCACCGGCCAGGAAAAACCGGACAGCGGCGAAGTCGAGATCGGCCAGACAGTGAAGCTTGCCTACGTCGACCAGAGCCGCGATGCGCTGTCAGCCGACAAGACCGTATTCGACGAAGTCGCCGAAGGCCGCGACATTCTCACCGTCGGCCGCTACGAAACGCCGTCGCGCGCCTACCTCGGCCGCTTCAACTTCAAGGGCGGCGACCAGCAGAAGCGCGTCGGCAACCTCTCCGGCGGCGAGCGCGGGCGACTGCACATGGCGAAGACCTTGATCGCCGGTGGCAACGTGCTGTTGCTCGACGAGCCGTCGAACGACCTCGACGTGGAAACCCTGCGTGCGCTGGAAGACGCGCTGCTGGAATTCGCCGGTTGCGTGCTGGTGATCTCGCACGACCGCTGGTTTCTCGACCGCATCGCCACCCACATCCTCGCCTTCGAGGGCGACTCGCAGGTAACGTTCTTCCCCGGCAACTACCAGGAATACGAGGCCGACAAGAAGAAGCGTCTGGGCGAGGAAGGTGCCAAGCCGAAGCGCATCCGCTACAAGCCGATCAGCCGGTGAGCGCGCGATGATCCTGGCAAGCCTTGCCGAGGCCGACCGCTACGCCGCCTTGCACCCCTTGTTCGCGCGCGCCTTCGCGTTCCTGCGCGGCACCGATTTGAAAACGCTGGAGCCGGGCAAGCACGCGATCCAGGGCGACCAGCTGTTCGCCATCGTCGAGGTCTGCCCGGGCCGCGCGCGGGCGGAGGCGAAACTGGAATGCCACCGCCGCCACATCGACATCCAGCTGGTGCTCGAAGGCGTCGACGAAATGGGATGGAAGCCGCTCGCCGAATGCTTGGACCCGGCGACGGATTACGATGCGGCGCGCGACATCCGGTTTTTCAACGATGCGCCGGCCAGCTGGATTGCTACTCCGCCGGGGTCGTTCTGCCTGTTTTTCCCCGACGACGCGCACGCGCCGCTGGTGAGCGCGGGTACGATCCGCAAGGTGGTGGTGAAGATCGCGGTGTGACAGGTCAATAGTGCGGCGGGATCTCGTCGCGCGGGGTGCGCGCCTCGTCCGGCAGCCCGTCCTGCAGCCGCTGATGCAGCAGGCGCAACTGCTGCTGCAATGAGTCAATTTGTCCCTGCTGGCGGACCACGGTCTGGTTGAGCGTGTCGATCAGGTCTTCGGCAAAGGCCATCTTGGCTTCGAGTTCGTTGAGGCGCGTTTCCATCATTGTGCAGACGCGCGTAACAGCGGCGCCACCAGTTTCTCCAGCCGGGCGTAATGCACCTGTCCGGCGATTTTATGGCGGACGTGCCCCTCGGTATCGACGATGAACGAAGTGGGCACGCTCGCGATGTTGCCAAACGCGGCGGTCACCGACGCGTTGGTCGGCGCGGCCATGAAAGCGTAGTCCTTATCCTGCATCCAGGCGGCGATCTTTTCCGGCGGGTCGTCGACGCTGATCGAGATAACCTCGAACCCCCTGTCGCGGTAGTCCTGCCAGAAGGCGTCGATCGCCGGCTTTTCCTTGCGGCAATACGGGCACCAGGTCGCCCAGAAATTCACCAGCACGACTTTTCCCTTGAGCGAATCGCTGCTCAGCGCCCGGCCGTCGGGCAGGGTCACGGCCCAGGCTGACACGGGGCGATTCTCCTCGCTGACGTCGGCCGGCGGGCGAAACCACAGCCAGGCGATCAAACCCAGTAAAATCAGCGTCAGCGGGCTTGGCGTCCATTTCTTCAAGGTTTGTTTATCCATGCTGTGGCTGAAGTCTTTTCATATCGTGATGGTGGTGAGCTGGTTCGCCGGGCTGTTCTACCTGCCGCGTCTCTTCGTCAACCTGGCGATGGAAACCAACGATGCGGCGTATGACCGCCTGCTGCTGATGGCGAGCAAATTGTACCGCTTCGTTTCACCCATCATGTGGCTGACGCTGATTACCGGAACCTGGCTGTGGCTGGCGTATTTCCCGCTTTCCATGAACTGGATGTGGGCGAAGCTCGCGCTGGTCGCAGGGCTGGTCGGCTACCACTATGTCTGTAAAAGCCTGCTGCACGCGTTCGAAGCCAGGCAGAATACAAAATCGCATGTTTGGTTCCGCTGGTTCAATGAAATTCCGGTGATCGTGCTGCTGGTCGTGGTGCTGCTGGTGGTGGTGAAGCCGTTTTAACTTCTTTTTTTCATCCGCGAAGGACGCGAAGGGTCACGAAGGAAACCTCAAGAAATATTGGTTTTTTATTTCGCGATTCTTCGCGTCCTTCGCGGATAAATGTTTTTGAAAGCCCAGTTTGAAACCCGAATCCCGCCGCACCAAACCGCAGCACCCCGTCCGCCCTGAGCGCGAGGCACTGCCGCCTGCCAGCCATTTCGCCACCTGCCCGCGCGGGCTGGAGGCGCTGCTCGAAACCGAGCTTACGGCCGCCGGCGCGCAGGTGGTGCGCCAGGTTCCCGCCGGCGTGCTGTTCATGGCCGATGCCGCAGCCGAGATGCGCGTCAACCTGACTTCGCGCATCGCCACCCGCATCCTGCGCAAGGTCGGATTCACCCGCTACCGCAAGGAAGAGCACATCTACCGCGCCGCGCTCGACCTGCCGTGGCCGGACTGGTTCGACGTGAAGAAGACCATCGCGGTAAAAGTCGGCGCGCAGAATGCACCGCTGAAAAGCCTCAACTTCATCACGCTGAAAATCAAGGATGCGATCTGCGACCGTTTCCGTGAGGAAACGCATGAACGCCCGAGCGTCGACACCGAAGCGCCCGACGTGCCGGTGTATGCGTTCTTCACACCCGACGCGGTGACCTTCTATCTCGACACCAGTGGCGAGCCGCTGTTCAAGCGCGGCTTCAAGCGCGAGGCAAGCGCGGCGTCGATCAAGGAAAACCTCGCCGCCGGGCTGTTGCTGCTGTCCGGCTGGGAACCCGGCACGCCGCTGCTCGACCCGATGTGCGGCGCCGGCACCATCCTGCTCGAAGCGGCGGACATGGCGCTCAACCGCGCGCCGGGTCGTGGCAGGCATTTCGCCTTCGAGCACTACCGCGATTTTGACGCAAAGCTGTGGCAGCAAATTAAGGCCGAGACACAGGCGCAGGAAAAGCCACTGGCGCAACTGCCCATTTTTGGCGCCGACCAGGATCGTTGGGTGCTGGACAAGACGCGCAATAACCTCGAAGCCGCCGGGTATGCTGACGTCATCGACCTGAAGGTGTCCGACGTGCTGGATCTGAAGCCGCCGACGCCGGCCGGCACCATCGTCACCAACCCGCCTTACGGCGAACGGCTGGGCGAAGCCGAGGATCTGGCCGAGTGGTATCCGCGCTTGGGTGACTGGCTGAAGAAGAATTTTTCCGGCTGGGAGGCGTGGATCATTTCCGGTGATCCCCTGCTGCCGAAGCTGATGGGCCTCAAGGCCAGCCGGCGCATTCCGCTGTTCAACGGTCCGATCGAAACCCGCTTCCTGCAATACAAGCTGATTGCCGGGTCGATGCGGCCGAAAAAGACTTCCGACAGCATAGTCTGAGCATCACTCGGAAACACGAATGAAACGGGGTGCAGGCACCTCGTTTCATTGGGTGGATGGCATCAGACGATATCCAGGTGATCCAGCCCCGCCATCATGTCGCGGCCCTTGGCCTCCTGGCCGTGCAGCTTGATCTGCAGGCGCAGGTCGTTGAGGCTGTCGGCATTGCGCAGCGCATCCTCGTAGGAAATCATCCCTGCTTCGTAGAGGTCGAACAGCGCCTGATCGAAGGTCTGCATGCCCAGTTCGCGCGACTTCGCCATGAGTTCCTTGATCTCGTGGATGTGGCCCTTGAAGATGAGGTCGGCGATCAGCGGCGAGTTGAGCAGGATCTCGACCGCAGCGACGCGGCCGGTGGCGCCCTTGCGCGGGATCAGGCGCTGCGAGATGAAGGATTTGAGGTTGAGCGACAGGTCCATCAGCAACTGGTCGCGCTTTTCCTCGGGGAAGAAGTTGATGATGCGGTCGAGCGCCTGGTTGGCGCTGTTGGCGTGCAGCGTCGACAGACACAGGTGGCCGGTTTCGGCAAAGGCGATCGCGTACTCCATGGTTTCGCGGTCGCGGATCTCGCCGATCAGGATGACGTCGGGCGCCTGCCGCAGGGTGTTCTTCAGCGCGGAGAACCAGTTGTCGGTGTCGATCCCGACCTCGCGCTGGGTGATGATGGATTTCTTGTGCTCGTGCACGTATTCGATCGGGTCTTCGACCGTGATGATATGGTCGCAGGCATTTTCGTTGCGAAAGCCCACCATCGCCGCCAGCGAGGTCGATTTGCCGGTGCCGGTGCCGCCGACGAAGATGACCAGCCCGCGCTTGATCATTGCGACGTCGCGCAGGATCGGCGGCAGGTTGAGGTCTTCCATCTTCGGAATCTTGGTGACGACGGTCCGCATCACGACGCCGACGCGCCCCTGCTGCACGAATACGTTGACACGGAAGCGGCCGATCTCGGGCGGGCTGATCGCGAAGTTGGATTCGTTACTCGCCTCGAAGTCCTTCCACTGCCGCTCGTTCATGATCGAACGCGCCAGCTCGCTGGTGTGTGTGGGCGTCAGCGTCTGGTTCGACACCGGGGTGATCTTGCCGTCGACCTTGATGGCGGGCGGAAAACCGGCGGTAAGGAAGAGGTCGGAGGCATTCTTCGCCAGCATCAGCCGCAGCAAATCGTGGACGGTTTTTTCAGCATTCATCGTTCGATCCTCAACCCAGAAATGCGTCTTTGTTCTGTGCCATGTTGCGCGCCACGCCCGAGGCCACCATGTTGCGTTTGACCAGATCCTGCAGGCACTGGTCGAGCGTCTGCATGCCCAGGTTGCCGCCCGTCTGGATCGACGAATACATCTGCGCCACCTTGCCTTCGCGGATCAGGTTGCGGATGGCCGGGGTGCCGATCATGATTTCATGCGCGGCGACGCGGCCCGTGCCGTCCTTGGTTTTCAGCAGCGTCTGCGAGATGACGGCGCGCAGCGATTCGGACAGCATCGAGCGCACCATTTCCTTTTCCGCTGCCGGGAAGACGTCGACCACGCGGTCGATGGTCTTGGCGGCGGACGAGGTGTGCAGGGTGCCGAACACCAGGTGGCCGGTTTCGGCGGCGGTGAGCGCGAGACGAATGGTTTCGAGGTCGCGCAATTCGCCGACCAGGATGACGTCGGGGTCTTCCCGCAGCGCCGAGCGCAGGGCGTTGGAAAACGACAGCGTGTGCGGGCCGACCTCACGCTGGTTGATCAGGCACTTCTTGCTCTGGTGCACGAATTCGATCGGGTCTTCGACCGTCAGAATGTGCGCGTACTCGTTTTCGTTGACGTAGTCCATCATCGCCGCCAGCGTGGTCGACTTGCCCGAGCCGGTCGGCCCGGTCACCAGCACGATGCCGCGCGGCTGATTGGAGATTTCCTTGAAGATCGGGGGGCAGTTGAGCTCTTCCAGCGACAGCACTTTCGACGGAATCGTCCGGAACACCGCGCCCGCGCCGTATTGCTGGTTGAAGGCGTTGACACGGAAACGCGCCAGCGACGGGATTTCGAACGAGAAGTCGAGTTCCAGCGTTTCCTCGTACACCTTGCGCTGGCTGTCGTTCATGATGTCGTACACCATGCGGTGCACGTCTTTGTGATCCATCGGCGGCAGGTTGATGCGGCGGATGTCGCCGTTGACCCGGATCATCGGCGGCAGGCTTGCCGACAGGTGCAGGTCGGAAGCCTTGTTCTTGACGGCAAAAGCCAGCAGTTCGGAAATGTCCACGCGTGCCTCGTTCTGTATTGGGTGGGGTTTTGACAAATATCGATCCGAAACGAAACAAATGAAACGGCCGGGGCTGGTGGCTTAACAAAAATGGTCCAAAGCCGCGCTGCGTTTCGGATCGATATCAATTAACCCCAGGCTGTTATTGAACAACAATTCAACTTGTCGAGTTTCTGTTCAATAATGAACGCAATGGATAACGGCCCGAATTCTCCTAAACTTGAGACCGGCGCGCACCCTTTTGCCGGCACGCCATGCGACCGTTTGCGTGCCGTGCGGGCACGGATTGCGCGCGCCGCCGCTGAGGCGGGGCGCGACGCGGCAACGGTGCGCCTGCTGGCGGTGAGCAAGACCTTCGCCGCCGCCGCGGTGCGCGCCATGGCGGCTTGCGGTCAGCATGAATTCGGCGAAAATTACCTGCAGGAAGCGCTGGAAAAGCAGATCGCGCTGAGTGACCTGCCACTGCAGTGGCATTTCATCGGGCCGATCCAGAGCAACAAGACGCGGGCGATCGCCGGGAACTTCAGCTGGGTGCACGGCGTGGATCGGCTGAAAATTGCCGATCGGCTGTCCGCGCAGCGCCCTGCCGGCTGGCCGCCGCTGCAGGTGTGCATCGAGGTCAATGTCAGTGGCGAGACCAGCAAGGGCGGCATGACCGTGGCTGAGTTGCCCGCGCTGGCGGAGGCCGTTTCGAAACTGCCGGGCCTGCGGTTGCGCGGGCTGATGGCGATTCCTGCTCCGGCGACCGGTATGGCCGCGCAGCGCGCCGCCTTCCGGCGGGTGCGCGAGGCGTACGATGCGCTGATTGCATGCGGCCATGCGCTCGATACCCTGTCGATGGGCATGTCGGCCGATCTGGAAGCGGCGGTTCTGGAAGGCGCGACCATCGTGCGGATCGGTACCGCATTATTTGGTGAAAGGTAGAAAGAAACATGCATAAAGTGAGCTTCATCGGCGGCGGCAACATGGCGGCCGCCATCATCGGCGGCCTGATTGCCAGCGGCACCCCGCCCACCGATATCGAGGTGGTGGAAATCAATGCCGACGCACGCGGGCAACTGGCTGCGCGCTTTGGCGTGGTGACGCATACGGATCTGTCGCAGGCGCGGCTGCATGGCCTGATCGTGCTGGCGGTGAAGCCGCAAAGCCTGCCCGAGGTGGCGGCCGCGCTGGCGCCGCGTCTTGCCGGCCATCTGGTGGTGTCGATTGCCGCCGGGGTGCGGGTGGCCGACCTTGCGCGCTGGTTGGGCGGGCACACGCGGATCGTGCGTGCCATGCCCAACACCCCGGCGCTGGTACAGGCCGGGATTGCCGGGCTGTTTGCGCCCCTTGACGTCGGCCAGGACGCGCGCTCGCAGGCCGAGACGGTGTTGCGCGCCGTCGGCGGCGTGGTGTGGGTAGAGGACGAGCCCCAGCTGGACGCGGTTACCGCGGTGTCGGGCAGCGGCCCGGCCTATGTGTTTTATTTCCTCGAATCGCTGGAAGCCGCGGCGGTGGCGCAGGGCCTGTCGTCCGCCATCGCGCGCCAGCTGGCGCTGCAGACTTTCTTTGGCGCGGCCAAGCTGGCGCTGGAGTCGGGCGAGGAACCGGCCATGCTGCGTCAGCGGGTCACGTCCAAGGGCGGCACCACCGAACGTGGCATTGCCGCGCTGGAATCCGCCGCAGTCAGGCTCGCCATCGGCCAGGCGGTGGAGGCGGCCAGCCGCCGCAGCGCCGAACTCGGCGACGAGCTGGGGCGATTGGCATGATCGCAGGGGCGCTGAAGTTCCTCATCCAGACGCTGGGCAACCTGTTCGTGATCGCGGTGCTGCTGCGCTTCATGATGCAACTGTTCCGGGTGCCGTTTCGCAATTCTTTCGCCCAGTTCATTGTCACCCTCACCGACTTTGCGGTGAAGCCGCTGCGCCGGGTGGTGCCGGGCCTGCTGGGCCTCGACTGGGCGTGCCTGGTGCTCGCCTGGCTGGTCGAGCTGGCGGTGGTGACGGCCGGCTACTGGCTGGATGGCTTTCCGTTCGGGCTGGCGGGTGGCAGGGTGTGGCCGGTGATGCTGGGTCTGGCGGCGGTGAAGCTGTTGAGCCTGGCGGTTTACCTGGTCATCGGCCTGACCCTGGTGCGCGCGGTGCTGTCGTGGGTCAATTCCAATACGCCGCTGATGCCGGTGGTGTATGCCTTGACCGAACCCTTCCTGCATCCGCTGCGGCGCATCGTCCCCATGATCGCCAATGTCGATCTGACGCCGCTGGTGCTGTTCATCCTGTGCCAGCTGGTGCTGATGGTGCCCCTGCTGGCGCTGGAGCGGGCGCTGCTTGCTTCCCTCTGAGCGTGAACAGGGCCCCCCCTGTCTGGGCGCGCCGTGACGGCGCCGGCTGGCTGCTCGAACTTCATGTGCAGCCGGGGGCGAAAGTCACTGCTGCGGTGGGCGAGCATGGTGGCCGGCTGAAATTAAAGATTGCCGCACCCGCGGTCGATAACAAGGCGAATGCGCATCTGCTGGCCTGGCTGGCGGCGCAACTGGGCGTGGTGAAGTCCGCGGTCCGCCTGGTTCGCGGCGACACCTCGCGGCAGAAAACCGTGGCGGTATCCGGGGTCGAAACCCCCTGGCTCGATATCGGGAAGAACAGCAAAACATGAGTGTCCACCTGGAACAGGAAGTCGCCGACTTCAGCGAGCGACGACTGCGGCTGGCAACCGCGATTACCGACTATGCCGACTGGCTCGACCGCCAGCACGGCATCGACGCCGAGCGCACCCTGCGGCTGGCCGACACCGCGTCGAGCCTGCGCCAGGACAAGCTGGTGGTGGCCTTTGTCGCCGAGTTCTCGCGCGGCAAGACCGAACTCATCAATGCCCTGTTTTTTGCCGACCACGGGCAGCGCCTGCTGCCTTCCGACGCCGGCCGCACCACCATGTGCCCGACCGAGCTGTTTGCCAGCGCAGACGAGGCGCCCAGCCTGTGCCTGTTGCCGATCGAAACACGTCGCCGCAGCGAATCGCTGGCGCGCCTCAAGCACATGTCGATCGAATGGTGTCGGGTGCTGCTCGACCCCACCGATCCGCGCCAGCTGCAGGAAAGCCTGAAGAAACTCACCGAAACCAAGTCCATGGCGGCGGCGGATGCCATCGAGCTCGGGCTGTGGGACAGCGAAGATCCCGGCGAGCGTCGCCAGCTGCGCGCCGATGGCACGGTGGAGGTGCCGGCCTGGCGCTATGCCATGGTCAACTATCCGCACCCGCTGTTGCAGGCCGGGTTGACGATCCTGGACACCCCTGGGCTCAACGCGCTGGGGGCCGAACCCGAGCTCACCCTGTCGGTCATCCCCAATGCGCATGCGGTGATGTACCTGCTGGCGACCGATACCGGGGTGACCCGCTCGGATCTGGAAATCTGGCAGAAGCATGTGCATCGCCACGCCAATTACCACGTGGCGGTGCTGAACAAGATCGACATGCTGTGGGATGAGCTGAAGAGCGATACCGAGGTGCAGGCCACCATCGAGCGCCAGGCCGAGGAAACTGCGCGCGTGCTGAAACTGCCGCGCAGCCGGGTGTTCGCCGTGTCGGCGCAGAAAGCGCTGGTGGCCACCATTCGCGGCGACGTCGCCCTGCGCGTGCGCTCCGGCATCGAGTCGCTGGAATACCTGCTGGCGCACCAGGTGATCCCGGCGCGGCGCGACATGCTCTACCATGCGGTCAGCCGCGAGGTGGTGTCGCTGCTCGACGAAAGCCGGGTGGACATGTCCGCACGGCTCAAGCGCAGCAGCGACGAACTGATCCAGCTCAGCCGGCTGTCAGGCAAGAATCGCGAGCTGATCGAACAGACGCGCGCCACCCTGCAGCAGGAAAAAGACAGTTACGACGCCACCGCCGAGCAGTTCAGGGTGACCCGCAAAATGGTGCAGAAGCAGGGCGACCACCTGCTGTCGCACTTGTCGGATGACACCCTGAGCGTCATTTGCAAGGCCGGACGTGAGATCATGGAGTCCAGTCTGACGACGCGCGGGCTGACCGGCGGCATCCGCCAGCTGAGCGAGCAGATGGTTGAGCGGCTACAGCACGCGACCCAGCTGGCCGACAATATCCTGGACGCGCTGGATCAGGCCTATACGCGGTTTTACCGCCAGCATAATCTGCCCAAAATGCAGGTACCGCGACTCGATCTGGGCGCCTACCGCAACCGGCTGCAAGCGCTGACGCGGGAGACCGAAACCTTCTGTAAGGATCCGGCCAATTTGATGCTGGAGAAGCGTTTCATGATCCGGCGCTTTTATGCCGGCCTGGCCGAAGAGTCGCGCAAGGCTTTCAGCCTGGCGCGGGTGGAAGCCGAGCGCTGGCTGCGCATCGCGCTCGACCCCATCATGACGCGCATCCGCGAGCACAAGCAATATCTCGACACCCGGCTGGCCAGTCTGCAGCACATTCTGGAGAACATGGGCACGCTGCACAATCGCATGGCGCAGATCAAGCAGGAGATCGGCGCACTGCGTAACGACAGGCTGGAACTGGGACGGATTGCCGCGCAGCTGGCCGTCTAGCCGTTTAGCCGGTTCAACAACAGCGCCGTCCTGTCCGGGTCGGTGTTTTTCAGCAGCCGTTGCGCCATCGGCGCCAATGCTTCCAGACTGGACTTCAGGACCTGCTGCTTGACCTGCAACAGGCTTGCCGGTTGCATCGAGAACGTCCGCAGCCCCAGTCCCAGCAGCAGCCGCGTCAACAGCGGATCGCCCGCCATTTCCCCACATACCGCGACCGGCTTGCCGGCCTTGGCGCCGGCGCGCAGCGTGTACTGGATCAGGTTGAGCACCGCCGGATGCAGCGGGTCGTACAGGTGCGCCACGCTGTCGTCGGCGCGGTCGATCGCCAGCGTGTACTGGATCAGGTCGTTGGTGCCGATCGACAGAAAATCGAGTTGCTCGGCAAAGAACCCGGCCGAAAGCGCGGCGGCGGGCACTTCGATCATGCCGCCTACCGGGATGCCTTCGTCGAATTTCAGGCCGTCTTTGCGCAGGGAGTCGCGGGCTTCGTCGATGCGTTGCAGCGTCTGCCGCAACTCCATGAAACTCACCAGCATGGGGATGAGGATACGCACCTGACCATGGACCGACGCCCGCAGGATCGCGCGCAGCTGGGTTTGAAACAGCCCCGGTTCGGCCAGGCACAGCCGGATCGCGCGCAGGCCGAGCGCCGGGTTGTCGGCCACGGTGTGACCCCATGGCGCCCGCTTGTCCGCGCCCAGATCCAGCGTGCGGATGGTGACCGGCTTGCCGTCCAGTGCCTCGGCCACCGCCTTGTAGGATTCGTACTGCTCGTCCTCGCTCGGCAGGTCGCTGCGGTTGAGGAACAGGAATTCGCTGCGGAACAGGCCGATGCCGTGTGCCCCCGAGGCCTTCACCGCATCGACGTCGGAGAGCAATTCGATGTTTGCCATCAGCTCGATCGGGGTGCCGTCGAGCGTGGCCGACTTGCTGGTTTTCAGGCGTTTCAGCTTGTCGGTGTCGATACGCCACTGGTTCTGCCGCAGCCGGTATTCGGCCAGCACCGATTCGTCCGGGTTGACGATCACCACGCCGTCGCGGCCGTCGACAATCAGCAGGTCGTGGTCGCGAATCAGGCCGCGTGCATTGTGCAGCGCCATCACTGACGGCATTCCCATGCTGCGCGCCAGGATCGCGGTGTGCGAGGTGGCGCCGCCCAGGTCGGTGATGAAGGCGGCGAAATGGACGTTCTTGAACAGGACCATGTCGGCAGGCGACAACTCGTGCGCGACCAGGATGCGCTCGACGCCGAAGTCGACATCCAGCGGCAGGTGGCTGGGCTGGCCGGTCAGCGCCTTCAACACGCGCTGCACCACCTGCACCACGTCCTCCTGGCGGCTCCTCAGGTAGGGATCGTCGATTTCCTCGAAGCGCGCGACCAGCGCCTCCATCTGCTGTGCCAGCGCCCACTCGGCGTTGCACTGGGTTTCGTGGATCAGACGCTTGGGCGCCTCGGCGATCATCGAATCGCCGAGGAACATCAGGTGCATGTCGAGAAACGCCGACAGTTCGGCCGGGGCGTTGGCCGGGATGTGACGGCGCAGGGTTTCGAGTTCGGCGCGGGTGGCAAGGATGGCTTCATCGAAGCGTGCCAGTTCCTCCTTGATGTACTTGCGGTCGAGCATGTACTGCGGCACTTCGATCCGCGCATTGGAGGTGAGGTGCGCATAGCCGATGGCGATGCCGCCGGAGACGCCGATGCCGTGCATGGAGAAGCTCATATCCTGGAAACCACAGTTGGACGCGCCCGATGGTGCGTCTGGACGGGTGGCTGCCGCGAAGCGAGAAGGCGGCAGGCCGGGGCCTGCAACGACGAGCGACAAAGGCAGGCGCGCGACCAGGCGTGCCAGCGGGTGCGTAGCGGACTTGCCCCGATGTTGGGTCTGATCGAAGGCAGAAGCCTGACATTCAAGTTGGATGTCATAGGTTTTGAGCGGTCAACTGTGGTTTTCAGGATATCTCCTCCCCGAAACCGCTGGAAATCAGCTCTGCCAGAGCTTTCATCGCTTCCGCCTCGTCTGCCCCCTCGGTTTCCAGGGTAATGGTGCTGCCCCTGGCGGCGGCCAGCATCATCACGCCCATGATGCTCTTGGCGTTGACGCGGCGACCATTGCGCGACATGAATACATTGCTCTTGAAGCCGGATGCCAGCTGGGTCAGCCTGGCCGACGGGCGCGCGTGCAGCCCCAGTTTGTTGACGATTTCAACGTCCCGTTGCTGCATTGCACATGGTCTCGGAAATATGGTTGATGCTGTTGCGCCCGCCCTGGACGATGCGCTCGATGAGCTGCGGCAGCGCCAGTGTCTCGCGATAGTTCAGCGCCTTCAGCAGCATCGGCAGGTTGACGCCGGAGACGCCTTCGATATGCGCGGGTTCGAGCATGCGACACAGTGTATTGCTGGGGGTGGCGCCATACAGATCGGTCAGCACCAGAATACCGTCGCCTTGGTCCAGCTCGGCAAGCCGGGCCTGCAAGGTCTTCTGGCGCTCGTCCGGATCGGCATGGCCGATGAAATCGAGCGTGGCCAGGCTACGCGGACGCTGCCCCAACACATGGGTTGCGCACTCGACCAGACTGTCGGCGAGCGAACCGTGGGCGACGATGAGGATGCCTATCATTGAGAGGGTGCCAGACCAAAACTGGCATTCTAACGCGCATCCGCTGCGGGCAAGTCGCGGGCTATCCCCAACCCTCCCCCATGCGGGGAGGGGGCGAAGGCAATACCCAACCGGTTAACGAAGCCGGGCCTTCATCGCAGGGGATACATGTATCCGGCCGGCGGAATCAACCGCCAGATAGTAGGCAACGCCCAGACGGGATGCATTGTCCGGCAGCCGCTCCGCGCCGTCGATAAACAGCGGCTTCGACAGCGCGTCCGAGCGCGTTCCCGCCTGTTCGCCCGTTACCAGGACCGTCAGCGACTGCATGCCGGTTGTCGGAAAGCCGGTGCGGGGATCGATCAGATGGCTGTAGCGGCGCCCGTTTACCTCGAAATAGCGCTGGTAGTCCCCGGAGGTGCCGACCGCCTCGCCATCGTGCAAATCCAGCGTCGCCAGCGTCCCCGACTGGCGCGGGTGCTGGATGCCTACGCGCCACGGGCGGTCGCCATGCGCACCCAGCGCGATCACGTTGCCGCCGATGTTCACCAGCGCGTTTTCGATCCCGTGCGATTTCAGGATGGCCGCCGCGTCGTCGAGCGCGCGCCCCTTGGCGTAGCCGCCGAGATCGAGCTGCACGGCCGGATTGCTGCTCCAGACGGTATTGTTTTCGATATGCAGGTCAGCCATGCGTGGTCGCCTGCCGACCCACGCCGAGATCGCGGCGGCATCCGGCACCCGCGCCTGCGGTGTGTCGGAATGAAAGCCCCATAGCGCAATCAGCCCGCCGATGGCCGGATTGAAGAGATCGTTGGACTGGATCGAGCGCGTTTGCGCATCGCGCAGCATCGCCGCGAGTTCGGGTGTGACGGTGCTGCGCTCGCCCCGCGCCAGCGCGGCGTTCAGCCGCGACAGTTCGCTCGGTTGCCAGGCGTGCAGCATGCGATGCAGTGCGTCGAAGCGCGCCAGTACCGCCGCGGCTGCCTGCCGGGCCTGCGGCTCCGGCATGCCGTAGATGCTGACATCGACCAGGGTGCCGAAGACATAGGCTTGTTGCTGGTGCAAGGGCGGCGGACTGCAGGCGGCCAGCGCCCACAGCAGTAAAAGCCACAGGCCGTGTCGCGCCGATCTCATGCGCGAACCGTGGCTGAACAGGCACGCTCGACTGCGGCGATGAATTGCGCCGCCACATCGTGCGCGGTCTGCGCCGTGATTTCCTGAAAGCCGGTGGGGCTGGTGACGTTGATTTCGGTGAGACAGTCGCCAATGACGTCGAGGCCGGCGAGGAAGATGCCGCGATCTCGCGCCCACGGTGCGATGGCTTCGGCGATCTGGTGGTCGCGTGCGCTCAGAGGCTGCGCGCGCGCGGTACCGCCGGCGGCGAGGTTGCCACGCGTCTCGCCGGCCTGTGGAATGCGCGCCAGCGCCCACGGCACGACTTCACCATCGATCAGCAGGATGCGCTTGTCGCCTTCGCTGATCGCCGGCAGATAGCGCTGCGCCATGATGGCGCGGCGGCCGCGCCGGGTCAGCGTTTCCAGGATGGCGTTGCGGTTGGGGTCGGAAAGCGTCAGGCGGAAAATGCCGCTGCCGCCCATTTCGGTGAGCGGCTTGACGATGATGTCGCCGTGCGCGGCAAGGAAGCTGCCAATCTCCGTTGCATCGGCCGTAATCAGGGTGGGCGCGACGAAAGCCGGAAAGTTGAGGATCGCCAGCTTCTCGTTGAAATCGCGCAAGGCGGCGGGGCGGTTCAGCACCCGTGCGCCGTTGGCTTCGGCGATGCCCAGAAGCTGGGTGGCGAGCAGGTAGTCGGTGTCCACCGGCGGGTCAGTGCGCATCAGCACGGCGTCGAAATCCTTCAGCGCCCGAACGTCGGTGCGGCTGACGCGCACCCAGTCGTCGTCGGTGCGCACGTCGAGTGCATCGCACGCGGCCCGTGCGATGCCGTCACGCACCTGCAGCCGGCACACCTCGGCAGCGTAAACGGCATGGCCGCGCGCCACCGCCGCGCGCATCATCGCCACCGAGCTATCCTTGCAGGGCTTGAGACTCGCCAGCGGATCGACGACGAACAGCAGCTTCATGCGGCGGCCGTGTTTTCGATCTCGTGGAGCGTTTCGTCGAGCTCGATCGAGGCGGCCAGCATCGCCAGCCGCGCGATCACGCCATAGGCATAGAAACGGTTGGGGCTGGCGTCTGGATTGGCGCTGCGGTCGGGCATCACGCAGGTGTCGTCGAACGCCAGCGGCACGAAGTGCATGCCGGGGCTGTTGAGATTTTCGTCCGGTCCGCGTCCGGTGTGCACGCGGTAAAAGCCACCGACAACGAAGTTGTCGAGCATGTAGACCACCGGCTCGGCAACCGCGCCGTTGATGCTCTCGAAGGTGTAGACGCCTTCCTGGATCAGCACCTCGCTGACCGCGACCCCTTCCTTGCCGACCGCCATCTTGTTGCGCTGCTTGCGGTTGAGCTCGCGCACGTCATCTGCCGACTTCACCGTCATGATGCCCATGCCGTAGGTGCCGGCATCGGCCTTGACGATGACGAAGGGTGGCTGATCGATGCCATATTCGGCGTATTTGGTGCGGATCTTTTCCAGCATTTCGCCGACTTTTTCGGCCAGGCAGACTTCGCCCTGGCGCGCCTGGAAGTCGATTTTGCCGCAGTGGTTGAAGTAGGGGTCGATCAGCCAGGGGTCGATGCCGATCAGTTGTGCGAATTCGTCGGCAACATGCTGATAGGCGGAAAAGTGGTGCGACTTACGGCGCGTCGCCCAGCCGGCGTGCAGCGGCGGCATGATATTCTGCTCGATCCCCTTGAGGATGTCCGGTACGCCGGCCGACAGGTCGTTGTTGAGCAGCACCGCGCAGGGGTCGAAGCCTTCCAGTCCGATGCGGTCCCCCTTGCGCACCAGCGGCTCCAGCGTGAGACGTCCGCCGGCGGGCAGCTCCAGCGTGGTCGGCCCGGTGATCTCGGGAATCAGCGTGCCGATGCGCACGATCAGGCCGGTCTGGCGCAGGATATGGGCGAGCACCGCGACGTTCTGCAGATAGAAGGTGTTGCGGGTGTGGCTCTCGGGGATGAGCAATAAGCGTTGGGCGTAGGGGCAGATTTTTTCCACTGCGCCCATCGCCGCGTGGATCGATAGCGACATGAAGGCCGGGTTGAGGTTGTTGAAGCCGCCAGGGAACAGATTGGTGTCGACCGGCGCCAGCTTGAAGCCCGCATTGCGGATATCCACCGAGGTGTAGAACGGCGCCGACTGTTCCTTCCATTGCTGGCGAAACCAGTGCTCGATCATCGGCTGGGCGTCGAGCAGGCGCTTTTCCAGTTCCAGTAGCGGGCCGGTGAGTGCGGTGGTGAGGTAAGGGACCATGGAATAGGCGGATTCGAGGAATGTTTTTATTTTAGGCCAAGCCGGATGTTTGACATCGTTTTATATCAGCCCGAGATTCCACCCAACACCGGCAACCTCATCCGCCTGGCGGCCAATACCGGCTGCCGTCTGCATTTGGTCGAGCCGCTGGGATTCGATCTTTCCGACAAGCAGGTGGCGCGCGCCGGGCTGGATTACCACGACATGGCCTGTGTGGTCGTGCATAAGGACTGGGCGTCGGTGCGAGCGGCGCTGCCTGGCCGGCGCTGGTTTGCGCTCACCACCAAGGGCAGCCGCAACTACGCCGCGGTGCGTTTTCAGGCCGACGACGTACTGCTGTTCGGCCCCGAATCGCGCGGCCTGCCAGCCGAAGTGCTGGCACAATTCGACGCGGATCACCGTCTGCGCTTGCCGATGCTGCCCGGTTCGCGCAGCATGAACCTGTCCAACGCCGTCAGCGTCGTCACATTCGAGGCCTGGCGCCAAAACAATTTTGCGGGAGGCGGATAAATGAGTGGACTCGAATGGCTGCAAGCGCTGAGCGACCTCCTGCTCGAGCGCGCCTACGTGTTGCTGTATGAGAGGACGACACGAGCCGGCAGCAGGCACGGCTGGGGCAGTGTGGGTGGACTACATGACCGAATGGTGCCTGCGCGAAGATTTCCGCAACGCGCTGCCCCCCTGCTAGCGATATTCGCTTGCCAGCGTCTCGTCCACCAGCTTTTTCAGGGGCTCGTAGCCGAAGCTCGGCAGCGGCTTGCCGTTGACAAAAAATTCCGGTGTCTGGGTGACTTTCAGGGTATTCGCGTCTTCCAGGTCCTGCGCGATCAACCTGGCAATTTCCGGCGCATCCATGTCGCTCCGCAGCTGCGCCAGGTCCAGGCCGAGTCCTTCGACGTGCCGCCAGACCTGTTCCGGCTGTACGGCGTGATTCATCACCCAGTCGTCCTGCGCAGCCAGCAGGGTTTCCAGGGTTTCCCAGTACTTGCCCTGTTTTCCGGCCGCCTCGACCAGCGCCACCACATAGTCGGCGTTCTGGTGGAACGGGGCGTAGCGCAGCACCAGGCGAATCCGGTCCGGGTGGGCGGCCAGCATCTCCTTGACCAAGGGATAGAAGTGCCGGCAGGTCCCGCATGCCGGGTCGATGAACTCGACAATCTCCACCCGTGCGTCGGCGTGCCCGAGCGTCGGCGAGTGTTCGCGCACCAGCACCGACTGGTTTTTATCGACCCGTTGCCCGGCCTGTTCGGCTTTTTCAGCACCGAAGAAAATGGCGCCTCCGACAAAAGCCAGCAGCAGGATCACGGCGGCAGAGATAAACAGCGTTTTTTTCATTTTGATGCCTTGAAGTGGGTCATAAGCAGCAGCGCGATGATGGCGGAAAACGCCAGGACGGACAGCAGCGGAAGCGTGAGGAAGCCGAACCAGCCGATCTGTTCCACCGAGCACGGCACTCCCTGGCTGCATGGCGTGGCGCGCTCCGGCACCAGGCCGCTGGCCACCGCCCAATGAAAAACTGCCAGCAGCCAGCCGGCCAGCGCCAGCGGCAGCGCGTAGCGCACGACGCCGCGGTCGAATGGAAACAGTCCCGCCGCCAGGATCAGTACCAGCGGAAACATGCCGATCCGCTGGTACCAGCACAGGACGCAGGGCGTATAGCCCATGATCTCGCCGAGAAACAGGGCGCCCAGCGTCGATACGCTGGCGACCAGCCAGGCGATGAAAACGAACAGCCAGCTGCGATCTTGTGTAGCCTGAAAATCATTCATCGGCGTAATGATAGGACGGTTCGCGTCATGGCGTTAAGTGGCCGCCGTTTATTTTCAGGCCTCGTCGGGTTGCCGGCGACCGTTACCGCGCCTGGACGAGCGAGGGTTGCGGCGCTTCGCTGGGTGCTGCGCAACTTTCCTTGACCGCTTCGAGGAAATCCTGCCCCCAGCGATGGACGTCGTTGTGCTGGACGACGTCGAACAGCCCGCGCAGGCGTGCCTCGGCCTCGACCGGGCTCATCTCCAGCGCGTAGACGCACTTCTCGACCAGGTCGTGCGGATCGTGCGGATTGGTGAGTACCGCGCCATGCAGTTCGGCTGCGGCCCCGGCGAATTCCGAAAGCACCAGTACGCCGCTGCCGTTGGTCAGTCCCTGGACCGCGACGAATTCCTTGGCGACCAGGTTGAGGCCGTCGCGCAGCGGGGTGATCCACATCACGTCGGCCACCGCGTAATAGGCGACCAGCTCTTCGAACGGAATCGCCCGGAAGAAGAACTGCAGCGGGGTCCAGCCGGCCCTTGAGAAGCGCCCGTTGATGCGCCCGACCGCCTGCTCGATCTGGTTCTGCAGGGTGCGGTAGATCGTCATCTCCTTCGCGGCCGGCACGCACACGTTGATCAGCGAGACCGTGCCATGCAACTCCGGATGGGTCTCGAGCAGCTTCTCGAAGGCCACCAGTTTCTCGAGTGTGCCCTTGGTGTAGTCGAGCCGTTCGACCGACAGGATGACCCGCGTATCCGCGAACTCCTTGCGCAGCGCCGCTATCCGCCCGGTCGTATCCGGGTCGTCGAGCACCTGGCGCACGCGGTCGACGTCGAGCCCAACCGGATGCGCGCCCAGGCCGATGCGTCGGCCATGCACCTCGATCGCGGTGGTCACCTCGTCCAGCCCGACGGCACAGCCGTAAGTGAGGTAGCGCGGCGCACAGGCGCGTGTTTCGAGCACTTTGAGCGGTGCAACGCCGCGCGCGACGTCGACGAAATTTTCGACCTGGCGCGGGATATGAAAGCCGATATAGTCGCACTGCAGCAGGCTGCCGACGATGTCGCGGCGCCACGGCAGCACATTGAAAACGTCGGCCGAGGGAAAATAGGTGTGGTGGAAGAAGGCGATCTTCACGTCGGGACGCAGCTCGCGCAGGTAGGCCGGCACCATCCACAGGTTGTAGTCGTGCAGCCACACCACCGCGCCTTCGGCGGCCTCGGCCGCAGTGCGCTCGGCGAAGAGGCGGTTTACCTTGAGGAACACCTGCCAGTCCTCCTCGCGGAAACGGGCTCGTTCCCAGAAGGTGTGCAGGGTGGGCCAGAAGGCCTCTTTGGAAAAACGCTTGTAGAAGATGTCGACGTCGTTCTTGGCGAGCGGCACGCGTGCGGCCACCAGCCGGGGGTATTTCTTGGCGTCGACTTCGGTGTGGGTCACGAAGCCTGCTGCCTTTTTCGGGTCCTGAATCGCCCATGCGATCCAGGAGCCCTTCTTGCCGTCGCCGAAGAAGCTGAGCAGGGTCGGGATGATGCCGTTGGGTGAGGCGGGGCGACGGCGTACGAGGTGGCCGTCCTCGACGCTCTCCTCGTAGGGCAGGCGGTGATAGACCATTACCAGATCGGACTTGCCCGGGGTTTCCGTCGCACGCGGTCCGGCGTCGACGTCCTTGTGGTCGAGAAAGTTGAAATGCTCGAGCGCCTCGAGGATGCCGCCGCAACCGGGGTGGCGCGAATGCAGCACGCGAGCCCGCTTGGCGCGAGCGCGCTTGGCGGTGGCCTCGAGCAGAGCGGGCTCGGATTCGCCGACACACACCCCGATGAAGTCATGCTCGTACATCGCCAGATCGTTGAGCGTGTCGCCGGCGACGACCACCTCGTCGGGGTGAAGGCCCAGATGCCCGACCAGCGCCTTGAGCGTGCTGCCTTTGTTGACGCCGCGCGGCAGGATGTCCAGATAGCGCTCGGCCGAATAGAGCACCTCGCAGCCGAGCTCGGCCGCGGTCGCCTCGATGCCGGCGAGCGAATGGCGCACGTCGGCGGCGCTGCAGAAATAGGAGCAGCGCCGTTGCTGCGGGACATCCTGGCGCTCCAGCCGATCGAACTGCACCATTGCGTCGACCACCGTTCGCTCACCCGGCCAGCGGGCGTCGATCTCCGCCTGCAGCGGCTGCACCGGTTGCCGCGTGGCGCCCTCGACGACTGTTCCGCCGACGTCGCAGATAATGTAGTCGGGCACCGGAATAGTCGGATCCGAGAGCAGCGGGATCACGTTCTCGAGCCCGCGTCCGGTGACGAAGGCGAGCTTGATCTCGGGGTTGTCGGTGATGAGTTGGTAAAGGCGCTGGCGGGTTTCGGCGTTGCCGGCGAGAAAAGTGCCGTCTAGATCGGTTGCAAGCAGCATGTGTGGGGATTCTCCTGTCGAATGGGAAACTTGCCGACGTGGATGCCGACAGCGAAGGGGTCAGGTGCCGTTGCGCGTACCCGTGAGCCATTGTTCCGGCCTCTGCCTTCGAGGCATGCGGCAGCGGTATGAAGTGAGCTGATTTCTCTGCGAGGCGTCGCGGCGGAGCCGGACATCAGCTCGAAAAACAAGGCAGTAAGGCCGCGCTGCCCCATACGGCAGCAGCCTGGCGCAGTCCGCAAGAACTACTTTTTTGTTTATGGTGCAGGTGATTGATGGGTGTGCAGCGATGGCCGAGGGCGCGACGAACAACGCGGCACTGGCCTTTAAGTATATTCCGTCCTTGCCGCCACCGTCAACCCGACCCCCAGCCTATGCCGCTACCCGCCAGTGCATAGGCCAAGCACGGGAATTTAGCGCGTTGCGCCACGCGTATCGGGCCTGAAAACACCGATTTCCCGCATACCCTGAAGGAGATGGAAAGCCTGCCTGGGCCAGGCGCTGGAACCTGTCTGTCCCTGCCGGCCTGTCCAGCGTACTGAACGGCACCCCCCTCGCTCCTGCCTCAGAACTCGGTCTTGATATCCCGGTTCAGCAGGTCGTCGACCGCCTCGGCGGCGGGCAGGCCTTCGAACAGCATCTGGCAGACTTTGCGGGTGATCGGCATGTCGACGCCCAGGTCGCGGGCGAGTGCGGCGACTTCGGGTGCGGTGGAGACGCCTTCGGCGACGTGGCCGAGTTCGGCAAGAATGGTGTCGAGCGTCTGGCCGCGCGCCAGCCGCAGGCCGACCTGGCGGTTGCGCGAGAGGTCGCCGGTGGTGGTGAGGATGAGGTCGCCGAGGCCGGACAGGCCCATGAAGGTTTCGAAGCGGCCGCCGAGTTCGACGCCGAGACGGGTCATTTCGGCCAGCCCCCGGGTGATGAGCGCGGCGCGGGCGTTGTGGCCGAGCTTGAGACCGTCGCAGATGCCGGCGGCAATGGCCATGACGTTCTTCAGCGCGCCGCCCAGCTCGACCCCGATGACATCGTCGTGCGCGTAGATGCGCAGGCGCTGGGCGGACAGCGCCTCGGCGAGGTGCTGCGCCAGTTCGCTGTCGTGCGAGGCGAGGGTGAGCGCGGTGGGATAGCCCTGCGCCACTTCCTGGGCAAAGCTGGGGCCGGACAGCGCAGCCGTCTGGGTGCGTGAGGGCAGCAGTTCGGCAATGATCTGATGCGGCAGTTTGCGGCTGTCATGCTCGAAGCCTTTGCACACCCAGACCAGCGGCGGCAGTCGGGGGCGGGCGGCCAGCGCGACCAGGGTGGCGCGCAGGCCGCCCGTGGGAACGGCAATGACGATGAGATCGGCCGTATCGACAACGGTGTTGAAGTCCGGTTTGAACTGCAGGGCATCGGGTAGCGGGCAGCCGGGCAGGTAGCGGGTGTTGACACGGCTCGCGCGCATGGCATCGAGCTCGGCCGTGTTGCGTCCCCATAGGGTGACCTCATGATGGGGCGCCCAGCTGGCCGCCAGTGCGGTGCCCCAGGCGCCGGCGCCCAGTACCGATAGTTTCATCGTCCCCATACCTCGTTTGCAGGCAGCCAGCCGGACAGGCCGTCGGCATGCCTCACCGGCAGCCAGCCGTAGGGATCGGCTGCGCCGGCAACCTCGAGCAGGAGGCCGCGTTCGGCACTGAACACGACCTCGGCGTCGGCGCGCGGCTGTTGCCGGACGATGCTGGCGTCGGCCTTGACCATGACGGTTTTTATGCCGCCGAGGGCGGATTTCTCGATCCAGGCCAGGCGGCCGTCAGGGTCGCGCACCTTGACCCAGGCATCGGTGTCGACGACGACTTCAAGCGGCAGGCCGCTGCCCGCGATGGCGACCTTGCCGGCGGCTATCGAGGGCGCGTCGTACAACAGGGCAGCGCGCCCGGTGCTGCGGTATTCCAGCGCCCAGGCGGGGTGCGCCAGCGTGAGCAGTAGGCCGGCCGCGAGTAAAAAGCCGGCCATGTTCGGCAAGCTGCGCTGCCGCAATCTCGATGCGTCCGCTATCAATGCGTGTGCTCGGGTGCGGCCTGTTCCTGCTGCGCCTGCTGTTGCTGCAGAAATAGCGCTTCGAAGTTGACCGGGTTCAGCAACAGCGGCGGGAAGCCGGCGCGGATCACTACGTCGGACACCGCCTCGCGCAGATACGGGAAGACAATGTTGGGACAGCCGATGCCGAGCACCATCGGAATCTGGTCCTGCGGCACGTTCTGGATGCGGAAGACGCCGCCCTGGGTGCATTCGACCAGGAACATGGTCTTGTCGCCGATCTTGGCGGTAACGGTGACGGTGATGCCGGTGTAGTACATGTCCTCGCCCATCGCGCGGCTTTCGGTCGACATGTTGACATCGATCTGCGGCGCCTGGCGTTCCAGGTAAATGTCGGGGGCGTTGGGCACTTCCAGCGACAGGTCCTTGACGAAGAGTTTTTCGATATTGAATACGGGTTGTTGCGCGTCGGTCATGATGGTTTCCTGAACAAGAAAATCGGAGCTTGCGCTCCGGGGTCGGTGGGTATTTTACACTGGGCTTAGTGAATGCCCTGTGACGCCAGCCAGCGCTTGAGCGCATGCGCTTCCATCGCGCCCGAGGTGCGCGCCGCTTCAGCGCCGCCCTTGAACAGGATCAGGCTGGGGATGCCCTTGATGTGATGGCGCATCGACACCTGCGGGTGCGCTTCGGTATCGACCTTGGCAAAGCGCACGCGGGCGCCCATCTCGGCTGCCACCTGCTGGAAAATCGGTGCCATCATCTTGCAGGGGCCGCACCAGTCGGCCCAGAAGTCGACCAGCACCGGCAGGCCAGCCTTGGCAATAAAGCGGTCGAAGCTGTCGGCGCTGAGGTCGACCGGCTTGCCGGGCAGCAACGGCGCGCCGCATTTTCCGCACTTGGGCGCATCGACCAGCCGTTCGTCCGGCACGCGGTTGACGGCAAGGCAGTGGGGGCAGGCGAGTTCCATCGGAGATTCCTCGAGGCAAACGATCTTCGCTTCAAGCTGGGGCCGCGCGCCGGAAAATCAAGCGCGGGCCAGCAGCGGCATTAGTTCGCCGGCGGCATCCAGCGCCGAGGTATCGTCGAAACCGCCGACATGGGTGTCGCCGATGAACACCTGCGGCACGCTGCGGCGGCCGCTGGAGCGGGCGATCATTTCATCATGTTTCGCCGGATCGAGGTCGATGCGGATTTTTTCGATTTCGGTCACGCCGCGGCTTTTGAGCAGGCGCTCGGCAGCGACGCAATAGGGGCAGACTGCGGTGCAGTACATCACGACTTTGGCCATGGAAGGGCTCCTTATTTCTGGGTGACGGGCAGGTTGGCGCGTTCCCACGCGATGATGCCGCCCGCCTGGTTGTAAACGGTTTCGAAACCGGCTTTTTTCAGCATGCGGCAAGCGCTTGCCGAGCGTTGGCCGCTGCGGCAGGTGATCAGGACCGGCTTGCCCTTGAATTTGTCGAGCTCCTTGATGCGGCCGCCCAGCTGGCCGAGCGGAATGTGCTTCGCCTTGGGGATATGGCCGGCGGCAAATTCCTTGTCCTCGCGCACGTCGAGCACCAGGGCGTCGTCGTTATAGAGCCGGGTGGCTTTCAGGGTATCGGCCTGCTCCACGCCGGAGAGTCTGCCGCCGATGAAGGACCAGGCTAGCATGGCGCCCGAAAACATCGCCAGCGCCAGCAGCATCCAGTTGTCCTGCAGAAATTGCATGTCCATGAATATTCCCGCTTACAGGCCGCAGCCCGGCTTGATGCCGACCTTTTTCAGCATGATGTCCAGCGGGCAGAAACGGGTGAAGCCGGACTGGAACAGGTTGAAACCGACGAAGGCGGTGAACCACAGCCACGACAGCTGGGTCATGTCGGCGCTGCCGGAAAAGTGGGCCAGCGCCAGCGACAGCATGATGAAAAAACCGGCAATGATGCGGACAAGGCGTTCTACAGTCATGAGCAATTCCTTAAAATGAAGAGCGGATGATAAGGGCGTTCCGCTTTTTATCAAGCCGGCGCTGCGCTGCGCTTTTGCCAGATGTAGTACAGCAGCGGAATGACGATCAGGGTGAGTGCCGTGGAGGCGAAGGTGCCGAAGATCAGCGATACCGCCAGCCCGCCAAACACCGGGTCGGTGATCATGATCGCCGAGCCCAGGATGATGGCGAGCGCGGTCAGCAGGATCGGCCGCAGCCGCACCGCGCCGGCTTCGATCACCGCTTCCTGGAGACCGTAGCCCCGGGCGCGGTAATCGACGATGAAGTCGATCAGCAGCAACGAGTTGCGTACCACGATGCCGGCGAGCGCGATGACGCCGATCATCGACGTGGCGGTGAACGCCTGGTGGGTGGCCCAGTGGCCGGGGAAAACGCCTATCAGGGTCAGCGGAATGGCGCCCATCACGATCATCGGCATGATGAAGGACTTGTAGTAGCCCACCAGCAGCAGATAGATGAACACCAGGGCGATGATGAAGGCCGAGCCGAGATCGCGGAATACGTCCAGGGTCAGGCGCATTTCGCCGCCCCATAGCAGATGGTAGTCGGTGACGTTGTCCGCGGTCGCCTGGGTGAAGCCCAGGTTACCCGTCCTGAAGCGCACGCCGTTGGCCAGCAGGGTGCCGTCCAGCATCTTGTCCAGTGCCAGCACGGCATAGACCGGACTCGATGTGATCATTTCGCCTCCCACCATGACCATGGGGTGCTGGTCGCGGTCGTAGATGGGTTTGCCGAACGGTACGCGCTTCACACTGGCGATCGCGCTCAAAGGGATCTGTTGGCCCATCGTGTTCGTCAGGCGTATGGCCATCAGCGATTCTGGCGACTGGCGGTCCGCGCGCGGCAGGCGCACGACGATGTTGATGGGATCGCGCGCGGCGTCCACATGGACCGATCCGATCGACAGTCCCGACACGTAATCGCGCAGGAGCTTGCCCACCTGGCCGGCGACAATCCCCGACAAAGCCGCTTTCTCGCGATCCACCTGCACCGAGAAGGACTGCATGGTGGCGGTTACCGAGTCGTCGGTATTGATCATGCCGTAGACCGACTCGAACGCACGGCGCACCTCGGGCGAGGCGCTGCGCAGCTTGTCGTAGTCGGGGCCATACAGTTCGGCCAGTACCTGTGCCTGCACCGGCGGGCCGGGTGGCGTTTCGTAGAGCTTGATGCGGGCCTGCGGGAAAGTCTGGCGCAAGGGTTGGAGACTGTCGTTGAACGCCTGCACGATCGCGTGCGACGAGGTCGAGCGCTGATGCTTGTCGATCAGGTTGACCCGGATCTGCGCCAGGTTGTCGCCGCGCTTGATGACGTCACCGCGTACCAGCGCGGCGAAGTCGATGGGGGCGGTCATGCCGAGGAAGGTCTGGTAGTCGGTGACGAAACGGTTCTGCGCCAGCACTTCGCCGACCGCACGCGCAGCACGGTCGGTTTCTTCCAGCGTGGTGCCGGCCGGCGTGTCGATTTCCACCAGGAAGGTGTTGGTGTTGTCGTTGGGCAGCATCTTCAGTTCCACGCCCAGCGCCGACAGCGGCCCGTTCATTCCCGACGGCCGGACGAACTGCCAGGCCGGCATCAGCATGGCGAGCACCAGCAGGACGAGTACCGCCAGAAACATCAGATTACGTTTGCCGCGATACTCGATGAAAGGCGTGATGGTTTTGACGTAAGCGCGATGCAGCCGATCGGTCTTGCGCGCGCCGGCATCCTCCAGGCTCGCCTTGCGGGCGAGTTCGCTCAGCGCGGCTTTTTTCCTGAGCCACAGATTGGTCGCCCATGGCACCACCATGTAGGCGATCAACAGCGAGGCGATCATGGCCACCGGCACGTTGAACGGAATGGGCAGCATAAAGGGCCCCATCATGCCGGTGACGAAGGCCATCGGGATGAAGGCCAGGATGACCGCGATGGTGGCGATATTGGTGGGATTGCCGATTTCGTTGGTGGCCTGGATGACCACGTCCTTGAAATCGCGGTCGCCGATGCCGTGATGCAGATGGCGGTGAATGTTCTCCACCACCACGATGGCGGCGTCCACCAGCAGACCCAATGAAAGAATCAGCGCGAACAGCGTGATGCGATTGATGGTCTGGCCTGCGAACAGGCCGATCGTCAGCACCACGAACAGGATCAGCGGGATCGTCAGGGTAACGATGCCGGCTTCGCGCCAGCCGAGGAAGAACACCATGATCACCACGATCGAACCAATGGCGATGCCGAGGTGCTCGACCAGCGTGTTGACCGCGTCGTTGGCGCGCGCGCCGTCGTCGCGGGTGACGGCAACCGCGATGTCGGCGGGAATGGCCTGGCGCTTGAGCTGATCGAGCTTCTTCAGTACGGCGTCCGCCACCACTACCGCGTTGGTACCGGCTTTCTTGGCGATGGCCAGCGTGACAGCCGGCGCCTCGCCGCGTGCGGCGTCCTTGCCGGCCGCGGGGCCATAGGCAAAGCGTGTGCTTTGATCCACCTCCTCGGGGCCATCCACGATAGTGGCCACGTCCTTCAGGAACACCGGCCGTCCGTTGGGCGCGCCGATAACGATATCTCCGATTTCGCGGGCGCTACCGAGGAAGCCCTGCACCCGCAGCGGCGAAACCGTGTTGTTGTCCACCAGGTTGCCGGCCGGGACGGAGACGTTCTGCCCCTGCAGCATCTTGTCGACCTGGTCGAGCGCGATGCCCGCCGCCGCCAGCCTGGCAGGCGAAATCCAGACATTGACCGCACGCTGCGAGCCACCGATGAGCTGGGTGAACGATACCCCCGGCACATTACGCAGGTGCTCAAGAACGCGGCTCGCCACATCCCGGATTTGCAGATCGTCAAGCCTGGCGGAAGACAGCGTCAGGGTCATGACCGGCACGTCGTCCACGTTGACCGGCTTGACCACGGGCTGCATGGCGCCCGGCGGCATGCGGTCAAGATTCTGCATCAACTGGTTGTAGAGCTTGACCAGGCTGCGCTCCTGGTCTTCCCCCACCTTGAACTGCACCGTGACCAGACCGTAATCCGGGGCAGCATAGCCGAATGTGTGGTCGACGCCGGATTGCGCGTTCATGATGGCTTCCAGCGGCTTGACCACCAGGTTCTGGATTTCCTCGGCCGAGGCGCCCGGCTTGGCGACGATGATGTTGGCCGCCGGCACCACGATCTGCGGGTTGTATTCGCGCGGGGTGACGAACAGCGCCATCGTGCCGGCCAGCGCCACGGCCAGCATGATCATGGCGGTGATCTTGGATTCGATGAAAATGCCGGCCAGCTTGCCGGCGATGTTGAGCGGGGCGGAACGCTCAGTCATGGGGTACCCCCGCTCACCTTGTCGCCGTTTTCCAGTTGTGCGACCTGGGAGACGACCACCTTGTCGCCCGCGTTGAGGCCGGACTGGATCTCCACCATGTCCTGCTCGGCCACGCCGGTGCGCACCATGCGGTAGCGCGCGATGCCCTGGGTGTCGACCACGAAGACGCCGGTGATACCGGCACGTTCGGCCACGGCCGAGGCCGGCACGCGGATGCCTTCGCGACTGCCGACGGCAAATCCCACGCGAACGAAATTGCCGCTCGACAGACCGCTGCCCGCCGGCAGGTCGATTTTCACCAGATGAGAGTGGCTGGCCGGATCGGCCGCCGGCACCACCTGGGCGATCCGGCCTTCGATCGGCGCCTGCGTCGTATCGCCATCCTGCACGATGCCGACCTTCTCGCCGGTCTTGATGCGGGCGTACACATCGCTGCTCACCTGGGTACGCACCTGGAGCTTCTTCAGCCCTTCGATGACCAGCACCGGCCGGCCGGGTGCGGCGAGGTCGCCGGCATTGGCCATTTTCTGCGTGACGACGCCGTCGATCGGCGCCACCACCGAGGCATAACGCATCTGGCTGGACGCGAGGCCAAATCCGGCGCGGGCGGCCGCAACCTGCTGCTGGGCAACCTGGTATTGCAGCCGGACCTTGTCCCACTGCATCTTCGGGATGGCCTCATCCTTGTACAGGGCACCAAAGCGCTCATAGTCAAGCTTGGCGTCGGCCAGTGCGGCTTCCGCCTGCGCGAGGCCAGCGCGGGCCTGGCTCATCTGTCCCTGGATATCGGCGGGATCGACCACGAACAGCAATTGACCGGCCTTGATCGCTTGTCCCTCCTCGACCTTGATTTCGCGGATATATCCCATCAGCCGCGAGGCCACCTGAACCTGGTCTTCCGACACCACCAGCCCCGGCGTTTCCACACGCAGGCTCAGCGATACCGGCTGCACGGTTTGCACCTCGGCTGTTACCGTACGGCCGACGGCGGCTGCCTGCCCCTCGGGGGGCTCGTGCGTACCGCAACCGTTGATCAGGCTCGCGGCCAGGCCAAGCAAGGCAACACGCAGGTAGAGGGGGTTTGCCATTGGATTCATTTCGGATTGCTCACTGTAGGTCCGGCTGCAAACGGCCTGTCGCCAAGCGGGCGTTGGCGCGTTGCACCTTGAGTTCGTAACGGGCCGCCACCAGGTCCGCCCGGGTCTTGTCCAGCTGGGCTTGCGCGGCCAGCAGTTCGGTGATGGTCGTGGCGCCGCCGGCGTAGCGTTTTTCCACGATGCGCTGCGCTTCCCCAGCCTGGCTGACCGCCAGTTCGCGCGCCAGGACTCGACGCTGCGCTTCGTCGGCGCGCCGCCATGCATCCGCCACCTGGTAGGCGATGCCGTTTTCGGCCTTGTTCAGCCGGGCGGCGAATTCATCGCGACTGGCCTCGGCACGGTGAATCGTCCCGTTGACGACGTCACCGTCGAACAGCTGCCACGACAGCTGGCCGCCCACGGTATAGGAATGGGCGTCGAAGCCCAGATTGTTGTCGTTGGTGTCGAAGCGGGCCAGCAGGCCGGCTTGCGGGTATTTACCGGCGCGTGCCACCTTCACGGAGGCCTGCGCCGCGTCAACCTGGCTGCGCAAGGCGGCGAGGCCGGGGTTGGACTTGAGCGCTGCGTCCTGATAATCGGCCAGCTTGCCTTCCAGCGGACGCACCTCCACGCTGCCGGCCACCTCAAGCGGTGCCGCCAGCGGCATGCCCAGCAACAGGTGGAGCTGGTCTAGCGCCTGTTGCACGGCATTCTCAGCCTGGGTCTGCTGCACCTTGGCGTCCTCCAGGTGCACCTGGGCGGACAGCAGATCGCTCTTCACCACCACACCGCCCTTGAACAGACTGTTGATGGTTTTGACGTAGTTTTCGGCAGCCAGACGCCCCTGCTCGGCGACATCCCGGTAGGCGCGCGCGGTATGCACGCCTTCATAGGCGCGCAGCACATCGAAGATTACCTGCTGACGCGCCAGTACGTCGCCCTGGCGCGCGGCCCGCAAATGGGCACGGGCCTGCTCGATGTAGCCTTCGATCATGCCGCCGGTGTAGAGCGGCAGTTGCGCCTCCAGGCGGGCGTTGAAGTTATTGACCGCGTCGGGGTGATTGAGGGTGTAGGGCGCGACACTGAGCACATCTGGATTGGCAGGGTTGAATTCACCTGCGCCAAAGTCGTTGAAGGTGGCGTTGCGCTGCGACAGCTTGAGACCGAAGGCATTGAGCGCGTCATCGGTGCGGGTGACATTGAGCGAGGCGGTGATTTTCGGCATCCGTGCGCCCGTGCTTTGCCTGACCGCAGCCTCCGCCTGCCCGATTTGCGTGCCGGCGACGATGATGTCCGGATTTTGCGCCAGCGCGCGCTGCACGGCCTGATCGAAATCCAGCGTTTCCGCCCGCGTGGCCGTGGCGAGGGCCAGCAGGCACAGGAAAGCGAGCGTTCTCGGATGGACTGATTTTTTTTTTGTATGCCGCATCAATGCACCTCCATGTTGAATGGGCCCGTAAGGGGCGCACGGGAAGCGAGTTTAATACTAGGATAATTTATCCTGCTCCAAGCATACCTGATGGCCCGGCGAAGCGCTGGCAGGCTGCCGGATGGACATGCTCAACCCATGGATTCAACAACATCCCAATAACCTGTAGCTGGGTGCGCCGAATCGATCGACAGGCCGTTCCCCCTGCCCCGTATCGCTGCCCGTAGCAACAAACAGGTCCGGCACGCCTGTGTGTGACCGGGCCTGTCGTCGGGAAGGAATTATAATTATTTGGCGAAGCCGCAGAACACGTCGCGCATCATGCTCAGCAGCTTGAGCGTGCGGGTGTCGCCGACGCGGTAGAACACGCGGTTGGCGACCTTGCGGGTGCGCAGCACGCCTTTGTCGCGCAGGATGGCCAGATGCTGCGAAATGTTGCTTTGCGAGGTGCCGACCTGGTCGACGATTTCCTGCACGCTGATTTCCTTGTCGCCCAGCACGCAGAGAATTTTCAGGCGCAGCGGATGCGACATGGCTTTCATCGCACGCGAGGCCTGCTCGATGTGCTCGTCCTTATCCATGAGGTCCACTTCGTCCCAATCAGCTGCCATATTCATAACCTCGGTCCTGTTCGTGTAGTACCCTGATGCGACCGCGTTCCGGGTGGAAACGCAGGCCGCGCTGGCGTTATTGAAGCAACATTACGCCTTGCTTATAGATTAGCAATCACGCATATATTAAAATAGTTCCACAAAAACGAGTCAGGTTATACAAATTTCTTCATGAAGACCCTGCCGGTTCTCCTCATCATACTTGACGGCTTTGGCTGCCGTGCGGAACGTGCCGACAATGCAATCGCCCAGGCCAGCAAGCCCAACTGGGACCGCTTGTGGAAGCATCATCCGCACACGCTCATTCATGCATCGGAATCCGAGGTGGGCCTGCCCAAGGGACAAATGGGCAACTCCGAGGTGGGGCATCTGAACATCGGCGCGGGGCGCGTGGTGTACCAGGAGTTCACCCGCATCGATCGCGCCATCGAGTCCGGTTATTTCTACACCAACCCGGCCCTGCTGAATGCGGTGCATCTGGCGCGCGACAACGGCAAGACCCTGCACGTGCTGGGCCTGCTGTCGGACGGCGGGGTGCACAGCCACGAATCGCACTTCCACGCCCTGCTCGACCTGGCGGCGCGCGAGGGCCTCAACAAGGTGTGCCTGCACGTGTTTCTGGATGGCCGCGACACGCCGCCGAAAAGCGCCGAACTGTATTTACGCCGCCTGAACGAAAAAATCGAACAGACCGGCATCGGCCACATCGCGTCGATGATCGGCCGCTACTATGCGATGGACCGCGACCGCCGCTGGCAGCGTGTCAAATCGGCCTACGACCTGCTGACCCAGGGGCACGCCGAATTCGGGGCCGATAATCCGCAGGCTGGTCTGGAGGCCGCTTACGCGCGCGGCGAGACCGACGAGTTCGTCAAGGCGACGGCGATCCTGCCACCGGACGGCAAGCCGGTGAAGATGGAAGACGGCGATTCGGTAATCTTCCTCAACTTCCGCTCCGACCGTGCGCGCCAGTTGTCGCGGCCGTTCATCGAGCGCGATTTCAGCGAATTCGAACGCGAAGTCACCCCGCGCCTGGCCACCTACTGCACGCTGACCGGCTACAGCGACGACTTTGCCGTGTCGGTGGCGTTCCCGCCCGAACGCATCAAGAACGGTCTAGGCGAACACATCGCCAAGCTCGGCCTGCGCCAGCTGCGCATCGCCGAGACCGAGAAATATCCGCATGTCACCTTCTTTTTCAACGGCGGCGAGGAAGTGTCTTTCCCCGGCGAGGACCGGGTGCTGGTGCCGTCGCCCGACGTCGCCACCTACGACATGAAGCCCGAAATGAGCGCTTTCGAAGTGACCGAAAAACTGGTTGCCGCGATCGACAGCAAGCAATACGACGTCATCGTCTGCAACTACGCCAATCCGGATATGGTGGGGCATACTGGCGACCTGCATGCGGCCATCAAGGCGATCGAAGCGGTGGACGCCTGTCTCGGCCGGGTGGTAGAGGCCCAGCTGGCGCGCGGTGGCGAGGTGCTGGTGACCGCTGACCACGGCAATGCCGAACTGATGCGCGATATCGAAACCGGCCAGGCCCACACTGCGCATACCCTGAACCTGGTGCCGCTGATTTACGTGGGGCGGCGCCCGGCCACGCTGGCGGAAACCGGGGCGCTTGAAGACATCAGCCCGACCCTGCTGAAAATGATGGGTTTGCCGCCACCTCCTGAAATGACCGGTGAAGCCCTGGTGCAATTCGAGTAAACCGGTGCAAGTTCGGGTAAGCTCATCAGGGTGAACTTCAGACCATTTCTCGTCCTGCTGGCATTGATCTGGCCGCTGTGCGCCAGCGCCAACCAGGCCGATCGCAAGCAATCCGAACTCGATGTCCTCAAGCAGCGCCTGCAAACCCTGCAGCAGGAATTTCGCAGTACCCAGACACACCGTCAGGAAGCGGCCGACGAGCTGGGCCAGTCCGAGCGCGCGATCAGCAGCGCGCTGCGCCAGTTGCGCCAGCTGGACGGCGAACGCCAGCGCGCCCAGACTGATTTACATGCGCTGACGCAACAGACTGACGCTACGACGGCACGCATCCGCGCGCAGCAGGCCTTCCTCGCCCAGGCGCTCAAGGCCGCCTACCAGCGTGGGCAGGGCGATGCGCTCAAACTCATGCTCAACGGTGCGGACCCCAACCAGGCCGCGCGCGATCTGCGTTACCTGGCGCACCTCTCGCGCGCCCGGCATGAGACGATCGAGGCGCTTCGCGCCGACCTGGCGAAACTGGCAGCGCTGCGGCAGCAGACCGAACAAAAGACGACCGAATTGACGCAGCTGCAGAAGGCCCGCGAAGCCGAGCAAAAGAAACTGCTGGCCGACAAGCGCGCCCGCGAGCGGATCCTGCAAAAGCTGTCGGTGCAAATCCAGCAGCAGCGGCGTGAAATTACCAGCCTCAAGCGCGACGAGCGCAGCCTGACGCAACTGGTGGAGCGCCTCAACCGGCTGATGGCGCAGCAGGCGGCGCGTGCACGTGCCGCCCAACAGGCGCAAAAAAATCAAAAAGGCGGGACGAACGCGGCCAGCCAGCCGCGTCGCGCCCTGGGCGTCAATACCGAAACACCGGTAGCGTTCCGCTCCGATAAGCCTTTTTCCGGCTTGAAAGGTTCACTGCGGCTGCCAGTCGCCGGGGAACTGATGAACCGCTTCGGCGCTCCGAGAGAGGGTGGGGGAGTGAGCTGGAAAGGCCTGTTCATTCGCGCGGCGGAAGGCGCCGCGGTGAAAGCGATCGCAGCTGGGCAGGTGGTGTTTGCCGAGTGGCTGCGCGGCTTTGGCAACCTCATCATTGTTGACCACGGAGAGGGCTATATGAGTCTGTACAGTAATAATGAAAGTCTGTATAAGCAGGTGGGCGAACGGGTCCAGCCCGGTGACGCCATCGCCGCGGTCGGCAACAGCGGCGGCCAGCCCGACCCCGGCCTGTATTTTGAAATGCGGCATCAAAGCCGTCCTGTTAATCCCCTCCTGTGGGTGAAGTGAGATGACACAAAAGACGAAATCCATACTCGTCGGTCTGGCCGGCTTGCTGGCCGGCGCCGCGCTGACGGTCAACCTGTCGGCGATCGCCGACAGGGATGCGGAGACGGCACTGCCGGTCGAGGAGCTGCGCGCCTTTACCGACGTGTTCGCTCGCATCAAGAACGACTACGTCGAGCCGGTCGAAGACAAGAAGCTCATTACCGAGGCGATCAATGGCATGCTGACCGGGCTGGATCCGCACTCCACCTATCTGGATGTCGAGGCGTTCAAGGATCTGCAGGTCGGCACCCAGGGCGAGTTTGGCGGCCTTGGCATCGAAGTCGGTATGGAAGACGGCTTCGTCAAGGTCATTTCGCCGATCGAGGATACGCCTGCCTTCAAGGCCGGGGTCAAGCCGGGCGACCTGATCGTCAAGCTCGACGACACGCCGGTGAAGGGCATGACGCTGAACGATGCGGTGAAGCGGATGCGCGGCAAGCCGGGGACGAGCATCAGGCTCACTATCGTACGCAAGAGCATGACCAAACCCCTTGTGCTGACCCTGACCCGCGCGGTCATCAAAATTCGCAGCGTCAAGTCCACGCTGGTCGACCCCGGCTATGGTTACGTGCGCGTGACGCAGTTTCAGGAACACACCGGCGAGTTGCTGGCCGAAGCATTGAACGACCTCTATAAGGACAACAAGGCGCCGCTGAAGGGCCTGATTCTTGATCTGCGCAACGATCCGGGCGGCCTGCTCAACGGCGCAGTCGCGGTGACGGCCGCCTTCGTCAAACCAGACAGCCTGGTGGTGTATACCGAGGGGCGCAGCGAAGACGCCAAAATGCGGCTGACCGCCAGCCGTGAACATTACCTGCGCCCGATGCAGTCCGATTACCTGAAAAACCTGCCGGAGGGTTTGAAGACCGTGCCGATGGTAGTGCTGGTCAACAGTGGCTCGGCCTCGGCGTCCGAAATCGTGGCGGGCGCGCTGCAGGATCATAAGCGCGCAGTCGTCATGGGCACCCGCACCTTCGGCAAGGGCTCGGTGCAGACCATCCTGCCGATCGGCAACGGCACGGCGATCAAGCTCACCACCGCGCGCTATTACACGCCGAACGGGCGTTCCATCCAGGCCAAGGGCATCGAGCCGGATATCGTGGTGGAAGACCCGGCAATGCCTGAATCGGAGAACGGTTTTGGCATCCGCGAGGCCGATCTCGACAAGCATCTGGTCAATCCTGTGGGCGAGGAGCCCACCCCGATGGTCAAGCCGGACGAAGTCATCAAGGCGCCGCCAGCAGACAAACCGGACAAGAATGGCGAGGACAAAAAGCCGATGACACTGGAACCGGGCGAGATCGTCTCGAAGAACGATTACCAGGTGAATCAGGCGCTGAACCTGCTGAAAGGCTTGCAGATCCTGCAGGGCCGTTGATTCAACTGATTCAATGTGCCGTGGCTGCAAACCGGCCACAGCACATATAGCAGCGCTATACTGGATAAATTCTGTCTGAGTGGTGTGCCATGCGCCCATGTGACCTCGAAAAAATCCGCGAAATTGTTTTCCATGACCTGCCGCCTGGCCAGGCAGAACATGCGCTGGTTTTGCTCTGCGGACTGGAGGGGCTGGTGGCGACGGTCGGCTCGGACGGCAGCCGACTGCTGGTGCGTTACCACATCTGCGAATACACCCTGGAAGGTCTGGAAACGGCGCTGGCGAGTCAGGGATTTCATCTCGATAACAGCCTCATGAGCAAGCTCAAGCGCGCGCTGGCTTATTTCAGCGAAAGTGTGCAGCGCAGCAATGTCGCGGCCGACGAACCGGATATCAAGTCCCAGCAGGCTTTCATGAAGGTCTACGAGCGCCACTTGCATGGCGACCGCGACGACACGCCGGAAGAGTGGCGCGACTATAAATAAGGCTCTTTCACCGTTATTTGTTGGTGTTGGCCAGCCTGGCGGGAGCGGCTTTAGCCGCGATGCGCCGCAAGGCGCATCGCGGCTAAAGCCGCTTCCACGGGGCCGCCTGCGAGATGCCGCAGGGTAAGGGCTTCATCGGAGGGAGCAAGATATAGCGTCAACAACCAACAGTGATATAGCCATAAATAATAACGACCCGATCCCCCAATGGAACTGACCGACGACCTGCTGCTGCGCTACAGCCGGCACATCCTGCTGCCGGAAATCGGTGTGGTCGGGCAGGCGCGCATCTGCGATGCGGCGGTGCTGATCGTCGGTGCCGGCGGGCTGGGGTGCCCGGTGGCGCTGTATCTGGGAGCGGCGGGGGTCGGGCGGTTGCTGCTGGCGGACGGCGATACGGTCGATCTCACCAATTTGCAGCGCCAGATCGGCCATGCCACGGCGGCGATCGGCGAGAACAAGGCCGCATCGCTGGCGCGCAGCGTGCGTGCCATCAACCCGGAAATCGACGTGCAGCCGATCGGCCAGACGCTGGCGAATGCCGCCTTGCTTGAGGCCGTCGCAGCGGTCGATCTGGTGATCGACGCGACGGACAATTTCGCCACCCGGCATGCCGTCAACCGTGCCTGCGTGACATTGGGCAAGCCGCTGGTGTCGGGCGCTGCGATCGGATTTTCGGGGCAACTGGCCGTCTTCGATTCGCGCCTCGACAGCTCTCCGTGTTATCACTGCCTGTTCCCCGACCATGCGGACGAGCCCGAATTACGCTGTGCCGAGGCGGGTGTGTTTTCGCCGCTGGTGGGTATCGTCGGCGCGATGCAGGCGATGGAGGCGCTGAAGTATTTGGCCCGGGTAGGCGAGCCTCTGATCGGCAGGCTGCTATTGTGGGACGGCCTGCGGGCCGATGCCCACGTGATGAAGGTGCCGCGCGACCCGGCCTGCCCGGTGTGCGGGCCGGCCGCGCTTCAGGCCGGCTGAGCGCCCAGCAGCCGCGACAGCAGCAATTGGATGTCGCCGCCGGGCGCGCGCGCGAACCCGCTCTTGGCAAACTGGTGCCAGCGTCCCACCACCACGCATTGCAGCAGATTGGCCAGCGGCGCGCTGAGCTCGGCTTGCCGGTCGCCGCAAAAGCGCAGGCATTGCCGCAACTGCGCCTCGATGCGATCATGCAGTTGATTGATGCGTTTTTGCAGGCGCTCGTTTTCGTTCACCAGCGCATCGCCGATCAGCACCCGTGTCATCCCCGGATTTTTTTCCGCAAAGTTCAGCAGCATGCCGAGAATGGCCTCGACCTGGGCGGCGGGTGACGGCGTGTCGGCCGTGATGCGCGCGATCAACCCGAGCAGCGTCTGTTCGATGAACTCGATCAGGCCTTCGTACATCTGCGCCTTGCTGGCAAAGTGACGGTACAGCGCCGCTTCCGACACGCCGACGCGTGCCGCCAGCGCTGCCGTGGTAATTTTTTCCGGTTTTGGTTCCTGCAGCATCGCGGCCAGCGTTTGCAAAATCTGCAAACGGCGCTCGCCGGGTTTCCTGGCTTCCCCTTCCATCAGACTCCCCCTTGTTCTTATGGGGGATGATTATCGCTGATGTTGGGTAAATTGGTGGGTCCGCACGGACTTGAACCGTGGACCAAGGGATTATGAGTCCCCTGCTCTAACCAGCTGAGCTACGGACCCGAAAACGTGGCAGCCCCGCCACTGGCCGGGCTGAGTGCTTACTGTTCGCCGCTGCCGACAAAGCTTTTCAGCTTTTCTGAACGGGTCGGGTGGCGCAACTTGCGCAGGGCCTTGGCCTCGATCTGGCGAATCCGCTCTCGCGTCACGTCGAACTGTTTGCCGACTTCTTCCAGGGTGTGGTCGGTGTTCATTTCGATGCCGAAGCGCATCCGCAACACCTTGGCTTCGCGCGAGGTGAGGCTGTCGAGCACATCGCGGGTGGCGTCGCGCAGGTTGGCGTAGATCGCGTAATCGTCGGGCGACAGCGTGCTGGAGTCTTCGATGAAATCGCCAAGGTGAGAGTCTTCGTCGTCACCGATCGGCGTTTCCATGGAAATCGGCTCCTTGGCGATTTTCATGATCTTGCGGATCTTGTCTTCGGGCATTTCCATCTTCAGCGCCAGCGTCGTCGGGTCGGGCTCGATACCGGTTTCCTGCAGGATCTGGCGGCTGATGCGATTCATCTTGTTGATGGTTTCGATCATGTGCACCGGGATGCGGATGGTGCGCGCCTGATCGGCGATCGAACGCGTGATCGCCTGGCGAATCCACCAGGTGGCGTAGGTCGAGAACTTGTAGCCGCGACGGTATTCGAATTTCTCCACCGCCTTCATCAGACCGATGTTGCCTTCCTGGATCAGGTCGAGGAACTGCAGGCCGCGGTTGGTGTATTTCTTGGCGATCGAGATCACCAGGCGCAGGTTGGCCTCGATCATTTCACGCTTGGCACGGCGTGCCTTGGCTTCGCCGGTGGACATCTGCTTGTTGACGTCCTTCAGGTTCTTGATCGGCAAGCCGATGCGTTCCTGCATCGCGATGAGCGCTTCCTGATGCGCCTTGACTTCGTACTGCACTTTGGCGAGCGTCGAGCAATACGCCTTCTTGGCGGCGATTTCCTTGTCCACCCAGCCCAGGTTGGTTTCGTTGCCGGGGAAGGTCTTGATGAAATGCGCACGCGGCATGCCCGAGCGGGTGACGCAGAATGCCATGATCTTGCGCTCGTGCGAGCGTACTTCTTCCACCGCATTGCGGATCTGTTCGCACAGGCGGTCGACCTGGCGCACCGAGAAGCGGAATGCCATCAGCAGTTCGGTGACTTCGCCCTGGGCCTTCATGTGTTGTGGGCTGCCGAGGCCGTATTTGACGTGGGCGGCCTGCGCTTTTTTATAGGCCTTGCGGATGAGGTCGAGCTGCGCCAGCGCCTTGACTTTGAGTTGTGCCAGGTTGGCGGCAGCCATGGCCGCGCTGGCTTTTTCATCGTCTTCTTCTTCTTCGTCTTCTTCGGCGTCGTCTCCGTCGGCCGTGTCCTCTTCGTCGGCCGTGTCGGCGGCAGTCTCAGCGACTGGGGTTTCGGCTTCGACAAAGCCGTCGATCAGTTCGTCGATGCGCAGCTCGTCCTTTTCGACCTGCGTTGCCATGTCGAGGATTTGCTGGATGGTGAGCGGGCACGACGAAATGGCCTGCACCATGTGGCGCAGACCTTCCTCGATGCGCTTGGCGATTTCGATTTCGCCCTCGCGGGTGAGCAGGTCGACCGAGCCCATTTCGCGCATGTACATGCGCACCGGATCGGTGGTGCGGCCGAATTCCGAATCGACCGTGGTCAGCGCCTGCTCGGCTTCGGCCACCACGTCTTCGTCCGCGACGGCGGGCGCGGAGCCCTGCATCAACAGGGTTTCGGCATCCGGCGCCTCGTCGTAGACCTGGATGCCCATATCGTTGATCATGCCGATCACGCCTTCGATCTGGTCGGCGTCCAGCACCTCGTCGGGCAGGTGGTCGTTGATTTCGGCGTAGGTCAAAAAGCCGCGTTCCTTGCCCAGGATGATCAGGTTTTTCAGCTGGGTGCGACGCGCCTCGGCCTCAACCGGCGTCAACTCTTTCAGGGGGATCAGCGCTTCGGCTTTCTTGGTGCCGCCACCCGGTTTTCTTCCACGTACTGCCACAGGTCTTTCTCCGCTCAGGTTCTGCCCACGCAACCGGCCCGGGCAGAAAAAAATCTTTCAAAAACCGGTAATTGTACCGCAAACCGGGACTTTGTCTTGAGGCGTGTGACAAGCTAGAATCGTGCTAGTTCAGTCAATTCCTGGCGTTCGCCGGCGCTCAGGCTGTCCAGCGGCCGCGTCGCCAATTCCTGCCAGCGGCGGCGCTGCCAGTCGTCGCGCAGCTGCTTGACGGCGCCATCGAATTCCGCGTTCCAGTCCCAGCTATCATCTTTGTCGAGCAAATCCGTCATCAGTTCCTCGATCAGCGGTTCAAGCGTGCTGCCTTTGGCGGCTTCGGTGAGTGTTTGCGGCTTGAGCGGACCCACGTCGCGCAGCCAGCTCATCAGTTCGCTCATGTGCCCGCATAACGGGTCGTTCACGTTCAGCCAGCAGGGATCGACTTCGGCGACGCGCTGCGGGTTCATTAGCAGGGTGCGGGCCAGGCTGCGCACGCGCGATGGTGCCGGCCGCCGCTGCGGGCGCAAGAGGGGGCGCCGGACGACACCGGGCTTCGTCCCCAGGAGGCCGATCTCATCGGCCTGCAAGTGCGCAAGTTCTGCGATTTGCCGCTGGATCAGACGGGCCAGCAGCGGCGCACCAATTTTCTCCAGCAGGGGTTTCGCTTCCTTGATCAGCGTGGCGCGACCCTCCTGGCTGTCGAGGTTGCGGTCGCGCGACAGTTCGCGCACCAGAAAGGCCGAGAGCGGCAGGGTGTCGGTGTCCAGCAGTTTCAAAAAGGCAGCCTGTCCGTGGGCACGGATGGTGCTGTCGGGGTCTTCACCTTCGGGCAGGAACAGGAAGCTGACTTCCTTGCCGTCCTGCAGCGCTTCCAGTGAGTTTTCGAGTGCGCGCCAGGCGGCCTTGCGGCCGGCGTTGTCGCCGTCGAAAGCGTAGATCAGACGGTCGGTGTGGCGCAGCAGGGTGCGTACATGAATCGGTGTGGTGGCCGTCCCCAGTGCGGCGACGGCAAATTCCACGCCGTGCTGCGCCAGTGCGACTACGTCCATATAGCCTTCGACCACGATCGCGCGTCCTGCAGCCTTGATCGCGGCGCGTGCTTCGAACAGGCCGTAAAGCTCCGAGCCTTTGTGGAACAGCGGGGTTTCCGGCGAATTGAGGTATTTCGGCTCCCCCTTGTCGAGCACCCGGCCGCCGAAGCCGACAATCTGGCCCTTGGTGTTCTTGATGGGGAACATGATGCGGTCGCGAAAGCGGTCGTAGCGTCGATTGTCGCCGTCGATGACCAGTCCCGATGCGGCGAGGGCATCCGCCGTGTAATCGGTGAAAACCTGCTTTAGCGGTGACCACCCTTCCGGCGCGTAGCCGATGCCGTAGCGGGCGGCGATGGCGCCGGTCAGCCCACGCTTTTTCAGATAGTCGATGGCGCACGGCGTCTGCTTGAGTTGTTTTTTATAGAACTGCGCGGCCTGTTCCAGCGCCTCCCATAGCGCGGGCGGCGGCTTGGGGCGGTCGGGTTCGCCGGATTCCGGCACTGGCAGGCCGGTATCCTGCGCCAGCGCCGCCACCGCGTCGGGAAAGCCCATGTGCTCATATTCCATCAGGAAGCCGAGCGCGCTACCGTGCGCGCCGCAGCCGAAGCAGTGATAGAACTGCTTGGTCGGGCTGACCGTAAAGGAGGGGGTTTTTTCGCTGTGGAAGGGGCAGCAGGCCTGGTAATTCTGCCCGGCTTTTTTCAGCGGCACGCGCCGGTCGATGACGTCGACGATGTCGACGCGGGCGAGCAGGGTGTCGATGAAATCGCGCGGGATCATGGTTGTTGCATGATAAACCCGGGGGCGCGCGGGTGGGACTCAGCCCGCGAGGCGGGCCTTGATCAGTGCGGAAGCCTGGCCCATGTCGGCACGGCCTGCGAGGCGGGGCTTCAATAGCCCCATCACCTTGCCCATGTCCTTGACGCTGGACGCGCCGGATTCGGCAATCGCCGCCGTGACCGCGGCTTCCACCTCGGCGGCGGAGAACTGCTCGGGCAGATAGGCCTGCAGCACGGCGAGCTCGGCCTGTTCCACCGCCACCAGATCGTCGCGACCGGCCGCCTGAAACTGGCTGATTGAGTCCTTGCGTTGCTTGATGAGTTTTTCGACGATGCTGCTGACCGCAGCGTCGTCCAGTTCGATGCGTTCGTCGATTTCTTTCTGCTTGATGGCAGCGAGAAGCAGGCGAATCGTACCGAGGCGCACCGTTTCCCTGGCGCGCATGGCTGTTTTCATGTCGTCAGTGACGCGTGCCTTGAGCGACATGGGGTGGCGCGATTCTGCGTGAACCCAGAATCAATACATCTTGGGAGGCAGTTGCTGGCCGCGCAGGCGCTTGCTCTGGCGCTTGACCGCGGCGGCGAGCTTGCGCTTGCGTTCGGCGGTGGGCTTCTCGTAAAACGTGCGGGCGCGCAGTTCGGTCAAGAGGCCGACTTTTTCGATGGAACGCTTGAAGCGGCGCAGGGCGACATCGAACGGCTCATTTTCTTTGACTTTGACGTGGGGCATGTGGGGATGGCTTCCTGGAAACTGGAAAAACGAGAATAATAGCAAGCCCTCAAGGATTTTTCCAGTCCCCCCGTTTCCTATGCTTGTGCTTGGCGTCGAATCCTCCTGCGATGAAACCGGTGTCGCGCTGTATGACAGCGCGCACGGCCTCTTGGCGCATGCGCTGTATTCGCAGATCGCCATGCACAACGCGTATGGCGGGGTGGTGCCGGAACTGGCGTCGCGCGACCATATCCGACGGGTATTGCCCCTGACCCGCGAGGTGTTGGCCGGAAGTGACCGCACACTTTCCGATATCGATGGCATTGCCTACACCGAGGGGCCGGGGCTCGCCGGCGCCTTGCTGGTGGGCGCCGGGATGGCGCGTGCGCTGGCTTATGCGCTGGCCATCCCCGCGGTCGGGGTGCACCACCTCGAAGGCCACATGCTGTCGCCGCTGATTTCCGATACGCCGCCGCAATTCCCGTTCGTCGCCCTGCTGGTGTCCGGCGGGCACACGCAGCTGATGCTGGTGTCCGGCGTCGGATGCTACACCCTGCTGGGCGAGACGCTGGACGACGCGGCGGGCGAGGCTTTCGACAAGACCGCCCAGCTGCTGGGGCTGGGCTATCCGGGCGGGCCGGCGCTGTCGGCGCTGGCGGCTACGGGCGATTCCGGCCGCTTCAGTTTGCCGCGTCCGATGTTGAATTCGGGCGATTTCGATTTCAGCTTCAGCGGGCTCAAAACCGCAGTGCTGACGCTGGTACGCAAGGTCGGGCTGGGCGAGGCGGCTGACATCGCTGCGGCGTTCCAGTCCGCGGCGGTGGAGGTGCTGGTGAAAAAAAGTCTGGCGGCCTGTGCGCACAGCGGCGCAACGCGGCTGGTGGTGGCGGGCGGCGTCGGCGCCAACGCGCACTTGCGCGAGCGGCTCACGCGCGACGCCGCGGCGCGCGGCATCGACGTGTTCTACCCGCGGCTGGAATTTTGCACCGACAACGGCGCGATGATCGCCTACGCCGGCGCGCAACGGCTGGTGTCGCGGCTGAAATTGCCATCGGCACAGCCGGATCTGACGTTCGCGGTCAAGCCGCGCTGGGAACTGGCGACGCTCGACGCCGCGTAACGGGTTGAAACATCGCGGCGATTTACTGCTTGAAGATCGGGTAGGCCTCGCGCAAGGCCTTGAGCCATTTTTCGCTGCCGGTCAGTTGTGCAATCTGCTCGGGAAACAGTAAAAATCCGACCAGCACCGCCATCAGACTTACCAGAACAACCGTGCCAAAAATACTTTCCGGCCGCAGCACGCCCCAGTAGCGGCTGACCAGAAACAGCGTGTCTTTCTTGTGTTCCGACATCAGCAGCCAGCGGCGCAGCAGCTTGACCGCGAGGTAGGCTGCATAGCCGCCCATCAGCGAGGCAAACACGATGCGGAAGATGGCGAATACGTCGATTCCGCCGCCGAGATACTGGTGGTACAGCCAGGACACGAAGCCCAGCGACAGCGACGCCAGAATGGCGATGGCGACGTTGATGAACAGCCGCCGCCGCTCGCGCGCGAGGTCGCGCTGCCGCTCGATGAAGAAGCCGTCGATCTCGCGCTTGAAGTATTCGACCTTTTCCTGCACCAGCGACGAGAGTTCCGACTTGGCATGGACGATGCGCGCGTCCATCACGGTGCCGAGTCTTTCTCCGGCGTAATCGACCAGTTCGCGCACATCGTCCTTGGTGAACTGGCGCTGGGCATGCAACTCGTCGGAAATCTTGTCGAGCTTGGTGTCGATTTCCTGGCTGGCGCGCCAGATGACGTCCTTCAGCTCGGTGCCGGCCTGCAGGACGCCGTCTTTCACCACATGCGACAGACGCTCGCCTGCGCGGTCGATCGCATCGCGCGACACCTCGGCAAGGCTGTCCTTTGCGTGGTCGATGGTTTTGTCGAACAGGGCCATATTCGTCGGGCCGGGTCAGGAGCGGACGCCGATGCGCCCCTCCTCGCCGTTGACCAGTTTGATGAGGTTGCTCTTGTGACGATAGACCAGCAGCAGTGCGATCGCCAGCACGGCAATCGCGGTGCTCCCCCAACCCAACAGCAGCCCGGTGTAGACCGGGGCGAGCACCGCGGTGGTCACTGCGGCGAGCGAGGAAATGCGGAATACCCCCGCCATCAACAGCCAGGTCAGCAAGCACGCCAGCCCGAGCCAGGGATTGAGGCCGACCAGCACACCGAGCGCGGTGGCGACGCCCTTGCCGCCCTTGAAGCCGAAAAATACCGGGAACAGATGGCCGATGAACACGGCCAGCGCGCACAGCAGCACGACACTGTCGTCGAGGTTGAATTGCAGCGCCAGTGCGCGCGCTGCCACCACCGCCACCCAGCCTTTCGACATGTCGCCGAGCAGTGTCAGCACGGCAGCCGCCTTGCGCCCGGAACGCAGCATGTTGGTCGCCCCCGGATTGCCCGATCCGTATTGGCGTGGGTCGGGCAGGTGCATGGCGCGGCTGACGATCACGGCAAACGAAATCGAGCCCAGCAGATAGGCGGCGGCAACAAACAGCAACGTGGTCATGGCGAAGTCAGTAAAATGGCAGGTTTGGTTGAGCCCTTGGGGCTGTGCCGTGGATGAAGAAGACTATGGATATTCTATTTTTGCGGGACTTTCGCCTCGAGCTGATTATCGGCATATACGAGTGGGAACGCAAAGTGCCTCAGCCGGTGCGGCTCGATCTCGAAATCGGCCTGCCGGACAGCAAGGCCGGCGGCACCGACAACGTCGCCGACACCATCGATTATGGTGCGGTGGCCAAGCGGGTGAAGGACTCCCTGCACAACGCGCCGCGGCCGATCACCCTGGTCGAGTCGGTCGCCGAGCATGTGGCCGCCATTGTGCGGGATGAATTCGGCGCGCCGTGGGTGAGGGTGTCGGTCACCAAGTTCGCCATCATCCCGGGCATCAAGGAATTGGGCATCACCATCGAGCGCGGCGCGCGTCTGTGAGCTTCGAGCACATGGCCGCCATGGCCGCCATCCTGCTGGCGGCGTATTTCATTCGCGGCATCACCGGCTTTGGCTCGGGGCTGATTTCGGTGCCCTTGCTGGCATTGTTCCTGCCGCTGAAATTCGTCGTGCCGCTGGTTCTGCTGCTGGATTTTACCGCGTCGATCGTGATCGGAGGCCTCCATTTCAAGCGCGTGAAATGGGACGAGATTGGCGTGCTGATTCCGTTCGGCGTTGTCGGGGTGGTGCTGGGCACCAGCCTGCTGATCAATCTGTCCCCCGGCCCCATGCTGATTGCCCTGGCCGGATTTGTCTTCATTTTCGCGCTGCGCAGCCTGTTCAATATCCACGGCGAGAAACCGGTCTCGCGCGGCTGGGCGGTGCCGGCGGCGCTCACCGGTGGCACCGTCGGGGCATTGTTCGGCACCGGCGGGCCGCCGTATGTGATTTATCTGAGCCATCGCATTCGCGACAAGAGCGATTTGCGCGCGACCTTTTCGGCGCTGTTTTTTACCGAAGGGTTGACGCGAATCGTCAGCTTTCTGGTGGCCGGGCTGCTGATGACGGCCAAGGTGTGGATCGCCTATTTCGTCGCGCTGCCGCTGGTGCTGGGCGCGCTCTACCTGGGCGGGCGGGCGCATGTCGGCCTGAGCCAGGCGCAGATGACGCGGCTGGTCGGTATATTGTTGCTGGTATCCAGCGTGTCGCTGTTGTTCAAGGCCATAAGCGTATGAGTGAGCTTGAATTGTTGCATTTTCAATCCGTGTCGTTCACCGGCCTGGCGCCGGGCACGCGCCTGATCGTGCTGGGCGCGGTACACGGTAACGAAACCTGCGGCACGCAGGCAATTCGCCGTGTGATCGCGGAGATCGAATCCGGCCAGGTGGGGATTGCCGCGGGCAGCGTCACCTTCGTTGCGGTCACCAATCCCCTGGCCTATGCCCGCCGCCAGCGCATGGGCGATCGCAATCTCAACCGCAATCTGGTGCCGACCGACACGCCGGTCGAGTTCGAGGACCGCATCGCCAACTGGCTGTGTCCGCTGCTGGCGCAGCATGATGCGCTGCTTGACCTGCATTCGTTTCATACCGCCGGTCAGCCCTTCGTCATGCTCGGACCGCAAGACAACGGCGGCACGCTGGAGCCGTTTGCACGCGCGGCCGAGGAAACCGCGCTGGCGCTGAGCCTGGGCGTGCACCGCTTCGTCGATGGCTGGCTCGACACCTATGCCGCCGGCGTCGCCCGCCGTCTGGCAGCCGGCGCGTCGTCGCGCGAGGCCGATGTGCATTATGGCGTTGGAACGACCGAGTACATGCGCGCGCAGGGCGGTATCGCGCTTACCCTGGAATGCGGTCAGCATGACGATCCGGCCGCGCCCGAGGTGGCCTGGCACGCCATCCGCAATGCGTTTGCGCATCTGCGGCTGAGCGACGCGCCCGTGCCGGCCCCAGTGGCGGATACCGAGGCGCTGCGCCTGTACCGGGTCGTCGACCGTGCCCATGCGGAAGATGCCTTTGTGCACGGCTGGTCCAGCTTCGACCGGGTGCGGATGGGGGAAGTCATCGGTACGCGCCACGACGGCAGGCCGGTATTGGCGGATAGCGATGGTTACATCGTCTTCCCCAATCCCAAAGCACTGCCGGGACAGGAGTGGTTTTACCTCGCCCGCCGCAGCACGCGGGTGTGATGGCTGAAAAAATGGATGGCCGGATATGATGCGCAGAACTGATCCTCAACTGGCGAGGTGACCGTCGCGCACGCTGTCGCTAGTTCACCGGCAACGTCGAGGCGGCACGGACAGGGCAGCGCCGGCTCGACGGTCAGCCGGGCTACAACCGCCTGATGGAGCGGATTGCTTACCCATAAATTCAGCCGCGCGGATGATGCTGCGCGTGGAGCTGTTTCATCCGTTCGCGCGCGACGTGCGTGTAGATCTGCGTGGTGGAAATATCGCTGTGGCCGAGCAGCATCTGTACCACCCGCAGGTCGGCGCCATGGTTCAGAAGGTGGGTGGCGAAGGCGTGGCGCAGGGTGTGCGGCGACAGCGGGCGGGTGATGCAGGCGGTGCGGGCATGCCGCTTGATGAGATACCAGAATGCCTGCCGCGTCATGCCGCCGCCGCGTGCGGTCACAAACACCGCATCGGAAAGCTGTCTTTCCAGCAGCAGCGGCCGCGACTCCGCCAGGTAGCGCCTGAGCCAATTCACCGCTTCCTCCCCCAGCGGCACCAGCCGGTCCTTGTTGCCCTTGCCGGTGACGCGCAGCACGCCGTCGTTGAGGTTCACCGCCGTCAGCTTCAGCCCCACCAGTTCCGATACCCGCAAGCCGGTGGCATACAGTGTCTCCAGCATCGCGCGGTCACGCAGCCCCAGCGGGGTGGCGGTATCGGCGCTGTCGAGCAGGTGTTCCACGTCGGTTTCGGTCAGTGTTTTCGGCAGCGAGCGCGGCAGCCTGGGGCTGTCGAGATTGAGCGTGGGGTCAAAGGCGATCAGGTTCTCGCGCAGCAGATAGCGATAAAAGCGCTTCAGCGCCGAGGTGTAGCGTGCCGCGCTGCGCGGTTGCGCGCGACCGACAAAGCGCCACGCCAGATAGGCTTCGATATCGCCCGTGGCGGCGGCATTTAGCGCATGGCTGCGTTCTTTTTCAAGCCAGGCGCCAAAGGTCTTCAGGTCGCGCCGGTAAGCCGCCAGCGTCAGGTTGGCCAGCCCGTCTTCCAGCCACAGGTGATCGCAGAACTGGTCAATCAGCGCGTTGTTCATGCGCCAGCAGCCAGGTTTTCACATCCAGCGGCGCGCCGCTGGAGGCATGCATGAAGCCGCCCAGACCGTTCGCCGCCACTACACGGTGACAGGGAATGAGGATGGGCAGGGGGTTCGAAGCACACGCCTGGCCGACCGCGCGCGCCGCGGTGCCGAGCCGTTTCGCCAGCGCGCCATAGGTCGCCGGCTGCCCGACAGGAATGGCCATCAGCGCGTGCCACACCCGCAGTTGAAACGGCGTGCCGGCCGGCACGAAGAGCAGGTCGAAAGTGTGGGCAGGATTGTGCCAGTAGGCTTCCAGTTCGTCGGCGAGTTGGCGGACATGCCTGTTGGTTTGTCCGGAGACGGGCGTGTCGAGGGGCAGAAGGTCCAGCCGTGTCAGGGCTTCGCCGGTGAAGATCGCGCCGAGGTGGCAGGCTGGCGCATCCAGAATGGCATCGTAGATAGGCATGCCGCATTTTAGCGCCCGGCACAAACAAAAACACCCGCATGAAGCGGGCGTTTTGCGTTGCGGCAGGAAGGCTGCTTATTCGGCAGCTACAGCGGGTGTGCCGCCTTTGACCTTGCGGGCGGGCAGCTTTTCCTTGATGCGGGCGGACTTGCCGGAGCGCTGACGCAGGTAGTACAGCTTGGCGCGGCGGACGTCGCCGCGGCGCTTGATTTCGACGCTGGCGACCAGCGGCGAATGGGTCTGGAAGGTGCGTTCGACGCCTTCGCCGGCAGAGATCTTGCGCACGGTGAAGGCGGAGTTGAGGCCGCGGTTGCGCTTGGCGATAACGACGCCTTCATAGGCCTGAAGACGCTCGCGGGCGCCTTCCTTCACTTTCACCTGGACGACGATGGTGTCGCCGGGGGCGAAGTCGGGAAGGGTTTTGTCCAGGCGGGCGATTTCTTCCTGTTCGAGCTGCTCGATGATGTTCATGATGTTTCCTTGCATCTGGCGGGAGAGGTGCGCTACCGGGTCTGTTTGGACTGCCGGGCGGACGTCACGCCGTTTCACATGGCACGGGGTTCCGTACCGCTTTAATTCCGCGGCGCACCGGGCGGGTGCGCCGCGAGAAGTTCCTGTTCCTGCTTCGACAAGCCGCGCTTCGCCAGCAGATCGGGGCGATGGGTCGCCGTGATCGTCAGGCTCTGCTGCAACCGCCACTGGGCGATCGCGGCGTGGTTGCCGCTTTTCAACACGTCCGGCACCGCCATCCCCTGCCAGACTTCGGGACGGGTGTAGTGGGGGCAGTCGAGCAAGCCGTTGGCGAAGGAATCTTCCAGCGCCGAATCGGCGTCGTTCAACGCGCCCGGCAACAAGCGGATGATCGCATCCATCAGCGCCAGCGCGGGCAATTCGCCGCCCGACAGCACAAAGTCGCCGAGCGACAGTTCCTCGTCCACGCGGCGCTGCAACAGCCGCTCGTCGATGCCTTCATAACGCCCGCACAGCAAAGCCAGTGCGCGATTCTGGTTTAGCGCGGCTTCCTTCAGTTCCATCACCCGCTGGTGTGTCAGCGGACGCCCGCGGGGGGAAAAATGCACCACCCACGGCGTCAAGTTCTCGCTGGCCAGATCCTGCTGCACGGCGTTCAGCGCGCGCTCCAGCGGCTCGGCCTGCATCAGCATCCCGGGCCCGCCGCCGTAGGGGCGGTCGTCCACCGTGCGGTGCGGGTCGTCGGTAAAGTCGCGCGGATTCCACGACTTGAACCGGTACAGCCCGCGATCCAGCGCCCGCCGGGTGATGCCGTAATCCAGCACGGCATCGAACATCTCGGGGAAGAGGGTGACGGCATCGAAGCGCACCCCTTCCATCTTAGTAATCCTCGCCCCAGTCCACCTCGATCTGGCCGCCTGTCACGTCGACCTTGCCGACGAAGGCCGCGACGAACGGGATCAGGTGTTCGCGCGTTCCCTTGACGACCAGCACGTCGTGCGCGCCGGTTTCCAGCAGGCTGTCCACCCGCCCGAGTTCGACACCTTCGCGGTTGACGGCTTTCAGACCGATAAGATCCGACCAGTAAAACTCGTTTTCCTGCGGCGGCGGCAAGTCGCTGCGCGCCACCGAGATTTCCTGGCCGCGCAGGGTGTACGCCGCGTCGCGATCATCGATGCCGACCAGTTTGGCGACCAGGGTGTTGCTGTGATCCTGGACGGCCTCGACGGCGTAATGCACCTGCTGCTCGCCACGTCCGACGCGCCAGGATTCAAAATCCATCAGCGTTGCCGGGTCGTCGCTGAAGGTCTGGACCTTGACCCAGCCCTTGATGCCGAACGGGGCGGCGATGCGCCCCATCACGATCCAGTCGCTATCTTGGCTCAAGTATCTCGGCCCTGCTGTCCCGATTGAAATCAGGCAGCGGCAGCGGACTTGTTCTGCTTGACCAGGCGGGCGACGGTGTCGGACAGCTGTGCGCCGTTGCCGGTCCAGTAGCTGATGCGTTCCTGATCCAGGCGCAGCGCTTCGGAGCCCGCAGCGGCGACCGGATTGTAGAAGCCGACGCGCTCGATGAAGCGGCCATCGCGGCGGCAGCGCGAATCGGCCACCACCACGTTGTAGAAGGGGCGGTTTTTAGCGCCGCCGCGCGAAAGACGAATAACGACCATGATTTAACCCACTGGGTAAACGGAGAAAACCGGGAATTATACCCAAAAATCCCCGACTTGCCAGTGTGCCGGCATCACCGCATTCCGGGCAGCATGCCTTTCATGCCGCGCATCATTTTGGAGATGCCACCCTTGCCCATCATTTTCATCATCTTCTGCGCCTGCTCGAACTGCTTCAGCAGCTTGTTGACTTCCTGTACCTGCACCCCGGCGCCGGTGGCGATGCGGCGCTTGCGGCTGGCCTTGATGATGTCGGGCTTGCGGCGTTCCAGCGGCGTCATGCTGTTGATGATGCCCTCCAGCCGGTTGACGGACTTGTCGTCGGCGCCCGCCGGCACGGCCATTTGTCCGGCGCCGGGGAGTTTGTCCATCAGCGCCGAGAGACCGCCCATTTTGCGCATTTGCTGGATTTGCGACTTGAAGTCCTCGAGGTCGAAATCCTTGCCTTTCTTGACCTTGTCGGCAAGCTTCCTGGCCTCGGCCATGTCGACCGAGCCCTGCGCCTGCTCGATCAGCGAGAGCACGTCGCCCATACCGAGAATGCGCTGCGCCATGCGCTCGGGGTGGAAGGCTTCCAGTCCGGTAGGCTTTTCGCCGACGCCGATGAACTTGAGCGGCTTGCCGGTGATGTGGCGCACCGACAGCGCTGCGCCGCCACGCGAATCGCCGTCGAGCTTGGTCAGCACGATGCCGGTGAGCGGCAGTGCCTCGTTGAAGGCGCGGGCGACGTTGACCGCGTCCTGGCCCTGCATGGCGTCGACCACGAACAGGGTTTCGACGGGATCGACCGTGGCGTGCAGCGCGCGGATCTCATTCATCATCGCTTCGTCGATTGCCAGCCGGCCGGCGGTGTCGACGATCAGCACGTCATAGAACTGGCGGCGCGCATGCTCCTGCGCGGCCTGCGCGATTTTCAGGGGGTCGCGCTCGTCGCCTGCCTCGAAAAAGCCGACGTCGAGCTGGGTGGCGAGCTGTCGCAACTGGTCGATGGCGGCGGGACGGTAGACGTCGGCGGAGGCGAGCAGGACTTTTTTCTTGCGGTTCTTCAGCAGCAGCGCGAGCTTGCCGCTGGTGGTGGTTTTGCCGGAGCCCTGCAGGCCGGCCATCAAGATCACGGCGGGCGGCGTGGCGGCCAGGTTGAGGTCGGCGTTTTCGCCGCCCATCAGGCGGGTGAGCTCTTCGTGGACAATGCCGATCAGCGCCTGGCCCGGCGACAGGCTGGCGAGCACTTCCTGGCCCAGCGCGCGGGTCTTCACCGCTTCGATGAAGTCCTTGACCACTGGCAGCGCGACGTCGGCTTCCAGCAAGGCCAGGCGCACCTGGCGCAACGTGTCCTGCACGTTGGCTTCGGTGATGCGCGCCTGTCCGCGCAGGGACTTGACGACGCCGGCGAGGCGTCCGCTTAGATTATCTAGCATGGCGGTTCTTTAACACGTCTTCCTTGTTGCCGCTATGGGCGGCGTGGATAATGGGGCTGGCTGAATTCAGAGTTCCATTTTAACGAATGTCTCCACTATTGCTGGTTACTTTATGTGTGAGCGCGCTGTATGGCTGGGTGGCCTGGCGCCTGCGGCGCCCCTCGCCCGCCACGTCGGTGCGCTGGCTGCTGCCGCTGGCCCTGCTGGCCCACGGCGCGCTGATTTATCAGTCGATGCTGGGACAGGGCGATATCCGGCTCGGCTTCGGCAATTCCCTGTCGACGATTTTGTGGCTGACCGCGCTGACCTACTGGCTGACGAGCCAGAGTACGCCGCTGGCGCGCCTGCAGTCGTGGGTCAGCGGGCTGGCGGCGGTGTCGGTGCTGGTCATGGCGTTTTCCCCCGCCACCCATGCCATTCCCGACTCGCAGGCACTGGCGCTGCGCACGCATCTGGTCGTGTCTTTTCTCGCCTATGGCCTGCTGGCCGTAGCGGTCTTGCATGCGGTGCTGATGACCATGCTGGAAAAGCAGCTGCATCGCGGCGCGCTCATGCAGGACGGCGCGCCGCCGCTGCTGACGCTGGAAGCAATGCTGTTCAGGACCATCGGCGTCGGATTCGTGCTGCTGACCCTGGCGGTGTTCAGCGGCGTGTTTTTCTCGGAGGAGCTCTTCGGAACGCCTTTGCAGTTCTCCCACAAGTCCGTGTTCGCCATCCTGTCCTGGCTGGTGTTCGGCGGCCTGCTGGCGGGGCGGCATTTCCGCGGCTGGCGCGGGCGCACGGCGCTGGTCTGGACGATCACGGGCTTTATCCTGCTGCTGCTGGCCTATCTGGGGACCCAGTTCGTGATGGAAGTGCTGCTTGGGCGCTGAATTCCGCCCACCGGCGCCTTTGCGCCGCTTTTTTCGGGAATAGCCCTTGGAAGCCCTCTCTATCGATACCCTGTTCGGCCTGCTCGCGGGCCTGTTGTTTTTGTCGGCCTGCTTTTCCGCATCCGAAACCGCCATGATGGCGATCAACCGCTATCGGCTGCGCCATGCTGCAGAAACCGGCCACCGCGGCGCGATGCTGACGCTGTCGCTGCTGAATCAGACCGACAAGCTGCTGGGCGTGATTCTGCTCGGCAACAATCTGGTCAATATTGCGGCTGCGACGTTGGCGACGATCATTTCCATACGTCTGTTCGGCGAATCGGATCTTGCGCTGTCGCTGGCGACGCTGCTGCTGACCTTCCTGATCCTGGTGTTTAGCGAAGTCACACCCAAGGTGCTCGGCGCGTCCTATCCCGAGCGCGTCGCCTATCCGGCCGCGTATGTGCTGATGCCGATGCTCAAGCTGACGTATCCGGTGGTCTGGTTCGTCAACCTGTTCGTGCATGGCATCCTGCGGCTGTTGCGGATCAAACCGCCCGAGCCGGGGCACGGCAGCCGTCTCGGCCTGGAGGAGTTGCGCACCATCGTGCTGGAATCGTCCGGGGTGTTGCCGCGCGAACACCACAGGATCCTGGTGAATCTGCTGGAACTGGAAGACATCACCGTCGACGATGTAATGACGCCGCGCAACCAGATTGAGGCGATCGATATCGAGGACGCCCCCGAGCGGCTACGCCAGCAGATTTCCACCAGCCACCATACCCGGCTGGTGGTGCATGCGGGCTCGTCCGACAACCTGCTCGGCGTGCTGCATGTGCGGCGGGTGCTGCACGCGCTGGCCGGCGAGGAACTGGATCCTGAGACCCTGAAGGAAAATCTCGAGGAGCCCTATTTCGTTCCGGCGGGGACGCCGCTGTTTACCCAGTTGCGCAATTTCCAGGGCGGCCGTCGCCGCCTGGCGCTGGTAGTCGACGAATACGGCGAGCTGCAGGGACTGGTGACGCTGGAAGACCTGCTGGAGGAAATGGTCGGCGAATTCACCACGCAGGCGCCGTCGGACACGGGTTACCTGCGGCGTGAAGCGGATGGCAGCTGGCTGGCCGAGGGCTCCGTCCTGCTGCGCCATCTGAACCGCAAGCTGGGCCTGTCGTTGCCGCTGGACGGTCCGAAGACACTGAATGGCCTGCTGCTGGAGCATTTCGAGGACATTCCCGAGGCGGGAGTGAGCATCAAACTGGGCGGCGTGCCGGTGGAAATCGTGCAGACACAGGATCGGGCAGTGAAGATGGCGCGCATCTATCCGCCGCCATCCGATGCCGGCTCGTCCGGAAACACCTCAATTTAGGCGAAAGATCGCCGTTAAGGCCTGTGATCGCCCATTCGCCGCTTTTCGGCGAGTGAGGAATAACCTGATGCTGGACTTGTCTGGAACCGAGCTAATGGCTGCTGTGACAAACACCAATAATTTAACCGGACTGGCACGCGCCATGGTCAACCATGGCTGGCTGTCCGAGGACGATGCCGAGGGCGTATGGAAGCGCGCCAGCCAGTCGGGTGAATCGTTCGTGACCGAGCTGATCAAGGGAAAGCGTTTCAAGGCCGACCAGGTCGCCGAATTCGCGGCCATCTCGTTCGGCTACCCTTTCCTCGATCTGAATGCCATGGATGTGGAGAACCTGCCGCAAGGGGTGCTCGATCCGAAGCTGGTGCAAAAACGGCGCGTGATTGCCCTGTACCAGCGGGGCAACAAGCTGTACGTGGCGACCTCCGACCCGACGCATCTGCAGGCGCTGGACGAAGTGAAGTTCCAGACCGGGCAGGCAGTGGAACCAATGGTGGTGGAGGACGACAAGCTCGGCAAGCTGATCCAGAAAGCGGGTGAGGCAGACGACAACACGATGGCGGTGTTGAATACCGAGGAACTCAATCTGGATTTCGCCGACGAGGAAAGTGCCGCCGCTGCCCAGCAGGATACTGGCGGCATCGAAATCGACGATGCGCCGGTGGTGCGCTATCTGCAAAAGATCATGCTGGACGCCATTAATCAGGGTGCATCCGACATCCATTTCGAGCCCTACGAAAAATACTACCGCATCCGCTACCGCCGTGACGGCATCCTGTCCGAAGTAGCGCAGCCGCCGATGGCGATCAAGGACAAGGTGGCCTCGCGCATCAAGGTGCTGTCGCGGCTGGATATCTCGGAGAAGCGCGTGCCGCAGGACGGCCGCATGAAAATGGTGCTGTCGAAGAGCCGTGCCATCGATTTCCGGGTCAGCACCCTGCCCACGCTGTATGGCGAAAAGATCGTCATGCGGATTCTCGACCCAGCCAGCGCGCAGTTGGGGATCGAGGCGCTGGGCTACGAGCCGTGGCAGAAGGAACTGCTGCTGAACGCGGTGCAGCGTCCCTACGGCATGGTGCTGGTGACCGGTCCGACCGGTTCCGGCAAGACCGTGTCGCTCTACACCTGTCTGAATATTCTCAACAAGCCTGACGTCAATATCTCGACGGCGGAAGACCCGGCGGAAATCCAGCTGCCCGGCATCAACCAGGTCAACGTCAACGACAAGGCCGGGTTGACCTTTTCGGCGGCACTGAAATCCTTCCTGCGGCAGGATCCCGACGTCATCATGGTCGGCGAGATCCGCGACCTGGAAACCGCCGACATCGCCATCAAGGCCGCGCAGACCGGCCACATGGTGATGTCCACCCTGCACACCAACGACGCCCCCGGCACCCTGACCCGCCTGCTGAACATGGGCGTGGCGCCGTTCAACGTCGCTTCCTCGGTGATCCTGATCACCGCGCAGCGGCTGGCGCGCCGCCTGTGTTCCTGCAAGCAGCCGACCGACATTCCGCAGGAAGCCCTGCTGGCGGCCGGATTCACCGAGGACCAGCTGGACGGGACCTGGCAGCCCTATAAACCGGTGGGCTGCGACATCTGCGGCGGCACCGGCTACAAGGGGCGGGTAGGTATTTACCAGGTGATGCCGATCACCGACGCCATGACGCGCATCATCATCAAGGGCGGTAACGAATCCGATATTGGCGACCAGGCGCGACGCGAAGGCGTACGCGACCTCCGTCAGGCAGGCTTGTTGAAAGTGAAAGCAGGCCTCACCTCGCTGGAAGAGGTCGAGGCCGTTACCAACATCTAAGGTCTAAGGAATTTTCTGTATGGCTACAGCGGTAAAGGCAGTCAAGGACGCCACCTTCCTGTGGGAAGGCATGGACAAGCGCGGGAAGAAGGTCAAAGGCCAGATGATGGCCGGCGGCGAAGCCGTGGTCAATTCCGTGCTTCGCAGGCAGGGCGTCACCGTCACCAAGGTCAAGAAACAGAGCACACTGTTTTCGAGCGGCAAGCGCATCAGCGACAAGGATGTCACCCTGTTCACCCGTCAGCTGGCGACCATGATGAAGGCCGGGGTGCCGCTGCTGCAATCGTTCGAAATCGTGGCGCGCGGGCATTCCAACCCATCGATGCAGCGGCTGCTGCTGGAAATCAAGGCGGACATCGAGAAGGGCAGCAGCCTTACCCAGGCGTTCGGGCGCCACCCGCTGTATTTTGACGCGCTGTTCTGCAACCTGGTGGGTGCGGGCGAATCGGCCGGTATTCTGGATGGCGTGCTCGAACGCCTGGCGATCTACAAGGAAAAAATCCTCGGTATCAAGAGCAAGATCAAGTCGGCGCTGTTTTACCCGGTTTCCATCATTGTGGTGGCGTTCGTCATCACAGCCGTCATCATGATTTTCGTCATTCCGGCGTTCAAGGATCTGTTCAGCAGCTTTGGCGCGGATCTGCCGGGGCCGACCCTGGTGGTGATGGCAATATCGGACTTCTTCGTCGAATGGTGGTGGGCAATTTTCGGTGCCGTCGGCGGCGGGATCTATGCCTTGCTGCAGGCCTGGAAGCGCTCGCGCAAGGTGCAGATGTTCATGGACCGGGTGATGCTCAAGCTGCCGATTTTCGGCGCGGTGATCGAAAAGGCCACCATCGCGCGCTGGACGCGTACGCTGTCCACCATGTTCGCCGCCGGCGTGCCGCTGGTCGAAGCGCTGGAATCGGTGGGCGGGGCGTCGGGCAACCAGGTATTCGTCGAGGCCACCCAAAAGATCCGTGGCGAAGTCTCGACCGGCACCGCGCTGACGCAGGCAATGCAGAATTCCGGACGTTTTCCCAACATGGTGCTGCAGATGACCGCCATCGGCGAGGAATCCGGCGCGCTCGACTCCATGCTGGGCAAGGTGGCCGATTTTTACGAAGCCGAGGTGGATGACGCCGTGGCGGCCCTGTCCAGCCTGATGGAACCGATCATCATGGTGGTGCTGGGCGTACTCATCGGCGGCATGGTCATCGCCATGTACCTGCCGATTTTCAAGATGGGCTCGGTCGTCTGATGGAACTGCTGCACACCGAACCAGCCCTGTTCACCGGGCTGGTTTTTTTATTCAGCCTGCTGGTCGGCAGCTTTCTCAACGTCGTCATCCATCGCCTGCCCAAAATGATGGAGGCGGAATGGCATGCGCAGTGCGCCGAGCTGCGTGGCGAAACGCCTGCTGAATCCAGGCCTTACAACCTCGCCGTGCCGCGTTCGGCCTGCCCCCAGTGCGGCCATCGGATCACTGCGCTGGAAAACATCCCGCTGCTGTCTTGGCTGTGGCTGCGCGGACGCTGTTCTGCGTGCAGCGCACCGATCGGTGCGCGCTATCCCCTGGTCGAATTGCTCACCGCACTACTGTCGGCGGCAGTGGCCTGGAAGTGGGGCGTGAGCGTGCAAACGCTTGGCGCGCTGCTGCTGGTGTGGACGCTGGTCGCACTGGCGTTCATCGACCTCGACACCACCCTGCTGCCCGACAGCCTTACCCTGCCGCTGCTGTGGCTGGGGCTGCTGTTCAATCTGGACGGATATTTTGCCAGCCTGCCGGATGCTGTCATCGGCGCCATGGCCGGCTACGGGGTGTTGTGGTCGGTGTACTGGCTGTTCAAACTGGTCACCGGCAAGGACGGTATGGGCTACGGCGACTTCAAGCTGCTGGCGGCCATCGGCGCCTGGCTCGGCTGGCAGATGCTGCCCGTTACCCTATTGCTGTCGTCGGTGGTCGGCGCGGCGATCGGTATCGCGATGATCGTGCTGGTGAAGCACGACCGGCGCATGCCGATTCCCTTCGGCCCCTATCTGGCCGGCGGCGGGCTGGTGGCGCTGTTCTTCGGTGCCGACCTGACCCAGGCTTATCTCGCGCAATTCTGATGTTCACGGTCGGCCTCACCGGCGGCATCGGGTCCGGCAAGTCGACCGTCGCCGATTGCTTTGCCGCGCTGGGCGTGCCGGTGATCGATGCCGATGTCATTGCACGCGACCTGACCGCGTCCGGCGGGGCGGCACTGCAGGAGATCCGCGCGGTGTTCGGCGAGACACTGATGCAGGCCGACGGCACACTGGACCGCGCCGCCCTGCGTCGCCGCGTGTTCGCCGACAGTGCGGCGCGGCGTCAGCTCGAGGCCATCCTGCACCCGCGTATCCGGCGGGTGGTGGGGGACATGCTCGCCACGTTGACCGCACCCTATGCGCTTGTCGTGATTCCCCTGCTGGTGGAAACCGGCGGCTACCGGGAGATGCTGAACCGCGTGCTGGTGGTCGATTGCCCGGAAGATGTGCAGATCGCGCGGGTGAAGGCGCGCAGCGGACTCGCACATGACGAAATAAAAGCCATTCTCGCGGCACAGACCGGGCGCGCCGAACGCCTGGCGGTGGCGGACGATATCATCGCCAATACCGCAACGCCGGAGGCATTGCGTGCCGAAGTGGCTGCGCTGCACCAGCGTTATCTGGCCCTTGCCAGCGCGCCGCCGCCTTGATTTTCCATCTCAATCAGCGACAATCGACCCATCCGAACCAACGCGTCGCGGCGTGATCCATTACGAATATCCCCTGAGCGAACGCATCCGCACCCTGCTGCGGCTGGAGAGTCTGTTCGAACGTTTCGATGCCTATGCCGCATCGCCCGATCCGCATGCGCATCATGCGGCCTTGCTGTCCTTGTTCGAAATGGCGGAAGTGGCAGCGCGCGCCGACCTCAAGTCCGATCTGCTGCAGGAACTGGACCGGCAAAAAGCCGTATTGGCGGCGTTGCGCGGCAATCCGCATGTGCAGGGCGAAACGCTGGAAAAGGTGCTGGCGGCGATCGAGTCGGCGCACAATGGCATTTATCAGTTGCCAGGAAAAGTCGGCCAGCATCTGCGCGAAGACGACTGGCTGATGGCCATCAGGCAGCGCGCGGCCATCCCGGGCGGGATGTGCGAGTTCGACCTGCCGTCCTACCATTACTGGCAGCACCAACCGGCCGAACAACGCATACAGCAGTTGCAGTGCTGGCTGGCGCCATTTTCATCCATTCGTGCCGCGGTCGACATCGTGCTCGGCTTGCTGCGCGACAGCGGCCAGCCCGAAATCCAGCATGTAGACAATGGCCACTATCAGCGCATGCTCGAAGCGCGCAATCCTCAGCTGATCCGCGTCGCTCTGGGCGACAATCTGCCGTGTGTGCCCGAGATATCCGCCAACAAATACATGCTCAACATCCGTTTCGTGCCGGCGGGATCCGGGCAGCTGCGCGCCTGCACCGCCGGGCCGATCGATTTTGACCTGACCTTCTGTACCCTGTGAAGCCCGCTACCAAACTACCCGTTGTCAGTTGCCCGATATGCGGTGCGGCCGTGAAATGGACAGCGGAGAATCGCTGGAAGCCGTTTTGCAGCGAGCGCTGCAAAACGATCGACCTGGGACAATGGGCGGCCGAGAAATATCGGGTTCCCGCCGATAAGCAGGAACCCGAGGACGACCCCTCGCAAGCCCAGTAATTACTTCTTGTAGGTCTTGACGCCGGATTCTGTTCCCAGCAGCAGCACGTCCGCCCCGCGCCGCGCGAACAGGCCGTTGGTGACCACGCCGACGATGAGATTGATCGCAGTTTCCAGCGATACCGGATCGACGATCGAGAGGCCGTGTACGTCGAGAATGAGGTTTCCGTTGTCGGTGGTGAAGCCCTCCCGCAATCTGGGCTGGCCACCGAGTTTCACCAGTTCGCGCGCCACATACGAGCGCGCCATTGGAATCACCTCGACCGGCAGCGGGAACGTGCCCAGCACGCCGACCAGCTTGCTCTCGTCGGCAATGCAGATGAACTGCTTGCTGCACGCCGCCACGATCTTTTCCCGTGTCAGCGCGCCGCCGCCACCCTTGATCATGGCGAAGTGCTCGGTGATCTCGTCGGCGCCATCGACGTAGATTTCGAGTTCGCCCACACTGTTGAGGTCCAGCACCTGGATACCATGGCTTTTGAGGCGGGCGGCGGTGGCTTCCGAGCTGGCCACGGCGCCGTCGATGCGGCCCTTCACTTCGGCCAGCGCATCGATGAAATAGTTGGCGGTCGAACCGGTGCCTACCCCGATGATGCCGCCCTTGGCATAATCCACCGCGGCGCGTGCCACGGCTTGCTTCATTTCGTCCTGATTCATGATGTTTTCGTCGATTGGGTTGCAGCCGGCTAAGATAGCGGCATCGCTCCTTTTTTACAAACCCCGCACCCCCCTGCCGCCATGAGCCCACCTGACGATTACCTCGAACGCATCCTCACCTCGCGCGTCTACGACGTGGCGATCGAGTCGCCGCTCGACGTGGCCCACAATCTGTCGCGGCGTCTCAACAACCAGATTCTGCTGAAGCGCGAAGACCTGCAGCCGGTGTTTTCTTTCAAGTGTCGTGGCGCCTACAACAAGATGGCGAAGCTCACGCAGGCCCAGCTTGCGCGCGGCGTGGTGGCGGCCTCGGCCGGCAATCATGCGCAGGGGGTGGCGCTGGCCGCGCAAAAGCTCGGGGTGACGGCGATCATCGTGATGCCGGCCACCACGCCCAGGATCAAGGTCGACGCGGTGGTCGCGCGCGGCGCGCAGGTGATCCTGCACGGCGACAATTACGACGAAGCCTGCGCCCACGCCACCACGCTGGCCAGGGAAGCGAAAGCGACCTTCGTTCACCCTTACGACGACCCCGACGTGATCGCCGGGCAGGGCACGGTGGCGATGGAGTTGCTGCGCCAGCATCCCGGCCCGATCCACTCGATCTACATTCCGGTCGGCGGCGGCGGGCTGATCGCCGGCATGGCGGCCTATATCAAGCGGTTGCGGCCGGAAATCAGGATCATTGGCGTCGAACCCGAGGACGCCGACGCCATGGCGCGCTCGCTATGCAAGGGCAAGCGCGTCACGCTGCCGCGCGTGGGCATTTTTGCCGACGGCGTGGCGGTGAAAACGGTCGGCAGGGAAACCTTCCGGCTGGCGCAGCTGTATGTCGACGAAATCATCCGCGTCAACAACGACGCGATCTGTGCGGCGATCAAGGACGTGTTCGAGGACACGCGCTCGATCCTGGAACCGGCCGGCGCGCTGTCGATCGCCGGGATGAAGGCCGCGATCGCTGGCGACCGGCTCAAGGGCAGGACGCTGGTCGCGGTGGCCTCCGGCGCCAACATGAACTTCGATCGCCTGCGTCATATCGCCGAACGCGCCGAACTCGGCGAGAAGCGGGAAGCGGTGCTGGCGGTGACCATTCCCGAGACGCCGGGCAGCTTCAAGGCCTTCTGCGGCCTGCTGGGCGCGCGCAACATCACCGAATTCAACTACCGCTATTCCGACCCCAAAACGGCGCGCGTGTTCGTCGGCCTGTCGGTGCCGGGAGCGGGCGAGGGCGCGCGCGTGGTCGAGCTGTTGCAGCGCCATGGGCTGGAAGCGCTCGACCTCACCGACAACGAGATGGCCAAGCTGCACATTCGCCACATGGTCGGCGGGCGCGCGCCGGAGGCGGTCAACGAAGTGCTGTACCGCTTCGAATTTCCCGAGCGCCCCGGTGCACTGATGCAGTTTCTGGAAAGCATGAGCCGCGGCTGGAACATCAGCCTGTTCCACTACCGCAACCACGGTGCGGACTATGGACGCATCCTGGTCGGCATTCAGGTGCCGGAAAAGGAAAAGCCCGGCTTCCAGAAATTTCTGGACGGGCTGGGCTATCGTTATTGGGACGAGTCCCGCAATCCGGCTTACAAGCTGTTCCTGGCCTGAGCCTTACTTTTTCAGGCCGCAGGTGTTGATGCCGAGCAACTTGTAGGTGGGGCAGAATTTGAATACTCCGGTGGCGAGTGGCAGCACGCCGATCCAGGCCCATACCGGCCCTCCCATGAGCGCCCAGGCGATGAGCGCAATGCCTGCAAGAATACGGATGATGCGGTCGATGTTGCCGACGTTGGGGGTCATGTTGGGCTCCTTGAAAAACGAATAAGGTGCAGTCAATATAGTACGCATCCGGCGTTTTTGGCGCTGGAGTGAACCTTGCCGCCGCCACGATGGGTCTTGCTCGGGCGGTGCGTGCGGGCTGCATGCTACTCTCGTATCATGCTTCGAATTTTCGTTTTTTTGCTGCTGGGCGCATTGTCTGCGGCAACCGTCCAGGCGGCCCCGGGCGACACCGCCGTGCTGCAGGCGCAGCAGGCGTTTGCCGCGCGCAAGCCGGCAAATCTGGAACGTGCGGCGCGCGACGTCCCGGCCGATCATGTGCTGGCACCCTATGTCGAATACTGGCGCCTGATGCTGGCAAGCCGCACCGAAGATGCGCGTCTTGCCGATTTTCTGGCGCGCTACCCCGGTAGCCGCATGGCTGAAGCGCTACGCGCCGACTGGCTGCAATCGCTCGGCGCGCGTGAGGCGTGGCCGGCCTATCTGGCCGGGTATCCGCGCCTCGTCAAACCCGATGCCGCGCACCAGTGTTATGCCTACCGTGCCGAATGGGCGTTGGGCAATCGCAGCCATTTGCGCGAGGCGGTGACCGTGTGGTTTACCGGGCGCGACATGCCATCGGCCTGCACGCCCTTGTTCGAGCAGCTGATCGGGGCCGGATTGATCGGCCAGGAAGACGTCTGGCGGCGCATCCGGCTGGCGCTGGAAGCGGGTAACCCCGGCGTTGCCAGGACGGTGGCCAATGCCCTGCCGACAGGACAGCGTCCAGCCGCGGCGCTGTTCGATCTGGCCAGCCGCGATCCCGGACGCTTGCTGAAATCCGGACGGCTTGATTCCGGCAGGCGCGGCGACCGCGAAATCGCGCTCTATGCGCTCGATCAGCTTGCCCGGCACAGTTCCAGCGAGGCGGTGCAGGCGCTGCGGAAGTGGGCGCCGCAGTTCACCGCGGAGGAGCTGCAAGCGGCCTGGGCGCATCTCGCCGCCTGGGCGGCGCGCCGCCATGAGGCGGTTGCCCTGGAATGGTTTCAGCAGGCCGGTGTGGCGGCGACCAACGACTTTCAGCGCGAATGGTGGGCGCGCGCCGCACTGCGTGCAGGGGACTGGCCAGCCGTACTGCGGGCGATCGAGAGCATGGGCGAAGCCACTCGCACGCTGCCCGTCTGGCGCTACTGGCGCGCGCGCGCCTTGCAGGCTGCCGGCCAGCGCGCAGCGGCGAATCCGCTGCTTCTTGTATTGGCGCGCGAGCATCATTACTACGGCCAGCTGGCGCAGGAAGAGCTCGGCCCGGTGATGCAGGCGCCGGTTACCAACATCAAGACGGGTGGCGACGACGTCGCGGCCATTGCCCGCCAGCCCGGCATTGCGCGCGCACTGGCCCTGTATGAACTCGGCTTGCGCAGCGACGCCAGCCAGGAGTGGAACTGGACGGTGCAGGCGTTTTCAGACGCCCAGCTGCTGGCAGCCGCCGAACTGGCACGGCGCATGGAATGGTATGACCGCGCCATCAACACCGCCGAGCGCACCCGCGAGCTGCACGATTTCGAATTGCGGTTTCTGGCGCCTTACCGCGAACTGGCACAAAAGGCCGCGCGCGAAAACGAACTCGACGAAGCCTGGGTGTTCGGCCTGATGCGGCAGGAAAGCCGCTTTATCAACGTCGCGCGTTCCGGCGTCGGCGCGTCCGGGTTGATGCAGATCATGCCGGCGACTGCGCGCTGGATCGCAAAACAGCTCGGCATCAAGCGCTTCCATCCGCGCGAGATGCAGGATCCGGCAAAAAACATCCAGTTCGGCGCGTATTACCTCAAGTACGTTCAAACCAGCCTGGACGGTTCGCCGGTGCTCGCCACCGCCGCCTACAATGCCGGACCGGGACGCGCGCAGCGCTGGCGCGACAGCCGGCCGATGGAAGCCGCGGTCTATATCGAGTCGATTCCGTTTGCCGAGACGCGCGATTACGTCAAAAAGGTGATGAGCAATGCCATGTATTACGCGGCGCGTTTCGGCCAGCCATCGGTGCTGCTGACAGAACGGCTGGGCACGGTGCCGCCGCGCAAAGCCCCGGCAGACTCCACCCCCGACCCTGACGCCGCGCTGGAAGTCGAGCAGGCGGGCGACTAATCCGGAGACATCGATTGACGAAGCATCCGGGCTAAAATCGGCAACGCCTCATATTTGAAGCACCCCTTACCATGAAAATTGAACACATCTGCATCCTAGGCGGGTCCGGCTTTGTCGGCAGTCATCTCGTCGGCCAGCTCGCCGCGCGCGGTCTCCAGGTGCGCGTACTTTCCCGCCGCCGCGAAACGTCCAAGGAGCTGATTCTGCTGCCCACGGTGGAAGTGATCGAGGCCGATGTGCACGATCAGCAGGAACTCATCCGCCACTTCCGCGGCATGGATGCGGTCATCAACCTGGTTGGCATCCTGCACGAAAACAAGGTCGGCCGTATCGACCTGCCGGGCGCCCGCCGCGGCGACTTCCAGAAAGCCCACATCGAATTGCCGCGCAAGGTCGTCCACGCCTGCGGCGAGGCGGGCGTGCACCGTCTGCTGCACATGAGCGCGCTCGGCGCCAACCCCAATTCACGCTCGGCCTACCAGCGCTCCAAGGGCATCGGCGAAGCGCTGGTGCGCGAGGCCGCGATGCAGCACATCGAGCACGAAAACTGGTATTTAAACGGCCCCAAGTTTATCCACGGCTACGGTCTCGATGTCACGATCTTCCGGCCATCGGTGATCTTCGGCCGCGGCGATTCCTTTCTGTCGATGTTCGCGCGTCTGCTCAAGGTTTTCCCGATGCTGCCGCTGGCGAGTGCCGGTGCGCACTTTGCCCCGGTGCACGTGGACGACGTCGCCCGCGCCTATGCCGACAGCCTCGACAATCTCGCGACCTACGGCCAGACCTACGACCTGTGCGGCCCCAGGGCCTATACCCTGCAGGAGCTGGTGAGCTACGTGGGCGAGGTCATCGGCAAGCCACGCAGAATCGTCCCGCTGGGGGACCTGCTTTCCTACCTGCAGGCCTGGGCAATGGAATTCAAGCCCGGCAAAAAACTGATGACGCGCGACAATTTCTTTGCCATGTGCGTGGATAACGTCTGCAGCGGCGGCTGGCCGTCGGTGTTCGATTTCCAGCCGGCAGCGCTCGAAGCCATCGCGCCGGAATACCTGCGCGCCGACACGCCGCGCGCGCGGTACGAGGGCTACCGCGAAAACGCCCGTCGTTGAGGGCGCCCGCTGCCATGAAAACCTACATCGTCGGCGGCGCCGTGCGCGACCGCTTGCTGGGGCTGCCGGTGACCGACCGCGACTTCGTCGTCGTCGGCGCCACCCCCGACGATATGCTGGCGCTGGGTTTTCAGCCGGTCGGTAAGGACTTCCCGGTCTTCCTGCACCCGCACACCCACGAGGAATACGCGCTGGCGCGCACCGAGCGCAAGTCCGGCCATGGCTACAAGGGCTTCAAGGTGTATGCCGCGCCGGAAGTCACGCTGGAAGAGGACTTGCGGCGGCGCGACCTCACCATCAACGCGATGGCCGAGGACGAGGCCGGCGCCCTGATCGACCCCTACGGCGGCCAGCGCGACCTGGCCGCCAAAACCTTTCGCCACGTCAGCGCAGCTTTTGCCGAAGACCCGGTGCGCATCCTGCGGGTGGCGCGTTTCGCCGCCCGCTTCACCGACTTTACCGTGGCACCGGAAACCCATGCGCTGATGCGAAAGATGGTGGATGACGGCGAAATCGATGCGCTGGTGCCCGAGCGGGTGTGGCAGGAAGTTGCGCGCGGCCTGATGGACGCGCAGCCATCGCGCATGTTCCAGGTGCTGCGCGACTGCGGCGCGCTGACCCGACTGTTTCCCGAAATCGACCGCCTGTTCGGTGTGCCGCAGCCGCCCGAGCACCATCCCGAAATCGATACCGGCGTGCATACCATGCTGGTCGTCGACTGGGCGGCGCGGCAGGGCTTCAGCCTGCCGGTGCGCTTCGCAGCCTTAACCCACGACCTCGGAAAGGGCGTCACCCCTCCCGGACTCTGGCCCCGGCACCACGGCCACGAAGCGAAAAGCGCCGAACTGGTACGCGCGCTGAGCGAACGCATCCGCGTGCCTGCCGATTGCCGCGATCTCGCCGTTGCGGTGGCGCGTGATCATGGCAATGCGCACCGCGCGCTGGAATTGCGTCCCGGCACCCTCGTCGAACTACTGGAACGGCTCGACGCTTTCCGCCGCCCCGAGCGCTTCGAGGAATTCCTGCAAGCGTGTGAGTGCGATTTCCGCGGCCGGCCAGGCTATCCGGACAAGCCTTTCCCCGAGCCGGATTACCTGCGGCAGGCGCTGCAGGCCGCGCAGGCGATCGATGCCGCCGAGGTGGCGCGCAACGCCGACCCGGCGCGCATCCGGGAAGCCATCTTCCAGGCACGGGCGGCCGCGGTGGCAGCGTGGCGCGATCGGCTTCAGACGGACAAGCCGTAAGTGGCCCGGCGGCTTGGCGGTGTCATGGGCACAGCCCCTGCACGGACGTCCATAGGCGTCTATCCTTGCAAAGGGATTTGCTTATCGATCTGATTTTCAAGAAGAGTGTGTTCATGAATCCGGATGGCCTGTTGTTCTGCTGGCTGTCGCCTTGACGCCTGCCCTGGTTGAAAGATGAGCAGATTGAGAAGCGCCTGGCTTCGTATTGTGCTGGAACTGTGTCCTGTTCGTGCCGTCGAATCAGCTGGGTGCCCTGTGCGGTACATGGAAACAGCAGCGGAACACGGGAGAAATCATGCCTTACAGTGAACAAACGGTGCAGTCGGTACGGCCGTGGTCGGCCAGAACCTTCAGCTTCACGCTCAGCCGTCCGCAGGATTTTACGTTTGAGAACGGCGAATTCGTCACCATTGGCTTGAAGCGCGAAGGCAAGTTGGTGGCGCGCGCGTATTCCATCGTCTCCACCGCCGACCGCGATCATCTGGAATTCCTCAGCATCCACGTGCCGGACGGGCCGCTGACCAGCCAGCTGGTCCATATCCGCCCCGGCGACAACGTGTGGGTCAACAGCAAGGCCACCGGCTCGCTCACGCTCAATCATGTGCTGCCGGGACGCACGCTGTACCTGCTGGCCACCGGCACGGGGCTGGCGCCGTTCATGAGCCTGATCCGCGATCCTGAACTCTATGCCCGTTTTGAGAACGTGGTGCTGGTGCATTCGGTGCGCACAGTTGTCGAGCTGGCCTACCGCGACGAGATCGAATCGCTGGACAACCCCCAGCTTTATTACGTGCCGACGGTGACGCGCGAGCCTTTCCCCGTACCCGAGCGCGGTGGCGACCTGTTCCGTTCCGGCGTGCTGTCGCAACGCCTTGGTCTGCCCGCGGCGGATTCCGAACGGGACCGCGTGATGGTTTGCGGCAACCCGGCAATGACGCGCGAGCTGACGCATTACCTCAAGGGTTCAGGCTGGACCCCGACCAGCCATCGCGGCGTCGGTAACTTCACCACCGAAGTTGCGTTCGTCGTGCATCACGCGTAATCGCCCCCGGGCCGCTTGAACATACGAATGGGCACGGGAAACCCTGGGCCCATCGCCTGTCTAATCGCGGCCGTGGCGGCGCTGGTCGCGCCGGTCGCTACGGTGTTCACGACGATCCTCGCGCCAGTTGTCGCGCTGGTCTTTCCGGCCGCGGTCATCCCAGCCACGACCGTAATCCCGGTAACCGTAATCGCGGTAATGCCGCACATACGTTACCCGGTGCGGCGGCGGCAGCACAATGGCACGGCCAGGGTGGTGCGGCATGTCCGTCCAGTAGCGGGAGCCGCCGGATTCGACCAGCACGCGGAAGCCATCGTGGTAGCCCGTGCCAAACGAGACCGAGATACGCGGCTCGACGGCGATGACGCGGCCATAAGTGCGGTCATTGTGGGCGAGGGCGCTGCCGGAGGCGGCCAGCAGGGCGGTTGCAATCAGAAGGATGCGTAACATGACACTTCTCCTTTCAGGTTTCAGGTCCGACAGGCTGCCAGGCTGAGCGTCAGTCGTTCCACTTGTTGCGGCTGCTGTTCCAGCGCTCGCTGCGCTGGTCCTCGGCCACGGAAAAACGCACATCAAGGGTCACCCATCTGCCCGGATCGTAGGGCAGGTGGGTGTTGTATTCGCGGCCCTGGAAGCGGTAGCGCACGTCGTAGCCGCTGACCACCTGGCGGAAGTTGTCCTGGGTGCGGCAGCGTTCCACCTGCTGCGGCCGCGATTCGTAACGGGTGCCGCCGTCGTTCAAGCGGTCGCCCACCACGGCGCCGGTGGCGGCGCCGACCGCGGCGGCGGCAACCCGGCCGTCGCCCTTGCCGACGGTGGAACCGATCAGGCCGCCGGCAATGGCGCCGAGAATCGCGCCGCCGGCGTTGTTGCCCTCCCGATAGCTCTGCGTCTCGTAACCGACGGTTTCGGTCCAGCACTCGCGGCGCGGCTCGTTGATCGTCTCGTAGACCGGCGTGCTGGCCAGAACCTGGGCGCGGGCGGTAAAGCCGTCGCCGTTGCCACGGCCGGGACCGGCCTGCGCTGCGCCGCTGGCAGCAAGTAGTGCGGCGATCAGGGTGGTGTTCAGGGCGCGTGATTTCATCTTTACTCTCCTTGGTTGCTTCAAGTCAGTCGGGTTCAGCGGCGGTCGCGGGGGCGACTGCCCTCTTCAGGTTGCTGCGGTTGTTTCTGGCGGCGCCGTTCGTAGCCATAGCCGTAGCCGTAGCCTTGCGGCTCCTCGGTCCCGGCTTCGTGCCTGGAGGCGCGGCGCTCGTCCTTGCGGGCATCGCGCCGATCCGGGCGAACCTCGTCACCGCGGTCGCGCTTGGCCACGATGAACGCGTCATCCATCAAGTCCGGGGCGGCCTGAACCGGGGCGGCCAGGGCCAGTCCCAGTGCGGCCAGTCCAGAAATCCAAAGTTGTCGTGTGTTCATCGTGGTCTCCATTTCTATGGTTGCTGCTTCGCTTCCATGCTTCGCAGTCTGGTTGAGAGAAGTAAGTGCACTGTTTCACGCAAGAGCGATTTTGTAACAGTGTGTAACCGGGAAGGGAATGGCACCCTGTTGCCGCTGATATAGTTGCCGCATGGAAAAAAACGTGATTTACGTAACCGACGACGACCCCGGCATCCGCGAACTGGTGGCCGAATACCTGGCGGGTCATGGCTATGCGGTCGCGACCGCGGAAGATGCGGCTTCGCTTGATCGGCTGCTCGCCGCCCGGCTACCCGACCTCCTGGTGCTCGACTGGATGATGCCGGGCGAGGACGGCCTGTCGGTGGCGCGGCGGCTGCGCGCACAGCCCGGATTTCCGCCCATCATCATGCTGTCGGCCAAGGGCGAGGACATCGACCGCATCATTGGTCTCGAAGTCGGCGCCGACGATTACCTGCCAAAGCCGTTCAATCCGCGCGAGCTGCTGGCGCGTATCCGTGCGGTGATGCGCCGGCACGGCGGGGCAGCTGCCCCGGCGGCGGCCGGAACCACCCGGCTGGTGCATTTCGGCCCATTCAGCGCCAATCTCGACGCCCGCACGCTCAGCCGCGACGGTGTGGAAATCCCACTGACCGGTAGTGAGTACGAACTGCTGGAAATTTTCGTCACCCACGCCAACCGCGCGCTGTCGCGCGACTGGCTGATGGACCAGCTGCGCGGCTTCGAGCGCGACCCGTTCGACCGCAGCATCGACGTGCGGGTGAATCGTCTGCGCAAGAAAATCGAGGACGATCCGGCCAACCCGGCCTACATCCGCACCCAGCGCGGGCAGGGCTATCTGTTCGTGCCGCAGGGCAAGGGGTGATTCCATTTCAAAACCGGAAATCTCTTTGTCGGCTACGTCTCGCCGTGCAGTGGGTACTGTCTTCGGCTTGCCTTCGCGATCTTTCCGGTTTTGAAATGGAATGGGGCCAGCGATGAAGTCCATCACCCGCTCGCTGTTCGTCCGCACCGCGCTGACGCTGGCGCTGGCCTTCGTCGTGTTCCAGGCGGCGGCGTTTTGGGTAGTGACCCGCACCCTGATCATCCCGGTGGCGGAGCGCTCGGCCGACGACCTGGCCGGCCTGGTTGTGCTGTCGGCGCAGACCTGGGTGGAACTGCCGCCCGAGACGCGTCCGGCGTTCGAGCGCGAACTGGCGCGCCGTCACGGCCTGCGCCTGACCACCGCCGACATCGGGGCGACCGTGGATGCGCCGCAGTTTGCGTTCCGCAGCCAGATCGAAGCCGCGCTGAGCCGCCGCGTGGGTGAAACCATTGTGTTGCGTGGAGTGCCGGGAACCGTGGCGGCGTGGCTGGATATCCCGGTCGGCGGGCACGACCTGCGGGTCGGCTTCTTCCCCGACCGCTATGCCGTCAAGCCGCCGCTGGCCGCGACTACGGTCGTTGCGCTGGGCACGTTCCTCAGCCTGCTGACCGCCCTTTTTCTGGTGCGCCGCATCACCGTACCGCTGGCGCGCGCAGCGCAGGCGGCCAGCCAGGTGGGTGCGGGCGAGCTACCCGAGCCCTTGCCGGAAACCGGCCCCGCCGAACTCGCCGAACTGGCACGCCGTTTCAACACCATGGCGGCCGAAGTGCGCGATCTGCTGGATAACCGCACCACCTTGCTGGCAGGCATCTCGCACGACCTGCGCACTCCGATGACGCGCCTGCAGCTGAATCTGGAAATGCTGCGCGATGCGCCCGACCCTGCGCGCATCGACCGCGCGGTAGCCGATCTGGCCGACATGAACAGGCTGATTACCGGTTATCTGGAACTGGCACGGACCACGCAGACCGAAACGAAGGTGCGCTTCGATCTTGCGGAACTGCTGGAGGAGGTGGTGGCCGATGCGGGTCTGCCATGGGCGGGCGCGGCGCCGTGCGAGGTCGAGGTGGCGCGGCTGGCGGTGCGGCGGATCGTATCCAACCTGATCCAGAATGCGCAGCGTTATGGCGGCGGCACGCCCATCGAGCTGGCTTTGGAATGTTCGGATACATGGGTGCGGGTGACCGTGCGCGACGCCGGCGCCGGCATCCCCGACGACCAGATGGAAAAGGTATTCAGGCCGTTTTACCGGCTGGAGAGCTCCCGCTCGCAGGTTACGGGCGGAACCGGGCTGGGGCTGGCGATTGTGCGCCAGCTGACGGAAACACATGGCTGGAAAGTGAAGCTCAGGAACCGTGCGGCAGGCGGCCTGGAGGCGGTACTGGAAATCCCCCGCCAGCAGCCTGGCGGTCAGGTGTAGTAGGGCGTGCTCCGCCGCAGCACCCGGAATTCGATGAACAGCAGCGTCAGGCTGAACATCGACATGCGGTAGGTGCTGCCGCTGAAAAATCCCAGCGGCGAACGAGACAGGTTGATGCTCACGCGGGTGGATCGACCGACCTGCATCAGGCGGCGGGCTGGTGTGCAAACAGGGAAAATTGCACGAACAGCAGTGACAGGCTGGTGAGGCTCATGCGCTCGGTCTGGCCGTGAAACCAGGCGAAGGGCGAGGCGCTGAGTTCGAGAACCAGTTGGTTTTTACCGAATTGCAGTTTCATGCTGCGCTCCTTGGCGAGGGGTTGCCTGATTACTTGCATTACGTGCAATGCCTGTGCCAACCGGGCTGTGGCAATGTGACGAAAAAATAAATCGACAAAACAAAGGCTTGCAAAGTCCGGCTTGAAGGGGCCGGTTGGGGCGCTTGCGTGGGCTGACGAAAAACCGTCAACCGGCGTCGAAACGGCAAACGGTCGACTTCCCGAACGGGTGGGAGCCCATGTCGGGGTAAAATCCGGCTTTAACGATTTAAGCGGGGCGTGTTCTGCGCGCCGCATCTTCTGCATGATCATCCTCAAGAATCTCAGCCTGCGGCGTAGCGCCAAGGTTTTGCTCGACAACGCATCGGTGTCGATCAACCCCGGCGAGCGGGTCGGCCTGGTGGGGCGCAACGGCGCTGGCAAGTCCAGCCTGTTCGCGCTCCTGAACGGCACCCTGCACGAAGACAAGGGCGACTTCTCCATGCCGTCGCAGTGGCGCATGGCGCAGGTAGCGCAGGACATGCCGGAAACGAGCGAGCCCGCGACCGACTTCGTCATCGCCGGCGACAGCCAGTTGGTCGCGGCACAGGCCGAGGTGGATGCCGCCGAAGCCAGCGACGACGGCGAGCGCATGGCGCACGCCTACATGGCGCTGCACGACGCCGGCGCGCACGACGCGCAGTCGCGCGCGCAGGCGCTGATCCTCGGGCTTGGCTTCCAGGTACGCGAGCTGAACCAGCCGGTCAACAGCTTTTCCGGCGGCTGGCGGATGAGACTCCAATTGGCGCGGGCGCTGATGTGCCCGTCCGACCTGCTGCTGCTCGACGAACCCACCAACCACCTCGACCTCGATGCGCTGGTGTGGCTGGAAGCCTGGCTGAAAAAATACCCCGGCACCATGCTGGTGATCAGCCATGACCGCGAGTTTCTCGACGCCGTGACCAACGTCACCATCCACATCGAAAACGGCCAGCTCACCCGCTACGGCGGCAACTACAGCACCTTCGAGGACATGCGCGCCGAGCAGATGGCGCTGCAGCAGGCGGCGTTCGCCAAACAGCAGGACAAGATCGCCCACCTGCAGGATTTCATCAACCGCTTCAAGGCCAAGGCCAGCAAGGCCAAACAGGCGCAAAGCCGGGTCAAGGCGCTGGATCGCATGGAACGCCTGGCGCCGATGCTGGCGAGCGCGGATTTTACCTTCGAATTCAAGGAGCCGCTCAACCTGCCCAACCCCATGCTGACCATCGACGACGCCAGCTTCGGCTACCCGCCGCCCGCGGATGCGCCCCCAGGCACATTGCCGACGGTGATCGTGCAGAACGTCAGCAAGTCGGTCTTCGCCGGGCAGCGCATCGGTATCCTCGGCGCCAACGGCCAGGGCAAATCGACGCTGGTGAAGACCATCGCGCGCACCTTGCCGGTGGTTGCGGGCGAGGTGATCGAGGGGCGCGGCCTCAACATCGGCTACTTCGCGCAGCAGGAACTCGACGTGCTGCGCCCCAAAGACACCCCGCTGGAACACATGATCCGCCTCGCCCGCGACACCATCGCCAACGGCGGCGCCGGCCAGTTCAGCAGCCGCGAGCAGGATCTGCGCAACTTCCTCGGCACCTTCAACTTCAACGGCGACATGGTCAAGCAGGCCGTCGGCACCATGAGCGGCGGCGAAAAAGCGCGGTTGGTGCTGTGCATGATCGTGTGGCAGCGGCCGAATCTCTTGCTGCTGGACGAGCCGACCAACCACCTCGACCTCGCCACCCGCGAAGCGCTGGCGATGGCCTTGAACGAGTTCGAGGGCACCCTCATGCTGGTCAGCCACGACCGCGCCCTGCTGCGTTCGGTGTGCGACGAATTCTGGCTGGTCACGCGCGGCGGGGTGGAGCCGTTCGACGGCGACCTGGACGACTACCAGCGGTATTTGCTGGATGAGGGCAAGCGCCTGCGCGAAGAATTGAAGCAGGCGGGCAAGGGGGGTGAGACCCCGGTTGCCAGAGCGGAACCTGCATCGGTGGCGGCGAAGAAGCCGGTGTCATCGGGCAGGATCAAGTCGCTCAAGCAGAAACTGGAGAAGCTCGACAAAAGCATGGCTGCGCTACAAGGGGAAAAGGCGGCGTTGGAAGCCCGCCTGGGCGGGACGCTTTCTGTCGAGGAAATTACTGAAACCGGCAAGCAGCTTCAGCATGTCATTGACGAACTGGCGATTGAAGAGGGGGAGTGGCTGGAATTGTCGGGGGAGATTGAGGCGCTGGAAATGGCGAGTGCTTAGGGCTGGCAGCGCCCCTCAGCGCTGTTCGCCCTGAGCCTGTCCTGAGCTTAGCGAAGGTGGCTGTCAATACCAGTGAAGGATTTTGCAGGACCGCCGACCGTTGGCCGGGGGTAGCCCGGCGGCTAGTTACTTTCTTTTGCTTCGCCAAAAGAAAGTAACCAAAGAAAAGGCGACCCCGACAGTCCCGAATTCCCGAAGATCAAGCGCGTCGGGTGGGCGGCAAAGAACTCGCCCCGCCTGATTGTTTTAATTTTGTTTTTTGTGGGCGGGGCTCAAACACCTTTGCCGCTGATCCACCCGCCGCACTTGATCTTCGGCGGATCTGTAAGGGGAAGAAAGTCAAAACCAGTTTGACTATGCGCAAACGTCGCAGACCGGATTGAGTGCTTCGCAGTAAAGCTCGCCCAAGTACACAAACTGTCCCGTTACCACCGGCCTGGTTTTGTGTTCCCCCTTACAGCCACGCCGAGAATTGGCCTTGCCGGGCGGATCAGCGGCGAAGGTGTTTGAGCCCCGCTCACAAAAATTGAATCAGCTCAGAAAAAGCGGGGCGAGTTCTTCGCCGCCCGTCGCGGCAGGGCGGATTTTCGGGAATTCGTGGCTGTCGGGGTCGCCTTCTTTTGGTTACTTTTCTTGGCGAGACAAGAAAAGTGACTAGCTGCCTGGCTACCCCCGGCCCACGGTCAGCAGCTCGGCAGCATTCCCCGCTACAACCGACAACGAAACCCCTTCCAACCACGTTAAAATGCCGCTTTCCAGAAAAGCCGCTCATCCGCCGTGAAACCCACCTTTCAGGACATTATCCTCACCCTGCAACGCTACTGGGCTGAGCGCGGCTGTGCGCTTTTGCAGCCTTACGACATGGAGGTCGGCGCCGGTACTTCGCATACCGCGACCTTTCTGCGTGCGCTTGGACCGGAGCCGTGGAAGGCGGCCTACGTGCAGCCGAGCCGCCGGCCCAAGGATGGGCGCTACGGCGACAACCCCAACCGGCTGCAGCATTACTACCAGTTTCAGGTGGTGCTCAAACCGGCACCCGCCGATATTCTGGAGTTGTATCTCGGTTCGCTGGAAGCACTGGGCTTCGATCTGAAAAAGAACGACGTGCGTTTCGTCGAGGACGACTGGGAAAACCCCACGCTCGGCGCCTGGGGGCTGGGCTGGGAGGTGTGGCTGAACGGCATGGAAGTGACGCAGTTCACCTATTTCCAGCAGGTCGGCGGCATTGATGTGAAGCCGATCACCGGCGAAATCACCTACGGTCTGGAGCGCCTGGCGATGTATCTGCAGGGGGTGGAGAGCGTGTTCGACCTGGTCTGGACCGAGGGGTTGACCTACCGCGACGTCTACCACCAGAACGAGGTCGAGCAGTCGGCCTACAACTTCGAGCACAGCGACGTCGATTTTCTGCTCGCTGCCTTTTCCGCGCACGAGAAGAAGGCGCAGGAACTGATGGCGGTTCAGCTCGCACTGCCGGCCTACGAGCAGGTGCTGAAGGCCGCGCATACCTTCAACCTGCTCGACGCGCGCGGCGCGATTTCGGTGACCGAGCGCGCGGCGTATATCGGCCGCATTCGCAACCTGGCGCGCGCGGTGGCGAAGAGTTATCTCGATAGCCGGGCGCGGCTAGGTTTCCCGATGGCGCCCAAGGCCTGGGCAGACGAAGTGCTGGCACAGATTGAAAAGAAGGCTGCGGCATGATCACCGAAAATTTGCTCGTTGAACTCTTTGTCGAAGAACTGCCGCCCAAGGCGCTGAAGAAGCTGGGCGAGGCCTTTGCTGCCGAGCTTGCCGAAAGTTTGGTCGCGCAGGGACTGACCGAGGCGAAGGCTGCGGTCGCTAACTTTGCCTCGCCGCGTCGCCTTGGCGTGCACATCGAAGGCGTCCTGCAGCGCGCCGCCGACAAGCCGGTGTCGACCAAGCTGATGCCGGTTGCCGTGGGTCTGGATGCAGAGGGCAAGGCGACGCCTGCGCTGCTGAAGCGCCTGGCCGTGCTGGGTGCCGATACGTCCGCCGTCAGCCAGTTGCGCCGCGCGGCAGACGGCAAGAATGAAGCGCTGTTCCACGACAGCATCGCACCGGGCACGAAGCTCGCCGACGGCCTGCAGCACGCGCTCGAAGCGGCGATGGCGAAGCTACCTATCCCGAAGGTGATGCAGTACCAGCTGGCCGACGGCTGGAGCAGCGTGCACTTCGTGCGTCCGGTGCACGGGCTGGTTGCGCTGCATGGCACGGACATTGTGCCGCTGTCCGTGCTGGGCTTGACGGCCGGGCGCGACACGCAGGGCCATCGCTTCGAAGCGCGCGTCAGTCCGGTGGTGATCCGGAGCGCTGACAGCTACGCCAGCCAAATGAAAGACGAGGGCGCAGTGATCGCCAGCTTTGCCGAGCGCCGCGCCGAGATCGTTCGCCAGCTGCAATCTGCAGCTGCGCCCTCGGGTTTGACGCCGGTCGAGGACGACGCGCTGCTGGATGAAGTCACCGCGTTGGTCGAGCGTCCCAATGTGCTGGTCGGTACGTTCGAGGAGGCCTTTCTCGAAGTGCCGCAGGAATGCCTGATCCTGACCATGAAGGCAAACCAGAAATACTTCCCGTTGTTGGACGCGCAAGGCAAGCTGACTAACCGCTTCCTCATCGTTTCCAATATCTCGCCTGCCGATGCGTCTGCCGTCATTGGCGGCAACGAACGCGTGGTGCGCCCGCGTCTGGCCGACGCCAAATTCTTCTACGACCAGGACCGCAAAAAGGCGCTGGACTCGCGCGTGCTGGGGCTGGCCAGGGTCGTTTACCACAACAAGCTCGGCACCCAGGGCGAGCGCGTGACGCGGGTACAGGCGATTGCCCGCGCCATCGGCGAGCAGATCGGCGGCGAGGCCATTGCGCTGAAGGCCGATCAGGCTGCGCTGCTGGCCAAGGCCGACCTGCTCACCGATATGGTCGGCGAGTTTCCCGAGCTGCAAGGCATCATGGGGCGCTATTACGCGCAGCACGATGGGCTGGCCGACGACATCGCCTTCGCCATCGAGGACCACTACAAGCCTCGCTTTGCCGGCGACGCGCTGCCGCGCAGCGATGTCGGCGTGTGCGTGGCGCTGGCGGACAAGCTGGAGACGCTGGTGGGGCTGTTCGGCATCGGCGAGAAACCCAGCGGCGACAGGGATCCGTTTGCGCTGCGTCGTCATGCGCTGGGCGTGATTCGCATGCTGATCGAAAAGAGCTTGCCGCTGAGCCTGGACGATCTGGTTAATATCGCCTTCGCCGCCTTCCCGCAGGGATTGCTCGGACAGGCGCACACTGATGTGTACATGTTCGTGTTCGAGCGCCTCAGTGGCGCGATGCGCGAACAGGGCTATTCCGCGAACGAGGTCGATGCGGTGCTGAGCCTGAACCCGACGCAGATCCATCTGGTACCGAAGCAACTGGAGGCGGTGCGTGCCTTCGCAGCATTGCCGGAAGCCCCCACGCTCGCCGCGGCCAACAAGCGTGTCGGCAATATCCTGAAAAAGACCGAGGGCGAGGCGGGCGGCGGGGTCAACGCGGCATTGTTTGCCGAGACGGCGGAAACGGCGCTGTTTGCCGCGCTTTCCGAGATTGCCCCGCGCGCCGACGCCGCATTTGCCGCAGGCGACTACACAGCGTCGCTGCAGGCGCTGGCGGCGCTCAAGGCGCCGGTCGATGCCTTTTTCGACCAGGTGATGGTGAACGCCGACGATCCCACGCTCAAAGCCAACCGGCTGGCGCTGCTGTACCGGTTGCACCAGACCATGAACCGGGTTGCGGACTTGTCGCGGCTGGCGGCGTAAGATGGCTTTCTGCGCAGCAGGAGTCTCGCCATGAAACTCATCATTCTCGACCGCGACGGCGTCATCAATTTCGACTCCGACCAGTTCATCAAGTCACCCGACGAATGGAAGCCCATTCCGGGCAGCCTGGAGGCGATCGCGCGGCTGACGCGCGAGGGTTGGCGGGTGGTGGTGGCGACCAATCAATCCGGCCTGGCGCGCGGATTGTTCGAGATGGTGACGCTCAACGCCATCCACGCCAAGATGCACAAGGCGGCGGCACAGGCGGGGGGACGCATCGAAGCAGTGTTTTACTGCCCGCATGCGGCCGAGATGAACTGCGATTGCCGCAAGCCCAGACCGGGGCTGTTGAATGAAATTGCCGCGCGTTATGGCCATGACCTGCACGATGTGCCGGCTATTGGCGATTCGCTGCGCGACCTGCTTGCGGCAGCACGTGTGGGCGCGCGCCCTCTGCTGGTCAAAACCGGCAAGGGCGAAAAAACCCTGGCGGCCGGCGGCCTGCCCGAGAACACCCCGGTGTTCGCCGACCTGAGCGAGGTCGTCGATCACTTGCTGAAAACGGCCGCATGAGCCTGATCCGCTCGGTTGTTTTCGCAGTGATGCAGACTGCGCTGACGGTGTTTTTCAGTATGGTTGCGCTGTTCAGTTTTCCGTTTTCGGCGCACACCCGCTACCGCATGATCACCGGCTACAACCATATCGTCATCTGGCTTGCGCGCAAGGTGCTCGGCATCCGCTACGTGGTGCGCGGCCGCGAGAACCTGCCTGCCCGCCCGGCGGTGGTGCTGGCCAAGCACCAGTCGGCATGGGAAACGGTGGCGTTTCTGTTCCTGTTCCCGCCGGTGTCGGCGGTGATCAAGCAGGAGTTGCTGAACGTGCCGTTCTTCGGCTGGGCCTACCGCATGCTCTCGCCGATCGCCATCGACCGCGGCGCCGGGCGCGAGGCGCTGAAGCAGATCGTGAGCAAGGGCAAGGCCAAACTTGAGCAGGGTTTCTGGGTATTGGTGTTTCCCGAGGGCACCCGCGTCGCCCCCGGCGAGAAAGGGCGTTATGGCATCGGCGGCGCCTGGCTGGCGGCGGAGACCGGCACCCCCATCGTGCCGGTGGCGCACAACGCCGGCGAGGTGTGGCCGAAGAATGCCTTCGTCAAACGCCCCGGCACCATTACCGTCAGCATCGGCCCGGCCATCGAGACCGCCGGCAAGAGCGCGGCGGAACTCACCCGCGCAGTCGAGGCGTGGATCGAAACCGAAATGACGAGGCTGCCCCCTGCTGCCCCACGCCAATAGCGGCGTCCTGCAGATCGGTGACGCCGCCGTTCCGTACCAGTTGCGGCGCTCGCACCGCCGCCGTACGCTGGGCCTGACCGTCACACCGCGCGAAGTGCGCATCCACGCACCGAGCTGGACCCCGCGCGCCGAAATCGAATGCTATGTGCGGCAGCAGCATGACTGGCTGCATCGCACATGGACCCGCGTGCAGGCGCATTCGCCGCAAGCGTGCGCCGAACCCCCGGCCGAGGTACGTTTTCTCGGGCGCGCGCTCACGCTCGACATTCGGGCCTCCCTGTTCGTCGACATCCAGCGCCGCGGCGGCAGCCTGCGTGTGCATGCCCCGCTCGACGCCGATGTCGGCGCACTGATCCGCGGTTGGCTGCACGGCCAGGCCATCCGCCTGCTGGCCTGGCGTCTGGCACGCATCGCCCGCCGGCTCGGACGCGCACCCAGCCGCTTCGCCCTGTCCAACGCGCAGACGCAATGGGGCAGCTGCACCCGGCACGGCCATGTCCGGCTGAACTGGCGGCTGGTGCAGGCGCCGCTCATGCTGATCGACTACGTTGCCGCGCACGAACTTGCGCACCTGGTTCACCTCGACCACTCGCCGCGCTTCTGGGCGCAGGTCGCCGAATTGTGCCCCGACGCGTTGGCAAGGCGCGCCGAATTGCGCACAATGAGCGCTGTGCTGTTTCAGATTTGATGCGTCAAACGAAGACACAAAGGACTGCAAAATGAGACTACTTCATACCATGTTGCGGGTAGGCGATCTCGATCGCTCGATCAGTTTCTACACGAACGTCCTCGGTATGAAACTGCTGCGCCGCAAGGACTATCCAGCCGGAAAATTTACCCTCGCCTTCGTCGGTTACGGCAGCGAAGACAAGGCGGCGGTGCTCGAACTGACCTACAACTGGGGCATCGACAAATACGAGCTCGGCAGCGGCTACGGCCACATCGCCATCGAGGTCGACGACGCCTATGCCGCGTGCGATGCGGTCGCGACAAAAGGCGGCAAGGTGTTGCGCCCGGCCGGGCCGATGTCGCATGGCACGACCGTTATTGCGTTCATTGAAGACCCGGACGGCTACCCGATCGAATTCATCCAGAAGGGAACCGCGGGGTGGGTGAAGGAGTGGGCGGAGTGAAATCGGAATACGCCCGCGCCGCTGCGTTTACTGACTGATCGCCCTGGTGATCAGCGGCACCAGGGGTTCCGGCAGTTTGATTTTGCCGGACAGGGCAAAGGCCTGGGCGCTTTTAGACATCTTGTTCCATGTCTTGCGGATGATCTCCAGCCATTTCGCCTCGTCGTAGTCGGGCTTGCTGCGGGCAAAGCCCAGCATGTAATGCTCGATGAAGACCAGACCGGCAATATCCTCCAGCAGCTGCGTTTCCGGGTTGCTCTTGATGCCGCGCTTGCCGACCGCCTTCTTGACCCGTTCGATCATCGCATCGTCATAGTCGGCCTGGCGCATCAGCTCGCCGGCGGTATCGGCCTGGAACGTATACAGCCCGGTGCGCCATGCGTGATAACCTTCCCGTGTCATCGGATAGGTGTTGCGCGGCACCTTCCAGCGCTGGATGTGCTGGGCGCGCACCGCCAGCTGTGCGGCTTCCGACGCATCCGGCGCAAAGCGGCCGATCATGTCGGACATGCGTTTGGAATACAGCAGTTCCTTCGGCTGGCCCTCGTCCAGGTTGGGGTCTTTCGAATTGGCGGCATCGAACAGTGCCAGGATTCGATTGAAACGGGCCTGATTGAAACTTTCCTGGTTTTCGATCATCTTGGAATCCTTGGCAGTGAGTTGATGTTGAGTTGCATGTGCAATTGTCGCGAGTATAAAGGCCGCAGGTAAATCCCCCGGCGGGGTTATCGGCTGGGGCAGGGTCCGGAACCAGGATCCCGCTTCGCCAGGCGGGGCATCATGAATTTAAACGGCTGCGGGCCGATTTGCTCGCACTTAACTCAAAGGAACCCGACATGACCGATCTTTTTTCGCCAGCCCGCTTCGGCGCCATCGAACTGGCCAACCGCGTGGTGATGTCCTCGCTGACGCGTAATCGTGCCGGCGCCGGCAATGTGCCGACGCCGCTGATGGCCGAATACTATCGCCAGCGCGCGTCGGCCGGCCTGATCCTGACCGAGGCGACGCCGGTCTGTCCGGAAGGTCACGGCTACCCGCGCACGCCCGGCATCCATACGCCCGAGCAGACCGCGGGCTGGAGGCAGGTGACGGACGCGGTGCATGGCGCCGGCGGCAGGATCGCGCTGCAGCTGTGGCACGTGGGGCGGATTTCGCACCCCGACCTGCAGCCGGGCGGCGCGCTACCGGTCGCACCATCGGCGATCCGGCCGGCCGGGCAGGTGTTCACCGGGCAGGGCATGAAGGATTTCGTCACGCCGCGCGCGCTCGAGCTTGCCGAATTGCCCGTCCTGATTGAAAGCTACGCCCAGGCGGCGCGCAACGCCATGGAAGCGGGCTTCGACGGGGTGGAAATCCACGCCGGCAACGGTTATCTGCTGGACCAGTTCCTGCGCTCGTCCACCAACCGCCGCACCGATGCTTACGGCGGCAGCAAGGAAAACCGCGCGCGCCTGCTGCTGGAAGTGATGGACGCAGCCTGCAAGGCAATCGGCAACGACAGGGTTGGCCTCCGGCTGTCGCCGGTGACGACCTTCAGCGACATTAGCGACGACCATCCGCAGGAGACTTTCGATTACGTTGTCACGCAGCTGAATTCGCTGAACCTGGCCTTCCTCGACGTGCTGCAGGGAACCGGCGGCGCGCCCAAAGAACAGTGGATTCCGTTCGACTATGACCAGCTGCGCGCGCTGTATTCTGGAAACCTCATCCGCAACAACGGCTACGACTTCGAAACGGCGCAGCAGGCGGTGATGTCCGGCGCGGCCGATGCGATTGCCTTCGGCCGGCTGCTGCTGGCCAACCCCGACCTGGTCGAGCGTTTCCGCCGCGGTGCGCCGCTTAATGCGCCTGACTACGAAACGCTCTACAGCGGGGAAGAGAAGGGCTACACCGACTATCCCTTCCTGCCGGACTGAGCGTTGCCCCGGAGGAAACGATCAAGCAGACTGCCGCAGATTGCCAAGGTGGCGGGTGATGGCCTCGTAGTCGGCGAGGGAAAGGTTTTCCGCGCGCTTGCCGGCATCGATTCCGAGTGCAGCGAAGTCCTCCGGCTTTATCAGACTGCCCAGCGTGTTTCGCAGCGTCTTGCGGCGTTGCGAAAACGCAGCGGCGACCACGCGCGCAAACAGCGCTTCGTTGAGCGTGACGATTTCAGCCGGGGTTTTTGGAATCAGCCGGACGACTGCGGAGTTGACCTTGGGCGGCGGGTCGAAGGCGGTGGGTGGCACGTCGAGTAGCCATTCGAGGTGGAAGCGGCGCTGCAGCATGATCGACAGCCGTCCGTAATCGTTGGTCGAGGGCTCGGCAACCATGCGTTCGACGACTTCCTTCTGCAGCATGAAGGTCATGTCGCGGATGTGCGCGGCGAACGCCAACAGGTGGAACAGCAGCGGCGTGGAAATGTTGTACGGAAGATTGCCGATGATGCGCAGATCGTGGCCGAGCTGGGCGAAATCGAACTTCAAGGCGTCGCAGCTATGCACGGTGAGGCGGTCGGCCGGCCATGCCCGCTGCAGGCGTGCGACGATGTCGCGGTCAAGCTCGACCGCATGCAGGTGCGGCAGGCGTTCGAGCAGGGGCCTGGTCAGCGCCCCGAGGCCAGGACCGATCTCGACCACGGTTTCCCCCGCCTGCGGCTGGATGGCGTTGACGATGGCGTGAATGATGCCGTCGTCGATGAGGAAATTCTGGCCGAAGCGTTTGCGGGGGGTGTGCATTTCAGGGATCAGGGTTTTTTGTGCGGCTTTTAGCCGCGTTTTATATTAACGGGCATCACGCTATTCCCTGACCCCTGCCAACCATCTCCATCGCCACCTCGATCGCCGCCAGCAGGCTGCCCACTTCCGCGCGTCCCGTGCCGGCGAGGTCGAGCGCGGTGCCGTGGTCGACCGAGGTGCGGATGAAGGGCAGGCCCAGGGTGATGTTCACGCCGGCGCCGAAGCTGGCGTACTTGAGGACGGGCAGGCCCTGGTCGTGATACATCGCCAGCACGGCGTCGCAGGGATCGACGCGGATGCGCGAGAACAGGGTGTCGGCGGGCAAGGGGCCGACGAGATCGATGCCTTCGCTGCGCAGGCGTTCAAGCACGGGTTCGATGACGTCGATTTCCTCGCGCCCCAGGTGGCCGGACTCGCCGGCGTGCGGGTTGAGGCCGGCCACCACAATGCGCGGCCGAATGATGCCGAACTTGTTTTTCAGGTCAGCGTAGAGGATGCGGATCACCTCATCGAGCAGTCCCGCCGTGATGGCGTCGGCCACCGCGCGCAGCGGCAGGTGGGTGGTGGCCAGCGCGACGCGCAGGCCACCGCCGGCGAGCATCATCACGACCCGCCTGGTTCCGCTGTGGTCGGCCAGGTATTCGGTGTGACCGGTGAAGGCAAAGCCGGCGTCGTTGATGACGCTCTTGTGCACCGGCGCGGTGACGACGGCGTGATAGGTGCCGTCCAGGCAGCCGGCAAGGGCGGCGTCGAGCAGGGCCAGCACGTGGGGACTGTTGCGGGGGTCGAGCCTGCCTGCGGTGACGGGTGCCGCGGCCGCAATGTGACGCACGTGCAGCGCGCCCCGCTGGTGCGCCGGGATGGCGTCGCCGAGGATGAAGTCGACCGCGATGCCCAGCTGCGCCGCGCGGGCGTGCAGCACCTCGACGTCACCGAGCACCGAGAGGCGGCATGGCAATGCCTGTTGCGACAGTGCAATGCAGAGGTCGGGGCCGATTCCGGCGGGCTCGCCTGCGGTGAGCGCGAGCACGGGCAGCGTCGCGGTCATGTCGAAATCAGTCGAGCGGACGCAGTTCGACGTAGGCCGAATCGCGGATCTGCCGCACCCAGTCCTGGAAGGCTTCTTCCCCCTTGCGCTCGCGAATCGCCTGGCGCGCCATCAGTTTCTGGCGTTCCTGCGTGACGTCCTGGTCGCGGCGTTCCAGCACCTGGATCAGGTGCCAGCCGAAGGGTGACTGGACCGGTGCGCTGACTTCGCCCGGCTGCAGGGCGTTCATCGCCTTCTCGAAATCGGGCACGGTATCGCCGGGGTTGATCCAGCCAAGGTCGCCACCCTTTGAGGCGCTGGCGTCTTCGGAATGCAGGCGTGCCAGTTCGTCGAATTTCACGCCGTTGTCAATGCGTTCTTTCAGCTGCAGCAGCCGGTTGCGGGCATCGGCCTCCGCGGTGAGCTCGTTGGTCTTGATGAGGATGTGGCGGGCGTGCGTCTGGGTGACGCTGAGGGTGGCGTCAAGCCCTCGCTTGTCGTTGAGCTTGAGGATGTGGAAGCCATTGCTGCTTTTAAGCAGCGGGCTGACCTGGCCGGGTTGCAGCGGCTTCAGGGCATCGGCAAACAGCACCGGTATCTTGCCGCTGGCGCGCCAGCCGAAGGCGCCGCCCTGCAGCGCGTTGGCGGCATCGGAATGGCTAGCCGACAGCTGCGCGAAATCGGCGCCCGCGGCGAGCTGGGCGAGGATGTCCTCGGCGCGGGCGCGGCGTGCCTGGATCTGCTCGGGCGAGGCGTTTTCCGGCACGGTAACGAGAATGTGGGCGAAGTCGTATTCCGTCTCCATGCCCTGCTGTACCTGCGTTTGCAGGTAGCCTTCGATCTCGGCGTCGCTGACCGAGATGCGGTTGTCGACGTCGCGTTCGCGGGCGCGTGCGATGAGGAGCTCGTTACGGATGGTGTTGCGCATGCTGTCGAGGCTCTGGCCTTCCTTTTCCAGCGCGGCCACAAGCCCCGCCAGGTCGAGCTTGTTCTGGGCGGCGATGCGCTGCAATGCACGCTCGACCTGCGCCGGGTCGACCCGGATGCCGGTGCTACGGGCATGCTGCTGTAGCGCCAGTTCGGTAACCATGCGTTCGAGCAGCTGCTTTTCCAGCGCCTCGCGCGACGGTAGCGGCGTATTCTGGCGCGACAGGTTCCGTACCACTTCCTGGTAGCGCCTGGCCAGTTCCTGGCGGGTGATGACTTCGTCGTTGACGATGGCGACGATGTGGTCGAGCGTCTGCACGGCGGCGTGGGCAGGAAGCAGGGTCGATGCGGCAATCAGCAGCGATAGCCCGAGCGTCAATTTATGAAACGTTTGGGCCAATACCCGCTGCGGGCGGCGCCATTCAGGGTGTTTGAATAATTTCATTGCTGGGCCTGTATCCGGGAACACTTTGTTTCAAAACGTCGAGCGGATTGGCGCCGAGACGCCCCATGCCGTTCAACTCGAGTTGGAAGAACAGCGCATCGGTGGACTGCTCTTCCTTGGTGGCCAGGCGCTGGAGCACTGCGCGTATCGCCCAGCAGCCACCGTTGTATTCAAGCCCCGCCAGGCCTTCGACCAGCTTGTCGTCCTGGAACGAATAGTTGTAGCGGAACATGCCATACCAGCGACGGCCCAGCGGCCATTGCCCGGACAGGTCGATCTGTTCGGTGGTTTGGTCTGTGAAGCGGTAGCCAAAGTTCAATACGCGGCCGGGGCCGGGCCGGTAGGACGCGCCAAGGTTCTGGCGGATGGTGGTGCCGTTCTGGGTGTCGAACTGCCAGGCGGTGCTGATGCGCCAGTCGCGCGTGATCTGTCCGCTGACGTCGGCGAGCAGGTCGGTGGCGTTGCTGGCGCGGACGGGATCGTCTGGCTCCAGGGTGACCTTCTGGGTGCTGAAGTAATAGCGCTGGCCGAGGGTGACCTGCAGGCGTTCGAGTCCGCTGGCCTCTTCGATGAAACGGCTGGTGACCGCGAGCGTCAGCTGGTTGGCATCGTTGATGCGGTCACCGCCGATGAACTGGTTTTCGGTGAACATCTGCGCGTAGCTGAAATCCTGCAGCGCGGTGTCAAATATTGGAATGTCGTCCTGATTACGGTACGGCGCGTATACATAGTAGGCGCGCGGCTCCAGCGTCTGTTCGTAACTCTGCCCGGCAACGCTGAACGGACGGTCGAAATAGACGCCGCTATCGAGACTGAAGATCGGCAGGTTGCGGGTGATGCGCGGCTCGGCCGCATCGTCGTCCAGCGCGTAGTAGGTGCTGTGCCAGCCGATTTGCGGGGTGAGGAAGCCGAACGAGTTGGTGAGCGGCAGGCGCAGCGTCGGGTAGGCCAGCACCCGCGTGCCTTCGGGGTTGGTGGAGTCGGGGTGGGCAAAGCGGGTGGCCTCGCTTTCCAGCTTGAATTCGAGGCCGTTGTCCAGGGTCTGTGTCGTTCCCAGGCGGACCTGCGGCAGGCGCGCATAGGGCTCGACAATGGATTCCTCCGCGGTGGAATCCTGCAGGGTCTGGAAGCTTTGCACCCGCAGTTCGGCATTCCAGTTGGCATGCTGCGTGACCACCCAGGCTTCGCGGTTGAGGTGGCTGACCGAGGTGATGGAAATCAGGTTGGACAGGTCGCGGAAATAATCGTCGTCGGACACACGGTTGAAAAGCATGCCGGCCTGGGTGTTGGCGTTCAGCTGGTAGCTGTTGTTCAGCGCCACGCTCCAGCGCGAGCGGTCGGCCTCGCGGTCATCGGGCAGGTATTCGAGACGGTTCACGCCGCGGGTCTCGCCCAGCAGATAGCGGAATTCGCCGCCCAGCTGCACGCCGCGGCTGGACAGCAGGCGCGGGTACAGCGTGGCATCGTAATTGGGTGCGAGGTTGAGGTAGTACGGCACCAGGATGTCGAAGCCGCTACGCTCGGTGGTACCGATGGTCGGCGCCAGCATGCCGGTCTTGCGTGCGTCGTCGAGCGGAAAGTTCATCCACGGCGTATACAGGATGGGCACGCCGAGAAAATGCAGCGAGGCGTTGTGCGCGGTGCCGACGTTGCGGGTCTTGTCGATGTCGAGATCGCGCACCTTGAGAAACCAGTCGTCGTTGTCGACCGGGCAGGTGGTGTAGGTGGCGTCCTGCAGCGCGTAATGGGTTTTGTCGAGGAAATCGATGCGGTTGGCGGCGCCGCGTCCCGGCTGGGTCGTGAACCGGTAGACCGGCTGTGTGAGTTCGCCGCTGTAGTCGTTGAGGTTGAGCCTGAGCGAATCGCCCCCCACCCACAGCACGGGCTGTTCCAGCCTGACCTGGCCGCGTGCCTGCACTTCGTTCAGCGTGGTGTCGTAGAGCAGCCAGTCGGCAAAGAAATTCTGGCCGGCCTGGCGGGCTTCCACGCGGCCGCTGGCTTCGACGATGCCGGGCGTGCTCGATTCGATGCAGTCGGCCATCAGGAACAACGGCGCTTCCGGGCCCGCCACCGCGGCGTCGCTCAGTTCGGCATCGCGTTTCAGCACGAGCGACTCCGCGCCCGCGGAACCGGCGGACAGCAACAGCACGACGAGGGCAAAGCCGGGCAGGGTGGACAAGCGATGTAAAATCCGGGCCAAGATTATTGAAATAGCATTATTCGGAGCGGCATGGCAGTGGAACGTTTGCAGGCATTACAGGGCTGGGCTGCCCGACAGTTGGAGACGATATCGCTGGACATTGCCCCGGCGTCTGCGGACGCCAGCTTTCGCCGTTATTTTCGCGTCACTGCCAAAGGCCGCGATTATATCGTGATGGACGCCCCCCCGGCGCACGAGGATTGTCGCCCGTTCATCGCCGTCGCCCGGTTGTTCGGCGACGCCGGGGTGCATGTGCCGCAGGTGCTGGCGCAGGATCTCGATCGGGGCTTCTTGCTGCTGACCGATCTGGGCAACACCACCTACCTGACGGCGCTCAACGACGCCGCGCTTAATCCAGGCGTGGCGCGCGAGCTGTATCTGGCGTCGAACGACGCGCTGATCCGCATCCAGCAGGCGAGCCGCCCCGGCGTGCTGCCGGAATACGACCGCGCGCTGCTTACCCGTGAGCTGATGCTGTTTCCCGAGTGGTATGTGGCGAAGCACCTGGGCGTAACCATGACGGATGATCGGCGGGCCATTCTCGAGACCGTGTTCGGGCGCCTGCTTGCCAACAGCCTCGCGCAACCGCAGGTGTACGTGCACCGCGACTGGCATTCTCGCAATTTAATGGTGTCTGACCCCAATCCTGGCATTCTCGATTTCCAGGACGCGGTGTATGGCCCCATCACCTACGACATCGCCTCGATCTACCGCGATGCTTACATCCAGTGGGACGAGGCGCAGCAGCTCGACTGGGTGATCCGCTACTGGGAAAAGGCGCGCTCCGCCCGCCTGCCGGTGCCGGAAGACTTCGGCGCGTTCTGGCGCGACTTCGAATGGATGGGGGCGCAGCGCCACATCAAGGTGCTCGGCATCTTTGCGCGGCTGTATCACCGCGACGGCAAGGACGGCTATCTGAAGGACATGCCGCGGGTGATGCGCTACCTGCGCCGCGTGTGCGAGCGCTACGACGAGCTGAAGCCGTTGCTGTTTTTGCTGGACGGGTTGCAGGACAAACAGCCGCAGGTGGGGTATACGTTTTGAGGGCGGTGGTGAGTAGGGTGCGCCGTGCGCACCATTCACAGCCAATGGGTCAGCGGTATGTTGGGAGTATCAACGGGCATGAGTCCGTTGGCCGGGGGTAGCCCGGCGGCTAGTTACTTTCTTTTGCTTCGCCAAAAGAAAGTAACCAAAGAAAAGGCGACCCCGCTCATCCCCGAATTCCCGAAAACCGAGCCTGCCGGGTGGGCGGCAAAGAACTCGCCCCACTTTTGCTGCTTTTAATTTTGTTTTTTGTGAGCGGGGCTTCAGACACCTTTGCCGCTGATCCACCCGGCAGGCTCAATTTTCGGCGGGGCTGAGAGGGGAGGAAGGTCAAAACCAGGGCGGTGGTGACTGGCCGTTTATGGTTACTATTTGGTCTTCACACATCCGGCGCACCATGCCTGCGGCTAATGCGCCTACGTGGACTAATTTACAAACCGCTCGACCCAGAAACGACATGAAGCTACGCGATTTATTCGATCAATGTGCAACAGCCTATGACCGGGATCGACCGAAACTTGTCCCGTCATTTGACGAGTTGTACGGTACGGCTATGCGCGTAATACCGTTTACCGGCGAAGCGAGAATTCACGTTCTCGATCTCGGAGCGGGAACAGGCCTTTTTGGCGCGATAGCCTCAAAAGTTCTTCCTGCTGCAAGACTTCATCTTACGGATGTATCGGAAGCCATGCTTGCACAAGCGAAGCGGCGGTTTGCGAGCAATCCACTCGTGACATATTCGTTGCAGGAGCATTCTCAACTAGCCGCTATATCTGAATATGATCTCGTGCTCTCTGCTTTGTCGATCCATCATTTGGAGGATAAAGACAAGCGGATCCTGTTTCAAACAATATACCATGCACTTCGCCCTGGCGGCATGTTCATCAATGTCGATCAGGCTCTGGCGCCTTCTCGTATAGGCGAGGACCAATACGAAAGAATATGGCTTGAGGATGCAAAGGCAAACGGCATATCTGAGTTGGCATTGACGCAAGCCCGGGAGAGGATGCGGGAGGACAAGAGTGCCTTGTTATCCGACCAATTGATGTGGCTTGCCGAGGCTGGGTTTGACGATGTTGACTGCTGGTACAAGCGCTTCCGCTTTGTCGTGTATGGGGGAGCCAAGAAGCAAGAGTTGAGAAACGAACAGCCGTAATGAGGTTTTCGCTTTGAACACTGCACAAACCCAAACCGCCATGATCCTCGCCGCCGGGCGTGGCGAGCGCATGCGCCCGCTCACCGACCATACGCCCAAGCCTCTGCTGGTGGTGGGTGGCAAGCCGCTCATCGTCTGGCATATCGAGCGCCTGTGCGCGGCGGGCTTCACGCGTATCGTCATCAACCACGCCCACCTCGGCCAGCAGATCGAGGCGGCGTTGGGGAACGGTGCGGGGTTCGGCGTGTCGATCGCGTATTCGCGCGAAGTCAGCGCGCTGGAAACGGCGGGCGGCATCGCCACCGCGCTGCCTTTGATCGATGCCGAGGTCTTTGCCGTGGTGAACGGCGACATCTACTGCGAATACGATTTCAGCCGGCTGGCCGGGCCGGCGGCGTGCCTCCCCGCCGGCCACGACCGGGCGCATCTGGTGCTGGTCGACAACCCGCCACAGCATCCGCAGGGCGATTTCGTGCTGGATGCGGGCCGGCTGTACAACCCTGGTTCTCGGCTCTCGGCGCACGACTCTTTGCTCACCTTCTCCGGCATCGGCGTCTACCACCGGGCGCTGTTCGCCGACACTGCGGTGGCTGAAAAGGCCCCGCTCGCGCCGCTGTTGCGGTGGGCGATCGACGCCGGGCGCGTGAGCGGCGAACATTTTGACGGGCGCTGGGTCGATGTCGGTACGCCGGCTCGCCTCGCCACCCTGGATGGAGAACTGAGACAGCACCATGCAGCCTGATTCCGCAATTTACCGCGCCCGCCGCCAGCGGGTGCTGGAGCAGATGGGCGAGGGGGTGATGGTCATCGCTACCGCGCCGGAGGTGCCGCGCAACCGCGACACCCACTACCCCTACCGGCACGACAGCTATTTCTACTGGCTGACCGGCTTCAACGAGCCGGAGGCGGTGCTGGTGCTGGTGGGTGGCGCCGCGCCGCGCCACGTCCTGTTCTGCCGCGAGAAAAACGAAGAGCGGGAGATCTGGGACGGCTTCCGTTACGGCCCGGCGGCAGCGTGCGAGGTGTTCGCCTTCGACGAGGCCTTCGCCTGCGATACGCTGGATACGGAGCTGCCCGGGCTGCTGGAGAACCAGCCGGTGCTTGCCTACATCATCGGCCGCGACATGGCCTGGGACACGCAGGTGATGGGCTGGCTCAATGCGGTGCGCGGCCGTGCGCGCAGCGGCGTGCTTGCGCCGTCCCATCTGGTGGACGCACGCGTCTGGCTGGACGAGATGCGGCTGGTCAAGGATGGCCACGAACTTGCCCTGATGCGCCGCGCCGCGGAGATTTCCAGCCGCGCGCACGGCATCGCGATGCGCGCGACCCGGCCGGGCCGCCACGAATACGAGGTCGAGGCGGAGCTGCTGTGCGCCTTCCGCAGCGGCGGCGCCGAGGCGCCAGCCTATACCTCCATCGTCGCCAGCGGCGCCAACGCCTGCGTGCTGCACTACGTCTTCAACAATCAGCCGCTGCGCGATGGTGACCTGCTGCTGATCGACGCCGCAGCCGAGTTCGGCAGTTATGCAGCCGACATCACCCGCACCTTTCCGGTGAATGGCCGCTATTCGGCGGCACAGAAGGATGCCTACGAACTGGTGCTGGCGGCGCAGGCGGCGGCGGTGACGGCGGTCAGGCCGGGCGCTGCCTGGATCGCGCCGCACGATGCGGCGGTGCGCGTGCTGACGCAGGGCATGGTCGACCTCGGGCTGCTGGCGGGCGAGGTCGACGGCCTGATCGAATCGAAAGCCTACGACCGCTTCTACATGCACCGCACCGGCCACTGGCTGGGGCTGGACGTGCACGACGCCGGCGAATACAAGATCAAGGGCGACTGGCGCCCGTTGCAGCCGGGCATGACGCTGACCGTCGAGCCGGGCCTCTACATCCGCCCGGCGGACGACGTTCCCGAAGCCCTGTGGAACATCGGCATCCGCATCGAGGACGATGTGGCGGTGACCGAGTCCGGCTGCGAGATGCTGACCACGCCGCCGAAAACCGTGGCGGAGATCGAGGAATGGATGCGAGGCTGAGCGACATCCTGATCGTCGGTGCCGGCCCGGTCGGCGCAGTGTGCGCGCTGGCGCTGCAGCAGCAGGGAATTCGCGCGCACGTGCTCGAAGCCCAGCCGGAAGACGCGCGCGCCGACAGCCGTACCTTGGCGCTATCGCATGGCGCGCGCCTGATCTTCGAACGCCTCGGGGTGTGGGACGCGCTTGAAGGCGTCACCCCGATCAGCCGCATCCATATTTCACAGCGCGGCGCGCTCGGGGTGGCGCGGCTGGCCGCAGAGGATGCCGGGGTGCCGGCGCTGGGCTATGTGCTGCCCTACGCCACGCTGACCGCGGTGCTGAAACGAGCGCTGGTCGATGCAGGCATCGCGGTCGAGTACGGCGTGGCGGCTGAGCGCATCGAATCCGGCTCTGACATGGCGACCCTGCATGCTGCCGACGGCAGCACCCATGCCGCGCCGCTGGTGGTGGTCGCCGATGGCGGTCGCGGACACGCGGCGCCCGAACCAAAATTCGAACGTGATTACGACCAGACGGCGGTGGTGTGCGAAGTGCAGACCGAGCTGCCGCACGCCAACCAGGCCTATGAGCGTTTCACCCCGGAAGGCCCGGCGGCGCTGCTGCCGAAGGGCGATCGCTACGCTTTGGTGTGGACCGCCCGGCAGGAAGACGCCGAGCGCATTGCCCAGATCCCGGACGATGCGTTTCTCGCTGCCCTATACCGCCACTTCGGCGGGCGCCAAGGCCTTTTCCTGTCCGCCAGCCCGCGCAAGACCTTCCCGCTGAAGCTCGCCTACAGCGGCAGCGAGGCGGCCGACCGCGTGGTGCGCATCGGCAACGCCGCGCAGACGCTGCATCCGGTCGCGGGGCAAGGGTTCAACATCGGCCTGCGCGACGCCTGGGAACTGGCGAGCCTGTGCGGCGACACCCCGGCGGGCGAGATCGGCAGCGCGGCCATGCTGCGTGCCTACGCGCGCGGCCGCCGCGTCGACGTGCTCGGTGGCGTCGGCTTCACCGATTTCCTGGTGCGCGTGTTCTCCAACGACATCGCGCCATTGCGCCACGTGCGCGGCCTCGGCCTGCTGGCGCTGGAGGTGCTGCCGCCGCTGAAAAGCTTTGTCGCGCGGCGGATGATATTCGGGGCGCGCGGATGAGCGTCGAACGCTATCAGGTCGTCATCGTCGGCGCCGGGCTGGTGGGCTCGGCGGCCGCGCTGGCGCTCGGCCGGCAGGGCTTGCGGGTGGCGCTGATCGAACGCCAGCCGCCCCCGGTTCCGGATGACACCTGGGATACCCGCATCTACGCCATCAGTCCGGCCAGCCAGCGTTTTCTCGAACGCACCGGCGCCTGGCACCGGCTGGATGCAGGCCGCATCCAGCCGGTGTTCCGCATGGACGTGTCGGGCGACGCGTCCGGCGCGCTCAGGCTCGACGCCTATGAGGCGGGCGTGTCGCATCTGGCCACCATCCTCGAAAGCGGGCATTTGCAGCACGCCCTGTGGCAGGCGATCGAGGCCGACGGCAACGTCGCGCTGCATTGTCCGGCGACGATCGCATCGCTCGAACGCGGTGAACGTTTCACGCGGATCGCACTGGCCGACGGTTCGCAGCTGGAAGCCGAATTGGTCGTCGGTGCCGACGGCGCCGCCTCGCGCATCCGCGAATGGGCGGGCCTCGGCTCGACGCTGACGCCCTACGGCCAGAGCGGCGTGGTGGCGAATTTCACATGCGAAATTCCGCATCGCGGAACCGCGTTCCAGTGGTTTGCCGGCAGCGATATCCTTGCCTGGCTGCCATTGATGGGGCATGTGACTCCACGCGGGCCTCAGCTCGCAGTGGATCGGCGTCCCCCTTCAGGGGGGAACCTCATCTCGATGGTCTGGTCAACCCAGTCGGCGCATGCGGATGAACTGGTCGCGCTGGACCCGGCAGCACTGGCCGAAAAGGTGCAGGCGGCCGGCCACGACCGGCTGGGCGTCTTGTATTCGCTGACTCCAGCCGCGGCGTTTCCGCTGCGGCTGATCCGGGTGGCTTCGGTTGTGGCGCCGGGCGTCGCGTTGATCGGCGATGCTGCACATGGCGTGCATCCGCTGGCGGGGCAGGGCGTGAACCTCGGCTTTGGCGATGCCGAAGCGCTGGCTGATACACTGGCGCGGCGCCGTCACACCCATTGTGGTGATGTGCGTGTGTTAAAACGCTACGCCCGCCAGCGCGCCGAGCCGGTGCAGCGGATGCAGGCGCTTACCCACGGCCTGCATCATCTGTTTGCCGACGACCGTGCCGCGTGGCTGCGCAATGCCGGGATGACGCTGGTCGACCACTTGCCGCCGCTAAAGGCGGCGCTGGTACGCGAGGCAATGTCCTGATTTTTGTTTTTCTCTGGAGTCTCGAATGAAATTCACCCCCCTGGCGCTGGCCGCAACCCTGATGTTCGCTACGGCCGCGCAGGCCAACGAGGCCGTCATCCGCAAGGCGCTGACCCAGCAGTTTCCGGGGGCCACCATCGCCTCGGTGCAGAAAACGCCTTACAGCGGATTGTTCGAGGTCTATCTCGACGACCAGCTGATTTACGTCGACGGCAAGGCGCAATACGTGTTTACCGGCGACGTGATCGACTTGAAGAACCGCAGTAACCTGACGCAGGCGCGGCTGAACCAGCTGCAGGCGGTGAAGTGGGACACGCTGCCGCTCAACAACGCGCTGAAGACCGTCAAGGGCAACGGCGCGCGCAAGCTGGTGGTGTTCTCCGACGTCGATTGTCCTTACTGCCGCAAGTTCGAGGCCGAACTGACCAAGGTCGACAACATCACCGTCTACACCTTCCTCTACCCGATCGAGGGGCTTCACCCCAAGGCGGTGCAGGCCTCGAAGCAGATCTGGTGCGCGCCCGACCGCAACAAGGCGTGGGACGACTACATCAACAACGGCAGCGTACCGAAAAACGACGGCAAGTGCGCCAACCCGGTCGAAGCCACCATCGCGCTGGGCAACAAGCTGAAAGTCTCCGGCACGCCTACGCTGATCTTCGCCAACGGCCAGCGCGTGCCCGGCATGGTGCCCGCGGCGCAACTGGAAAAGCTCCTCACCGCCAACGTCCCGTGAGCTCCGATTTCTGGGACGCACGTTATGCCACGGACGACTACATTTTCGGCACCGCGCCGAATGTGTTTCTGGCGAGCCAGGCAGCGCTGATCCAGCCGGGCATGCGTGCACTGGCCATCGCCGATGGCGAGGGCCGCAACGGGGTTTGGCTGGCCGGGCATGGGGCCAGGGTGCATGCCATCGATTTTTCGGCGGCGGCGCTGGAGAAGGCGCGCAGGCTGGCCAGCGAACGGGGCGTGACGCTGGAAATCGAGCAGGCCGACGTGCTCGACTGGACTTGGCCGCAGGCGGCCTACGATCTGGTAGCGGCCATCTTTATCCAGTTCGCCCCGCCGCCCGGACGCGACCGCATCATTGCAGGCATCCGCCGCACCCTCAAGCCGGGCGGACTGCTGATCCTGCAGGGCTACACGCCGAAGCAGATCGAGTTCGCCACCGGCGGTCCGCCCCATGCCGCCAACATGTACACCGCAGATCTTTTACGTGAATGGTTTGGCGACTGGGAGATGCTGCATCTCGCCGAACACGAATCGTTCATCAGCGAAGGCACGCACCACCATGGGATGTCGGCGCTGGTCGACCTGGTCGCGCGCAAACCCGACTGATCAGTCGGTGCGCGTCTGCTCCTCGAGGGCCAGGCTGCGCAAGCCGTCGAGTGCGCTTCTGAGCGTGGCGCTGTCGCTGTCGCGCGGGAACACGATCCACGCCGGCAGCCTGAACTGCGGGCTGCCGGGCACGCGCCACAGTTTCCCCTCTTCGATGTAGCGCCGCACCAGACGTTGCGGAAAATAGCCGCTGCCGCCGTAAACCAAGAGTTGCTGCACGCCCAGCCAGCCGATGTTGGCGACCAGCGTGGGCGGAGGCATGTCGGGAAAGCTCTCGCTGAACTGCACATGGAATTCAGGCTCCCAGTCGATGTGGATGTAGCCCTCGTCCGGCCAGCCGCGCGCCAGATCGCTGGTCACCAGCAGCAGGGTTTCCTCGAACAGCGGTTCCACCGCCAGCCCGGGACGCGAGGTGGGCGTGTACATCACGCCGATGTCCACCGAGCCTTCGATCAGGTTCTGCATGATGTCGGCCTCGAAACCGATTTCGAGGCGCAGCGAAACGTCCGGCGCGGCCTCGCGCATCCAGGCCACCCAGCGCGGCAGAAAACCTTCCCACAGCGCGATGCGGCCCGACAGTGTCAGCACATCGTGAAATCCCTGCGGCAGGCCGACGTCGTGCAGGGCCTGTTCGACAGTACGCATCAGGTGCTTGGCGTGACGCATGAAGCGCTTGCCCGATGGCGTCAGTTCTGCGCCGTTGCGCCCGCGCTGGAACAGGCGCACACCGAGTGTGGTTTCCAGCGTACGGATGCGCGCGCTCACGGTCGATTGCGTGATGTGGAGGCGGCTGGCGGCGGCGCCGAAGTTGCCGGTGGCGGCCACTGCCAGAAAGGTGCGGGCGAGTTCGGTGTCCATATGTTATTCATCGAGTTTTTCGATATTAGACACTAAAATTAATCGTTTGATGGATATATAAGAGATCTCTAAACTAGCCTCATTCCAAAAGCCAAAGGAGTCTGCCATGAATCAAGCCCCCGACCTCGCGATCTTGATGCCGGAACGTGATGTAGAAGGCTATCTGATCGAGCCCGCCGACTGGAACGAGGACGTGGCCAAGGCCTTGGCCCAGGAGGAGAATATCCAGCTTGATGGCGACCACTGGGACGTCATTCGCTTTATGCGCGACTACTTCGAGGAACACCAGGTCATCGCCGATGCCCGCTTCGTTATCAGGCATCTGGCCGAGCGCATGGGGAAAGACGCGCGCAAAAAGCTGTTCGAGCTGTTTCCCTACGGTTACGTGAAGCAGGCATGCATGATCGCCGGCATGCGGCGTCCGCGCGCCTGGAGCACGGGTTGATGTCGCGGCCCCCGCCGTATGCCCGACAGCTGCTTGAGGTGCGCCCCTGCGCTTGCCATCCCCGATTGACTCAGTGCTTTTACGCACACTCTGCTACATTCATATGGCGAACTCACGATAATGGTACGGAAACTGGCTTACTCGGTTTCGGAACGCGAACACTGGATTTCGGCGGCCGGCGGCCTGTTCGGCATCCTGGTGGTGCTATGGGTCGGCCATGTCTGGATCGGCAGCCATGCCGGCATGCTGGCGATTGCCTCGATGGGGTCTACCGCCGTGCTGCTGTTCGCCGCGCCTCACGGTGCGATGTCGCAGCCGTGGCCGGTGTTCGGCGGGCATATGGTGTCGGCGCTGGTAGGCGTCAGTTGTGTGCGCTGGCTGGGCGACGATACGATGCTGACCGCCTCACTGGCGGTGGCCTTGTCGATCGCCGCCATGTACAGCCTGCGCTGTTTGCATCCGCCGGGCGGCGCCACTGCGATGTATGCCGTGCTCGGGGGCGAGACGGTGCATGCGCTGGGCTACGGTTACCTGTTCAGCCCGGTGCTGCTGAACGTCATGGTGCTGCTGGCCGTGGCGGTTGTGTTCAACTACCCGTTCGCCTGGCGGCGTTATCCGCAGATGTGGTGGCATCAGGCGCTGGTGTGCGAGCCTTCGGCGACGGTAACTGCCGGTTCAGGCGAAAAATGCATGATCCCGCACAGCGACCTGGTCTACGCGTTGTCCCAGATCGACACTTTCATCGACATCAGCGAAGAGGACCTGCAGAAAATTTATGCGCTGGCGCTGGGGCATCACCAACATGCTGCCGAAACGGCGGGGCAGATGCCCGAGCTGGCCGTTGGAGCGGCAGGATAGCGCGAACGGCCTGATCCCCACAATCAACTGGATCGGGTTTCAGCCTTCACAAAAATTATCCCAGCGCAGTATCCAGCAGCATCATCACCACAAAGCCGCCGATAAGGCCGAGCGTGGCGGCCTGTTCATGGCCCTTGCGGTGGGTTTCCGGAATGATTTCGTGCGACACCACCCAGATCATCGCGCCTGCAGCAAAGCCCAGCCCGGCCGGGTAGAGCGGCGCAAATCCCGAGGTGAGCGCGACGCCGACGATGGCGCCGAGTGGCTCGGCCAGTCCGGTGAGTGCGGCGATGGCGGCCGCCCGCCACGGCGTATAGGCGACGGTGCGCAGTGCCACCGCCACAACCAGGCCTTCCGGGATGTCCTGGATGGCGATGGCGGCGGCTAGCGGGATGCCCACCGAGGTGTCGCCGCCGGAAAAGCCGACGCCGATCGCCATGCCTTCGGGGAAATTGTGCAGGGCGATGGCGAACACCATCAGCCACACGTGGCGCAACTGCATCCAGCCGGGGCCGTGGCGGCCGGCGCCGGGGTGCTCGTGCGGCAGCGCCTTGTCGGCCAGCAGCAGGAACAGCGCGCCCAGCACAAACCCCACGGCGACAATGGTGGTGCCTGCCAGTTTGCTGCCGAGAATGTCGGCGCCAGCAGCGGCGCCCGGCAGGATCAGCGAAAAACATGCGGCGGCCACCATCACCCCGGCACCGAACCCCAGCATCACATCTTCCCAGCGCGTGGAAATCTTGCGGATGAACAGCACAGGCAGCGCGCCCAGCGCGGTGGCCAGCGCCGCCGCGCCGGAGCCGGCCAGCGCCATCCCCATCGGCGTGCCGGGCCGGGCGCCGCCCTGCGCCCACGCCACCCACAGCAATGTCGCCAGCAGCGCGAGCGCCAGTCCGCCGCTACCGAATTTGAGCGTGGCAGCGTGGCGTGGGTCGCTGAAATAATCCTGCAAGATGCGGGCGGCGATGTTCATGGATTCACTTTAGGCCAATGCTCGACGTCTCGTTATCGCCCACAGCCGTGGCGGGGTTCGCGCCCGCTCCAGTTACTATCAGGCGGCCTTCGTCATTACCTCATCGATATCGAGTTTCAGGCCTGCGGCCACGCGGCGTCCATATTCCGGATCGGCCTTGTGGAAATGACCGCGCTGGCGTTCCTGGATCACGCGCGGCATCCCTTTTAACGCGCCCACCAGATTGTCGATGAGCTGTGCCTTCTGCCCGGCGTTCTCCAGAAGTTCCACTGCATGGTGTTGTCGCGCATACCGGTGGCCGGGTCGCATTTGTGCGAGCGGATGAAGGCGGAGAATTTAAGCGGATTGCTGACGAAGAAACCGGCGTGTTGTTGCCGACCGCAAATAAGAATTTGACTTATGAATAATCTAGAATGGGACGATTGATAAAGTCGAATGTTCAGATATGACCCTGCAAGAACTGAAATATCTGGTGGCACTCGCCGACCACGGACACTTCGGCCGCGCGGCAGAAGCCTGCTTCATCACACAGTCGACGCTGTCCACCCAGATCAAGAAGCTGGAGGACTTTCTCGGCGTGACGCTGTTCGACCGCAGTCTCAAGCGCGTCACCCCGACGCCGATCGGCCAGGAAATCCTGCAGGCGGCACGCAGCATTGTCGAGGAATCCGAGCGCATCCGCGAACTGGCCAGGCACGCCCAGGACCCGATGGCGCGCACGATTCATCTCGGCGTGATTCCTACGCTGGGGCCGTATTATCTGCCGCATGCGCTGACCCTGGTGCATAAAAAACACCCCGACCTGCGGCTGCTGCTGCGCGAGGAAATGACGCCGCAGATCTTGCAGCACCTGGTTGACGGCAAACTCGATGCCGGCCTGCTGGCCTTGCCCGTCAGCGAGGACAGCCTGCGCGTCGAACCGCTGTTCTATGAGCCGTTTTTTGCCGCGCTGCCCGTCGGGCACCCGCTCGCCAAACGCGATGCGCTGAAGGTGTCCGACATCATCAACGAGAAACTCCTGCTGCTCGACGAAGGGCACTGCCTGCGCGATCAGGCGCTCGACGTCTGCAGCTCTGGCTCGCGCGGCCGCGAGGAAGTGCGCGCCACCAGCCTGGAAACACTGCGCCAGATGGTGGCGATGGGGCTGGGGCTGACGCTGCTGCCGGCGCTGGCGGTCGATGCCGGGCCGCGCGTCAGCAAAAAGGCGGTTGAAATCCGTCCGTTCAAGTCGCCACCGCCGGGGCGCAGCATCGCCTTGGTGTGGCGCAAGCGTGCGCCGTTCCCGGAGACCTTCGAGCAGCTGGCGCAGACCTTGAAAAGCGCACTGCCCAGCGAAGTGGAGTACGTCTAGACATGTCCGATCTCAACGACCCGCGCGTCTTTTTCGCCGCCGAACGCACCCTGATGGCGTGGAACCGCACCGGGCTCACCCTGATGGCATTCGGCTTCGTGCTGGAGCGTTTCGGCCTGTTTCTCCACTTGCTGCGTCAGGACCCGAGCCACTCAGGGCGCGATCTGTCGTTCTGGATCGGCATCACCTTTATCGTTCTGGCGCTAACGGTGATCGGGTTCTCCATTGTTCAGTTCCGGCGTGTGCTCGCTACGCTGAAACCGATCGAAATTCCCGCGCGCTATTGCACCTGGTCGGGGATCGCGATGAACCTGTCGGTGGTGGTGTTGGGCATCATGGTGCTGGTGTATCTGTTTTCCGAGTTGTAGGCACGGCGTCCCTGCGCCGCAGCGAACGCGGTATGCACAGACGTTTATTCAGCCTGGCCGCGTGCCCCACGACACGAATGCCCAGCGGAAGGGCTCGCCGCCCTGCCGGGCGCGTTCCGGATTGGCGGCATACCAGTCGGCCAGGCATGCACGTTCGTTCTCGGATAATTTGCCCACGGAGAAGGCCACCTTGCGCAGGAACTCGTCGAGGTTCTCCGCGCCGGCCAGGCGGTTGTCGTTCTCGATGTAGTCGAGCCGGGGACGCCGCCCCATGCGGTAGAGGATATTGAGGATGTAGATGTAGTCCGGCAGCGGCGGTCGCGAGCGGCCGAGCAATTCGGCCACCTCGGCATCGATGAAACGGCCGCCAACCATGCTGGTGAGATAAACCCGTCGTTTCGCCTTGGCATCCAGTTTTGCCAGCGCATCGGCCATGTCCATCACCATGGTGGAGCGCGAGGCCACGACGATATCGCAGGCGGGCACGTCGCTCCAGTCGTCCTCCCAGGCGCACCGGATCGCTTCGACGTTTGCCAGGCCGCGCTGCGCGGCGCTGCCCAGCATGACATCGAGCATGCCCCGGCTGTAATCGAGGCCATACACCCGCGTCATGCGTTTGGCCAGGGCGAGGCCGATGGCGCCAGTGCCACAGCCGACATCAAGCAGGGTCGCGCAGCCGGACAGGTCCATGCGGCGGATGAATTCGGACACGTAGCCGCTGTCGCCCACGTGCACCTTCATTGAGGAAGCGCGGGCGTCCCATTCCTCCGGCGGTTTCTCACGCCCGCCGGCGGCAGACATGTGCTCGCGGTAGAGCTGGCCGAAGTCGATGTCGAAAATGTTCATTTCAGGGTCTCCTCACCACACGGACGCGCCGCGCGGCCCCAGGCGTAACTACGCAGCCGATCCGGCGCGTGGGCGAAAAATCCGGACAGGACGATGACCCCAACGAAGGCCGTGTCGCGCCAGTCCGGGAAATAAAAGTGGGCCAGGGCGAGCAACGCCAGTTTGAGCAGGATGGCCTGCCCTTTCAGTTTCAGCAGCCAGGCGAAATCGGTCCAGACATAGAGCAGCGCGAGCAACCCGCCAGTGCCCAGAGTCAGATGCCAGAACGGCCGCCATTGCGCCTCGGGCAGGTCAAACAGGAAACCGCCACCAATGCCTGCGATGCCGACAAGATGGGCGCAGCGCAGACCGATATTGAACCAGCGCTGACCGGGGCAGAAGCGCGGTGCAGGCGGCAGCAGGCGATACGGGCTGTTCATAAAATATCCTTGTCGTAAATCAGCGAGAATCATGGCCAGCGGGCGCGGGCGGTGTCCAGCAATTCGGGACGAACTACGACGATGGCCAGACGATAACGGCGCGCTTCGGTGGCAGCGAAGCCGGCGAGAAAGCCGCCCTCGCCCCGAAATTCCAGTGGCCCGAGTTCGTCGACCAGCAGCAGATCGCAAGCGGAGGTATTTTCCAGGATCGGGTTGCCCCAGGCCAGCGCCGCCAGGTCGAAGCGCCAGCCCAGGCCGGCGGTGCCACTGGATACGACGTCGAGCCGATCAGGATGTCGATCTCAACCGATCAGCGCCACGGACTTGATCTGGACCCAGACCGGCCTGCCGGGCGCAAGATCGAGCGCGGCGACGGAGCGTTTGGTCACGCGGGCGACGATGGGCGTGCCGCCTACCTCGACCCGGACCAGGGTCAGGGCGGGGTGGGTGTCGTCGGCCATTTCGGTCACCGCGCCCTGCAACAGGTTGAGGATGCTGGTGTCGTCCTGATGCGCCAGCGACAGGCTGACATCGCGCGCCAGGATGCGGATGCGCACACGGTGGCCGAGCGGCAGGCCGGTATCGCGCACCCAGAGGCCGCCGCCGGCGAAATCGACGCGAACCAGATGCCAGGCGGCATCGCGTTCGCCCACCGTGCCTTCCAGCACCGCGCCAACGTCCTCGCCCAGATGGATGGGCACGTCGACGCGCGCCAGCGTTTCGGTCAGCCCGCCTTGGGCAAGCGCACGCCCCTTGGAGAGGACGACGATGTGATCGGCCAGCCGCGCCACTTCGTCCGGGCTGTGGCTGACGTAAAGCATCGGGATGTCCAGCTCGTCATGCAGGCGTTCCAGGTAGGGCAGGATTTCCTGCTTGCGCTTGAGATCGAGTGCGGCCAGCGGTTCGTCCATAAGCAGCAGCCGGGGTTTGACCGCCAGGGCTCGGGCGATGGCGACGCGCTGACGCTCGCCGCCGGAGAGTTGGCCCGACTTGTGATCCAGAAGCGCACGGATGCCGAGCAAGTCGATGACATGATCCAGCGCAGCGCGGTCCAGCGGTTCAGCGGCGCGCTTCATACCGTATTCAAGATTGCCGCGCGCGGTGAGGTGCGGGAACAGGCTGGCTTCCTGAAACACGTAACCGAGCGGGCGGCGATGCGTCGGCAGGAAGTGGCCGGCGTCCTGCCAGACTTCGCCGTTGACGACGAGACGACCGGCGGACGCGCATTCCAACCCGGCGATGCAGCGCAGCAGCGTGGTCTTGCCGGAACCGGAGTGGCCGAACAGCGCGGTGACGCCGCGGCCGGGCAGGTCGAGATCGACATCGAGGGTGAAGTCCGGGTATTGCAGGAAGAATCCGGCTTGAATGTTGTCGTTCATGGTTTCTGGCTTCAATGTGCGTGCTGGAACACTTTGACGGCGGCGATCGGCAGGATGATCCCTGGTCCGGCCAGCAGCAGTCGGGTCGGCACCCAGCCCAGCAACAGGTCGCCGATGCCGGCGCCGACACGGTCGGTTTGTCCGGGGGTGACTTGGGTCATGGCGTGCCCCGGAGCTTGTTGGGCTTGAAAGTGTAAAGCGCCAGCAGCACCAGAAAGGAGAAGATCACCATGCTGCCGGCCAGCCAGTGTGCTTCGGCATATTCCAGCGCCTCGACGTGATCGTAGATTTGCACTGAAACCACGCGGGTGACGCCGGGGATGTTGCCGCCGATCATCAGCACAACGCCGAATTCGCCCACGGTATGGGTAAAGCCGAGGATGCTGGCGGTGAGAAAGCCGGGCCGGGCAAGCGGCACCACCACGCTCCAGAAACTGTCCCAGGGGCTCGCGCGCAGGGTGGCGGCCACCTCCAGCGGGCGCGTGCCCAGGGCTTCGATGGCGTTCTGGATCGGCAGCACCACGAAGGGCATGGAATAGAGCACCGAGGCCACCACCAGCCCCCAGAAAGTGAACGGCAGGACACCCAGCCCGAGCGACTGGGTCAAGTGGCCGATGGGACCGTTCGGCCCCATCGCCACCAGCAGATAAAACCCCAGCACAGTGGGCGGCAATACCAGCGGTAGCGCCACCACTGCGCCGACGGGCGCTTTCCACTTCGAGCGGGTTCTGGCCAACCACCAGGCGATCGGCGTGCCGATGACGAGCAGCAGAATCGTGACCAGACCGGCCAGTCGCAGGGTCAGCCAAATCGCGGTGAGGTCGGTATCGGAAAAGCCCATGATCCTGGATCAGATTTCGTAACCATAGGATTTGATGATGGCCTTGGCCTTGTCGCCCTGCAGATAGGTCATCAGCGCCTCGGCGGCGGCATTGCCCTTGCCGCTGGTCAGGATTACCGCGTCCTGGCGAATCGGGGTATGCATCTTACCGGGCACGACCCAAGCCGAACCGCTGGTAATCTTGCCGTCCTTCATGACCTGCGAAAGCGCGACGAAACCCAGATCGGCGTTACCCGTCATCACGAATTGGTAGGTCTGGGCGATGTTTTCTCCTTGCACGAACTTGGGCGTGAGTCGATCGAGCAGTCCCATGCCGGCCAGTACCTCGACGGCGGCCTGGCCGTAGGGAGCAAGCTTGGGGTTGGCGAGGGCAAGTTTGTTGAACTGGCCGTTCTTCAGTACTGCGCCATTGGCGTCGACCCAGTCCGCCCTGGCCGACCACAGCACGAGCGTTCCAATGGCGTAGGTGAAGCGGCTGGCGGAGATGGCCAGCCCTTCTTCCACCAGCTTGGCAGGTTTTTCAACATCTGCCGAAAGGAAGACCTGGAAGGGCGCGCCGTTCTTGATCTGCGCATAAAACTTGCCGGAAGAGCCGAACGCCAGTTTGGCCTGGTGGCCAGTATCTTTGGCGAATTCAGCGGCGATGGCATTCATGGGTGCGGTGAAATTGGCGGCCACGGCGACCAGAATCTCTTCGGCGAGCGCGCTGGTCGATAGCAGCGAGGCAAGCAAAAATACGAAGAATTTAAACTTCATCACGACCTTGCCGTTGACTGCGCCTTTCTGAACGGTTTTGACGGTACCGGGAAACTGGTTGCGTGCACGGGTTTGCATGGTTGATTTCCTGATGCGGGGTTCAGAGGGAAATGTGCCATCAAGCGGGCAGAGCCGGATGACGGTGGCCGGACGGAAGTTCGGATGGGATATGCGGCGCGGGTCTGTAGCCGGTCGAATAGCCGTCGCAACTCGTGCAGCCGGGTGGCTTGAGATCGTTCAAACCCAGCTGACGTTGTTGCAGCCATTACATGGAAGACCCCAAGTGAGTGAAGCGTGGGAATTGAAATTTTTTCGATATAGCCATTGTGTCATATCGAAAATAAAATCTGCAAGCTTTGAATTAACCTGACAGCGGCAGTAGCAGGCGCGCACCGCCAAAACCCGCCGCGTCAGAAATGGCCACCGCAGCAAAGGCGCACAGAAAAGCAGCAGGGCCGCCATCATGGCGACGATCAATGACGTTGGATCAACCCTCGGGGGAATGAGGCAAGGATCCGGGACTCAGGACGAATCGGTATGCGTCGCCAGATGCCGGCTCAATTGGGCCATCTCGGCATCGGTCGCCTTGTGTGCGCGGGCTTCCAGACGGTGATACAGGGCGATGACCTCCAAAGCCAGCGGGGACAGCGCCGCGCCGCCGCCGTGGGCGCCGCCCTTGCTGGCCTCGACCAGCGGACTTTTGAAGCAGCGGTTCATCGTGTCGACCAGATGCCAGGCACGCTTGTAGCTCATACCCATGCTGCGACCGGCAGCGGCGATGGAGCCGGTGTCACGAATGGCTTCGAGCAGTTGCACCTTGCCGGGGCCGAGCGCGATGTCGTCGCCGAGGATGAGGCGGAAGCTGAGGCGGGGCGTCATGCTGCGATGATAGCCGGTTGAATCCCCGGCAGCCGTGCAAAGCTGTCGCGTTTCACGGTTTCGATGAAGTCGGTGACATAGGTGCGCGCCGCGTCGGCCTCACGCACCGCGACGTGCAGTTCGGCCCACAGACCGTGCTTCCCGATACGGCGCGCGGCGACATAGCCACGCTCAAGGTAGGGCGCGACCGCCCACGCCGGCAGCGCGGCCAGGCCGCGACGGCTGGCGACGAGCTGCAGGATGGCCACCGTCAATTGCGCCTCGCGCCGCGGCGGCTTGATCCCGGCCGGTGCGAGCACGCACCGGATCAGATCGAGCCGGTCTTCCGGCACCGGATAGGTGATCAGGGTGTGATCGGCAAAGTCGGCTGGCAGCAGCCATTTTTTTGCAGTGAGCGGGTGGCCCGGCGGCAGCAGCGCCAGCATCTCGAAGCCGAACAGGGGTGCATATGCGACGCCCGCACGCGGCACGGTGTCCGAGGTGATGACTAGATCGGCCTGCTGTTCCAGCAGCAGGCCCACCGGGTCGGCCTGGAAACCACCCAGCAGGTCGAGTTCCACCCCCGGCCACACGTCGCGATAGCTGTCCATGGCCGGCATCAGCCAATCGTAACAGGTGTGGCATTCCACCGCGATCCGCAATTCGCCGGCGTCGCCGTCCTTCAGCTTGGCCAGGTCGCGCAGCGCGGCGTCCACCTGCGGCAGCGCGGCATGCGCCAGCGCCAGCAGGCGACGCCCGGCGGCAGTGAGCTGCGGCGGCCGCGCCGCGCGTTCGACAAGCGGCAACCCCAGCGCGTCTTCCAGCGCTTTCAACTGGTGCGACACCGCCGACTGCGTGAGGTGCAGGCGTTCGGCCGCGGCGGTCAGCCCGCCCGCTTCCGTTACCGCCTGCAACAGCCGCAGATGACGCAACTCGACATGAGATTTATTCATGCAAATGATTAGGAATATTCGTTTGTCTCATGTTATTCGCATTGGCATGATGGTGTCCATCATTACTTGGGAGCACGCACATGGCACTGGCACACGTATTGGGCGTTCCACGCATCGGCCCGAACCGCGAACTGAAATTTGCGCAGGAATCATTCTGGCGCGGCGAGATCGACGAGGCTGCGTTGCAAGCCGTGGCCAGCGGTATCCGCCAGGCGAACTGGCGACGCCAGCATGCGGCCGGACTGGATTTCGTGACGGCGGGGGACTTTGCATTCTACGACCAGATGCTGAACCATATCGCGCTGCTCGGATGCGCGCCGGAACGCTTCGGCTTTGACGGCCGGATCGCGCTATCGGAATATTTCCAGCTGGCGCGCGGCAATGCCGCGTGCCATGCGATGGAAATGACCAAATGGTTCGATACCAACTACCACTATCTGGTGCCCGAGTTCAAGCCGGACACGCACTTCACGCTCGACCCCGGCTGGTTGTTCGACGAGGTGGCCGAGGCGCAGACAGGCGGATTCTCCACCAAGCCGGTGCTGATCGGTCCGCTGACCTTCCTGTGGCTGGGGAAGGAGAAGGTAGCCGGTTTCAATCGTCTCGACCTGCTCGAGCGGCTGCTGCCGGTCTATGCACAGATTCTGGCGCGCTTGAAGACGCAGGGGGTCGAATGGGTGCAGATCGACGAGCCGATACTCGCGCTCGATTTGCCCGCCGCGTGGCGGTCGGCTTTCGAACGCGCCTATCACGCCCTCAACAGCGCGGGCGTCAAGCTTCTGCTCGCCAGCTATTTCGGGCCGTTGCGCGAGAACCTGCTGGTGGCGCTGAAGTTGCCGCTGGCCGGCGTGCATGTGGATTGCGTGCGCGGCGGGGACGAGCTCGCCCAGGTAGTCGACTGGCTGCCCGCCACCAAGGTGCTGTCGGTTGGCGTAATCGATGGCCGCAATATCTGGAAGACCGACCTGAACGCCGTGTTCGATCGCTTCGAGGCCCTGCATGCCCGCCTGGCCGACCGGCTGTGGTTGGCGCCCTCGTGTTCGCTGTTGCATGTGCCGGCAAGCCTGGCGGGCGAAACCGCACTGGACGCGGAGGTCCGTGACTCGCTGGCATTCGCCGATGAGAAGATCGCGGCCTTGACCACGCTGAAAACCGCGTTCAACCAGGGGCGTCAGGCGGCGGCTGTTGAGCTGTTCGCCAATGCCCGTGCGCTGGCGTCCCGCCGGGATTCATCGCGTGTGCACGATGCGGGAGTCGCTGCGCGACTGGCCGCCCTGACAGCCGTTCACGACGGACGCAACAGCGCGTTTCCGGTTCGCCAGTCCGCACAGCGTGCGCGATTCCAGCTGCCGGATTTCCCCACCACAACCATCGGCTCTTTCCCGCAGACGCCGGAGATCCGTCATGCGCGTGCCCGTTTCAAGGCGGACGAACTCAGCGAGGTCGACTACACCGCTGCCATGCAGCACGAGATCAGACGTGTCATCGAGAAACAGGAAACGCTGGGGCTCGACGTCCTGGTTCACGGCGAAGCCGAACGCAACGATATGGTCGAGTATTTCGGCGAGCTGCTGGCCGGCTTTGCGTTTACACAGAACGGCTGGGTGCAGTCCTACGGCAGCCGTTGCGTCAAGCCGCCGATCATCTACGGCGACGTATCGCGCCCGCAACCGATGACGGTGGCGTGGGCACGCTATGCGCAGTCGCTGACCGGGAGGCCGGTGAAGGGCATGCTGACCGGTCCGGTCACGCTGCTGCAATGGTCGTTCGTGCGCGACGACCAGCCGCGCGCCACCACCGCGCTGCAGATCGCGCTGGCGATCCGCGACGAGGTGGCCGACCTCGAGACGGCGGGCATCGGCATCATCCAGATCGACGAGCCGGCTTATCGCGAAGGCCTGCCATTGAGAAAGGCGGACTGGGCCGCCTACCTCGACTGGGCGAGCGGCGCGTTCCGCATCAGCGCATCGGGCGTGAACGATTCGACGCAAATCCACACCCACATGTGCTATTCGGAATTCAACGACATCCTGCCCGCGATTGCAGCGATGGATGCCGACGTCATCACCATCGAGACCAGCCGCTCCGACATGGAGCTGCTGCGTGGCTTCGGCGAGTTCAACTATCCCAACGAGATCGGCCCCGGCGTGTACGACATCCACAGCCCGCGCATTCCCGATGTGGCGGACATGACGCGTCTGCTGGAAAAGGCCGCCCAGGTGATCGCGCCCGACAAGCTCTGGGTCAACCCCGATTGCGGACTGAAGACGCGCGGCTGGGCCGAAACCGAGACGGCCCTGCGCAATATGGTGACGGCGGCACAGGTCTTGCGGCAGCCGCATTGATTATGGCGCTGTCGCCCATCGCACGTCAGACGTAGTGCGTCTTCAGCGCAACGATGCGTGCGGATAACCTGTGTCTGCCTGGGCATGAAAGGCCGTAATGGCTGTGCGTGCGGTCTTGCAGTGCGAAACAGAACTCGTTGAGCGGTTCGCCGTCGGGTCGGAGACTCGTTTAGAATCCCCGCACCTTGAAACCCGTTCCGCATTGCCTTCTTTTGTGCGTATCGCTTGTGCTGTGGCCGTCGTGGGCCCAAGCGTCCACGCTCGTCCTGCCCGAGCGTCCCGGTACCTTCTGGTCGCAAGCGGATGAATTGTCCCTGCCGGCTGCGGCGCCCACGGCGCCCACCGGTGTCGTGCGCTTTGCCAGCCTGGCCGCGCTGACCGATCATGCACTGCACGAGCGCGCGGAGACGCGTGCGGCCTGGCTCGGCATCCAGGCCGAGGCGGCGCGGCTGGATGCCGCCAGCGCGGCCAACTGGCCGACGCTCACGGGGCAATTGAGTTTCACCCAGAGCCGCGCACTGTCCAGCTCGGGCGTGCAGGTGCCCACGCTCGAGCGCTACGGCCCCAGTCTCAGTCTGGCCTATGTGCTGGTCGACTTCGGTGCGCGTGCCGCCAGCATCGATGCCCAGCGCTATCAACTCATCGCCAGCCTGCTGACCGGCAACCGTACCCTGCAGGATACGGTCGCCGAAGTGGAGGCCACTTATTTCGCCTTGCTGGCCGCGCGTGCGCAGGTCACCGCCCAGACCCAGCAGGAAACTGCCCTGCGCGCCAGCCTCGACGCCGTCGATGCGCGGCTGCGGGGTGGGCTGGCGTCGCGTGCCGACCAGTTGCGCGCACGCGCTGCGCTGATTGAGGCCGAGCTGGCACGCCAGGCTACGGAGCGCGACCGGGCCAAGGCGGAAGCCGCGTTGAAACAGGCTGCGGGTATTGCCCAGACGCAAACGCTGGAACTGGGCTGGCAGGCGGTGCCGCCGGATCCCCTGGCGACCAATACCCTGTTGGGCGATCTGTTGCAGGAGGCGCAGCGCAATCGACCCGATCTGCAAGCCCTGCTGGCTGCCGCGACCAGTGCCCACTTCGAGGCCGAGCGTGCACGCGCGGCCTACTGGCCGAGTCTGTCGCTGACGGCCAACACCGGGCGCACACTTTTTTTGGACAGCGACCGCTCGCCGTCGACCACCTATAGCCTCGGCATGAATGTGACGATACCGCTGTTCGATGGCGGGCGACTGGCGGCGCAGGCACGCGCCGCCGAGCGCGACGCCGAACGCCTGCAGGCCGATGCCGAGGCGCAGCGCAGCCAGGTTGCGCTGGCGGTGGCGGAAGCCTATTACGATGTGCGCCAGGCTCAAGCCCAGCGCGAAGGGGTGGGGGCGCAGTTCGACAGCGCCAGCGAATCGGTGCAGGCAGCCGAAGCGCGCTACAAGACCGGCGTCGGCAGCCTGCTCGAATGGCTGACCGCCCAGGCCGATCTGGCGCGCGCGCAGCAGGCGCAGGCCCAGGCCGACAGCGATTGGCTGGCGGCATTTTCCCGTTTGAACTACGCGCTGGGCCGCCTGCCCGTCGTCTCTTCTGCGAGCCCGCCATGAAATTACGCATCCTGTTGATCGTCGTCGCACTTGGATTGATTGTGGGGGTGGCCTATCGTATCCAGCAATCGACGACAGGCGACAAGAAGGGCGGCGGCGATCGCGCACTCAGCGTCAGGACGGTCCCGGTGGCGGTGCGCGACTTTCCACGGGTGATCGATCTGCCCGGTACGCTGGAGGCAGCGCAGCAGGTCGCCATCGTCGCCCAGACCGGCGGCACCGTGCTGCGCCAGCAGGTGCAGGAAGGCGACGCCGTGCGTGCGGGGCAGGTACTTTTTACCCTGGATACCCGTCCGGCGCAGGCGCGTATCGCACAAAGCCAGGCCACGCTGGACGGTGCCCGCGCCGAAACGGCCGATGCCGTTCTGAAACTCGATCGCCTCAGCCCGCTGATGGAATCGGGTTATATCAGCCATCAGGAGTTTGCCGATGCCCAACTGGCGCTGGAATCCGCCCGTGCGCGCGCCGGTACCGCGCGCGCCGAACTGGAGGCGGCGCAACTGGATGTGGCCTACGGACAGATTCGTGCTCCGATCGACGGGCGCGTCGGACGCATCGCCGTACGCCCCGGCACGCTGGTGCAGGCGGGCGGGACGCCGCTCACGACGATCCTGGCGCCCGGTACGCTTGACGTGCGGGCCAGCGTGTCGCAGCAGGACTGGCCCGATCTTGCGGCCGCACGTACGCACGGCAAGGTGACGGCCAGGGTGTTCCGGGATGCGGACCGCATCGCACAGGCGCGGGGCGAACTCGTGTTTGTCGATTCGCAGATCGATGCCACTACCGGTGCGGTACCGGTCAAAGTGCGGCTGGCCGGGACGCCGGCCAGCCTGCTGTCGGGGCAGGGCGTGCGGGTGCGTCTGCTGCTGGGGGTCGAGCCGAACGCCAAAGTGGTACCGGAAGCCGCGCTGCAGCACGCGCAGGACGGCACGTATGTCTATGTGGTACGCGGCGGCAAGGCCGTGGTGCAACCGGTGAGCGTGACGCGCAGTCTCGACGGCGAGGAGGTGGTCGAAGGTGAACTGCGTGCCGGCGAGCCGGTGCTGATCGAGATTCCGCAACGCCTCAAGGCGGGCAGCAAGGTCAGGCTCGAAGGCACGCAGCAATGAATCTGTCGCGGATCTTCATCGAGCGCCCGGTCGCCACGCTGATGCTGGTGCTGGCAATGGCGCTGTTCGGCGCGATCGCCTACAGTCAGCTGCCGGTGAACGATCTGCCGCAGGTGGATTTCCCGACCTTGCGTATCAGCGCCTCCTTGCCCGGCGCCAATCCCGGGACCATGGCCAACACCGTGGCGACGCCGCTGGAGCGGCAACTGGCGACCGTGGCGGGAATCGAGTCGATGAGCTCGCAGTCGGGCCAGGGCTCGACCAGCATCACGCTGCAGTTCGAGCTCGGGCGCGATATCGATGCCGCCGCGCAGGACGTGCAGACCGCCCTCGCGCAGGCGGCGCGCAACCTGCCGCAAGGCATGGACCCGCCCCAGCTGAGGAAGATCAACCCGGCCGATTCGCCCATCATGTATCTGGCCCTGTCGGCCGAACGCCTGCCCTTGACCGAACTCGACGCCATCGCCGATTCGCGCGTGGCGCAAAAGCTGTCCGGTCTGTCCGGCGTGGCGCAGGTGCTGGTGTTCGGCTCGCAGAAATACGCGCTGCGCCTGTATCTCGATCCCGCCAGGCTGCAGCAACGCGGACTGACTTTTGCCGACGTGATCCAGGCGGTACAGGATGCCAATGCCAATCTGCCGTCCGGCGCGCTCGACGGGGCCAGCCGCGCCTATACGGTGAAAGCGCCGGTGGCGCTGGCCAATGCGGCGGACTTCGGCGATATCGTCGTCGCCTATCACGACGGCACCGCGCTACGGGTGAAAGACCTTGGCCGGGCCGAGGATGGCGTCGAGAACGACAAGCGCAAGACCTGGTACAACGGCACCCGCGCCATCGTGCTGGCGGTACAGCGCCAGCCGGGGGCGAACACGGTCGCGGTTGCCGACCGCATTCGCGCGATGCTGCCGCAGATCGAGGCGGAACTGCCAGACGGCATTCGCCTGCAGGTCCATTTCGACCGCTCGCGCTTCGTCAAGGATTCGCTGCACGAGGTGAATTTCACGCTGCTGCTCGCACTGGGGCTGGTGATCCTCGTCATCTTCGCCTTCCTGCACAACCTGCGTGCGACGCTGATCGCGGCGCTGGTGCTGCCCAGCTCGCTGCTGGGGACCTTTGCCTTCATGCAGCTGCTGGGCTACAGCCTCAACAACCTGAGCCTGATGGCGATCACGCTGGCGATCGGCTTCGTTGTCGACGACGCGGTGGTGGTCATCGAGAACATCTCGCGCCATCTTGAAATGGGTAAATCGCGCATGCAGGCTGCGCTCGACGGCGCGCAGGAGATCGGCTTCACCGTGCTGTCGATGACGCTCTCGCTTGCTGCCGTCTTCCTGCCCATCCTCTTTATGGGCGGCATGATCGGGCGGCTGTTCCAGGAATTCGCAGTCAGCATCGGCGTCGCCGTGCTGCTTTCCGGCGTGGTGGCGCTGACGCTCACGCCGATGCTGTGCGCGCGGGGGCTGGTCAACCAGCCGCTCGACAACCGTCTGTCGCGCCTGTTCGATGGCGGCTTCAATCGCTTCCGCGATTTCTACGGAGACACCCTGCGCGCCTCGATGCGCCACCGGGGGGGCATGTTGCTGCTCTCGGTCGTCGTGCTTGCTGCGATGGTGTGGCTGGCCGGTCACGTCAAGCAGGGGTTCATTCCGCGCGTCGACTCGGGGATGATTTTTGCCAGCGTGCAGTATCCGGAAGGTATTCCGTTCGACGAGCTGAGTAAGCGCCAGCAGACACTCGCCGCGCTCGTGCAGAAGCACCCGGCGGTCGAAGGCCTGATGTCGAGCGCCGGTCAGGGTGGCGGCGGGGTGACCGGCGGCAACATCGGACGCCTGGTGATACGGCTGGCCCCGCGCGGCACGCGCAAAAGCGCGGATGAGGTGATCGACGAACTACGCGCGATCACGCGTAAAGTCAGCGGCGTCAACGTCACCCTGCAGAACCCCGCATCGATCAATGTCGGTGCGCTGTCCTCCAGCAGCGATTACCAGCTGACGCTCACCTCGGGCGATTTCGAGGCACTGAAAACGGCGTCGGCCGAGGTCGAAAAGCGGCTGGAAGCACTCCCCCAGATCGAGGACGTCGACAGCAATCTCGAACTGCGCAACCCCGAACTGCGCGTCACGCTCGATTCGCTGGAAGCCGCCCGGCTCGGCATCACCTCCCAGCAGGTCCAGCAAGCACTGTACGACGCGCTGGGCGGACGCCGCATCAGCGAAATCTACGGTACGAGCGATCAGTACGAGGTGAGCGTCAAGGCGCTGCCCGAAGCGCAGCTGGATCCGGCGGTCATCGGCCAGCTGCCCTTGAAAACGGCGGCGGGGGAAATCACGCGGCTGGATGCCGTGGCCCGGGTCGATCCGGGCGTGGGCCCGGTCGCGGTCTATCACTACGGCCAGCAGCCGGCGGTCACCCTGTCGTTCAATCTCACCCCGGGCGCTTCGCTCGATGCCGCGCTGGCCGCGGCATACGATGCCGCCAGCGAAGTCGTGCCGTCCGAGGTGGCACTGGAATTCACCGGCGCCGCCCAGAAGTTTCAGGAATCGACCGTCCAGCTGCCCTTGTTGCTGCTGTTCACCGTGGTCATCATCTACATGGTGCTGGCGGTGCTGTACGAGCATCTCGGCCATCCCCTGACCATCCTCACCGCGCTGCCGCTGGCTGGGTTCGGCGCGTTGCTGGTGCTGCTGCTGACCAATAACGAACTCAATATTTTCAGTTTCGTCGGCATCATCCTGCTGGTCGGTCTGGTGAAAAAGAACGGCATCATGATGATCGACTTCGCGCTGGCCCGGCAGCGCGCCGGACTGAGTGCCGAGGATGCCATCGTCGAGGCCTGCCTGGTGCGCCTGCGGCCGATCATGATGACCACCTTTGCCGCCATCTTTGCCACCCTGCCGATCGCCATCGGCTTCGGCGCGGGTGGCGAGGCACGTCGTCCGCTCGGTATTGCCGTGGTCGGCGGCCTGTTCTTTTCGCAGTTCCTCACGCTTTACATCACGCCCACGTTCTATGTCAGCATGGCGCGGGCGGAAGCGGCGCTGCGGCGCTGGCGTACACGCGTTGTCTGAATGCGGAGTATTTGACCGGAAGGGAAGTGGCTTGAGTACGGGTACACCCGACCATGATCGTGAATCCATGATCAGGAATGAACGGGACTGGTTGAATGGCCTCAAAAGCATCGCGGATGGTCATGAGGGGTACGGCTTCGTAACACGAGCAGTCACGTTGTCCGCCGAGCGGTTAATGTGGGAGGTGAAGGGGCCAATCCGGATGCCGTTTCCATTACGCGTGGCTTGCCGTTCGCCGACGAGCAGAACACCTTGTGGGACAGCCGCTACAAGTCCTCACTGGTCCAGGCCGAAACCTACCTGCTTGCTTGCCAGCGATACATTGAACTCAACCCCGGAATCAAAGGGGCCGGGCCCTGAGGTTTCCCCACGAATCACACAGCCATAGCGCATTGATTGCGGCACTCGCCTGACTTCGCAGCACATGCCAGCCTGGCCAAGCGCTTTTGAGTTTTCGCAACAACGTGGGCGAATCGATCACGCGCTTTGCCAGCATCATCACCGATAGTTCCGCCCGGCCTTTACGGCATGTGCTCGTCAATTGCAGATACAGTTGCGCGCTCTTTGGGGCCTCACCGATCAGTCGTTTAGCCACTTGCGCGATATGACCGATCGGGAGCAGTGCTTGCAAACGCTGCTGTCCATGGCTACGCGACAACGCCAATCCCGCACCCAAGACGGCATTCTTCGTGTCACGAAACGCCTCCTCAATGCGCATGCGCTGGGTATAGAGTCTGATCACAGCCTCAGCGCTTAAATGTCCAAGGCTCGGGGCGCTGCTCAACAGCCAGGGCTCACGGTAGCGGGATGCGATTTTCCGGGCAGTGCTGTTGTTCTTTACCTTGCCGCTGGCGTAGCGATGTTTGCGGCCTTTGGGCGCATGCCTGACCAGAATCAGACGGCACTTGAGCGGACTGTTTCGTACGGTTTCAAACGCGCCCAAATCTGCTGCTACGGTACACGCTTGTTGATACAGAAGCTTTGCGGGTTGCCAGTCTTCCGCCTCGGTCTTGCGCACGAAATCGCGGTTACGCACCCGCCCCAGCCATTGCCAGCCTTGCGCTGCGATCAGTCGAAACCATGTGTTGCGAAATCCGGCATCGGTCATGACGATTGGGGGATGCGTACTCTTGCCAGGCGCTTGATGAAGCGCTTAATCGCGAACCCTGTTTCTTCGGCGAAGAAGACTACCCATTCTTCCATAAATGTTGCATTTGGTTTTTGAGTACGGCCTTCCTATACTTCACCCGCCACCGCGTTCTCAACTCACGTGACGGCCGACAGGCCGTGGAGTCTTGTCCGCTCACACGACCGGGCCTGCGTCCAGCGCGCATTCTCTTCGTACCGCTGGGTGCTCCCATCGGCCACCTCTTGCGCCAAGGAGCCTCGGGATGGACTTGCCGCCGCCTTCGATCACCACGCACAAAGACGAAAACGCCGCGCCCGACACCTCGGTGACGTGGGCTAAGGGGATCTGCGGTATCTGTCCCGCAGGATGTTGGGTGGAGGTGGGTGTCCGGGACGGGCAGCTCGTAGACATCAAGCCGGACACAGGACACCCGCTCGGCATGATCTGCCGGCGCGGATCGCACGCTCCCGAGATCGTCCATTCCGAGCACCGATTGCAATACCCCATGAAGCGCATCGGCCCGAAAGGTTCGCACAAGTTTGAGCGCATCTCGTGGGACGAGGCGTACGAGCTGATCGTCGAGAATCTCAACCGCATCAAGTCCGAGTCCGGGCCCGAGGCAGTCTCGATCTACACGGGCCGAGGCGCGTTCGAGCTGTCACTCTGCGACATGTTCCAGCCCAGGGGCGTTGCGGTCTCTTCCGCCACCAACGTGCTGTTTCCGTTCGGCTCGCCCAACACGATGGGCGTCGGCGCGCTCTGCTACGTGTCGTTCGCGATGATCGCCCCGCACGTCACGATGGGCCGCATGCTCATCAACATGTTCGCCGACATGGAGAACGCCGAGCTGCTCGTGGTGTGGGGCGCGAACCCGGCGACCGATTCTCCGCCGCTCGATATGCACCGGCTGGAAGCCGCCGCCAGGCGCGGTGCCAAGATCATCGTGATCGACCCGCGATACACGGACACTGCCAAGCGCACCGGCGCCGAGTGGATCCCGATCCGTCCCGGAACGGATGGTGCGCTGGCCCTGGGCGTGATCGAGGTGATGCTCGACGAGGAGCTGTACGACGAACCGTTCGCCGAGCGCTGGTGCCACGGGTTCGACGAGCTGCGCACCTACGCGCAGCACTTTCAGCCAGACGTGGTCGAAGAGATCACCGGCGTGCCGGCCGACACCGTGCGCTCGCTGGCGCGGCGAATCGCGCAAGCCACCGGCGCCTGCCCGGTCATGTACACCGGGCTCGAATACTCGAACAGCGGCATCCAGGCCATTCGCGGAGTGCAGACGCTGTTCGCGCTCGCGGGCCATCTGGACGTGCCGGGCGGGATCGGGCTCGCGATGCTCGACACCCACTTCCCCATCAACCGCTCGTGCAACCAGCCGAATCCCGATCTTGACCTCGCGATCGCGCGCCAGAAGTTTCCGGTCTACTCCAACTACCGGGGTGAATCGCATGCCAGCGGCCTGGTGCAGTCCGTGCTGAAGGGCGACCCCTACCGAACGCGCGGGCTCATCGTGCACGGTGCGTCGCTGCTCACGTCCTGGCCGCAGACGCCCATCTGGCGCGAGACGCTCTCCCAGCTGGATTTCCTGGTCTGCATCGACCGGCAGCTCACCGCCGACTCGGCGTACGCCGACGTCGTGCTCCCCGCCACCACCATGTTCGAGATCGACTCGTACATGACCTACGGCCCGATCTTCCGCCTGCGGGAGAAGATGATCGAGCCGGTGGGCGAGGCGCGCAACGACTACCTCATCATGGCGGAGCTGGCGGACCGGCTCGGCTACGGTCACCTGTACCCGCAGACCGAGGAGGCGCTGGTCCGCTTCACGCTCGAGGGTTCGGGCTACACCCTCGAGGACGTGAAGGCCGCGGGCGGCTGGGTGAAGCTCTCGACGCCGATGATGGAGTACAAGAAGTGGGAGAAGGGTGGCCTGCGCACCGACGGAAAACCGGGGTTCGATACTCCTACGGGCAAGTTCGAGATCTGGTCCACCACGCTGGAAGAGTACGGCTACGAGCCGCTCCCCAAGTACATCGAACCCACCGAAGGCCCACGCGCCGATCCGCAGCAGGCCACTCGATACCCGCTCGTTTTCAACTCCGGCGCGCGTCCCCACACCGATTTCCGCTCGCAGCACCACGGGATCCGCGGTCTGGTGAAGGACAACCTCGAGCCCACCGTCGAGCTTAACGTCCTGGATGCGGAGCAGCGTGGCATCGCGAACGGCGACCTCGTAGAAGTACGCACACCGCGAGGCGCAGTCCCGTTCCGGGCCAAAGTCACGCGCGACATCGTGGCGGGCGCCGTCGAGTGCAACATGGGCGGCGGCGGCCCGGTAGGACCCACGGCGTGGCGCGAGTGGAACGTGAACGAGCTGACGGACCTCGGGAACTACGACGAGATCTCAGGATTCCCGGTGTACAAGGCGCTGCTCTGTGACGTGGTCAAGCTCGAGGCGGGCACCGCGGCGACCCGGCACGCCAAACAGGCCGATCCGGCCGCCGCGTGCGGCTCGGTGGTGGTGCAGACCGCGAAGTCGTCGCCTCCGGTCCGACGGATCTATCTCGACAACAACGCCACCACGCGCATTGCCGATGCGGTACGCGAGGCGATGCTCCCCTTCCTCGACGCCGCGTACGGGAACCCATCGAGCATCCACGGGGCCGGGCGAGAGGCTCACGAGGCGGTGGACAAGGCGCGGGGGCAGGTGGCCGCACTGCTCCACACGCGTCCCCGCCGCATCCTGTTCACAGGCTGCGGGTCGGAAGCGGATAACCTCGCCATCAAAGGCACCGCGTTCGCCCGCAGCGGCGAAGGCAAGCACCTCATCACCAGCACCATCGAGCATCCAGCCGTGCTCCAGACCTGTCGCTTCCTCGAGCGCCAGGGGTACGAGGTCACCTATCTCCCGGTGAGCTGGGACGGCATGATCGCCCCCGACGATCTGCGCCGGGCGCTGCGCGACGACACGATCCTCGTGTCCTTGATGATGGCCAACAACGAGGTGGGCACCATCCAGCCCATCGCGGAGTTGTGCGCGGTGGCGCACGAGCGTGGGGTCACGTTCCATACAGATGCCGTGCAGGCGGCAGGGAAGATCGACGTGAACGTCGAGGAGCTGGGCGTCGACCTGCTCAGCCTGTCGGCCCACAAGCTTCACGGCCCGAAGGGGATCGGTGCGCTCTACGTGCGGAAAGGCGTCCGACTCGAGCCGCTGATCCACGGCGGCAAGCAGGAGAGCGGCCTCCGGGCAGGGACGGAGAACGTTCCCGCAATCGTCGGATTCGGGAAAGCAGCGGAGCTGGGCCGACTGGCCGTGCGCGACGCGGAGACCCTCACGCGCTGCCGTGATCGGCTCGAAGCAGGCATTCGGACCCTGGTGCCGGCGGCGATGCGTAACGGCCACCCCACCGCCCGCCTGCCGAATACCTTGAACCTGACGTTGCCCGGTCTCCGCGGCGAGTCGCTGGTCGTCGCCCTCGACCAGCACGGGATCTCGCTCTCGTCGGGCTCCGCGTGCAAGTCCGGCTCTCCCGAGCCGACGCACGTGCTGCTGGCCATGGGCCGGAGCGACGTCGACGCCCACTGCGCCGTGCGCTTCTCCCTGAGTAAGTTCACGACGCCCGAGGACGTAGACGAAACGGTCCGCGCTCTGGCCCAGGTGCTGACCGAGCTGGAAACGACGGTCCGGTTCCTGCCGTGTAAGTAGGAGCGCCCTCACCACGCGTTGAGTTGCCCACTGCTCCGTTGCCGGCCGTCGCTCTCCCCGTCGCAATCAATCGCGCTATGGCTGTGTGATTCGCGGGGAAACCTCAGAGCCCCTTTAATCCTTTAATCTTCGTTCGCGGATGCCCCCGGTTTTGTAGACACTTGCTGCGACGAAGCTCAGTCGGGGTGGCCGGTCTGGCTTCCAGGGGGATTGCTTCAAGGCAGTTCGTGGCAGCAAGTATCCGGCACGAGTCGCATGCCACCACGGGTAGCGCGCGCAGCGCCAGGCATCCAGTCGCAGCCGTTTTTCGTTTCAACGCGGCAGCGAAGAATGAAAAACCTGTGGCCACTCCAATCAAAAATCCAGGGTTCCGGTTATCAAAATCCGGCCGGCTCCCGGTCGCGGCTGCCTGCCCCCGTTTACTTGCAGGGGCCGAGCCGCTTGGCGCCCATCTTCTGGTTGAATTCAGTGAGACCTTCCATGGCCGGCTCGAAGCGCCCGTTCATCGTGATGTCGTAACCCGTGGCATGGTGGGTGCCGGTGGAATGGCCCACCATGCTGCGACCGCCATCGACAGTGCAGGAAAAGTCATAGCTGACCGCATTGCCGCTTTGCTTGAGATTGCTGATCTTGCAGTCCTTGCTGTTCTGGCTGCTGGCGTAGGCATTGCCGTCCACGACGTCCTGCGCGGTGATGCAGTGCCGGAACGTCATCACCGGCATCTGCATCGGCATGCCCTTCATCACCATTTGCAGGGAAATGTCGTACAGGCCGGGCTGCATGACGGGTGACGCGGCAGCGGCGGGGAGGGCGCTCAGAGAGAGCAGGACAGCGGGGAGCAGGATGCGCATGGCGGGTTCCTCAGGATGCTGAAAGGGATGGCGAAGTGTTGCACAGCACGGGCCCGAAAAACAATGATTGATGTTTTCAATCGATCATATTCAGATTATCCGTTGGATCAATGTATTGATGATCTCTAACATTGCCTACGTACTGATTGACATCGCACACAACCCGCCAGGAGCCGACCATGCAGAATACCCAGTCCCCCACCATCCAGAACCTCGAAGCCGCCTTCGCCGGCGAGTCGATGGCCCACATCAAGTATCTGTGGTTCGCCCGCCAGTGCCGCAAGGCCGGCGACGAAGCGACCGCCAAGGTGTTCGAGGACACCGCCGCACAGGAGATGCAGCACGCCTTCGGCCACGCCGAGCTGCTCTTCGCCGCCGAAACCATGACCCCGGCCAAGTGCCTGCAGTACGCGATCGAGGGCGAAACCTACGAGTACACCGAGATGTATCCGAAGTTCCGCCACGAAGCGATGCAGGAAGGCCATGATGCCGCGGTGGCCGAGATCGACGAGCAGATCGCCGAATCGAAAGAGCATGCCGAGATGTTCAAAAGTGTGCTCGAAAAGGCCGCCAAGCGCTTCGCCGCGCTGGCCAAGGTCGAAGAGAAGCATGCAAAACACTACCAGGCGCAAAAAGACGCGATTACCGCCTGAACGAGTACTCGAAAATCATTCAACTGAAAGGACACATCATGAAAACTTGGCAATGCATCGTTTGCGGTTACATCTATGACGAGTCAAAAGGCGACCCGGAGCATGGCATCGCCCCCGGCACCCGCTGGGAAGACGTGCCGGAAGGCTGGGAATGCCCGGACTGCGGCGTCTCGAAGGCGGATTTCGAAATGGCCGAAGTGACCGCCGCCTGATCCGTGTCAATCTGAAGAGGCCGCCTGGCGCGGCCTCACCAAGGAGCCTCCATGCACCCCATCGTCATCGTCGGTTCCGGTCTCGCCGGCTACACCCTGCTGAAGGAAATCCGCAAGCGTGACGCGGTCACGCCGGTCACGCTCGTCACCGCGGACGACGGGGCGTTTTATTCCAAGCCCAACCTGTCGAACGCGTTCACCACCGGCAAGACCGCAGCGACCCTGGCAAGCGCCAGCGCGGAGAAGATGGCGGCCGAGCTGAATGCGCGGGTGCTGTCACACACCCGCGTGACGGCGATCGACACGCAGAGACAGTACATTCGCACCGATGGTGGCGAGCTGGAATACGGCAAGCTGGTGCTCGCTCTTGGCGCCGACCCGTTTCCGCATGGCTGCGCCGGCAGCGGGGCAGGCGGCGTGCTGGTGGTGAACGACCGGGCCGATTACGCCGTCTTCCGCAGCGCCATCGACGGCAAGCAGCGCATTGCCGTACTCGGCGGCGGCCTCATCGGCTGCGAGTTCGCCAACGATCTGGTACACGCCGGTTTCGCGGTCGACATGGTGCATCTGGGCGGCTGGCCGCTGGAGCGTCTGCTGCCGGTCGAAGCCGGCCAGCGCCTGGCCGACACCCTCGCCGCACTGGGCGTGCGATGGCATTTCGGACGTAGCGGAAAGAGCGTCGAGCAGACCGCGAACGGCTACCGGGTCGAACTGGACAACGGCGAAACCATCGAAGCCGATACGGTGCTCTCGGCAATCGGCCTGCGGCCCCGCACCCAACTGGCACAGGCGGCCGGCATCCCGGTCGGGCGCGGCATCCAGACCAATGGCCTGCTCGAAACCGGCGCGGCGAACGTTTACGCAATGGGCGACTGCGCCGAGGTCGAAGGCCTCAACCTGCCCTACGTGCAGCCGCTGATGGTGCAGGCGCGCGCGCTCGCTGCCACCCTCGCCGGTACACCGACGGCGGTGGTTTATCCGGCGATGCCGGTGATGGTGAAAACTCCGGCGCACCCGGTCGCGGCGCTGCCGCCGAGAATCGGCGCGGCGGGTAGCTGGAAGATCGAATGCGGCGAGGCCGGAATCTGCGCGCTGCACCTCGACGACAACGGCCGTTTGCAGGGCTTCGCGCTCACCGGCAGCGAAACCGGACGCCGCAACGCGCTGGCGAAGGAGATGGCCGCCTGATCTGGCGACACGGGCATCCCGGTCAGCGCTGCACCGGCAGCCAGCGCTTGATCCAGCCCGGCCCGGCGGCACTGCCCGCTGCATGTGCATGCATGGCAGCGATTCAGTTTCCTTGAGGAGTCCAAGCCGTCAAGGAGATCGTGCCATGCATGCAAAAAACGTCGTAACGCAAGTCATGCGATGCTGTTTACCCCTCATGCATGCCGCGCGCTGGCGTGCCCTGCGTGATGTAGTGGTGTTTTCAGTCAACGGACATGCGCTTGGCCTCGTTGCCCCGGCTGTTGGCACCCCCGCACAATCAGCGTGCGCCATCGCGTCAAATGCGTGGATCGGCTGCTGGGCAATCGTCATCTCGACGCGCACCGTTTCGACCTCTATGCCGCGCTCACGCGGCAATGGCTAACGGGCTTGCCGCAGCGCTTGATCGTAGTGGATTGGTCCAGTCTGACGGCGGACATGCAATGGCATTGGCTGCGCGCCTCCGTGGTCTGTGATGGCCGATCGATCACCCTGTATGAAGAGGTTCATGGCCGATGACCCTGCCCACTACCGCTGGACCAGCTATCGCCATAATGCGCTGGGGCAGGTCAACCCTTACCTGACACCATATCCGCTTTATCGGGCGATTGGGCGGGACGACACGGAAAGGCAGGCGGCTTATCGTGACCTGTTTCGGTCGCAGCTGGGCAGCAAAGCCATTGACGACATCCGGCTGGCGCTCAGCCAGAACCAGCCATTGGGCGATTCCCGCTTCTATACAAAGATCGAAGCCATGACGGGCCAGCGGCGGGAAGCCAGGCCGCGCATGCAGCGCGATGAATCCCCTTCGCACGATGCGGGGCAGGGAGAACTGGGATTGTGATCCTGAATGCAGAGAATATGTGAGCCTGGCGACGACACAAGTCGTGCTTGAAGCCCTGGGCGGACATGCCTTGATGCTGCAAGACTGCGAAGGTGAAGCCTTTGCCGATCCGCAACAGCGACCGGACATGGTGCTGGTGCAGGACGGCCAATCGCAGCGCGTCTACGAAGCGCAGGCGCACTCACCTTCTCATGGCAATCTGCCCGAGCTGGATGCCCGTGCAACCGGTACATGGATTGGCAATGTCATGCGCGATCACACGGTTTTGCCCTTGCCTGTTCGCAATCAGCTGGCGGTGTGTCTGTATGCCGCTGGCCACACCGAAGACCTCAATCAGACGCGCGCGATCACCGCAATCAACGGCTTTGGCCGGGCGGCTGCGTGAATTCGGTGCACGTCATTCATCGCAGCACCTTGATGGTGCACGTAGAGCTGTCCCGCTTCCGGCCTGAGCATTAAGTTGACGTAAAAACAAATGCTTGGATGAGTACTTCAAGCTGGCACAGCCGTTGCTGAGTACAGATTTAAGTATTTTCTGGGCATCATTTTTAAGCGTTTATGTTTGGAGTAACGGGATGGATATGAGTGCCTCCATGGACAAGGGTCCCAGGATGAAGCTGGTGATGGTCGGCAATGGCATGGCCGGTGTGCGCACACTGGAAGAGCTGCTGAAGCTGGCCCCCAAACTCTACGACATCACCGTGTTTGGTTCCGAGCCGCACCCCAACTACAACCGCATTCTGTTGTCACCGGTGCTCGCGGGCGAGCAGACGATGAATGACATCGTGCTGAATCCGCTCGACTGGTACAGCGAAAACAATATCACCCTGCACATGGGCAAGAAGGTGGTGAAAATCGACCGCCGTGCGCGTGTGGTCGAAGCCGAAGACGGCACCCGTGCCGAATACGACCGTCTGTTGCTCGCCACCGGTTCCAATCCTTTCCTGCTGCCGGTGCCGGGCGCCGACCTGCCGGGCGTGATCAGCTTTCGCGATATTGCCGACGTCGATGCCATGGTGCAGGCCTCCAGCCAGTATCGGCATGCCGTCATCATCGGCGGCGGCCTGCTCGGGCTGGAGGCCGCCAATGGCCTGATGAAGCGTGGCATGGACGTAACCGTGGTGCACCTCGGTCCGTGGCTGATGGAGCGCCAGCTTGACGAGCCCGCCGCGCGCCTGTTGCAGAAGAGCCTGGAAGAAAAGGGCATGAAGTTCCTGCTACAGAAGCAGACGGCCGAACTGGTTGCGGGTGCGTCGGGTCGCGTCGCCGCAATCACGTTCAGGGACGGCGATTCCGCCCCCGCCGAGCTGGCGGTGATGGCGGTCGGCATCCGCCCCAACACCGATCTTGCCGAATCCGCCGGGCTGCACTGCAATCGCGGCATCGTGGTCAACGACACCATGCAGACCTTCGACCCGCGCATCTATTCCGTCGGTGAATGTGTCGCGCATCGCGGCATCGCCTACGGCCTGGTCGCGCCCTTGTTCGAGCAGGCCAAGGTGTGCGCCAACCACCTGGCGCAGTACGGCATCGGCCGCTACCAGGGTTCGATCACCTCGACCAAGCTCAAGGTCACCGGCATCGACCTGTTTTCCGCCGGCGACTTCAGCGGCGGTGAGGGCACCGAGGCGATCCTCTATTCCGACCCGCTCGGCGGCGTCTACAAGAAACTCGTCATCAAGGACGACAAGCTGGTCGGCGGCGTGATGGTCGGCGACACCGTCGACGGCGCCTGGTACTTCTCGTTGCTGCGCGACGGCAAGAACGTCAGCGAATTGCGCGACCATCTGATGTTCGGTCAGGACCATTGCGGCAACCTCGGCCACGGTGGCGTCAACAAGGCCGCCACGATGACCGACGACATGGAGGTGTGTGGCTGCAACGGCGTGTGCAAGGGCGACATCGTCAAGGCGATTCGTGAGAAGGGCCTGTTCACGCTGGAAGACGTGCGCAAGCACACCAAGGCCTCCGCTTCGTGCGGTTCGTGTACCGGCCTGGTCGAGCAGATTCTGGCGGTTACCGTGGGCGGCGATTATTCTCCCGCCACCAAGGCCAAGTCGATGTGTGGCTGTTCCGACTACACCCATGAAGAAGCCCGCGCGGCAATCCGGCAAAACAAGCTGCTGACGATTCCCCAGGTGATGACCTTCATGGAATGGCGCACGCCCAACGGTTGTGCCAGCTGCCGGCCGGCGCTCAACTATTACCTGATCTCCACCTGGCCGGGCGAGGCCGAGGATGATCCGCAGTCGCGCTTCATCAACGAACGTGCCCACGCCAACATCCAGAAAGACGGCACCTATTCGGTGATCCCGCGCATGTGGGGCGGCAACACGACGCCGGCCGAGTTGCGCCGCATCGCCGATGTGGCGGACAAATACAAGGTGCCGGCGGTGCATGTCACCGGCGGCCAGCGGATCGACCTGCTCGGCATCAAGAAGGAAGACCTGCCCAAGATCTGGGCCGATCTCGACATGCCTTCCGGCCATGCCTACGGCAAGGCGCTGCGCACGGTGAAGACCTGCGTCGGTTCGGAATGGTGTCGTTTCGGCACGCAGAATTCGACCCAGATGGGCATCGACCTGGAAAAGGCGTTTTTCAAGATGTGGGCACCGCACAAGGTCAAGCTCGCGGTGTCCGGTTGCCCGCGCAACTGTGCCGAAGTCGCGATCAAGGACATCGGCATCATCGGTGTGGATTCAGGCTGGGAAATCTACGTCGGCGGCAACGGCGGCATCAAGACCGAAGTCGCGCAGTTCCTGGTCAAGCTCAAAACTGCCGACGAGGTGCTGGAATACACCGGCGCCTTCCTGCAGCTGTACCGCGAGGAAGCGCGCTACCTCGACCGCACCGTGCACTTCATCGAGCGTGTGGGTCTTGACTACGTGAAGAAGAAAATCCTCGACGACGCCGACAACCGCCGCGCGCTGTACGAGCATCTGTTGTTCGCGCTGTCGGTCGAGCGCGACCCGTGGGTCGAGCGCGCCAGGGACGGCAAGCTCAAGCATGAATTCGAAACCGTCACCGCCTGAAGAACCTGAAGAAAGAGCAGAACATGAATAACTGGACCGACATCCTGGATGTGAACGACATCCCCCCCCTCGGCGCCCGCGTGGTGCGCCACGGCAGCCTGGACATTGCCGTGTTCCGCACCGACGACGACGAAATCTTCGCGCTGGAAGACCGCTGCCCGCACAAGGGCGGACCGCTGTCGCAGGGCATCGTGCACGGCCGCAGGGTGACCTGCCCGATGCACGGCTGGAACGTCGAGCTCGATTCCGGGCAGGCGGTGGCGCCCGACCTGGGCTGCGCGCGCGAATTCCCCGTGCGGGTCGAGAACGGCCGCGTGTGGCTGGACTTCGCCGGCGGCGTGCAGCGTCCCGCCTGTTCCTGCAGCGCCTGAAACCCTACGGAGACAACCATGACACGCGACTTCTGGAAGGCGGGACATCCGCCGACGCTTCTCGTGAATCAAAGGGGGTTTCACCCGCAAATAATTATTGAGAATCAACTGGTTGTCTAGTATTTTCGGCAAAAACAGTGCGTGCATGGCAGTGATCGACAGCAGCATCAGTGCGGCGGCGGCGGTCAGGCGTTGCATCAACACGGAAACTCCAGAAACGCGAATGGAACGGAATGTCCAATTATTTAATCGGATAGAAGTTCAGGTCCGCTCTGACCGGCAATGCCCACCAGCGAGAACCGACACGGTTCGCAAACTTATGTTTGGCATGGCATTCGCGCAGCGATGCATTCGCCCCCACGCCTGCTTGCGGGGCCTTTTCCCCCGACATTTGTTACATTCCGGTTAACTCAAAAAAGCGGAAGCCGGTAGCAGCATGGAACTCGACAAATTCTTGGAGCTGGAACAGGCCGCCAACAAGGGGCGGCGGGAAAGACTCCGGATGGGCACAGCCCTGCTTTTCCTGGTGGGGATCATCCTGTTCATCGCCATGCGCGGCGGCGAAATCAATTACTCCCTGATGGTCGCGGCGATGATCGGCGGCTACATGGCGCTCAACATCGGCGCCAACGACGTGGCCAACAACATTGGCCCGGCAGTGGGTTCCAGGGCGCTCACCCTCACCGGTGCGATCTTTATCGCGGCCATCTTCGAGGCGGCCGGCGCCATCATCGCGGGCGGTGACGTGGTGAGCACCATCAAAAGCGGGATCATCAACCCCGAGGTTATCGCCGACATAGATGTCTTCATCTGGCTGATGACCGCGGCCCTGCTCGCCGGCGCGCTCTGGCTCAACATCGCTACGGCAGCCGGGGCGCCGGTCTCCACCACCCATTCCATCGTCGGTGGGGTGCTGGGCGCCGGCGTCGCCGCCGGTGGACCGGGCATCGCCAACTGGGGCGAGGTGGGACAGATCGTCGCAAGCTGGGTCATTTCTCCGGCACTGGGCGGGGTGATCGCCGCCGGCTTTCTCTACCTGATCAAGCGTACCATCACCTATAAGCCCGACATGCTGCAGGCCGCCAGGAAAATAGTGCCTCTCCTGCTGGCGCTGATGGCCTGGGCCTTCAGCACCTATCTGGTGATGAAGGGGCTGAAGCAGATATGGAAAGTGGGCTTTGGCACAGCTGCGCTGATCGGGACCGGTTTCGCCGTGGTCACCTATGCCATCACGCGATCGAGCGTGGCAACCGTCTCCGTGCGTCTGGAAAACAAAAAGCAGGGGGTGAACACGCTTTTCACCATCCCAATGATCTTTTCTGCAGCCATGCTGAGTTTCGCGCATGGCGCCAACGACGTCGCCAACGCGATTGGTCCCCTGGCCGCCATCAATGAAGCGATCGAGCACGGGGCGGTCGTCGCCAAGGCCGCCATTCCCCTCTGGGTACTGCTGGTGGGCGCCATCGGCATTTCGCTCGGCCTGGCGCTGTATGGCCCCAAACTGGTTAAAACCGTGGGGTCGGGTATTACCGAACTGGATCAGATGCGCGGTTTCTGTATTGCCATGGCAGCGGCCATTACCGTCATTCTCGCCTCGCAACTGGGGCTGCCGGTCAGTTCCACCCACGTCGCGGTGGGCGCGATATTCGGCGTCGGCTTCCTGCGCGAATACATCAAGGCGAATTACGGGCGGATGATCGAAACCATCGAGGAACACCACGAAGGGCGTGACCGGAAAGTCGTGGAGGCCTATCTGGAAAAATTCCACGCCGCCGATTTCGAGGAGAAGGGCGCCATGCTCGCGCGACTGAAGGCAAGCAAACAGGCCGTCGAAGAAAGCCACCTGACCAAGAAGGAGCGCAAGGGTCTGAAAAACATCTACCGCCAGGAGCTGGTCAAGCGTTCCGCACTGATGCGCATCGTGGCCGCGTGGCTGATTACGGTGCCGGTTTCCGCCCTTATGGCCGCCATACTGTTCTACACCATCCGCGGCATGATGCTTCCCTGATGGCTGTTCAATAGGCAGCCTGCTTGTGTCCGGAACGGCTCACCCGACAATCATGATGTCGCACGCACTGTTGTGCAGGACGTGCCTGACAACGCTGCCCAGTCGCCCGCCATGCTTGCCCATCACAATGAGGTCGAAATGGAGCTTCTCCGTCCAGCGCCGGATCATGGCCGGCGGGTAGTCCATTTCAATCACCCGCGAAATACGGCTGCTTTCCCATTCGTCGGCCAGTTTGCTGACTTCCTGAACGGCATGATCGTAGAATTCCGAACGGGAACGCTTGATCTGCTCCTCGGACGCGCCGAGCTGGCGGAGCTGCTCGGGATTCGGTGCCTGAAAGGCGTGCAACAGGCTGATCGTTGCATTCGGCGCCAGTTCATCCGCCTTGCGGATCGTGACGGCCGACCGCTCGGTGAGGTCTACGGCGACACCGATCTTGGCATAGGGCGCGTCGGCTTTTTGCTTGGCGATCAAAACCGGCCGCGTTTCCCTGGCGAGGATATTCTCCGCAGTCGTCCCAACAAACAGTTCATTGGCAAAATGTTCGCCGTGGCTTCCGAGGACAATCAGATCCGCATTGCAGGACGCCGCCGCTTCGATAATGCCAGCTTCGACTTCGGCGACCTTGACGCGCGGCTGAATCTTTATGGGTCGCTCCGAATCCACCCGGTCGACAAAATCGTAAAGCTGCGAATAAAAGGAATTGGTGAGATTTTCTTCGACGGCCTGACGAGAGTCGGGCAAGAAATTGCAGAGCGCGTCTACCGATGCCGGCGTGATGATATGAAGGATTTCAAGCGCCGCCTGATGCTCGATCGCCAGCAGCACTGCCCGATCGAGTGCGCTGTTTGCGTATCGAGAGAAGTCTGTTGCCACCAAAATTTGTTTCATTTTCTGAATGACACATCTCTTTACGTTGAAAACCGGCAATCCTGCCAAGGACGTCCGGGCAGACGTACAAGACGAGTATGGAATAATTGCGCGAGCCCGGCAACCCGCAATGCCGCGCCTGGCTTGATGCCCGCCCGGGGTGTCGAATATTATGGGGACCCTTCGTCGGCCGGTTCCGTGGTGCTTGAAGTTTCAGGGTCGAACAGGCAGGCTGCCGTGGCACGACGCTCCGGACTTTCCGCACCGGATTCGCGGTGCTTGTTTTGCATGCGCTATATCAATAGAAAGTGGTCCGATCCCGACCACGGCCAGGCAGAGCGGAGTAGTGCCGAAAGCAGAGGGCGCTGTGGTAGCATCATGGTCATACATTCCGGCACCGAAGAAAACGAGCGGTGCCCGTTCATGTTGTCAATGTTTTCAGCCCAGTACGCCGTCCAGACCGGCGAAACCAGCCGCGATACACTGACGGATCACTCCTATACCACTGCAAAAATCCGGATTACGAAGCGCATCCCTGCGGGCGCGGGCTTTGGTCAGGCTGGCTGAATCGGGTCGCCTGAAATGAACCCATTAAATAGAGAGACCATCTGATGGAAAAACGACCAGGAATTATTTTGACGTCACTGGACCTCGATCGCCTGGAGACGATTCTGGATACGCTGCCGGAGGAGACTTTTCCGGGGAAGAAAGAGTTGCTGGCGGAACTCGATCGCGCCGAAGTCGTCGAGCCAGAGGATGTGCCGTCCGATGTGGTGACCATGAACAGCAAGGTGCGTTTTGTCCTCGAATCGGGGGAGGAATTTTGCCTGACGCTGGTCTACCCGCAGGACATCGATGGCAGCGCCGACCGTATTTCGATCCTCGCCCCGGTCGGCAGCGCGTTGTTGGGACTGTCCGCGGGCGAACAAATCGAGTGGCCCAAGCCGGGAGGCGGCGTGATGAAGGTGCGCCTCGTGGAGGTCGTCTACCAGCCTGAGCGCGCTGGCGAATTCCGCCGCTAAAGCGCAACCCGGATACATCCATGCGCGACATGTCGGAACAGTTGGCCCATCGCTCGATGCTAAGTTACGACACGGGTGGTCGCCAGCGATCCAGCAAAATCTCTCGTCCGGGCGATGCGAAATCTGCAAGTGACCTGATCGTGCTGGGTCCCGGCAGCACGAGCCTGGTCCGGCGGGCGCTGCTTGGCAGCGTCGCACAGCGGGTACTGCAAACTGCGGCCTGCGACGTCCTGATCTGCCACCCACAGGGTGTCAGAGAATAGTCTGAATCCGGGATACGGCACAGTGACCGCAATCGGGAAATGGATCCGTATACCGATTGCATCCGATAGCGTTTGACCGGCGTCCCACGCCTGGATCACGGCGCGTTGTCGCAGCGCCGAGAAGACACATTGCCATGTGGAACTCGTGGCCTATACTCGAGAAATTATGAGTATTGCGATGTGATCGCGTTGCGAAATACCGGGATACACAGACGCCCTGCAGGCCGGTCATTGCCCCACAGATATCGAGCAGAATGGACAGTCTCTCCCAACCGCCGGCCCCGGAGAAAAACACGGCCGATTTGCCCGCGCGCATCCACCGGGGGATTCTGATTGCCCTCCAGGCCATCATGGCGGTGGAACTGCTGCTGGTATTCCGCGAGAGACAGTGGATGAATGCGTTTCTGGTGATGGCGATCATGGCGGTCATGTTTTCGCCTGCGGTGATCGGCCGCCGCTTCCATGTGCATATCCCGCCAGAGTTTCAGGTGCTGGCTGTGCTATTCGCCTTCGCGGCGCTGTTTCTGGGGGAAATCCACAGCTACTACATGCGGTTCTGGTGGTGGGATATCGCCCTGCACACCAGTTCGGGTCTGTTGATGGGGATTCTCGGTTTTCTGCTGGTTTACGTGCTCAATGCGGACGAACGCATCGATATCCATATGCGACCGCGTTTCATGGCCTTGTTCGCGTTTTTATTCGCCGTGACGGTCGGCACGCTGTGGGAGGTCTTTGAATTCGCGATGGACCAGATCGTGGGAACCAACATGCAAAAGCCCATGCTCGGCGATCCATCGGGCCTGACCGACACGATGTGGGACATGATCGTCAATGCGCTGGGTGCCCTGACAATCAGCGCTTTGGGCGGGTGGCACATGACGCAGCGCGAGCAATCGTTCATCGAAGCCTGGATACGCAAATTCATCGAACGTAACCCACGCTTGTTCCCTCATTGAACCGGCGTGCAGCACTAGCGGCATCGCCTTGCAGCAGCTTATTGGAGGTGCCACGACCATGAATTCACTTGCACAGGATTACCCGGCCATTCTTTCCGGCAGCCATGAAGCGCCTTGTCTGTCCCTGTATCAACCGACACACAGACAACATCCGGACAATACACAGGATCCCATCCGCTTTCGCAACCTCGTGAAAACGATGGAGGAATCGTTGCGTCAAAAATATCCGAAGCGGGAAATCAAACCGCTTCTGCAGCCATTCGAGGCCCTGGCCGAAAACCGGGCTTTCTGGAATCACACCGCGGACGGACTCGCGGTGCTGAGCGCGCCCGGGCTGTTCCGCGTGTACCGGCTGCAACGCCCGGTTGTCGAACTGGTGGTTGTCGCCGACAGTTTCCATACCAAACCGCTGATGCGCATCGCGCAGTCGGCCGACCGCTATCAGGTCCTTGCACTGAGCCGCAACGCGTTCAAGGTTTACGAGGGCAATCGCGACGCGCTGGACGAGATATTGCCGATCGAGGGGGTACCGCAAACGGCAGGCGAACTGCCGGGCAAGGACGCCGATGGCCGTGAAGGCGCCCATCGCGCGTATGGCCCTGCCGGAGGCGCCACATGGCACGGCACCGATGTCAAGCAGGATGCCGCAGCCCGGGACATCGATCGGTTCTTCCGTGCGGTTGACCAGGCGGTATTGCAGCATTGTTCGCAACCCTCGGGAATGCGCCTGATACTGGCGGCACTGCCCGAGCACCATCATCGGTTTCGCAGCATCAGCCGCAACCCGTTTTTGATGAAAGAGGCGATCGACGTTCACCCGGATGACTTGTCGATCGATGCGCTGCGTGAACGCGCATGGCAGCTGGTGCAACCGTATTACCTCGAGCGGCTGGCCGGTTTTGTGGAAGCATATGGCACGGCAGCAGCAAATGGCCTGGGGGCGGATGAGCTTGGCGAGCTTGCCAAGGCCGCCATCGCCGGGCGAATCGCAACGCTGCTGATCGAAGCCGACCGCTTGATTCCCGGAAGCATCGATGCGACAAGCGGCAGAATCACCGCCGGCGATCTGGATCACCCGGAAGTTGACGATGTGCTCGACGATCTCGGCGAGCGCGTGCTCAAGACCGGCGGCGAAGTCGTGATCGTTCCGGCCGAACGGATGCCAACGCAAACCGGCGCCGCCGCGATCTATCGTTTTTGATGCGCCTCCGCAAAGCGTTCAACGACGGTTTTCGAGGCTACTCCGGCAGCGTGTAACGGGCATTTATCAATTCTTCGATCATCTGCCGTGTCTGCCACGGTTCGAGATCGGCGCGATGTTCGAGGCGCGCCGTCTCGTCGGCGAGAAAATCGTCTTTGATCGCGTAGCGGAACCAGCGCGAGTAATCGCCGCAGTGCAGATGGTACAGCCAGGTCGGCTCGTCGATACCCTGCGCGATCTGGCGGAAAACGACGAGGTTCTGCGCTTTCAGGTTATGACGGTTGTCGGGGCCGCGGAAATAGAAACTGTGCCAACGCAAGTTGCCTTCCGCGTACTTGCGGTGGTGACGGATCCGCTCGGCCCGCCCGCGGCGTGCCTGCATCGCGAACGGTGGCAGCCCGTCCTCGCCGAGCCACACGACACGCGATCCGCCTGGTAGACCAGATCCACGGGCCAGACAATCGTTTGTCCCGTCGCTCGGGCAAATTCCTCCAGGGTCTGTTCGGGCGTATCGCCGATAGCCACAACGACGTCGATCGGCGCGAGAATGGCCGGGGCCACATGTTCGGGATGCACGGTGACCAGGAGGGTCTCGTGGAGTCGTTGCGGCAGTACGGATGCTGCGTGTCCCCAAGTGCCGGGTAGCATGTGGTGCGCCTCGTCCACGACCAGCCAGTGCGGCCGCCCGGTTCGGGCGCGCATGGCCTGCAGGTTCGGAATGAGTTGCGCGAAAAAATCCGGCCGGTCGTCCAGCGGGATGCCGAGCAGATTGACGGAGAGATTGATCTTGGGATCCTCGGGGATCGACAGCACCTCGTTGACGTTCGGCGCGCGCCACTGGTTGCCGAGCGCCACGACGTCGCGCAGGGTTCCGTAATCGCCTTCCGGGTCGACGATACAGACCTGATAATCTTTGTCGATGAGCCGCTCGATGATACCGGCGGCGCGCGTCGACTTGCCGCTGCCGGAAGGGCCGGCTACGAGTATGTTGTGGCCGTAGGGAGAAAGCTGCACGGCGCTGCCGTCCGTGCGTTTCCCGAGCAGAATCCAGTGTCGCGGAAGCGCACCATGCAGTCGGCGCAAATCGTTGGCGATCAGCTCGTCTATCAGTTCGACGACGCCGTTGCCGTTCGTGGCCGCCGTCACGAAGGCAGCGATCTGTTTGATGGACGGCGCCGCATTGGCCACCGCCACGGCGCATTCGCAGCGTTCCAGAAACGAATGATCGTTTTCCGCGTCGCCGACGCCCACCACCTCGTGGCGCGAAAGCCCCAGTTCGCGCAGTGCGTACTCGAGCCCCGTCGCCTTGTTGACGCCGGCCGGAAGCACCATCACCGCGCCGCGATTGCCGATCACCTGGGCCTCCAGGCCGAGTTCCCAGATGACGTCCTGGACGGTCGCGCGATGCGACGCATGGGTTGCAACCAGCACCTGTCCGATCTCAAGCGGCGTGACGCCGCGCGCCTGCAGGTTCTGTATCGGCAGTTTGAACGGCGGATTGGCGAGTCGCGTTTCTTCCCTGCTTGCGGGATCATAGACGATCGCACCGTTTCGGCGACGAGGTCGAACAGTTGCGCGCAGGGACAGACCGTCAGCAGATCGTCGAGCTGGCGACCCGTGACCAGGATCGCCCGCCTGCCGGATACCCTCAGGCGCTCCAGGGCACTTACCCCCTCCTCCGACAGCCGGTCATCCGGCTGCCAGGTGTCGTCGGCGTCGAGAAAGGCGATGTAGTTGCCGTTGGCGTGGGCGAGCGCTGCATTGCGCACGGCAAAAGGCCACTGTCGTTCTGGTAGATGAGGGTGATGCGCTCGGAGTTTTCGGCAGCCAGACGTTGCAGGATTTCGGTCGAGCCAGCGGTCGAGCCGTCGTCCGCCGCGATGAGTTCCACCTGCGGGTAGCGCTGCCCGAGCACGCCTGCGATCGCCTCGCCTGCATAGGGTGCGGCGTTGTGGCAGGGTATGACGACGGAGATCAGTGCGGGGTCGATGTGGTCCATTGGTCTGGCTGCTTATGTTGGCCTTCGATTACGCCTGCACCCCCATTCCGGTGACGGCAGAAATCGCCGTTCAATCTTTCTGCAAACTGTGGCGGAATGAAAGATGCCGGTCGTTTCGGTGCCGCTGTGAATGTGTAGATGGCTCCCGGTCAAGTGCAGTGCGGCAACAGCGATAGTCGTCCAGCTTTGGTTACAATCAACCGTCACGCTCACTTGTCCGAAATTCATGCAAACGCTTACCGTCGACCTCGGCGACCGCTCCTACCCCATCCACATCGGTGCTGGCCTGTTGAATCGGGCCGAGTTGATCCTGCCGCATCTGGCGCAAAAACGTGTGATGGTGGTGACCAACACCACGGTGGCGCCGCTGTACCTGGCGCACCTGACGGCAACGCTGGAGAGCGGCGGGGTGACCGTGGCACAGGTGGTGCTGCCGGACGGCGAGGCCTACAAGAACTGGGAAACGCTGAACCTGATTTTCGATGCGCTCCTGACCGACCGCGCCGAGCGCAAGACCACGCTGATCGCGCTGGGCGGCGGGGTGATCGGCGACATGACCGGCTTCGCGGCGGCGAGCTACCAGCGCGGCGTGCCCTTCATCCAGATTCCGACTACGCTGCTGTCGCAGGTCGATTCGTCGGTGGGCGGCAAGACCGGAATCAACCATCCGCTCGGCAAGAACATGATCGGTGCGTTCTACCAGCCGAAGCTGGTGCTGGCCGATACCGACACGCTGAAGACGCTGCCGCCGCGCGAACTGTCGGCGGGGCTGGCCGAAGTCATCAAATATGGCCTGATCCGGGACGTGAAATTCCTGGCCTGGCTGGAAGCCAACATGGAGCAACTGCGCGCGCTCGACCCGGCGGCGATCACCCATGCAATCTACCGTTCGTGCGAAATCAAGGCGCAGGTGGTGGGGCAGGACGAGCGCGAAGGCGGCATCCGCGCCATTCTCAATCTTGGACATACCTTCGGCCACGCGATCGAGACCGGCATGGGGTACGGCAACTGGCTGCACGGCGAGGCGGTGGCCGCGGGCATGGTGATGGCGGCGCAAACGTCGCAGCGCATGGGCTGGCTGACTGAGGCGGACGTCACACGCACCCGCGCGCTGATCCGTGTCGCCGGGCTGCCGGACGTGGCGCCGGATCTGGGCGTCGACACGTATCTGGAATACATGGGCCACGACAAGAAGGTCGAGGGCGGGAAAATGCGCTTCGTGCTGCTGAAGAAGCTTGGCGAGGCGGTGATCACCGGCGATGTGCCGACCGGCGTGCTGGCCGGCGTGCTGACTGCGCCACAATAAAGGAACGTTGATGGATTCGCTTGCGCCCTACGCCGCGCACTCCAGCCAGACCCGTGGACGTCTGCATCCTGAGGCGCCCGCCACGCCGCGCTCCGAATTTCAGCGCGACCGCGACCGCATCGTTCATTCCGCCGCGTTCCGGCGGCTGGAATACAAGACCCAGGTGTTCGTCAACCACGAGGGCGACCTGTTTCGCACGCGGCTTACCCACAGCCTCGAAGTGGCGCAGATCACCCGCACCATTGCCCGCCTGCTGAGCCTCAACGAAGACCTGGCGGAGGCAGTGGCGCTGGCGCACGACCTCGGCCACACGCCGTTCGGCCACGCCGGACAGGATGCGCTGAACGCCTGCATGCACGAGCACGGCGGCTTCGAGCACAACCTGCAATCGTTGCGCGTGGTCGATTTGCTGGAAGAGCGCTACGCCGAGTTCGACGGCCTGAACCTCACCTTCGAGGCGCGCGAGGGCATTCTCAAGCATTGCTCGCTCACCAATGCCGAAAAGCTCGGGGACCTCGGCGCGCGCTTTCTGAACAAGCAGCAGCCCTCGCTCGAAGCGCAGATTACCAACCTGGCCGACGAGATCGCCTACAACAACCACGACGTCGACGACGGCCTGCGCTCGGGCCTGATCACGCTGGAGCAGCTATCCGGCGTGCAGATCTTCACCCGCCACCTGAATGAGGTCCGCGCCAGATACCCGGCGCTGAATGGCCGCCGTGAGGTGACCGAAACCGTGCGCCGCATCATCAACACGCTGGTTCTCGACCTGGTGAGTACCACGCGAACGAACATCGAGCGCAGCGGCGTGCAGACCTTGGCCGAGGTGCGCGCCGCGCCGCCGCTGGCGGCGTTCAGTCCGGCGCTGCTTGACGAGCACCGTGAACTCAAGCGCTTTCTGCTGCATCACCTGTACCGCCATTACAAGGTGGCGCGCATGAGCAGCAAGGCGGGGCGCATCATTACCGACCTCTACACCGCCTTCATCGGCGATGCGCGCCTGCTGCCGCCCGAACACCAGGCGCGTGAATCGCTCGAAGGCGCGCGCGCGGTGGCCGATTACATCGCCGGTATGACCGACCGCTACGCCATGCGCGAACACCGGCGGATTTTCGCAGTGGAAGAGATTTACGACTGAGCGTATCTGCACGATAGCCGTTCCCGGCTGGCGGAGCACCCGCAAGGGGGTTGCGCACGAAGCCGCTAACGCGGCAACCACCATGCAGCGGCGCCCTCACCGCGAGTTTTTCCTCTCGGTTATGGGCTTCAGGCGGCCTCGCCCGGCGCTAGGGTTCGCGCCACCACCCAGGTTTCCACTTCCAGCGCGCCAGCCTGTTTCAGGGTTTTTGCCAGCTCGTCGAGACTGGTTCCGGTGGTCATCACGTCGTCGATCAGGGCGATGCGCCGCCCGCGAACGTCGCCCGTGCAGACGAACGCGCCGCGCACGTTGTGTCGCCGCGCATCGTGTTTCAGGCCCGTCTGCGGCGGGGTGTCGCGGATGCGCTGACAGCTGTCGGTGTCGAGCGGGAGATCGAGCCGCTTCGCCACCTCGCGTGCGATCTCGGTGGCGTGGTTGAAGCCGCGCTCGCGGATGCGTTTTGCATGCAGCGGCATGGGGATCAGGCAGTCCGGCCTGGGGCCGGAGGCCACGCTCGCCGCAAGACATTCGCCCAGTGCCGGGGCGATGGCGAGCCGGCCGCTGTATTTCAGGCGCGGGATCAGGCGGTCGAGCGGAAACGCATAGGCCAGCGCGACATGGCTGCGGTCGAACGCGGGCGGATGCTTGAGGCAGGCGCCGCACACCTGGCCGTCGGGCGTGGGAATGGCGCAGCGCGGGCACTGCGGCTGCCGGTGCCAGGGCAGGTCGGCCAGGCAGGCGTTGCACAGGGGGCCGGTTCCCGCTGTCACGCCGCACAGCAGGCAGGTGGAAGGGACGAGCTGCCTAAAAATTAATCCGATGTTCAATTTTGGGGCCTCCCCAATTTGACAGGGGCGGTGCCTCCCGCGAAAATCCGGGCCATGAATGTAAAACGCGTCATCTCCGCTTCGTCCTCCCGTTTTGCCGCACAGCTGTTCAACCTCATCACCGTCGCGGCGATGCTGATTTCGCTGACCGCGTTGCTGCTGGGCAAGCTGCTCGCCAGCCAGAAAGTCGGTTTTTTGCCCATCGTGATGTCGCTGCCGCCACTGATGATCTGGCTGGCCGGATCGATTTTTGTCTATGCCGGCATCGCCCATCACCCCAACCCGCGTGTGGTGCATTTCAACAAGTGGGCAGGCTACCGGTTTTATGGCGTGATGGGCAGCCTGCTGGTGATCGGCCCGGCGATCTACGGCCTGCTTGATGGCTGGCTGGGGCTGATGCTGGTGCTGGGGCTGGCGGTAGCAATCATCGTGCCGTGGGCGCTGTTTGATATTTACAAGGCCGCGCGCGAACCGTGGCAGGACATGACCATCGAGGTGGAAGGAAATGAATGATATGACTCAGCCCGTTGCGCGGCTGTCGATGGCGGGGATCGAGGCGCTATTCGCCTTGCCGTTTGCCGACCTGATGTACCAGGCGCAGAAAGTGCATCGCGACCGCTTCGATCCCAACAAGATTCAGCTCTCCACGCTGCTGTCGATCAAGACCGGAGGCTGTTCCGAGAATTGCGGCTACTGCCCGCAGTCGGCGCACCACGACGCCGGGGTGGACAAGCAGCCGATGATGAAGCTGGATGACGTGCGGGCGGCCGCCAGCGCCGCCAGGGCCGCCGGCGCTTCGCGCTTCTGCATGGGCGCGGCCTGGCGCGGACCGAAACCGCGCGACCTCGAATCGGTGGTCGAAATGGTACGCGAGGTGAAGGCGCTGGGGCTGGAGACGTGCGCCACGCTGGGGATGCTGAAGGATGGGCAGGCCGAGCAGCTGAAGGCGGCCGGCCTCGACTACTACAACCACAACCTCGACACCGCGCCCGATTTCTATGGCGACGTCATCACCACCCGCGACTACCAGGATCGGCTCGACACGCTTGAACGCGTGCGCCAGGCTGGCCTCAACGTGTGCTGCGGCGGGATCGTCGGCATGGGCGAGTCGCGCACCCAGCGCGCCGGCCTGATCGCGCAGCTGGCCGCGCTCGACCCGCAGCCTGAATCGGTTCCGATCAACCTGCTGGTGCGGGTCGAGGGCACTCCGCTCGCCGATGCCGAGGCGCTCGAACCGCTGGAATTCGTGCGCACCATCGCGGTGGCCCGCATCGCCCTGCCGAAAAGCCTGGTGCGACTGTCTGCCGGGCGCCAGCAGATGAGCGACGTGATGCAGGCGCTGTGCTTCCTCGCCGGCGCCAATTCGATTTTCTACGGCGACAAGCTGCTCACCACCGGCAACCCCGAATGGGAACGCGACCAGCGTCTGTTCGAAGCGCTGGGACTGACCTCGTTGTGAGCTTCGCCGCGCTGAGCCGCCTGCAGCAGGGGCTGGCGGCGTTGCAGGACGATCATCTCGAACGGCGGCGCTTGGTGCTCGACGGCACGCAGGGCGTGCATGTCACCATCGACGGCCAGCACGTCATTTCTTTCTGCAGCAACGACTACCTCGGCCTGGCCGCCGATGCGGCGCTGGTTGCCGCCGCGCACGCCGCGCTCGATGCGTGCGGCGTCGGCGCGGGCGCGGCGCATCTCATTACCGGTCACCACCGTTTCCACCACGACTTCGAGACCGCATTCGCGCGCTTCGTCGGCAAGCCCGCGGCGCTTTTGTTTTCCACCGGCTACATGGCCAACCTGGGCGTGCTGACTGCGCTGGCAGCCCGCAAAGGCGGAGTGTTCGGCGACAAGCTCAATCACGCCTCGCTGGTCGATGCCGCGCAGCTGTCCGGTGCGAGTTTTGCCCGCTACCGTCACGACGACCTGGCGCAACTCGAGGGCCAACTGGCAGTAAGCCGGGTGCAGGACAAAATTATCGTGTCGGACCTGGTGTTCAGCATGGACGGTGATATTGCGCCGATCGACGCGCTGCTCGATCTGGCCGAGCGCTTCGATGCCTGGCTGTATCTCGACGACGCACACGGCTTCGGCGTGCTGAACGACGGCCGGGGCGGCCTCACGGAGCGTGCCCGTTCCAGCGACCGCGTGATCTATCTGGCCACGCTCGGCAAGGCGGCCGGCGTGGCGGGTGCGGCGGTGGCGGCGCATGAAAATGTGATCGACTGGCTGATCCAGAAGGCACGTCCCTATATCTACACCACCGCCTCACCGCCGCTGCTGGCCGCGTGCCTGATCGAGAGTCTGCGCCAGATCGGGACGGGCGACGCGCGGCGCGAGCGCTTGCGCAGCCGCATAGCGCAGCTGCGCGAAGGGCTGGCCGGCTTGAAGCACGGCTCGCTGATGCCGTCGGATACGCCGATCCAGCCGCTGCTGATCGGTACCAATGCGGGCGCGGTGCAGCTGTCGCAGGCCCTGCGCGCGCGCGGCCTGCTGGTGCCCGCGATCCGCACGCCGACGGTGCCGGCCGACACGGCGCGGCTGCGCATCACCCTGTCGGCCGCGCACAGCGCCGGCGATGTCGATCAATTGATCGGGGCGCTGCATGACCTCGTCTAAACCCATCCTCGCGCTGGTGCACGGCTGGGGCATGAATGCCCGCGTGTTCGACGCGCTGGCCGTTTTGCTGGCTGACACGTTCGACGTGCGTGCGCTCGACCTGCCGGGACACGGCGGACGCGCTGACGCGGTCGACAACACCCTGCAGGGCTGGGCCGACGATCTGGCGCAACGCTTGCCGGAGGGCACCACGCTGCTCGGCTGGTCGCTCGGCGGCCAGGTGGCGATGCGCGCGGCGCTTGACCATCCGCACAAGATCGCGCGCCTGGTGCTGCTGGCAGCGACCCCGAAATTCGTTGTGGCGGAGGACTGGCCGTGCGGGTTGGCGCCTGCCGACCTGCAGGATTTCGGTGCGGCGCTGCTGGCCGATCCGCAGACCACGCTGCTGCGCTTCTTGAGCCTGCAGACGCGCGGCATGAACGGGCAGAAGCCGCTGCTGCAGCAACTGCGGCAGTCGCTGCTGGCGGCGCCCGCCGCCAGCAGCTCGGCACTGGCAGGCGGGCTGGCGATCCTGCGCGACACCGATCTGCGCGCGGAACTGCCGCAGCTGACGTCGCCGACCCTGGTGCTGCACGGCGCCCTCGACACGCTGACCCCGCCGGCCGCCGGCACCTGGCTGGCCGAGGCCTTGCCAGCCGCGCAGCACATCGGGTTTCCCCGCGCCGCGCATGCGCCGCACTTGTCGCACGGCGAAGAGGTGGCGGTGGCGATCGGACGCTTTGCCCATGGTTGATCCAAACGCAATGCCCAAACCGGCAGGCGAACTCGATTTCGCCGAAGTGCGGCGCGCCTTCGGCCATGCCGCCGCCAGCTACGATGCGCACGCGGTGCTGCAGCGCGAGGTATGCGACCGCCTGCTTGAGCGGCTTGATTACATGACCCTGCAGCCGGGCCGCGTGCTCGATGTCGGCAGCGGCACCGGCTATGGTCTGGCACATCTGCGGTCGCGCTATGCGGAGGCCGAATGCTGCGCCCTCGACGTCGCCCCGGCCATGCTTTTCGCGACGCGTGCGCGCCTGCCGCAACCGACCTGGACGCAGCGTGCCCTGCAACGTCTGAGCCCCGATTCCTCAAGCCTCACCCACCTGCTGTGCGCCGACATGGAACGACTTCCGCTGGCGCCCAACAGCATGAACCTCGTCTGGTCGAGCCTGGCGCTGCAGTGGGCGCACGATCTTGAGGCCACCCTCAAGGGCTTCCACCAGGTGCTGGCGCCGGGCGGCCTGCTGATCTTCGCCACCTTCGGCCCCGACACGCTGAAGGAATTGCGCGCGGCATTCACGGCCATCGACGATGCGCCGCATGTCAATCGCTTCGTCGACCTGCACGACATCGGCGACATGCTGATCCACGCCGGCTTCGCCAGCCCGGTGATGGAAATGGACATGCTGACGCTGACCTACGCCGACCTCAAAAGCCTGATGCGCGACCTCAAGGGCATCGGTGCGCACAATGCCGCGGCGGCGCGCCGGCGTGGCCTGTTCGGCAAATCGGCATGGGCGCGGCTGGAGCAGGCGTATGAATCGCAACGGCTGGAAGGCCGCCTGCCGGCTACCTTCGAAGTGGTCTATGGCCATGCCTGGGCAGGCGACAAGACGCGGCGCGAAGACGGACGTCAGGTGATCGAGTTCGCCATCGGTGAACGTAAAAAGAAATTGGGCCGGGGGTGAAAGGCCTGTTCGTCACTGGCACCGATACCGGCGTCGGCAAGACGCGGGTGGCGCTCGCGCTGATTCATGCCCTGCGCGCGCGCGGCCTGCGCGTGGCGGCGATGAAGCCGGTGTCGGCAGGCAGCGCGCCGGGCGAACTGAACGGGGATGTGACTGCGCTGCTGCGGGCGGCCAACGTCGATGCCGACCTGCGCGATGTCAATCCCTATGCCTTTGCCGAACCGGTTGCGCCGCATATTGCCGCAGAGCGGGCCGGTGTGCGGATCGATCTGGATGTCATCGACGCGGCGTATGGGCGGCTTGCTGCTGCGGCAGACGTGGTGGTGGTCGAAGGTGCGGGCGGCTGGCGGGTGCCGTTGAACGCGTGCGACGACATGGCGGACCTGGCGCAGCGCCTGGGCCTGCCGGTCGTGCTGGTGGTGGGCCTGCGTCTGGGCGGCCTCAACCATGCGCTGCTGACTGCGGAGTCGATTGCCCGGCGGCAGCTGCCGTGGGCCGGCTGGGTGGGCAATCACATCGACCCGGCAATGGCCCGCCAGGCCGAGAATATTGCCGCGCTGCGCGCGCGGCTGCCCGATCCGTGTCTGGGTGTACAGCGCTTTCTTCATGAAGAAAGCGCTTCAGGGGCGGCGCTGCAATGGCTGAGTTTGCCTGAATAGCCGACGATTTGCACCACGTCAGCCCGCGCTTGATTTCATCGCTGGCTGCAATGGCTGAGTTTGCCTGAATAGCCGACGATGACCCGAACCTGATTCGGGCTGCATGGGTTCTCGTGCCGCTGGTCGTCAGCGCGCGCCACGGCGGCGCAGGCGATGGGAACGAAGTCATTTGCCCGTGCATTGCGGCCAATATCCATTTGATTTGTATGGGGAAATCAGGTCTCTAACTGGATATTCGGACAGGATTGTTTTATATTGAGCCAATTCACTCGCAAGAGCACGAGATGATCCTCTCCCGAACCAGTCAATATGCCGTACAGGCACTGATCTATATGGCCACCCAGTCGAGCACCACGCCCGTGCTGAACAAGGATGTCGCCGCGCAGCTCGGCGTGCCCGCGCCGTATCTCGCCAAAATCCTGCAGGGATTGGCCAAGGGCAACCTGCTGATTTCCTCCCGTGGCCGTCTGGGGGGTTTTTGCCTGCGCGAAAATGGCGACAACATCACGCTCATGCAAATCCTGCTGCTGACCGAAGGCCCGACGTTCACCGAAAATTGCATGCTGGGACTCAAGAAATGCAGCGATGAAACCGCCTGCCCGCTGCATTTCCGCTGGGTGCCGGTGAAGATGAAGATCATCGAAATGCTGCAGGACACCACGCTGGGAAAACTGGCCCAGGCGGTCGAAACTGGCAAGTACCGCCTCGCCGACGTTCCCGGGATGCTGTTCGAGCAGGCCAACATATGAAAGGCCAACGTATGAAAAGCTGGCTCCTTGCCGCCTGCGTCATGGCGGCCTTCACGCTGGCCGGCTGCCAGCCCGCCTCGCAGCCCCCGTCATTTTTGGCGACCGACATCACCGGGGCTACCTTCGCGCGGGACTTCAGGCTGACCGACCATCATGGGCAGGTGCGGACTCTGGCGGATTTCAAAGGAAAGGCGGTGGCCATTTTCTTTGGCTACATCCATTGCCCGGACGTCTGCCCCACCACACTGTCGGATTTTGCGGCAGCACTGCAGCAACTCGGACCGCAGGCCGAACAGGTGCAGGTGATCTTCGTTACGGTGGACCCGCAACGCGACACCCCGGAGTTGCTGAAGCAGTTCGTGCCGGCCTTCAATCCGGGCTTTCTAGGGATGTATACCGATGAGGCGGCGCTGAAACAGCTGGTGAAAGAGTACAAAGTGGTCTATCAAAAGACCGCGGTGAAGGCTGCGGACGACTATTTGATCGACCACAGCGCCGGCACCTATGTTTATGACCGGAAAGGGAATTTACGGCTGCTTATACCTTATGGCAGCGGCCCTGACGCCATCGCCCAGGATTTGAGGACCTTGCTGGCGGCGTCCTGATCCGTGCCGGCCTGCTTGCGGGCGGAGAGTGGCTTCCTTATAATGCGACGCTTTCGCGATTTATACCAAGTACAGTTACTGGTTTAAAGACAGTCACTATTTCGGGTACAACAGGAGCGGTCGATGGCGGTCACAACGTATTCCGGTGCAGAGCAGTACAACTTTGACATCGTTAAAAAGTTTGCCGTCATGTCGCTTGTCTGGGCGGTCATCGGCATGTCTGTCGGCGTATACATCGCCTCCGAACTGGCCTGGCCATTTCTGAATTTCGACAGCCCGTATTTCTCGTTCGGGCGCTTCCGTCCGGTACACACCACCTCGGTGATCTTCGGCTTCGGCGGCTCGGCGCTGTTTGCCACCTCCTATTACGTCGTCCAGCGCACCTGCCAGACCCGCCTGATTTCGGACGGCATGGCCAGCTTCACTTTCTGGGGCTGGATGGCGATCATCGCGCTGGCCGACATCAGCTACATGCTGGGCTATACCCAGGCGCGCGAATATGCCGAAATGGAGTGGCCGATCGACATCCTGATCGAGGTCGTGTGGGTTGCTTATCTCGTGGTGTTCGTCGGCACCATCATGCGCCGCAAGCAGCCGCACATCTATGTGGCCAACTGGTTCTATCTGGCTTTCATTCTGGCGACCGCGCTGCTGCATACCTTCAACAACCTGGCGATGCCCATCAACCTGTTCTCGATGAAGTCCTACAGCCTGTTTGCCGGCACCCAGGACGCGATGACCCAGTGGTGGTATGGCCACAACGCGGTAGGGTTCTTCCTGACCGTGGCCTTCCTCGGCATGATGTATTACTTTGTGCCCAAGCAGGCTGGCCGCCCGATTTATTCCTATCGTCTGTCCATCGTCCACTTCTGGGCGCTGGCCTTCATGTACATGTGGGTGGGCGCACACCACCTGCACTGGACTGCACTGCCGGACTGGACTTCCTCGCTGGCGGCCGCGTTCTCCATCCTGCTGCTGATGCCCTCGTGGGGCGGCATGATCAACGGCATCATGACCCTGTCGGGCGCCTGGGACAAACTTCGAACCGACCCGATCATGCGTTTCATGATCGTGGCGCTGTCGTTCTACGGCATGTCGACCTTCGAAGGCCCGATGATGTCGTTGAAGGAAGTCAACGCGCTGTCGCACTACACCGACTGGACGGTGGGCCATGTCCATTCCGGCACGTTGGGTTGGCTGTCGATGATCACCTTCGGCTCGCTGTACCACATGATTCCGCGCTTGTGGGGCACCCGGATCTACAGCAACAAAATGGTTGAAGCGCACTTCTGGCTCGCCACCATCGGCATCGTCCTGTACATCGTTGCGATGTGGATTTCCGGCATCACCCAGGGCCTGATGTGGCGCTCATTCGACGAGTTCGGCAACCTGCAATACTCGTTCGTCGAATCGGTGGTGGCGATGATGCCCTTCTACGCGATGCGCGCTATTGGCGGCATGTTCTTCCTCACCGGCACCGTGCTGATGATGGTCAACATGTTCATGACCATCCGCCAGGGCAAGCGCGAAAGTGCCGTGCTGGATGCCGGGCTGGCCGCCAGGATGGCACAAGCCTGATTCGGGGACGATTAAAAAATGAACATCAACTTCAAACACGAATGGATCGAAACCAACATCGGCCTGATGGCGGTGCTGACCGTGCTGGCGATCAGCGTCGGTGGCCTGGTGGAAATCGCACCGCTGTTCTTCATCGACAAGACCATCGAGAAGGTCGAGGGCGTGCGCCCCTACACGCCGCTGGAGCAGCGCGGCCGCGACATCTTTATGCGCGAGGGCTGCTACGCGTGCCATTCGCAGATGATCCGCCCCTTCCGCGACGAAAAGCTGCGTTACGGCCATTATTCGCTGGCGGCGGAATCGCAATACGACCATCCCTTCCAGTGGGGATCCAAGCGAACCGGTCCAGACCTGGCGCGGGTCGGCGGCAAGTACTCGAACGAGTGGCACGTGCAGCACCTGACGGCGCCGCGTTCGATGGTGGCTGAATCGGTCATGCCGAATTACCCATGGCTGCTGTCGGCGCCGCTGGATATTTCCGATATGGCGGCTCGCATGAAGGCCCTGCGTAAGGTGGGCGTGCCGTATTCGCTGTCGCAGGCCGAGTACGACGCCAACGTGACCCGGTTCGGCGAGACGGTGGCCAGGCAGCTCCACATTCCCGATGCGCAGAAGAATCTGGTCGAGCAGGCCAACTTCGGCAACTATGACGGCGATCGTTCCGGAATTTCTGAAATGGATGCCTTGGTGGCCTATCTGCAAATGCTGGGCACCATGGTCGATTTCAGCAAATATGCCGACGACGCGTTCGTCAAGACCCGCTGAGTGACGGAGGCCCGGCAATGGAATGGTTAATGTGGTTTTCCAAACCCGAAAACACCAAGCCCCTGGCTTTGATCATTTTTTTCGTCACCTTTATCGGCATCGTGATTTACGTCTACGGTAGCAAAAAGCGGAGCGCGCAACTGGAGTCCTACCGCGACATTCCGTTTCTCGACGACCAGCCAGGCGATCAAGACGACACGAAGGACAAGCAATGAGCGAGCAAAAGCCACAAACGGTTCCGACCACGGGTCATGTCTGGGACGGCGATCTGCAGGAATACAATAATCCGCTGCCGGTGTGGTGGGTCTACACGTTCTACGCCACGGTGATCTTCGCCCTCGTCTACTGGACGATCTATCCATCGTGGCCGTTTGGTAAAGGCTGGATCGGCGGAGTTTCGAAAATCGCCTACGTCAACAGCGAAGGCGAAGCTAAAACGCACAGCTGGAACACGCGTGCACTATTGCTGGCAGATCTGAACAAGGCCGCGATCGCGCAAAAGCCCTACTTCGACAAGGTGGAGGCGATGTCTTACGAGCAGATTGCCAAAGATCCGGAAATGAGCGGCTTTATTCTTTCCGCGGGCAAGTCGCTGTTTGCGGACAACTGCGCACCCTGCCACCAGGCAGGCGGCCAGGGCATGCTCGGCTTCTTCCCCAACCTGACCGACGACGACTGGCTGTACGGCGGATCGTACGAAAAGGTTCATGAAACCTTGATGAGCGGCCGCCGCGGCTACATGCCTGCCTTCAGCGAAGTGTTGAATGGTGGGCAGATCGACCAGCTGGCGAATTACGTGGCCAGCCTGTCGGGCATCGGCCATGACTCCGCCAAGGCCGCTGCCGGCGACGCGCTGTTCCATGGCGATGCCGCGGGCTGTTACGTTTGCCACGGCAGCGGTGCCAAGGGACGTCAGGAACTGGGCGCCCCCAACCTGACCGACAACATCTGGCTGTGGGCCAACGTGCCGGCAGCCGGTTCGCCCGAGGGCAAGATCGCTGCAATACGCGGCGTCATCGCCAGCGGCCTCAACAAGGGCGTGATGCCGGCGTGGTCCGCTCGACTGACCCCCGAACAAATCAAGGTTTTGACAGTCTACGTTCATGAACTGGGCGGTGGGCAGTAGGCCTTCGGATGACGGGATGAGCAAAGCCCCCGCTCGCGGGGGCTTTTGTTTCCCATCCATTTAAGCGATCGCACCATGCAAACAGGTCAAGAAGACCCGCCCGAGTTTTACCAGAAGCGCATTCCCATTTTCACCCGTTCGGTGAAGGGACGTTTTCGGCGTTTCAAGACATCGGTTGTGGCGCTGGCCTATGCGATTTACTTTCTGCTGCCGTGGCTGCCATGGTCGCGCCTGGATGCCCCGGCGCAGGCGGTCCTGTTCGATCTGCCGGGGCGCCGGTTTTTGATCTTCGGGCTGACGGTCTATCCGCAGGATGTCATCTGGCTGGCGCTGCTGCTTTTCATCGCCGCCATTCTGCTGTTCTTCGTCACCGGGCTGGTCGGACGTGCGTTCTGCGGCTACTTCTGCTTCCAGACCCTGTGGACCGACTTCTTCATCTGGATCGAGCACCTGGTTCAGGGCGAGCGCCCGGCGCGGATGCGACTCTACCGTCAGCCGTGGAATGCCGAAAAGCTGGTCAAGATCGGCGGCACCCATGCCTTGTGGATACTGGCTTCGTTCTGGACGGGCCTCACCTTTGTCGCCTATTTCACCTATGCGCCGCAACTGGTGCTGGATTTCTTCAGCGGCCAGGCCGCACCCGCCGCCTACATCACGACGGGTGTGCTGACCTTGTCGACCTACGCCGCGGCCGGCCTGATGCGCGAGCAGATCTGCACCTATGTCTGCCCGTATGGCCGCTTCCAGAGCGTGATGTACGAGCCCGAGACCCTGGCCGTGCATTACGACGCCCGGCGCGGCGAAGCGGCGCACGGACGGGCCCCCGCGCGTGCCGGCCAGCGCACCCTGGCGGAGCGCCACGAAAGGGGGCTGGGCGACTGCGTCGATTGCGGCCTGTGCGTGCAGGTCTGCCCGGTCGGCATCGATATCCGCGAGGGCCTGCAATACAAGTGCATCTCGTGCGGGCTGTGCATCGACGCCTGCAATAACGTCATGGATTCGTTCGGTTTTCCGCACGGCCTGATCCGCTACGATTCGGAAAAGAATCTGGCATCTTCCGTGCCGACTGCGCCGAAGGTGCAATGGAGAAACCTGAAAACCATCGGCTATGGCTTGGCACTGGTACTGATGGCCACCTATCTCGGCTACAGCGTGGCTACTCGCGGCAGCTTCGAACGTGCGGTCAACCAGATCCGCCAGCCGCTTTATGTCGTGCTGTCGAATGGAGACATCCGCAACCGCTATCAGATCCGCATCACCAACAAGGCCGCGCATGACCAGACCTATGTCATCAGCGCACGCGGCATTCCGGCGGGTGCGATCGACCTCGGCAATTTCCGCGAAGTCACCATCAAGTCGGGTCATAGCGGGCTGCTGCAGGCGAGCGTGCGGCTGTCGCCACTCGTTGCGGCGCAAACGCAGCGCTTCGAACTGGTCATCACGCCGCAGGGCAAGCCTGAAGAGGCACGAGTCGAAAGCGTCCGCTTCGACATTCCAGGGAAACGTTCATGAATACGATGACCTCCCTGCTTGGCGGCCTGGCCGCAGTGATTGTCCTCTACCTGGCGGGGGGCGCCATCCGTAACCTGCCGCCGATCCTGCGCGCACTGCTGGCGGGGCTGATCCCGCTGCTCGCGTATTTCGTTCTCATCGTCGGCCGCTGGCCGGGGCTGGACGTGGTGGCCATGCACATCTCGGTATTTCTCGCGGCGGGGCTGGTGCTGTTTGCGGTGACCCAGTTTCGCCGGCACAGTGTCGGGCGCATGCACTGGGCGCCCAAGCTCCTGACGGCATTTTTCCTCGGCCTTATCGTGATCAATGGCAGCCTGCTCTACATTGCCGGCAAAGGGCTGCCTGAACCGCTTGCGGGCTGGTGGCTGGGCAGCAAAGGGAATGCGGTTTACAGCGGTTTTTCCGGCGTGGTCGCGCATGACCAGGCGGCAGCGAAAGCGGTTTCGTCCGAGCTCTCCCAGACCCGGCGCGAGTCGGAACTCGGCTGGCAGGTCGAAGTAAGCGGCCTCGACGGCAATGCCCCCGTGCGCGCGGTCCAGGTTCGCATCAAGGACCGCACCGGCCTGCCCGTCGATCGCATCGAGGGTGAATTGCGCCTGCTGCGGCCTGGCGCCACCCAGGCCGCGCTCACTGTGCCGCTCGGTGCACTCGACGCCGGCACCTATGGCGGGGTGCTGCGCCTGCCCGCCAGCGGGCGCTGGCTGGTCGAGGTGCGCCTGCTGCGCGAGCACAAGCTGCATTATCGGAACACGCAGGAACTGGTCGCGCCATGAGCGGCATCATGGGGTTTTTATTTCTGCTGTCCGGCATATTCGTGCTGCTGATTGTCGTGGGCGTGTTCTGGTCGATCAAAAGCGGCCAGTTCGACGATCTGGAAGGACCGGCCGAACGCATCCTGATGGATGACGATGACCCCTTACTGCCGACCCGCCGCCTGAGCGGTCAGGGCGAATGCCCGGACGCGCGCAAGTATCCAAATGGCCGCAAGTAAACTAGAATTTATCAACTTTTATGGAGTCCGTACGATGAAACAGCTTTTCACTTTTCAGGGTTTTCCCATGGTGGTGGTGGTCGCGCTGATCGTCTGGTCATGGATCAGTATCTTCTCGGTTTTGATCGCCGCTTTTTTCTGACTCGGCTCCCTCAAAACGACAAAGCCCCGCAATGCGGGGCTTTGTCGTTTTGAGCATAGGTATGGCTTACACCGGAATCAGGGCGCGCATTTTCTGCAGGGCGCGCGCTTCGATCTGGCGAATGCGTTCGGCAGAGATGCCGTATTGGGCGGCCAGTTCATGCAAAGTCGCCGCTTCGCCTTCGGTCAGCCAGCGCGCCTTGATGATATGGCGGCTGCGCTCGTCGAGGTTTTCCAGCGCGGTGGCCAGGCCGGTATGGCGCAGACGCTCGGTCTGCTCGCGCTCCAGCAGCTGGGCCGGGTTTTCGTCCGGGCTCGCGAGGAAAGCCAGCGGGCTGTAACTTTCCTCGCCGTCGTCCACCGTCGGGTCGATGGAAACGTCATGGCCCGACATGCGGGTTTCCATTTCCAGCACATCCTTGCGGCTGACGTTAAGCTCGCTTGCCATGGCGTCGGCTTCCTTGAACGTCAGGGCGTTGAGCGATTGCTTCAGGCTGCGCAGGTTGAAGAACAGCTTGCGCTGCGCCTTGGTGGTGGCGACCTTGACCAGGCGCCAGTTTTTCAGTACGTATTCGTGGATTTCGGCGCGAATCCAGTGCAGCGCGAACGATACCAGGCGTACACCCCGTTCCGGGTCGAAACGCTTCACGGCCTTCATCAGGCCGACATTGCCTTCCTGGATGAGGTCGGCCTGGGGCAGGCCATAGCCCACATAGCGGCGCGCCACACTGACCACCACGCGCAGGTGCGACACCACCAGCTGACGCGCGGCCTCGACATCCTGCTTGTTGTGCCAGATGCGCGCCAGACGCTGCTCCTCTTCCAGTGTGAGCATAGGGTAGCGGTTGACGGTCTGGATATAGTTATCCAGGCTGTACGCCGCCGGGACGGGTAAAGATATCGTTTGGTTCATGCTTGTAAAAACCCCCTTTGAAACATATTTTAACACTAGCACTCACGGAGTAAGAGTGCCAAGGTAAAGCAGGGTTCCCCGATGGTTTCCATAAAACCGGGACAAATCAGCGCGCCACCTCGACCTGCCGCAGCGCTCGCGTCACCGAGAGCCAGGCGCCGAGCCAGCCGAACAGGACGGTCAGGCCGAGTACGGCGACGATCTCGATCGTGGTCGGCGGCAGCAGGTGGAAGGCCGATCCGTACAAGCCGGCCAGCCGCTCGACCGGTGCGCGCAATATCACGCTGGCGATGGCCAGCACGCCGCCCGCCGCCAGTCCGCCCAGCAGACCCTGCAGCGCGCCCACGTAGAGGAAGGGGCGGCGGATGTAGCGGTCGGTGGCGCCGATCAGCCGGCTGACCAGGATTTCGTCGCGCCGTGCCAGCACCTGCGCGCGGATGGCGTTGCCCGAGATGGCGACGAGCGCGATGGCAAACAGCCCGGCCAGCAGCCAGACGCCGGTGCGTCCGATGGCGAGGGCGGCCTGCAGACGGTCTGCCCACTGGCTGTCGAGGTGGGTTTCCGCCACACCGGGCAGTTTGCCCAGAGCGACCGCGACCCGTACCAGTTCCTCGCGCGATGCCGTTTTCGGCCGCACCACCCAGGCGTCCGGCAGCGGATTCTGCGTCAGGCCGGCGGTGATGTCGGCCAGATCCTGGGCGCTGCTGAGCGCCGCCAGCGCCTCGTCTTTGGGAACGTAACGGGCTTCGGCGATGTCGGTCTGCCGCAGGCGTTCGGTGATGGTCTGTTTCTGCGCGGTCGACGCCCCGGCGTCGAGGAATACGCTGATTTCCGGCTGCGCGGGCAGGTCGCCGGCCAGCCGGTCCAGGTTGCCGAGCGCCAGGTAAAGCCCGCCCGGCAGGCTGATGGCTACCCCCATCGCCAGCGCGGTGAGGAGGGACGCGACCGGTTGCGCGCCGAGGCGGCGCAGTGCGGCAGTGAACGCATGCTTCTGATGGCGCAGCCAGCCGATCATGCCGAGCCCACCTGAACCTTGCCATGATCCAGATGCAGCGTGCGGCCGCCCAGCGCGGCGATGGCGCGGTCGTCGTGGGTGGCGATCACCAGCGTGGTGCCGACCTGATGGAAGTCGCGGAACATCGCCATGATGTCGGCGGCATAGCCGGCATCGAGGTTGCCGGTGGGCTCGTCGGCCAGCAAGAGGGCGGGGCGGCTGACCAACGCACGGGCGATGCACAGCCGTTGCTGTTCGCCGCCGGAGAGGCTGATGGGGTTGGCTTTTTCGCGCTTGAGCAGGCCGACCTTGTCGATCACCGCGCGTGCGCGTTTCAGCGACTCGCGGCGGTCGAGCCCGGCGATGTCGAGCGGCAGCACCACATTTTCGATCACGTTGCGATCGAACAGCAGTTTGTGATCCTGGAAGATCAGGCCGATGTTGCGGCGCAGATAGGGAATGGCGCGCTGCGGCAGGCGTCCGACGTTCTGGCCGCTGACCGATACCACCCCGCTGGTGGGGCGCTCGATGGCGGCAACGAGTTTCAGCAGGGTGCTTTTTCCGGCACCGGAATGTCCGGTCAGAAAAATCAGTTCGCCTTTTTCGATGGAAAGATCGATGCCGGTCAGGGCTTCATACCCGCCGGGATAGCGCTTGGTGACCTGGCTGAATTGGATCATGCGCTGAGCTGTTTTAAGCAGGGAAAATGGCTTCGACGAACTCGCGCGCATCGAACGGCCGCAGGTCGTCGACAGTTTCGCCGACGCCGATGTAGCGCACCGGGATCGGCCGCGCCTTTGCGATCGCCGCGATGGCGCCGCCCCTGGCGGTGCCGTCGAGCTTGGTCAGCACCAGCCCGGTGACACCGAGCGCGTCGTCGAAGGCCTTGACCTGGGCGACGGCGTTCTGCCCGGTGTTGGCGTCGAGCACCAGCAGCACCTCGTGCGGTGCGCCGGGGATAGCCTTCTCGATTACCCGCTTGACCTTCCTGATCTCCTCCATCAGGTGCAGTTGGGTCGGCAGGCGGCCGGCGGTGTCGGCCAGCACCACGTCGATGCCGCGCGCCTGTGCGGCCTGGATGGCGTCGAAAATCACTGCGGCCGAATCGCCCTTTTCCTGGCTGATCACCGTTACCTTGTTGCGCTCGCCCCAGACCTGCAGCTGCTCGCGCGCCGCCGCGCGGAAGGTGTCGCCTGCCGCCAGCAGCACCGACAGGCCCTGCGCCTGGTATAGCTTGGCGAGCTTGCCGATGGTGGTGGTCTTGCCGGCGCCGTTGACGCCGGCCAGCATCAGGATGAAAGGCTTGTGCGGGGTGACGTCGAGCGGTGCCTGCAGCGGGGACAGCAGATCGACCAGCGCCTGTTTCAGCCCTTCCTGCAGGTCGGATGCCTCGGTGAGATTCTCGCGCCGCACTTTTTTCTGCAGGGTGTCGAGCAGCGACTCGGTCGCGTCGACGCCAATATCTGCGGTAATGAGGATGGTTTCGAGCTCCTCGAACAGCTCGGCGTCGATCTTGCGGCCGACGCCGAACAGGCCGGACAGCTGGCCGCCGAACCGGTCGCGGGTTTTGGCGAGCCCCTGCTTCAGCCGTTGCGCCCAGCCCGGACGCGGCGGGGCAGCAGCCGGTTCGGCGGGTGGCGGCGGCGTGATGGCTTGCGCCTCCGGCTGCTCGGAGGTGGGCGGTTCCGGTGCGGGAGCAGGTTTGGACTTGAAGAAACTAAACACGGATTGGGGCGGTCAGCACAACATGTTTGACGGACGCTGTATCTTATCATCCTGAAAACCGCAGTCGACCGCTTGCGGTTTGCGGAATTACAAACTCATGCAATCAGAGGCGAATATCATGCGCAAGCTATGGGCAATCGGTCTGGCGCTGCTGGCGGGCAGCGCACAGGCGGCTTTGACGGACGTCACGCTGGACAATGGAATGCGGGTGATCGTGCATGAGGATCACCGCGCGCCGGTGATGGTGTCGCAGGTGTGGTACCGCGTCGGCTCGATGGATGAGTTCAACGGCACCAGCGGGGTGGCGCACGTACTCGAGCACATGATGTTCAAGGGGACGGAAACGGTGCCGCCGGGCGAGTTTTCAAAACGCATCGCTGCCGCCGGCGGGCGCGAGAATGCCTTCACCAGCCGCGACTACACGGCGTATTTCCAGCAAATGCAGAAGGACCGGCTGGCATTGTCGATGCAACTGGAGGCCGACCGCATGGCCAATCTCGTCATCAGCGACGAACTGTTCGCCAAGGAGGTCCAGGTGGTAATGGAAGAGCGTCGGCTGCGCACCGACGACCAGCCGCAGTCGGTCGTCTACGAACGCCTGATGGCGACGGCTTTGCAGGTGCACCCGTACCGCCGCCCCATTATCGGCTGGATGGACGATCTGCAGAACATGAGCGCGCAGGATGCGCGTGACTGGTATGCGCGATGGTATGCCCCCAACAACGCCACTCTGGTGGTGGCGGGCGACGTCAAGGCCGACGAGGTGATCGCATTGGCCAAACGCCATTTCGGCGCGCTGCCGGCGCGCGCCCTGCCGGAACGCAAGCCGCAGGCCGAGCCCGTGCAACTCGGCGAGAAGCGCATCGTGGTGAAGGCGCCGGCGCAGCTGCCCTATCTGCTGATGGTCTGGCATGCACCCACCCTCAAGGACTGGGCGCAGGACACCACACCTTACGCGCTGCAGATACTGGCCGGGGTGCTCTCGGGCAACGACTCGGCGCGGCTGCAGAAATCGCTGGTCAAGACGCAGCAGATCGCGGTGGACGCGAGCGCCGGCTACGACGCCGTCGCGCGCGGGCCGGGCCTGTTCATGGTCGACGCGACGCCGATGCCGGGCAAGTCGGTGGCCGCGCTGGAAAAAGCCATCCGCGGCGAGCTCGAACGTCTCCGGCGCGAAGGCATCAGCGAGGCGGAACTCGCGCGGGTCAAGGCGCAGGTGATCGCGGCCGACGTCTACCAGCGCGATTCGCTGTTTTACCAGGCCATGCAGCTGGGCGAATACGCGACTGTCGGACTGCCGCCCGCGGCGCTGGCGGGCCGGGTCGACAAGCTGCGCGCGGTGACCGCCGCCGAGGTGCAGGCCGTCGCCCGCCAATGGCTGCAGGATGAGCGGCTGAGCGTGGCCGAACTCGACCCGCAACCGCTGGACGCGCAGCCGGCTCGTGCCAGGGTACCGGGGGTGCGTCATGCCAATTAAAGCCTTTTCAAATAAAACTATGTCAATCAAGTCTTGTTTTATCGCCCTGTTGCTGAGCCTGCCGCTGTCGGCGCAGGCCGCGCTCGCCATCCAGCACTGGCAGACGCCGCAGGGCGCGCGGGTGTTCTTTGTCGAAAGCCATGAACTGCCGATGCTGGATGTCGCGGTGGACTTTTCCGCCGGCAGCGCCCGCGATCCCGCCGGCAAGGCCGGTCTCGCCCGGCTGACCCACGGCCTGCTCGACCAGGGCGCGGGCGGCCTCTCGGACACCGCCATCGCGCATCGCCTGGCCGATGTCGGCGCGGAGCTGTCGGGGCGCTTCGACCGCGACCGTACCGGGGTGACGTTGCGCACCCTGTCGTCGGCCGCCGAAAAGGACAAGGCGCTCGATATCCTCGCACGCGTGCTGCAGCGTCCCGATTTCCCGCAGGCGGTGGTCAAGCGCGAAAAGCAGCGCCTGATCTCGTCGATCCGCGAGGCCGAGGCCGACCCCGGGGAGGTCGCCGGCAAGGCGTTTTACCGCGCGCTGTATGGCGGGCATCCCTATGCGCACGACGAAGCGGGCGATCCCGCTGCCATCGCGCGGCTGACGCGGGGCGACCTGCAGGCGTTTTATCGCATGCATTACAGCGTGCCCAACGTGGTGATTTCGCTGATGGGCGACGTCACGCGCGCCGAGGCCGAAGCCATCGCGGTGCGGTTGACGGCCGGCCTGTCGCGGGCGGCGGCACTGCCGGCGCTGCCGAAGCCGGTGCCGGCGGCGGCTTCCGGCACGCGCATCGCCCATCCCTCCACGCAAAGCCACGTGCTGATGGGGACGGTGGGGATGGCGCGCAACGACCCCGACTTCTTCCCGCTGTTTGTCGGCAACTATGTGTTGGGCGGCGGCGGCTTCGATTCGCAGCTGATGCGCGAGGTGCGCGACAAGCGCGGCTACGCCTACAGCGTCTATAGCTATTTCCTGCCAATGCAGGTGGCCGGGCCGTTCCAGCTGGGGCTGCAGACCAAACTGGAGCAGACCGACGACGCATTGAAAGTGGCGCAGGCGACGCTGCGGCAGTTCATCGCCGACGGTCCCTCCGAAGCCGAGCTCACCCAGGCCAAATCCAATCTCACCGGCGGGTTTCCGCTGCGCATCGACAGCAACCGGAAAATTCTCGATTACCTGTCGCTGATCGGCTTCTACAACTTGCCGCTGGACTATCTGGACACCTGGGTCGATCAGGTGAATGCGGTCGACGTTGCAACGGTGAAGCAGGCGTTTGCCCGCCGCATCGATCCCGACAGGCTGGTGGTCGTGGTGGTGGGGGGCGAGCATGCTCGCTAAGCGCGCGGCGCCCGGGCGGGCGCACGGTGCGGCCAACCGTGTGCGCATCATCGGCGGCCAGTATCGCCGCCGGCTGCTGGACTTTCCCGACAGCGCCGGCCTGCACCCCACGCCCGACCGTGTGCGCGAGACGCTGTTCAACTGGCTGGGGCAGGATCTGCCGGGCTGGGTTTGCCTCGACTTGTTTGCCGGCAGCGGCGCGCTCGGCTTCGAGGCCGCCTCGCGTGGCGCCGGACGCGTCATCATGGTCGAACGCGATCGCGCAGCGATCGACGCGCTGGACAAAAACCGTGCCGTGCTCGGTGCAAATCAGATCGACGTCCGCCGTGCCGACGCGCTGGCCTGGCTGGCGAACAGCCGCGAGACCTTCGATCTGATTTTTGTCGATCCGCCTTTTGATAGCGGCCTGGCCGCGGCGGTGCTCGCCGACCTCGCCCGCCATCTCAAATCAGGCGGCCAGGCTTATGTCGAGCAGGGCTCGGAAGTGCTGCCCCTTCCCGGGTTTATCATCCACCGCAGCGGACGCGCGGGGCGCTCGCACTTTGCGCTGCTGATAAAGGAATAAACGATGCTGACCGCTGTCTATCCCGGCACCTTCGACCCCATCACCCGCGGCCACGAGGACCTGGTGCGGCGCGCGGTGCGGCTATTCGATCGCGTCATCGTCGCGGTGGCGGCGTCGCACAACAAGCAGCCGTTTTTCAGCATGGAGGAGCGGGTGGCGATGACGCGCGACGTGCTGGCCGATGTGCCGAAGGTGAGGGTGGAAGGCTTCTCCGGCCTGCTGATAGACTTTGTCGCCGAGCAGGGGGCGATAGCCGTGCTGCGGGGGTTGCGTGCGGCGTCCGACTTCGAATACGAATTCCAGCTGGCGGGGATGAACCGCAACCTCAAGCCCGATATCGAAACCCTGTTCCTCACCCCCTCGGATCAATACATGTTTATTTCTGCCAGCATGATCCGCGAAATCGCGCAGCTGGGCGGCAACGTGACGCCCTTTGTCCACCCATTGGTGGCGCAGCGATTAAGTGAGAAAATAAGTAAAGACTGATATGACCCGGAGAACCCCATGGCCCTGATGATCACGGACGAATGTATCAATTGCGACGTCTGCCTGCCCGAATGCCCCAACGAAGCCATTTCCCAGGGCGACGAGATTTACATCATCGACCCCAACAAGTGCACCGAATGCGTCGGTCACTTCGATACGCCGCAGTGTGTGGAAGTGTGCCCGGTCGACTGCATTCCGCTTAATCCGGACTATCCGGAAACCCCCGAACAACTGCAGGAAAAATTCCTGCGCCTGTCTGCCGACAAGTAATCGTTCAGGCCGTCTTGGCCAGTCGCGCCCCGGTCAGGTCGTCGGACAGGGCATCGACGATGCGCGTGTTGATGCGCGCCAGCTGGTCCAGCTGGTCGCTTGCGCTTCCGATTGACGCATCGAGTTCGGCGATACGGTCATCCAGCGTTTCGGTCGCGGCATGGATGCGGCTGACGCTTTCCAACCGGCGCTTCAGCTGTATCTTGTGCTCGCGCACCTGGGTTTCCATCGGCGCGATCAGCGCCTTCAGCCAGGCTTCGGTTTCGCTGTTGGCGAGCTCGAACACCTGCACCACCTTGCTCGCCAGCGTCTCGAAAAACCGTGCGGTCAGCTGGTGCTGGCCCAGCGTCAGCATCTTGAAGACCGTGTTGAAGCGTTCATCGAAAATATGTTCCAGCCGTGCCATTTCCTTGCGGTACTTATTCAGGCTGTGATCGGGCGGGTTGACTGCCGCCAGCCCGTGCTCGTCGCTGAACTTCTGGTACATCGCCGTCATCATGGAGCGGATTTCCTGGGTGATCGCCGCCGATGCCTTCAGATTGCCGTCAATTTCGCGGAAGAAGCTCTCCATCGCCTCGCGCAAGCCGACGCTGAAGCGGCTTCTTTCCATCGCCTGCCGGGTCTGCCGCACTTCGCTGAGCAGCGCCTGCATCCCCAGCCGCCGGCGCAACGTCTCGACCTGTGAGGCGAACACGTTGCGCAGCGCATTGAACTGCTGCAGGCCGCGTTCGAACTGCTGCTTGTCCTCGTTGGCCTTGACCATCATGTGCTGGATGACGTCGCGGTTCTTGCCGCGCAGCCCCTGCAGTTCATCGACCTGATCCTGGATGCTGGCGAGCCGGGTTTCCAGCAGTTCGGTGGTCTTGATCACCACGTCTTCCACGCTGGCCTGGGCCGATTCGCTGACCAGCGCCTGCTTGCAGGGAATCAGTTCCTGCGTCAGCGCGGCTTCCAGCTCGGGCAGGCGGCTTCTCGTCAGCAAGGCGGGGTCATTCTTCACCTTGGCGACCAGCGCTTTCTGCGCCGATACCGGGTAGACCTGGCTGGCGGGCAGGTCGAGCAATGCCGCGCTTGCGTCGACCTGCCTGGCGATTACGGCGTCGATTTCGGCCGCCGACTTGAGATCGTCCCACAGGCCGTCGATCTTGTTCAGCACCACCAGCCGCGCCCGGCTGGCGCCCTGCACCGGGGCGATGTACTGACGCCAGATTTCGATGTCGGATCTGGTCACGCCGGTGTCGGCGGCCAGCAGAAACAGCACCGCATGGGCGCTGGGCAGCATGTTGAGCGTCAGCTCCGGTTCGGTGCCGATGGCGTTGAGGCCCGGCGTATCGAGGATAACCAGGCCCTGCTTCAGCAGCGGATGCGGAAAATTGATCAGCGCGTGGCGCCAGCATGGAATCGCGATGCCACCGTCGCGCGCCAGGCTGCGCGCGGTCTCTGCGTCATTGGGATTGATCAGGCCATAGGCTTCGGCGGTGGCGGCATCGACCTGCATGGTATCGGCCAGTCGCATCAGCGTCGCGCTCATCTCGTCGGCGGAATCGAGGTTGAGCGGGAATTCGGTCCAGGCGTCCGCATTGCGCTTGAAGTCGGCAATGCTGCCCTCGCGAGTCCTGGTGTCGATCGGCAGCAGGCGCAGCGAGGGGCGCCGGGTGGGGGTGTAATACAGCTCGGTGGGGCACATGGTGGTGCGCCCGGCGGAAGACGGCAGCACGCGCTGGCGGTAATCCGAAAAGAAAATCGCGTTGATCAGTTCGGACTTGCCGCGCGAAAACTCGGCGACGAAAGCCACGTTCAGTGTGTCTTCCTGCAACCGCCCCAGCAGCTGGTTCAGCCGCAATTCGGATTCGGCGTCACCCAGTTCCTGTGTGGCGAGCCAGTCGCGCAGTGCCTCGACACGCACGTACACGGCATCGCGCCAGGCACTGTAGTGTTCGAACTCGTCAACCAGGGTCATGGGTTTCATCGGGCCGTCCATCGGATAACGCACTGTAATTTAACGACATGTTAATGACAAACTTGATGCGGGCGGCAGCTGCGCATCAGCGCTGGCAGGTCGGGCAGTAAAAGCTCGCACGCTGCCCCTGCACGATGCGGCGAATCGGCGTGGCGCAGGTCTTGCAGGGGAGGCCTGCGCGATCGTACACCCGTGTCTGCAGCTGGAAGTAGCCCAGCTCGCCGTCGCTTGCGACGTAGTCGCGCAGCGAACTGCCGCCGGCGGCAATCGCCGCCGTCAGCACGTGCCGGATCGCCTCCGCCAGCCGCGCGCAGGCCGGGCGGCTGAGGCGGCGGGCGGCGGTGGCGGGGCGGATGCCGGCATGGAACAGGGACTCGGAAGCATAGATGTTGCCGACGCCGACCACTACCTGCCCATCCATGATGACCTGCTTGATCGCGGCGCTGCGGCGCTGGCACTGCGCATGCAGATAGGTCGCATCGAATGCCGGCGTCAGCGGCTCCGGCCCCAGGTGGGCCAGCAGCGGATGGCGCGCCACGTCGTCGGTCCACAGCACCGCGCCGAAACGGCGCGGGTCGCGCAGCCTGAGCGTGGTGCCGTCGTCGAACAGCCAGTCGACATGGTCGTGCAGGGCGGCGGGTTCGCCGGGTTCGGCAAAGCGCAGGCTGCCCGACATGCCGAGATGCACGATTTGCGTGACGCTGCCGAAGTCGAACAGCAGATATTTGCCGCGCCGGACGAGTGAATTCAGCGTCAATCCCGCCAGCCGGGCTTCCAGATCGTCCGGCACCGGCCAGCGCAGGCGCGGGTTGCGCACCACGATGCGCCTGAGCGCACGGCCCCGCAGACGCGGCAACAGGCCCAGGCGGGTGGTTTCGACTTCGGGTAATTCGGGCATGGTGTGGGGCCGGGCTATGCTTCGATGCTGGGTTGAAATAAACGGGACGTTAGCCATTCACGCGATGCCCTGTAATGTTTTAGCTCCCGCAAGCGGGAACTGAACCTATACACTGCGATTCTATATCCCTCACCTCACTCCCTTAAGCCCTCACCATTTTGAATACGTTTTTCTCTGCGTCCGCAATAAACGCTACACGCCTGAACCTGGCTTGCAGACAGGCCTCGAGCGCTTAGAATCGTGACAGGCACCCCCCATCTATAAGGCATAACATGGCATACCTCAAAGTCCTTCCCCTCTACGCAGCGCTGCTGTTAGCGGTTGCGTGCAGCCAGCCCGGCGTCAAGGCGTCGCAGCCCGTGGCAGAGGAAACGCAAGCGCAGCAGGCTGTCGAGGCAGCGGTCGAAGTCGCCGCCGATGCCGAGGCAGAGGCTGAAGCCCGTGCCCGTGCTGCCCTGCCCAGGCAGCCGCTCACGCCCGAAATCCTGTTCAAATTCCTGGTGGCCGAGGTGGCCGCCCAGCGCGGCGCGATTGGCATTTCCCAGTCGACCTACCTCGACCTGGCGCGGCAGACGCAGGATCCTCGCATTGCCCATCGTGCCGTCGAGGTTTCGATGTTTGCGCGTAACCAGGCCGGTGCGCTGGAGGCCGCCCGCTTGTGGGCGGCAGCCGAGCAGGATTCGGAACGGGCGCAGCAGACGCTGGCAGCGCTGCTGCTGAACGAGGGCAAGTTCGGGGAGGCCGAACCGATTCTGCGCGCCCTGCTGAAAAAGGATGGCGCTAACGGCTTCCTGCATCTGTCGGCGCTGATGGGCAAGTTGCGCGATACTCAGGCCGCGCTGGAACTGGTCGAGCGTCTGGCGGCCGACCATCCGACCTTGCCGGAGGCGCGCCTGGCGGTTGCCCAGGCCGCGGCCAGTGCCGGGCATTTCGATGCGGCGGTTGCGGCCTTGCAGCAGGCCGACAGCCTGCGCCCGGGCTGGGAGCCCGGCGCGCTGTTGCATGCGCAGATCCTGGCGAAAACTTCGCGCCCCGATGCGCTGGCCTTCATGCGCGATTTCCTGGCGCGCTACCCCGGATCGCGCGAAGTGCGGCTGGCCTATGCGCGCACCCTGGTCAATGCCAATCAGTTCGCCGAGGCACGCGTCGAATTCGCCCGCCTGACGGGCGATTTTCCGCGCAATGCCGAAGTCAGCTTTGCCGCCGGTCTGCTTTCGCTGCAGATGGGCGATTTCGAGGCGGCACGCGATTTGCTGACCCAGACGCTCGGCTACAGCCCACGCGATCCCGATATGGTGCATTACTACCTCGGTCAGGTGGCCGAACAGATGAAGCAGCCGGACGCAGCCAATGCCCATTACGCCGAAGTCGAATCGGGTAATTACCTGGTGTCGGCACGCGCGCGCCAGGCGGCGCTGCTGGTGCGCGCGGGCAAACTGGACGAGGCACGCGCGTTGCTGGCGTTCACGCGCGGCGAAAACGATGCGCAAAACGTGCGGCTGATCCAGGCGCAGGCCGAACTTCTGCGCGACAGCAAGGAATACGCGGCGGCATTCGGGGTGCTGTCGGAAGGGCTCAAGCGCTTTCCCGATTCGGCAGACTTGCTGTACGACCGCGCCATGGTGGCGGAAAAGCTCGACAAGCTCGATGCGCTGGAAGCCGACCTGCGCCGCGTGATCGTGCTGCGCCCCGACGATGCACAGGCCTACAACGCGCTGGGCTACACGCTGGCCGACCGCACCGATCGTTTGGCCGAGGCCATCGTGCTGCTCGACAACGCGCTGGCGCTGGCGCCGGAAGACCCCTTCATTCTCGATAGCGTGGGCTGGGCGCAATACCGCTCGGGCAATCTGGTGCGCGCGCGGGAATACCTGGAACGTGCCTACAAAGTGCGTCCGGATCCCGAAATCGCGGCGCATCTGGGCGAGGTGCTGTGGGCGGGCGGTCAGCGCGAGGCGGCCGGAGAACTCTGGCAGACCAGCCTGCAAGCCCATCCGCAGAACGAATTGCTGCTCGAAACCCTGCGCCGGCTGAAGCCTTGATGGTGCGCCTGGCCGCAGCATTGCTGCTGGCGCTGACGGCCGCTTGTGCGACCACGCCGCCGGGTGTTCCGGCCGATGTCGTCGTTCCCCTGTCCGCCAACTGGACGCTGCAGGGCCGCATCGGCATCCGGGCCGGCGAACAGAACCTGTCGGGCCAAATCCGCTGGCAGCACAGCATGCAAGCAGACGATGTGTTGCTGACCTCGCCGCTGGGGCAGGGGGTGGCGCGTATCGTGCGCGATGCCGATGGCGTTGCCCTCGAGGTGCCGAACCAGCCCACGCGCCGCGCACCCGATGCCGAATCCCTGACGCGCGAGGCGCTCGGTTATACGCTGCCGGTGGCGGGCCTGGGGTGGTGGATGCAGGCGCGTCCCGACCCTGACGGCATTTTCGAGGCGACACGCAATGACGCCGGACGCCTGGTGCAACTCAAACAGCATGGCTGGGTGATCGATTACCTGCAATATGCCGCCGACGGGCGTCCGCGCAAACTGACGGTGACGCGCGAGGGGCTGGAAATCCGCCTGGTGGCGGACAGCTGGGAGGCCGAATGATCCACGTCTACCCCGCCCCCGCCAAGCTCAACCTGTTCCTGCACGTCGTCGGCCGGCGCGCCGACGGTTACCACCTGCTGCAGAGCGTGTTTCGCCTGATCGACCGCGCCGACACCGTGCACCTTGAGCTGCGCGACGACAGCCGGGTGGTGCGCGACGGCGACCTGCCGGGGGTGCCGGAAGAGCGTGACCTGACGGTGCGCGGCGCGCGTCTGCTGCAGGCGTATGCGCCAGCCGGCGCCGGGGTGAGCATCCGGCTCGACAAGGTGTTGCCGATGGGGGGCGGGCTCGGCGGCGGCAGTTCGGATGCCGCCACCGTGCTGCTGGCCCTGAACCGCCTGTGGCAGGTCAATCTGCCGCGCGAAACCTTGCAACGGCTGGCCCTGCAGTTGGGGGCCGACGTACCGGTCTTCGTGTTCGGCCAGACGGCGCTGGCCGAGGGCGTGGGCGAAATTCTGCGCCCGCTGAGCGCACCGCCGGCGTGGTATGTGGTGCTGACGCCACCGGTGCAGGTGCCGACCGCAGCAATTTTTGCAGCGCCGGAATTGACACGCAACTCGCCACCCCTCAAAATAGCGCGCTTTTCCGCAGGCATGGGTTGTAACGACCTGCAGCCGGTGGTCGTCAGCCGTTATCCTGAAGTCGCCCGCCATCTCGAATGGCTGGGGCAATTCGGCGAGGCGCGGATGACCGGCTCGGGTGCCTGTGTGTTTGCATCGTTCGGAACGGAAGACGCGGCGCACGGCGTGCTGCGCCGGTTGCCCGAAACGATGCAGGGTTTTGTGGCGCAGGGTCTCGACAGGCATCCCTTGCATGACTTTTGCGCCTGAGTAGCACCCATTGGGGAGTCGCCAAGTGGTAAGGCATCGGATTTTGATTCCGACATTCGCAGGTTCGATCCCTGCCTCCCCAGCCAGTTAAGCGAACAGCCGCCGGTGGCGGCTGTTTTTGTTGTTAGGCCGGACCAGCCAAATCGCCGGAGACTCGTGTGCCCATAGACAATCTGATGGTGTTCAGCGGAAATGCCAATCCGCGTCTTGCCAGCGACGTGGCGCGCCATCTGAACATTCATCTCGGCCGCGCTACGGTGTCGCGTTTTTCCGATGGCGAAGTGATGGTCGAGCTTCTGGAAAACGTGCGCGGCAAGGACGTGTTCGTGCTGCAGTCGACTTGTCAGCCATCCAACGACACCCTGATGGAAGTGATGGTGATGGTCGATGCGCTGAAGCGCGCTTCGGCCGGCCGTATCACCGCAGCCATCCCGTATTACGGTTATGCGCGCCAGGACCGGCGCACCCGCTCGGCGCGGGTGGCAATCACCGCCAAGGTGGTGGCCAACATGCTGCAGGGCGTGGGGGTCGACCGGGTGCTGACGATGGACCTGCATTCGGACCAGATCCAGGGCTTTTTCGACATTCCGGTCGACAACATTTATTCCAGCCCGATCCTGCTGGGCGACATCTGGAAGCGCGACCACCCGAACCCGGTGGTAGTGTCGCCCGACGTGGGCGGGGTGGTGCGGGCGCGGGCGATCGCCAAGCGGCTGGAATGCGACCTGGCGATCATCGATAAGCGCCGCCCGAAACCGAACGTGGCGAAGGTGATGCACATCATCGGCGACGTCAAGGATCGGACCTGCATCATCATGGATGATCTGGTCGATACGGCCAATACACTGTGCGAAGCGGCCAATGCGCTGAAGGAGCATGGCGCCAGAAAGGTGATGGCCTATTGTACCCATGCCGTGCTATCCGGCAGCGCCGCCGAACGCGTGACGAATTCCGCGATCGACGAACTGGTGGTGACCGACACCATCCCGCTGCGCGACGATGCGCGCGCATGCGCCAAAATCCGGCAATTGTCGGTGGCTGAACTGCTGGCGGAAACTATCCGCCGCATCAGCAACGAAGATTCCGTCAGCTCGCTCTTTATCGAGTAGAGCCGGCAGAATGCCCCTGGTCGCGGGGGCTTTAATCATGCATTGACCATTTTCGGCAATGCATTATCAATGCAGTTATTTAGGAGAAGTTTCATGGAAATCGAAGTCATCGCCGCCAAGCGTGAATTGCAAGGTACGGGTGCGAGCCGCCGTCTGCGTCACGCGGGCAAGGTCCCGGGCATCGTCTACGGCGGCACTGCTGCCCCCGTGCAGATCGAGCTGGACCACAACACGCTGTATCACGCGCTGCGCAAGGAGTCGTTCCACGCCGCGGTGCTGACGCTGAACCTCGACGGCGCCAAGGAATCGGTGCTGCTGCGCGATTCACAGTGGCACCCCTTCAAGCAGCAGGTGCTGCACGTCGACTTCCAGCGCATCGACAAGAACCAGAAGATCCACGTCAAGGTGCCGCTGCATTTCCTCAACGCCGAAGTGGCACCTGGAGTCAAGACCGGCGGCGGCAAGCCGCACCACATCGTGACCGAGCTCGACGTCCAGTGCCTGCCCGGCAGCCTGCCCGAGTTCATCGAAGTCGACATGGGCAATCTCGAAGTCGGCCATTCCATTCATGCGAATGACCTGACGCTGCCCGCGGGCGTCGAGCTGGTTGCGCACCTGCAGACAGAAAACCCCGCTGTGGCGTCGATCAGTGCGCCCAAGGTCGGTGTGGCTACCGAAGAAGCGCCCGCTGCGCCGGCTGCTCCTGAGGCGTAAGCCGGTCGTGCAACCCGCGGTGGATTGCACGCCGTGTGCGGCATGACAGCGCCCCGCCTGATTGTCGGCCTCGGCAACCCGGGGCGCGACTACGAAGAAACCCGGCATAACGCCGGGTTTTGGTTTTGCGCGCGGCTGGCGCAGACATGGGGCGTGCCGCTCGCGCATGAGTCGCGCTTTCACGGCATCGTCGGGCGCAGTCCGGGCAACGTGTGGATGCTGCTGCCGCAGACTTTCATGAACCGTTCCGGTCAGGCAGTCGGTGCGTTTGCACGCTTTCATCGCATAGCGCCAGCCGAGATGCTGGTGGTGCACGACGAGCTCGACATTCCACCCGGCCAGCTGCGCCTCAAATTCGGCGGCGGCATGGGTGGGCATAACGGCCTGAAGGACATCGCCGCGCATCTGGGCACCCAGGACTATTGGCGGCTGCGCATCGGCATCGGTCATCCGGGCGAGCGCAACGAAGTCGTGAACTACGTTCTGAAACCGCCGCGTCGCGAGGAGCAGGGCGACATCGACGCCGCTATCGAGCGCGCGCTCGATTTGTGGCCGCTCATTGAAAAGGGCGAGTGGAACGCGGCCATCCAGCGTGCCAACACCAAACCCGGTTCCATCAAACTCCAGGAAAAACCATGAGTCTCAAATGCGGCATCGTTGGCTTGCCCAACGTCGGAAAATCCACCTTGTTCAACGCGCTGACCCAGGCGGGCATCGCGGCGGAAAACTATCCCTTCTGCACGATCGAGCCGAACACCGGCATCGTCGAGGTGCCGGATCCGCGTCTGGCGCTACTGGCCGAGATTGCCAAGCCGCAGAGAGTCGTGCCGGCGATTGTCGAATTCGTCGACATCGCCGGCCTGGTGGCGGGCGCCTCCAAAGGGGAGGGTCTGGGCAACCAGTTCCTCGCCAACATTCGGGAGACCGATGCGATCTGCCATGTGGTGCGCTGTTTCCAGGACGACAACGTGATCCACGTTGCGGGCAAGATCGATCCCCTGTCGGACGTGGAAACCATTGCCACGGAGTTGGCGCTCGCTGACCTGTCCAGTGCTGAAAAGGCGTTGATACGATATGAAAAAGCTGCACGTGGGGGCGACAAGGAAGCGAAAGTCATCGCGGAGGCATTGAAGCCGGTGCTGGCCGCGCTGAACGAAGGCCGCCCCGCGCGTGCCGCCGGCCTGGATGCGGAAGGCCTCGCGGCGATCAAGCCGCTGTGCCTGTTGACGATGAAGCCGACGCTGTATGTCGCCAACGTTAGCGAAGACGGCTTCCACGACAATCCCATGCTCGATGCGCTGCGAGCGTTTGCCGGCAAGGAAGGCGCGCCGGTGGTGCCCGTGTGCGCGGCGCTGGAGGCCGAACTGCAGGAATTGTCGCCTGAAGACCGCATGGAATACCTGAAAGAGCTCGGCTGGGACGAGCCGGGACTCAACCGTCTGGTTCGTGCCACCTATGATTTGCTGGGCCTGCAAACCTACTTCACCGTCGGGGTGAAGGAGGTGCGGGCGTGGACCATCCACAAGGGTAATACCGCGCCGCAGGCGGCGGGTGTCATTCACACCGATTTCGAACGCGGCTTCATACGCGCGCAGACCATCTCGTACGAGGATTTCATTGCCTGTAAGGGCGAACAGAGTGCCAGGGAGGCGGGCAAGATGCGCGCCGAAGGCAAGGAATACGTGGTCAAGGACGGCGACGTCCTGAATTTCCTGTTCAATGTGTGAGTGAGGAAATTTGCTCAGGGGATAATTGACACATTATTCCGAAAAGCCCTATAATCTCGCGCTTCGTTTGGGTGGGGTTCCCGAGCGGTCAAAGGGATCAGACTGTAAATCTGACGGCTCTGCCTTCGAAGGTTCGAATCCTTCCCCCTCCACCAGATTTTTGATGTTAGATTTTTGGGGTTTTTGGCTTAATTTTAAGATGGGATTGTCCTGTCTCTAGCCCTTGTCCCGTAGTGCGGGTGTAGCTCAATGGTAGAGCAGAAGTTTTCCAAACTTACGACGAGGGTTCGATTCCCTTCACCCGCTCCAGTAGTGTTAGTGGCACAGGTTTAATGCCCATGTAGCTCAGGGGTAGAGCACACCCTTGGTAAGGGTGAGGTCATCGGTTCAATTCCGATCATGGGCTCCATAATTTACTATTTTAGATATTAGAGCTAAAAAGGAAATATCATGGCAAAAGGCAAATTTGAGCGGACAAAGCCGCACGTAAACGTTGGCACGATTGGACACGTTGACCACGGCAAGACCACGCTGACGGCGGCGATCACCACGATCCTGTCGAAGAAATTCGGCGGCGAAGCCAAAGGC
>DATKUP010000126.1:0-1309 GCA_035530575.1 Thiobacillus sp. | reverse complement strand
GACCGTGATTGTCGAGTTCCCGGCTTGGTTCGTGGTGAAGCTACCGCCGCCCGTCAGGCCCGTGCCTGCCGACACCGTAATAGTGCCGTCGCCGATAGAAACCGTAGCCGAGGCAAGCCCCGTCACGTGGCCGAAGCCGTCTACCGTGATGTCTTGAATGAACGTGTTGCCACTGTTGTCGACAGAGGCCTGAGTCGAAGTATCCGCATGGGCGAGGCCGTTGGCCTCCTGCGTGAGCCCCGTGCCCGCAGCAACCGAGAATACTGTACCCGTCAGCGCGATGCCGTTGCCAGCCGTATATACAGCCGTAGCCGCAACCTGCACAAAAGTGATGTTTGTTGTCCCGAAGGTGATCGTGCCCTCGGTGTTCATTACGTAGAGTTCACCAGCGCCGGTGTCACCCTGCAAGACGAAGAAGGCGTCACCCTGACCAAGTGAGTCCGGGTCGCTGGGACCGTAGCTGTCAGCATCCGTCGCGCGGGTCATCACCCAGTTGGTGCTACCAGAGCCAACATCCGTCACCGTGTAGACGCCGTTCTGGGTCGCGTCGGCTTGTACGTAGATCAGCGCCCGGTCAGCGACGCTCAGCGTCACGCCGTCAATCACCAGAGCCGCTTGCGCGCCCGCGTTCGTCAGGGTGGCCCCGACACCCGCCGTGCCGTTGTTGTAGGTCACAGTCAGTGCGATAGGCGACTCCACCCGCACAGGATCATGGTAGTGCAGGCCAGCGGCCGCAATGGTGTCGACGTATTCTTTGGTCGCCGCTTGCAATGCCTGTGTCGGATCGGCGTTGAGGATGAGGTTGCCCGTCATCGTCCCGCCGCTGCGCATCAGCGCCCCAGCAGCCGCGACATTCGTGGCGTCGGTTACATCGGCGTTGGTTTCGACAGTGTCTAGCTTGCTGCCATCAGTAGCCACATCGCGCCCGTCGACCGTGCCGGTGACCGTGATATTCCCATTGACCGTGACACCCGCAAACGCGGGGCTGTCCGTCGTGGCGACGTTCTGGTCCATGTTGGCTGCGCGCTGCAGCTCTTCTTTGCCTGCCGAGATAAAGACGACCGCATTGCCGGTCAGGTTGATGGCCGCGCCACCATTGCTGCTCTCGCTGGGAGTACGCGTCAGCGTCGTGCCGGAAGCCGTGTAGACCCCAAGCCCGATCTCGTATTCGTTGTTAATGTCCTCGATGACGTAGCGGACGGTATTGCCGTCCATGATCCCCGCATCCGCAAACGACTGAAAGCCCCCGCTAGGGGAGCCCAGTGTCAGTGTGCCCGTCCCCGTCGTCGACGTGGACATCCGGGCTCTG
>DATKUP010000125.1:0-2437 GCA_035530575.1 Thiobacillus sp. | reverse complement strand
AGGTCTATGATGATGTGCGGTGGAACACTTGGGCGGATAATTGGCTGTCTGGAGAAGACAGGACGGCGAGGGCGGCGCAGGCGACGCAGACGGCGGCGTGGGCGGCGGCGTGGGAGGCAGCGAGGGCGGCGGGGGCGGCGGCGGCGGCGGCGGATGCGGCGACGCGGGCAGCGGATGCGGCGGCGGATGCGACGACGTGGGCGGCGACGTGGACGGCGGGGGCGGCGTGGGAGGCGGCGTGGGAGGCGGCGTGGTCGGCAGCGAGGGCGGCGGCGGTAAGCGGCAGACCTCTCGATCTCGTGGCGATTGCCAAGCGCGCAGTTGATGAGGAGAGCTGATGTTCGACGGTGCAGTTCGTCAAGAGGATCAAGTAACGCATTGGTATCTCACCAAGGACGGCGACTTGAACGCTCTCGCCTTGTTCCACCGGCACTACTCGCATCGGAAGTATGGGGAGAAGTTGGTGTTGGTGACCGCGAAGTATGACGCCCTGTTCGTGTGGAGAAAGTTCATCGACGCGAGCGGCCAGCAAGGCGTGAACTGTTCGGTGTTTCGGAATGAGAGCGCCATGCGATCATCGGAATTGATCCGCGATGCGATGGAGTTTGCCTTCATCCGCTGGCCGGATGAGCGGCTGTACACGTATGTGAATCCGAACAGGATCAGAAGCACGAATCCCGGTTGCTGTTTCCGCAAGGCCGGGTGGCAGATATGCGGCAAGACAAAGGGTGGACTCATAGTGTTGGATTTCCAAAAGGAGCAATCGCATGCCCGACTTTGGAGAAAGCCTCGTCATCGGCACTTCCGTCTCCACGCAGGCCGAGTGGGATGAGCGGGTGCCGTTGCTATGCCAGATACCGGCGCAGCGGCGGGTGGTGTCAGTGGAGCCAATGTTGGGTCCCATCCACATATGGCCGTGGACAAACCTTGACGGCACTCAATCTCTGAAGGAAATCCACGGCATCCTGTGCGGCGGGGAGAGCGGCCCCGGTGCGCGTCCGATGCACCCGGACTGGGTTCGGAGTCTGCGCGATCAGTGCAAGGAGGCGGGCGTCGCCTTCCACTTCAAAAGTTGGGGGGAGTGGGCGCCCTTTGATGATTGGAGAGATAAACTGACGGAGCGGCAACTGTACGAAAACAACCCTGTCGTACGATGGGTGCGACTTGATGGCCAAGATACCCTTTGCGGTCCCAATGAGGGCCTGCCAATGATTCGCGTCGGCAAGAAGCGTTCTGGCCGCCTGCTGGACGGCCGCGAACATAACGAACTGTACTGGACAAAGGAGACGTCTGATGAAGTGTGAACGATGTCATTGCGATCTTCCGAAGGGCAACATCGGGCTGGTGTGGCACCTGGCCCATGGGAATCAGGCTTCCGTCTGCGAAGACTGCTATTCCGCACTGAAACAACTGGAACTTGACAGTGTATCACGGGGCTTTCAAGATGTGGCGGAGGAGGGCGACAATGTGAAATGGGCGGAAGAATGGCTTGAGACTATCAAAACAAATCCAACACCCATGCCGAATGTTGGGTTCATATGGGCATTGCTTCAGGAGTTCATCCGCCGCTTCCGTGCGAAGGACGCCGAACTCGCCACGGCCAAGTCAGAGATTGAGTGGCGCAAGAAGAGACTGGGAGATCATGATGCCGCTCTTACACGGACCTGCGAGGAGAATGACAGGTTGAAGGCCGAACTCGCCACGGCCAACGCCGAGATCGAGCGGCGAAAGGCAGATATGCTGCAAGCAAACACGTACGGGGCTGACCTTGCAAACAAACTCGCCAAGGCCAAGGCCGACATCGAGCGGCTGAACGAAGCTCGCTCCATCCCCGTCTGCTTCACAGGCGCGCTCCTGGACAAACAGGAGAAGTGCAAGACCTGCCTCGTCCACGATAGCTGCAACAGCATCCGCTACTACGGGACCACAGTCGCCCCCGCCCCCGACGAGGAATGCGAGGAGCTGGCGCAGATTTGCATTGCAAGCGCGCAATACCAAGAAGCAACGTGTACTTCCACACCCGGAACATTCTCCTCGAAGGCATGCCGCCGCATCGCCGCCATCCTGCGTTCGATGAACCCGGCGAAGCGGCACAAGATCGAGTGGTGGTTTCCCGAAGGGGATGCCATGTTTGGCGCACGCGGATGTGGACGCGAGTATCATTCAGAGAACCTGCAGGCCGCACTTGGGTACATCCTCTGGCTCAGTGCGAAAGACCTCGGCATCGACATCACCGAGCGAAAGGAACCCACGAAATGAGCCTGGGTAGCATGTTTCTGGACAGTTGGGACGACAAGTTCAAAGTGGGAATCTGGTTCCAGGGCTGGCGAGTCGCGCTGGGCATTGGCATCTGCTGGTGCTGCGAGAATTGGCGGCGGCCGCTGATTTCGGTGGAATTCATGTGCTGGACTATCGACATCGGCTGGGTGCCGATGCA
>DATKUP010000124.1:0-1820 GCA_035530575.1 Thiobacillus sp. | reverse complement strand
AGCGCAGTCGCTGATGTAGATGCCGTAGGTCGCGCTGTCGGCCGCGATGTAGACGCCATAACCCCAGACGCCGCTCGTCACCGTCTCGTCGATGTACAGACCCGCGAGGATGCCCCCCGAGTCCTGGGTGAAGGTTCCCGCGCCCGTCAGTTCTGCGTGAAAAGCAGCCGAGATTCCACCGCTCTTCACCGTGTAGGAGGCCAGGGCCGCATCCAGGCACCCATCCACCGCCCAGACCTTCGCGCCGCTCTTGACGTCCATGTCGTCTACGGTTTCGATGTAGCCACGGACACCCGCGAACACGCCGGGATTAAAGTCCGCCTCATCGTAGCACTTGATCTGCCCCAGGACGCTGTACAGAGATCCCGCCGTCGGCGGCTGGAAGAACATCATGCGACCGCGAATGACCGTATAGACGGCGTTGGTGAGCGCGACATTGTTGTCATCCGCGAACACGTCAAAGACGCTGGTGTCGCTGGAGGACAGCGGCACGCCCAGTTGTGTGGTGCTCGAAAGGGCGCCCAGGGACATCGCCCCGCCGCCGCTCATTGTGCTGCCTGCTTGCAGATCTAGAGTAGACCCGCTTTGGAATTCGATCTCACCGCCCGAGGCAACGACCAGTTTCGCGCCGCCCTGTTCGGTGTGGACAGCCGTATCGTAATCTGCTGCCATAAGTGTTTCTCCTTTAGGCCGGCGTTACCGTGCCCGTTGAAGTCGTGACCGTTACGGTGCTCCCCGACTCATCCTCGATGACCAGGTTCCCGCTTGCGTCACAACTTAGCTTGACGTATTTCGACTGGTCTGCGTTGGCGATGACCAGCTTGCCCCCGCCCTGTTCCACGTAGACCAGCGTGTTGTGATCTCCTACTCCCATCTGTCCCTCCTACCAGTCCTCGCTGGTTTCGTAGCCCAGCCGCACCAGCCAGCCGTCTTTGTCGGTTTCCTTGAACAGCTTCTTGTGCTCGTCCGTGAAGTGCTCCCGCCAGTCACCGATCTGCCCCTTGCGGAACGTCAGCGACTGTTCGCGCTGGGCCGATGCCTCCGCCATCGTGTGAACGACGTCATGGAAGGACGGCCCGCGCCCCTCACCCCGCATTTCAAAGCCGAAGATGCCCGCCGAACGCAGGATGCCGTATTCCAGGATCTCCGCCGCCACGACTTCAGGCTCGCGCCTGGCCCGCTCGAAGCGGAACAGGTACACCCAGTCCGCCTCTGCCCAGGGCGCATAGTAGCCCCAGCGTTCCATCACGCCGGGGTACTTGTCCAGGCCCACGATGCACGCCTTCAACACCTCGTCGAAGCCGCCCAGGTCGCGGTACAAGTCCTTGTCGGGGTGCGACAGGCCGTCGTTGTAGTCCGTCACGTGGAACGCCTGGCTCACCGCCACGTCCCGAAAGTCGCGCACGCAGAAGATCATCGCCGCGCCCAGGTAGTAGAGGAACGCCTCGATTGGGTCTTGGTGCCCCACGTGGCTGTAGAAGTAGTGGCCTGGTTGCAACCGGGCAACGTGGTACATGAATAGTTCAGTATTTACCCACTCCGTAGTCCACGAATGCCCGGCGAACGTACCCACGAACGGCGCAGCGTGCATCTGACCGGCGGGCATCCGGTTCGCCACGGGCCGCATCATCAGTTCACAGAAATGCAGCCCGGCTTTCGGAAAGCCATTGAGCAGCCATTTCGGCGCCAGATTCGTCAGCTCTGGCGGGATCTCCCCGCCGGTCGTTGCATCCCTCACGGACTGCCTCTAACCAGCCTTGATGAACTGGTTGTCGGTCGGAACCAGCGCGGTGGCCTGGGTGACTGGCTTGTCCCGCGCC
>DATKUP010000123.1:0-29937 GCA_035530575.1 Thiobacillus sp. | reverse complement strand
CCCATCCCGAACAGGACGGTGAAACGCTCCCGCGCCAATGATAGTAGGCATCTCGCCTGTGAAAGTAGGTCATCGTCAGACTCCATATCCGTGCCTAACAGCACACTAAAACCCCCTCACAAAAAGAGGGGGTTTTTTTATGTAAATCCAATACGGCAAGACAGGTAAAATCCGGGTGTGCCAGCCAGAACCCATAAAACCCTGTTTCCACTCCTGCGCCGCATGTCCGATGGCCGATTCCATTCGGGCCAGGCGCTGGCGCATGAATTCAACCTTTCACGGTCCAGTATCTTCAACGTACTCGCCCAGGCTGAATCCATGGGCCTGACGATTCACGCAGTGCGCGGACGCGGCTACCGAATGCCTGAACCCGTAGAGTGGCTGGATGGCGTCACAGTGGCAGATCATCTTGGGACGGTAGCAGAGGCTTACACGATCCACGTCCTCGACAGCGTGGATTCGACCAACACGGCCTTGATGGCAGCGGCCCTGAACGGCGCTGCGGATGGCACGTTGATCTGCACCGAATACCAGCAATCCGGTAAGGGCCGGCGAGGCCGCCCATGGCATTCCGTTCTCGGCGGAAGCCTCACGTTCTCAGTGCTGTGGCGTTTCGAGAATGGTTTGCAGTCGCTATCCGGCCTGAGCCTCGCGGTGGGGCTGGCGATCGCGCGCGCGGTCAATCGCCATAGCCGCCATCCAGTCAGGTTGAAATGGCCCAATGACGTACTGGTGGACTACCGCAAGCTTGCGGGAATTCTGGTCGAGGTGCAGGGCGACATGCATGGGACGGCCTTCGCGGTGGTGGGTGTCGGGCTGAACGTCCGGCTGAGCGGAGCACAACGCGATGCGGTCGATCAGGCCGTGGTCGACCTGGCCGAGATGGGGGTGGCGGTGGGCCGCAACCGATTGCTGGCAGATTGCCTGCTGGAATTGCACGCGGTGTTGACTCTGTTCCGCCAGCATGGATTCGCGTCCCTGCGCGAGGACTGGCTGATGCTGGATGCCTACGCGGGCAGGGCTGTGGCGCTGGCCTTGCCGGATGCGCGCAGCGTTCGTGGGGTGGCGTCGGGCGTCGATGAAACGGGCGCATTTCTGCTACGCGACGCCCAGGCGACTATGCGATCCTATAGCGGCGGTGAAATCAGCTTGCGTCTGGATGCCGCATGACGGCCCGCCGGCTGTTGATCGATGCCGGCAACTCGCGCCTGAAATGGGCCGCGGTTGAAGATGGGCAATGGTGCGCACAAGGCTGCTGCGATTATGCGGATTTGGAAGTCTTGAAGGCGCAGCTGACGACTGGCACCGATTGCTTTATTGCCAGTGTGGCAAGCGCTGCACAGGGACAACGGCTGGCCGCATTGCTGGAGGCGGCGGATATCGGCGCGTTATGGCTGGTGGCTGAGGCGGACTTTGGCGGGGTGAGAAACAGCTATCAGAATCCGCTGCAACTGGGTGTGGATCGCTGGATGGGACTGATCGCCGCGCGCCGGCGCACCTGCGGACCGGCGCTGGTGGTGTCGGCCGGGACGGCGATGACGGTGGACGCCCTGGCGGCAGATGGCGTGTTTCTGGGGGGCGTGATCGTGCCGGGCGCCTCATTGATGCGGCGAGCGCTGCAGCAGGGTACGGCGCACGTTTCAGAGGTTACAGGCCATTGGCAGGCATTTCCGCGCAGCACGGCCGACGCGGTGGAAAGCGGGATTGTGGCGGCGCTGTACGGGGCGATAGAACAGCAGCTTGCACGCCTGGCCGAGGCTGCGGGAGACGTTCCGCGGTGCTTGCTGACGGGCGGGGACGCCGGGATGTTGTTGCCGCACCTGACTGTGCCTGCCGAGCATGTGCCTGCTCTGGTGCTGGAGGGCATCGACTGTGTCGCCCGTGAGAGGGAATCGAGATGAAATGGATCGCATGGGCATTGCTGATGCTGAACCTGGCGGTGGCGGGATTTTTTATCGGCCGCAGCCACTGGCCGCAGGTCCAATCGGACCAGAATGCGCCGATGAACGTAGACCGCCTCAGCCTGCGTATCCAGTCGGCGTCCGTGCCGGCGCAGGTGCCGGCGCCCCGCGTGGCGGCGCCCGAGGCCATGTGTGTGGAATGGCGTGGCTTGAACCCGGACGAGTTCGCGCAGGTGCGCGAACAGCTCAAGACCATGGCCGGCGAGCGGGCGATGTCGTTCACCGAGGTGCCGCTGAACACCCGGCACTGGGTGATTTTCCCGCCCTTGCCCAGCGCGCAGTCGGCGGCGGACAAGCTGGGCGAACTGGCAGCGGCGGGCGTGGGGGATGCCTTTGTGGTGAAGGATGGCGCCTGGAGCAATGCCCTTTCGCTCGGCCTGTATGCCGACGACGAAGCGGCGCGGCGGCGCGTGCGCGAAGTCGAGGACAAGGGCGTGCTCGGCACGCGCGTCGAGCTGCTGCCGCGCCAGGGCACGGATTTTTACTTTGTGATTCGCAGCGAGGACACGGACACGCTTAAAAGTCTGGGCGGGATCAAGCAGGCCTATCCGAATAGCCAGCAGTCGCGCGTGGCTTGCCGGTCATAAGCTGCGCAGCAGATAGTGAAGCGCAATGCCGCCGAATACCGCGGCGCCGAACCAGGTGTTGTGTAGAAAGGCGCGAAAGCATTGCTGCGGGTCGCGTTGCCGGATCAGTTGCATGTGGTAGAGCGCTATCGCTGCCGCCACCGCCAGCCCGCCATAGAATGCCATGCCCATTTCCCGCTGCAATCCGACCCAGCCGAGCAGTCCCAGAGTCGCCACATAGCACACCGCAATCGCGGCCAGGTCAAAACGCCCGAAGGCGATCGCCGAGGTCTTGATGCCGATCTTGAGATCGTCTTCGCGGTCGACCATCGCGTATTGGGTATCGTAGGCGATCGCCCAGAAAACGTTGGCCGCCAGCAGAACCCAGGCCTCCAGCGGGACTTCGCCCCACAGCGCGGCATAGCTCATCGGAATGCCGAAGCCGAAGGCGATGCCGAGGTAGGCCTGCGGGATCGCGAAGAAGCGCTTGGTAAACGGGTAGCTTGCGGCCAGAAACAGCGCGACGATCGAAAGTTTCAGCACCAGTGCGTTGAGCGGCAGGATCAGCAGGAATGCAAGCAGGGACAGGCCCGCCGCCAGCAGCAGCGCCTCCTTCGGCGACACCTTGCCGGCGGCCAGCGGGCGCTCGCGGGTGCGCGCCACGTGCGGGTCGATCTCGCGGTCGGCGTAGTCGTTGATGACGCAGCCCGCCGAGCGCATCAGCACTACGCCCATAGCGAAAATCCACAGGATCAGCCAGTCCGGCCGGCCGTTGCCGGCAAGCCACTGCGCCCACAGCGTGGGCCACAGCAGCAGCAGGATGCCGATGGGCTTGTCGAGCCGCATCAGTTTCTCGTAATGAGACAGGCGTTCGGTCAGGGTCATGGGGCCTCGATGGCGGGTAGAAAAACTTCGGTCACCAGAAGCGGGTGGCCATTGAGGCAGAACACCGAGCGGCGTGCCCACAGATGATGCGCGGTAAGCCCGGTGTGGCGCCTGGCTGCGCGATAGAGCGGGTGGCGCGCGTCGAGTCGACACATCGTCAGGCCGAGTCGTTGGATACGCGGATCGGTAAACAGCGTTTCCCCCAGAGGCTTCGTCCCCAGTCGGGTGATTCCGCACCAGCCGCCGCGCAGACTGGCGCGGGGCAGCACGCTGTGGGCGAACACCCGCATGTGGCCGCCGCCGATGAGCAGGACGTCGCGCACGTAGGCCAGCGCTTTGGGGTTCAAGCACAATGCCTGGGCTTCGTCGGGAAACGGCGGCGCGAACCCGCGTGCGACCGGGCTGACCCTGAAATCGGCATGACGCGCCTTCAGGCGGCGGGTAAGCGAACCACGGTCCGACAGCCAGCTCCGCAACGCCCGCGGTACGCGAAAAGGATGCGCAAGCCAGCCGCGCTGTGGCTCAACGCAAGAGAGTGTGCCGTGCCGTGAAGCGGTCACTGTGGGGCCCAGGACAAAACGCGCATTATGCCAAAGCGGCGGAGATATTCGGACGGTGCTAGGATAACGGCCGCATTCCAACGATACCAAACGAGGGGGCCGAATGCCTTTATGCATTCATCGCCGCCACGCCGCCTTCGCCGGTCTGGCGATGGTCTGGCTGGCGTTATCAGGTTGTTCGACCAGCCAGCTTGTCGCGCGCGCCGCGGCGCCCTTGATCGACCACGGCGTGGCGGCGATGAACCGCGAAACCGATCTCGAGCTTGCGCGCGCAAGCATTCCCGCCAATCTCAAGATGATTGAAGCCCTGCTGCTCGCCGATCCCGGCAACGCAAGCTATCGGGTGCAGGCAGCAATGGGGTTTTACGGTTATGCACTGGGTTTTGTCGAATCCACTGACCGCGATCGCGCGGCTGCGCTGTACTGGCGCGCGCGCGATCATGCCCTGGCCGCGCTCGACCGCGCGGGGATGGTCCAGGCCACGCTCATGGGGGACGCGGCTGAACTGGAGCGGGCGCTGGCGGAACTCGACGCGAGTGCAGTGCCCGCGTTGTTCTGGACGGCATCGGCGTGGGGGAAATGGATTGAGCTCCAGCTTGACGACCCGGCGCGGCTTGCCGAATTGCCACGCGTCGAGGCGCTGATGCGGCGTGTCCTCGCGCTTGACGAAACCTATTATTACGGCGGCGTACACGTTTTTTTCGGCGTGTATTACGGTGGGCGCGCGCCCATGTTTGGCGGCGATTTTGCGCGTGCGGCCAGGCACTTCGATCGTGCCGCGGCACTCAGCCAGAACCGGTTGAAGCTGGTTGATGTGTATCGTGCCCGCTACCTGTTGTGGCAAATGGGGGAGCGCGAAGCGTTTCATGCCACCCTGAGTCGCGTGCTTGACGCGCCTGCGGGTTCCGATCCCGAACTCAATCTCGTCAACGCGCTGGCAAGGCAGCAGGCCGCCGACCTGCTCGCCCATGAAGAGGATTTATTCTGATGCGCAGAACGCTGCTCAAAGCCTTGTGTGTGATCGCCCTCCTGGGGGGAAGCACCGCGCACGCGGCCGAACCCTACGTGCTCAAATTCGCCACCCTCGCACCCGCCGGTTCGACCTGGATGAAGGCCTTCGATGCCTGGGCCAAGGAACTGACAGCGAAAAGCCAGGGACGGCTCACGGTCAAGTTCTACCCCGGCGGCATCGCGGGTGACGAACCCGACATGCTGAAGAAAATCCGCTTCGGCCAGTTGCAGGGGGCGGCGTTGTCGGGTCATGGCATCGGCGAAATTTTCTCTCCCGCGCGTATCCTTGAAACGCCGTTCCTGTTTCGCGATCATGCGGAAATTGACGCGGTGCGCGCAGAGATCCTGCCGGCGCTCGATGCCGGGTTCCGTAAAAACCACTACGAGCTCGTCTCCTTGATGGAGGTGGGCAGCATCCATTTCTTCTCGGCCAAGCCGCTGGCGAATCTGGACGAGTTTGCGCGTCGCCGCATCTGGCAGTGGCAGGGTGATCGCTTCATCGACGCTTTTTTCAACGCGAACGGCTGGTCGCCCATTTCGCTGCCGATTACCGAGGTCTACACCGGTCTTTCAACCGGACTCGTCGATACCGTGGTGAGTACGCCGCTTGCCAGTATCGCCATGCAATGGGCGGGCAAGACGCCCTATATGAGCAGTCAGCCGATGGCGACGGGGATCGGCGCAGTAGTGGTGTCCAGCAAGTTTTACGCTGGTCTGCCCGCTGACCTGCAAACGCTGCTGAAAAGCACGGGCGTGCCACTTTCGCAGAAACTGATCGCCGACACCCGGCGCGACGACCTGAAATCGCTCGCCGTGCTGGCAAAAAGCACGCAGCCGATGGCGGGCCTGCAGAAAATCAACCTCGCCGAACAGGCCACGCTCACCCGCAAGGCGGTCAGTGCGCTGGAAGCCCAGGGTTATTTGTCAGCCGAACTCAATCGGCAGGTGGATGCCGCGCTCGCCGGTTATCGCAGCGGCAAGCAATAAGGTGGGCGTGTTGCGCGCCTGTCGTTGGCTGGAACAAGCCCTGACCCGGGTCGAGCTCGGCGCGGCGCTGCTCGCTTACACAGCCATTCTGGCCCTGTCGATTGCCGATATCGTCGGGCGCAACCTGTTCCATGCAACCCTGCCCGGCGGTGACCTTGCGCTGCGCCAACTGGTGCTGTGGGTGGCCTTGCCCGGCGCTGCACTTGCGGTCGTTGCGCAACGCCACTTGCACCTCGATCCGGCCAGTCTCGCGGCGCGTCCTCGCTGGAAAAAGCTGACAGCGATTCCCTTTAATCTGGCGGCTGCGGCCGTGTGTACCTTACTCACGCAGGCCGCGTGGGCGTACTGGCGGGACGAGATGCAGTTTCAGGCGGCGGAGACGATCTGGCTGGCCTGGCTGGGATTGATCCTGCCCGTCGCGTTCGGGCTGCTGGCGCTGCATTTTCTGCTGCGGGCCGTGCTGGAAACCCAGGAAAAAGCCGCGTGACGGTCCTTCTCCTTGTCGTGCTGGCGCTGGTGGGCATGCCGCTCTTTATCGTGTTGGGAGCAGGCGTGCTCACCGCCACGCGCGAAGCCCAGCTTGACCCGGCGCTGTTGATGGTCGAGTTCGCGCGGCTTGCCGCATCGCCCAATCTGGTGGCAATCCCGCTTTTCGTACTGGCCGGAGCAACGCTGGGGCAGGGCGGCGCGGCGCGGCGACTGGTGCGCTTCTTCAACGCGCTGCTGGGCTGGATGCCGGCCGGAATCGCCTGGGTCACGACGGGAACGTGTATGGTTTTCACCGCATTTTCCGGTGCGTCGGGGGTGACCATTCTGGCACTTGGCGGGCTGCTGTATCCGATGCTGAAACGCGAGCAATATCCTGAGAAATTTGCGCTCGGGCTCGTCACCTCGGCCGGGTCGATGGGGCTGCTTCTGCCGCCCAGCCTGGCGGTGCTGTTGTATGGCGTGGTGGCGCAGGTCGGCATCGGCGACCTCTTTATCGCCGGCTTGCTGCCGACCTTGTTGCTGTTTGTGATGGTGGGCGGCTATGCCCTCCTGCGCGGCGCACGCGGCACCCCCCGTCATCCCTTCCGTCTGCGCGAACTCGCCGCGGCCGCGCGTGAGGGCTGGGCCGATCTCCTGCTGCCGGTTGGCGTGATCGGCGGGCTGGCGGGCGGCGTGTTAACCGTTGCCGAACTTGCTGCCTTTACCGCGCTGTACGCGCTCATGCTCGAAACGCTGATTCACCGCACCATCGAGGTGAAATCGCTGGTGTGGGTCGTTTATGAAGCCTCGACCCTGGTGGGCAGCCTCTTTATTATTCTGGGCTTGAGTCTGGGACTGACCAACCTGCTCATCGATGCGCAGGTGCCGATGCACCTGCTCGAATGGATTCAGGCCCAGGTTACCAGCCCGCTTGAATTCCTGATGTGGATGAACCTCGCCCTGCTGGCGGTCGGTTGCATGATGGACATCTTTTCCGCCATCGTCATCGTCACGCCGCTTTTGCTGCCGCTGGCGGCGCACTTCGGTATCCATCCGGTGCATCTGGGAATCGTCATTCTGGCCAACCTGGAAATCGGCTACCTTACCCCGCCGGTGGGGATCAATCTCTTTCTTGCCAGCCAGCGTTTCCGGCAACCGGTGTTCGCGGTGTTCCGCGCGGCGCTGCCTTTTCTGGCACTGATGCTGGTGTGGCTCGCGCTGTTGACCTACATTCCTGCCTTGAGCCTGTGGCATCAATCAGGTCTGTGACAGCCCCGCACGGTTGCCCAGCCAGCGTTCGATGTGGCGCGCGGCGATGGCGGGGTGTGTCTTGAGGCAGCGCTGGGCGTAGTCGCGCGCCTGTTCCAGCAGCGCCACGTCGCGCTCAAGATCGGCAAAGCGCAGCATCGGCAGGCCGCTCTGGCGGCTGCCGAGGAATTCGCCGGGACCGCGCAGCAGCAAGTCCTGACGGGCGATTTCGAAACCGTCGATGAGTTCGAAAATCACCTTGAGGCGCGCGCGGGCGAGTTCCGATACCGGCGTCTGGTACAGCAGCACGCATACCGATTCGCGACTACCGCGTCCGACCCGTCCGCGCAGCTGGTGCAGTTGCGCGAGCCCCATGCGCTCGGCGTGCTCGATCACCATCAGCGCGGCGTTGGGTACGTCGACGCCGACCTCGATCACCGTGGTGGCGACCAGCAGGTCGATTTCATGCGCCTGGAACGCAGCCATCACCGCCTGTTTTTCGTTCGGCTTCAGTCGTCCGTGAACCAGACCGATGCGCAGTTCCGGCAGCTGCCCGGCCAAAGCCGCGTAGGTGTCTTGCGCGGTCTGCAGCTGCAGCTTCTCCGATTCCTCGATTAGCGGGCATACCCAGTAGGCCTGACCGCCGGCGAGACAGGCGTCCGTCACCCGTGCCAGAACGTCGTCGCGGCGGGCGGCACTCACCAGCCTGGTGACGACAGGGGTGCGTCCCGGAGGCAGTTCGTCGATCACCGAGACGTCGAGGTCGGCAAAAAAGCTCATCGCCAGGGTGCGCGGAATCGGTGTTGCGCTCATCATCAGCTGGTGCGGTTCCGTGCCCTTCTGTATCAGCGCCAGTCGCTGGCCGACGCCGAAACGATGCTGCTCGTCGACCACCGCCAGCCCCAGACGCGCGAAGCTGCCGGCCTCCTGAAACAGTGCATGGGTGCCGAACGCCAGGTCGATGTCGCCCGCAGCAATCGTCTGCCAGGCCGCCGTGCGCTCGGACTTGCGCTGGCTGCCCGACACCCAGGCGCAGCGCACGCCGAGTGCCGACAAGACGGGGGCGAGCTTGCGGTAATGCTGCTCGGCGAGGATTTCGGTCGGCGCCATAAAGGCGGCCTGAAAGCCATTTTCGATCGCCTGCAGACAGGCCAGCGCAGCCACCACGGTCTTGCCGCTGCCGACGTCGCCCTGCAGCAGGCGACGCATCGGGTGCGGCAGCGCCAGGTCGGTGCTGATTTCCTGCCAGCTGCGCGCCTGCGCGGCGGTCAGTGCGAACGGCAGCGTGTGGATGAAGGTGGCGGTTAGCTGCTGCTGTGCGGGCAGGGGCGCGGTACACAGGCGCTGCCGCTGTCGGCGCGCGGTGGCCAGCGACAGCTGCTGCGCCAGCAGCTCGTCGAAGGCCAGCCGCTGCCACGCGGGGTGCTGGCGCGATTCAAGATCGGCCAGCATGCAATCCGGCGGCGGCTGATGCAGCAAGCGGATGCTGGCTTCCAGTTCCGGTAAACCCAGTTCGGCCAGCCAGTCGGCGGGCAGGGTGTCGGTGATCGGCGCCGCCAGCGCGCGCGCGACCAGCTTGCGCAGCGTGGCTTGCCCCAGTCCGGCGGTGGTGGGATATACCGGGGTGAGCTGGGTCGGCAGCGGCGTGGCATCGTCGGCTTTCAGAAAGCGCGGATGCACCATTTCCAGTCCGAGGAAGCCGCCGCGCACCTCGCCGCTGAAGCGGAAACTTTCGCCCGGCTGGAACAGCTTGAGGTGGCTGGGGTAGAAATTCAGGAAGCGGATGCCGAGCACGCCGCCGGCGTCCGCCACCGCCACCGTCAGCATGCGGCGCGGGCGGTAGGCGACGCTGGCCTCGCGAACCACCGCCTGCACCTGCGCCGTTTGCCCCGGTAGCAGGTCGCGGATCGGCGTGAGATGGGTTTCGTCTTCCCAGCGCAGCGGCAGGTGCAGCACCAGATCGGTGTCGCGGGTCAGCCCCAGCTTGGCGAGTTTGGCGGTGAGCGCCGGACTGACGGGGAAGGAAAACGGCGACGCCGCTTTCACTTTAAAACCTTATTTGAACCACGGAGGCACGGAGGCATAGAGAAAAAACAGGACAGGGTTGCTAACTCTGCGCGCCCGCCATAGGCGTATTGAACAAAGCACAAGGCGGCCTGTTTTTCGATGTTCTCGGTGTCCCTGTGCCTCTGTGGTGAGTGCTTTGGATTCAATTCGGGTTAGCCAACAATCATCACGGCGTCAGCCTCGACCAGCGCGCCGCGCGGCAGTGCTGCCACGCCGACTGCGGCGCGCGCCGGATAGGGCTGGCTGAAGTAGCCCGCCATGATTTTGTTGACACGGGGAAAGTGGCCGAGGTCGGTCAGAAACACGTTCAGCTTCACCACGTCGGCCAGCGAGCCGCCCGCCGCGGCCGCCACTGCGGCCAGATTCTTGAATACCTGATGGATCTGCGCGTCGACGCCGTCGACCAGCTGCATGGAGGTGGGGTCGAGGCCGATCTGGCCTGACATGTACACGGTGTAGTCGACCCGCACCGCCTGCGAGTAGGTGCCGATCGCGGCAGGCGCTTCACTGGTCTGGATGATGCTTTTGTTCATGCTGAATCCTGGTGCGGTTGAATTATTGGGATTGCGTGGCGCGGCCGTCCTTCCTGCCTTTGATGCGGAAAATCCGCACCACGTCGGGCAGTACGCGCAGGCCGCGCATCACGCGGGCGAGGTGCATGCGGTTTTCCACCTGCACGGTAAAGAACAGTACGGTATAGGGGCTGCCGTCCTCTTCTTCCATCGCGATGTTGCCGATATTGGAGCCGTGTTCGGCGATCGCGGATGCGACCTTGGCCAGCACGCCGCGCTGGTTGCCGACGATGACCTTGATCGAGACATCGAACATGTGGCCGGGCTCGGCTTCCCATTCGACGTCCAGCCATTTGTCGGGGTCGGTGCGGAAGGCGCGGATCGAGGTGCAGTCGTGGGTGTGGATGATGAGTCCGCGATCCTTGTGGATGAAGCCGAGAATCGGGTCGCCGGGAATCGGGTGGCAGCACTGCGCCAGCTCGACCGCGATGCCTTCGGTGCCGCGGATGCTGATGGCATGGGGATGGGCCGGAGCCCCGGTTTTTTCGCCCTGCACATGCAGCAGCTGGTGCGCCACCACCAGCGGCAGCTTGCGTCCCAGTCCGATGCCGGCGAACAGTTCCTCCCGCGTCTGCAGGCCGTAGTCCTTGACCACGCGGTCCCATACTGCCTGGTCAGGCTCGATCCCATCGGGATGAAGCGCGGCGATAGCGTTGGTGAGCAGGCGCTCGCCCAGCGCCGCCGCTTCTTCCACCCGCGTGTTGCGCAGGTAATTACGAATATGCGAGCGCGCCTTGCCGGTGACGACGAAATTCAGCCAGGCGGCGTTGGGGCTGGCATTGGCAGAGGTGAGGATCTCGACGTGGTCGCCGTTTCGAAGTTGGGTGCGCAACGGCATCAACTCATAATTGATTTTCACCACGATGCAGTGAAAGCCGACGTCGGTGTGCACCGCGAATGCAAAATCCACCGCCGTGGCGCCGCGCGGCAGCGCCATGATCTTGCCCTTGGGGGTGAAGACATAGACCTCGTCGGGAAACAGGTCGATCTTGATGTGTTCGAGGAATTCAGGCGAATCGCCGTGGTCGGCGTGGATGTCGAGCAGCGACTGCAGCCAGCGATGGGTGCGCGTCTGCACATCGTTGAGCGCGGCGTCAGCCGACTTGTACATCCAGTGCGAAGCTACGCCCGATTCCGCCAGGTGGTTCATGTCGGCGGTGCGGATCTGCACCTCGATCGGGGTACCGTTGGGGCCGAACAGGATCGAATGCAGCGACTGGTAGCCGTTGGCCTTCGGAATCGCGATGTAGTCCTTGAACTTGCCGGGGATCGGCTTGTACAGCGAATGCAGCGCGCCCAGCGCCAGGTAGCAGCTGGGCTGGTCGCGCACCACCACGCGAAAGCCGTAGATGTCGAATACCTCGGAGAACGCCAGGTTCTTTTCCTGCATCTTGCGGTAGATGCTGTAGAGGTGTTTTTCACGTCCGGTGATGGCGGCCTCGATCTTGCAGTGATCGAGTTTTTCCTGCAGCGCGATCTTGATCTTGTCGACCAGCTCGCGACGGTTGCCGCGCGCCGCTTTTACCGCCTTGGCCAGCACCTGATAGCGGTTGGGGTGGCTGTAGCGGAAGCCGAGGTCTTCCAGTTCCTGGTAGACCGAATGCAGCCCCAGCCGGTTGGCGATGGGGGCATATATTTCCAGGGTTTCCTTGGCGATCCGTTTGCGCTTTTCGGCGGGCATCGAGCCCATGGTGTGCATGTTGTGCAGGCGGTCGGCCAGCTTGATCAGGATGACCCGCACGTCCTGCGCCATCGCCAGCAGCATCTTGCGGAAATTCTCCGCCTGCGCGTGCTGCTCGGATTCAAACGTCAGCTTGTCGAGCTTGGATACGCCCTCGACCAGCAGCGCGACCGGCTTGCCATAGTGCGCCTCGATTTCGCTCACCGTGGCCGGGGTGTCTTCCACCACATCGTGCAGCAGCGCCGCGCATAGGGTCTGTGTATCAAGATGCCAACCGGCGAGAATGCCGGCAACGGCAAGCGGGTGGGAGATATAGGGTTCGCCGCTCTTGCGGAACTGCCCTTCGTGGGCACTGCGGCTGTATTCGTAGGCCTGCTCGATCTGGCCTATTTCGTCAGACGAAAAATAGGCCAGAGCCGGACGCAGCGATTCGAATTCGTGCGTCATCGCCGGCGCGCGGTGGGTGTGCGCCGGTCGACGTGCGGATGGCCGCTCAGGCGCGGCCCCGGTTGAGGATTTCACGCCCGACCTTGCCTGCGGCGATTTCCCGCAGCGCGGTAACGATGGGCTTGTCCCTGGACTCGACCATGGGCTGCGAGCCCTGTGCCAGCTGGCGCGCGCGGTAGGCCACGGCAAGGGTCAGTTCGAAGCGGTTGGGAAACACTTCAATACATTCATCAACGGTAATGCGGGCCATACGGACTCCTGCTTCAGGCGATGCGTCGGAATTCCTCGAACAGCGCGGCGTGCCTCTCCAGTTGGCGTGCCGCTTCGAGGCGGATGCTGCGGGTAATGGCGACCAGGTCCAGCAGGGCATGGTCGAAGTCGTCATTGACGATTATATAGTCGAATGCATCGGCGTGAGCGACGTCGTGGGCGGCAGCGGCCAGCCGGCGCTCGATCACCTCGTTGCTGTCCTGTCCGCGCCCGGCCAGGCGGGTGCGCAGCGCATTGAATGACGGCGGCAGAATGAATATCGATGCGGATTGCGGAAAATGCTGCTTCACTTGCGCCGCGCCCTGCCAGTCGATCTCCAGCAGGATGTCGCGGCCGGCATTGAGGTCGCGTGCAATGCTGCCTTTCGAGGTGCCGTAAGAATTGCCATACACCTCGGCGTGTTCGAGAAACTCGCCCCCGGCCAGCAGGATTTCGAAACGTTCGCGGCTGACGAAGCGGTAGTCGCGGCCGTCGGTTTCGCCGGGGCGGGGCGCGCGCGTGGTGTAGGAGACCGACAGGCGAATCGCCGGGTCGGCCTTCAATAGCGCCTTGACCAGGCTGGTCTTGCCGGCGCCGGAAGGGGCACTGACGATGTAAAGCACGCCTTGGCTGGGATTTGGGGTCATGATCGTTCCGGATGTCCTGTTATTTCAAAAGCCTGTCCGCGAAGGGCGCGAAGAAACGCGAAGAAAAACCCTTGATGATGACTTTCTTCGCGTTTCTTCGCGCCCTTCGCGGATAAAAAATCATTCGATATTCTGCACCTGTTCGCGCATCTGCTCGATCAGTACCTTGAGTTCGAGCGAGACACGCGAGGTTTCCGCTGCAACCGACTTCGAGCCCAGGGTGTTAGCCTCGCGATGCAGTTCCTGCATCAGGAAATCGAGCCGCTTGCCGACCGCGCCGGGTTGATTCAGCACGCGGCGCACCTCGGCAAAGTGGGTGGCAAGGCGGGAGAGTTCTTCGTCGATATCGGATTTCTGCGCTGCGAGCACGATTTCCTGTGCCAGCCGTTCGTGTCCCGCCTCGCCCAGTGCGTCGTGCAGTCGCTGCGTCAGTTTTTCGCGCTGGGCGGCAGCCAGCGCTGGCAGCAGCGGTTCCAGGCTGGCCACCTGCGCTTCGGCCGCGGCGAGCCGGTCGAGGATGTGCTGTTTCAGCTTGGCGCCCTCGCGCTGGCGGCTTTCCACCAGTTCATCCAGCGTGGCGCGCACGCCCGCCAGTGCCGCCTCGTTCAGCGCATCCTGCGACAGGGTGGCGCCCTGCATCGCACCGGGCCAGCGCAGAATCTCGTTGACGCTCAACGGCATGCTGTCGGGCAGGCGCTGCCGCACATCGCCCTGCCATTGCGCCAGACGCTCAAGAATGGCCGGGTTCAAGCCGTTATCAAGTGAGGCGACGGGCAGCACGTTCAGGCTGATTCGGCACTCCACCTTGCCGCGCACGAGGCGCTGATTGATCAACTCGCGCAGCTGCGGCTCGAGGGCCCGGAATTCGTCGCCCAGGCGGAAATGCAGTTCCAGGAAGCGCTGATTGACGCTGCGCAGGTCGATGTTGACGCCGGCATGGTCGAGGTTGAGGCTGTGGGCGGCGAACCCGGTCATACTGGCTGTCATGGGTGTTTGAAATATGGATTATGGAAATGATTGTCGGCGTGGAGCCGGGGATTTTTCAGCATGGCCGATTAACAGACAAAGATAATAGACGTTCGACTATGGCGACTCAACCTAACCAGGCGCTGCCCAACGGTTATCGGCTGAACGAATACACCATTGTGCGCAAGATTGGCGGCGGCGGCTTCAGCATGGTGTATCTGGCGCGCGACGACAATAGCCAGTCGGTGGCGATCAAGGAATACCTGCCGGGCGCGCTGGTTCTGCGCACCGAAGGCTCGGTCATCGTGCAGGCCAGTTCGACCGAAAACAACAACATCTTCCGTCACGGCATGAAGTGCTTTTTCGAGGAGGGGCGGGCGCTGGCGTGCATCGACCATCCCAACGTCATTCGCGTGACCAACTTCTTTCGCGCCAATGACACCGTCTATATGGTGATGCGCTTCGAGCGCGGTAAAACGCTGCAACAGCATATCCAGGCCAATCGCGGCACCATCCGCGAGGGCTTCATCCGGCGGGTGTTTGTGCAACTGCTGAATGGTTTGCGCGAAGTGCATACGCACAAACTGCTGCATCTGGATATCAAGCCGTCGAATTTATACATTCGCCTGGATGGCTCGCCCGTCCTGATCGACTTCGGTGCAGCGCGACAGACGCTCAGCCAGGAGGAAACCAAGCTGCAGCCCATGTACACCCCGGGTTTTGCCGCGCCCGAGCAGTATCACAACCGCGAACGGCTGGGCCCGTGGACCGATATCTATAGCGTCGGTGCCAGCCTCTATGCCAGCCTGGCGGGCTACCCGCCGCAGGCGGCCGATGCGCGCCTGCTCAACGACAAGCTGGCGCCGGCATCGGTGAACTGGCGCGGCGCCTATTCCGACCAACTGCTGGAAACCATCGACCAGTGCCTCAATCTCAACTATATGGAACGCCCGCAAAGCGTGTTCAGCCTGCAGAAGGTGCTGATGGACCGTAGCGCGATGACGTCGCCGCGTCTCTCGTTGCTGGGCAGCATAAAACGCTCGCTGAACCGCGAATTGTTTTAAAGTGACGAACCCGAAACCCTCAGTTGACCGCTTGAAACGTCATGAGAGCCGCATTGATTCTTGCTTTTCCACCTTCGGTCACGCTTGCCGGCCGGGGAAGACCGCTACACAACACCCGCTGGCACGCCCTGTCGCCCGCCTGTCTTTGTCGCTCGTCGTTGCAGGCCCCGGCCTGCCGCCTCCTCGCTTCGCGGCAGACATCCGCCCGGACGTGCCCAACTGAAGGTTCCAGGCTCCAATGAAATTCACCATCTACCAGGCATCGCGTCAGGGCGGGCGTAAAAACAATCAGGACCGGGTGGCCTATTCCTACAGTCGCGAAGCGCTGCTGATGGTGGTGGCGGACGGCATGGGCGGCCACATGTACGGCGAAATTGCCGCGCAGATTGCGGTGCAGACACTGACCGACCAGTTCCAGAAAATGGCCAAGCCGCGTCTGGACGACCCCATGGCCTTTCTGGCCGACGCGACTACGCGCGCACACTATGCGATCAACGATTACGCGGTCGAGCAGGATCTGCTGGAAATCCCCCACACTACCAGCGTTGCCGCAGTCATCCAGGACAACACGGCCTACTGGTCGCATGTGGGCGATTCGCGGCTGTATCTGTTCAGCGACGGCAGCTTGCTCGCGCGCACGGAGGACCACACCGCGGTGGCCGAACTGGTGCGCAACGGCATCATCAGCGAAGAAGAGGCGGGCACCCATCCGGAGCGCAACAAGGTCTCCAACTGCCTGGGGGGCTACGTCCCGCCGCAGGTGGAATGCAACGCGCCGATTCCGCTGCACGACGCCGACACCATGCTGCTGTGCACCGACGGCATCTGGGGCATGGTCAGCATCCCGGAAGTGTCGGCCCTGCTGTATGCCTACACGCTGGAAGACGCGGTGCGCCACCTGATGGATCACGCCGAATTCCGCGGTGGCGAGCACGGCGACAACCTCAGTCTGATCGCCATGACCTGGGGCGAGGCGCGGATGCCGAGCAAGGATTCGATTTCCACCCTGGCGCTGCCGGATGGCGGCGTCACCACCCAGATCAACGCAATGAGCCCCCTATCCGGCACGCAGGCAGTGTCGGACGACGAAATCGAGCGTGCGATCGCCGAAATCCAGCAGGCTATCCAGAAAATTTCCGCCAAATAGTCCATATGCGGGCTTTGTGGGTGGGGGGCGCGTGACGCGGTAAAATCGCGCTTTCCGTTTTGAACCGCCTGCTATGTCCGCTCCAATTGCCCGTCCCAGCGGCCGCGCTCCCGATGCGCTGCGCCAGCTGACCTTCACCCGCAAGTTCACCCGGCATGCCGAAGGCTCGGTGCTCGTCACCATGGGCGACACCCGCGTGCTGTGCACCGCCAGCGTGCTCGACAAACTGCCGCCGCACAAGAAGGGCAGCGGTGAGGGCTGGCTGACGGCCGAATACGGCATGCTGCCGCGCTCCACCCACACCCGCAGCGACCGCGAAGCCGCGCGCGGCAAGCAATCCGGGCGCACCCAGGAAATCCAGCGCCTGATCGGACGCAGCCTGCGCGCCGTGGTCGACCTGAAAAAACTCGGCGAACGCACCCTGCACATCGACTGCGACGTGCTGCAGGCAGACGGCGGCACCCGCTGCGCCAGTATCTGCGGCGCCTACGTCGCAGTGGCCGACGCCATTTCCAGCTTGCTGCGCGAGGGCAAACTCACCGAAACCCCGCTTGTCGACAGCATCGCCGCCGTCTCGGTCGGCGCCTGGCAGGGCCAGCCGGTGCTCGATCTCGACTACGTGGAAGACTCCGGCTGCGACACCGACATGAACGTGGTGATGACAGGCAGCGGCGGTATCGTCGAAGTGCAGGGCACCGCCGAAGGCGCACCGTTCTCCCGCGCCACCCTCGAAGCGCTGCTCGACCTGGCGACCGCCGGCATCGCAGACATCACCGCGGCGCAGAACGCAGCGCTGCAAAATTAAAAAATGCAACCACAGAGACACAGAGGCGCGGAGAAAAACAAGGTGGACAAAGTCCGCCCAATGTTATTGATTCGGTCCTCTCCGTGTCTCTGTGTCTCTGTGGAGAATGGTTTACCCATATGAACAAGCTCGTCATTGCCTCCGGCAACGCCGGCAAACTGCGCGAAATCTCGCGCATCCTCGAACCGCTCGGGATCAAAGCCGCGCCACAGTCCGACTTTGGTGTCCCCGACTGCCCCGAGCCGCACGTCACCTTCGTCGAAAACTGCCTTGCCAAGGCGCGCCATGCCAGCGCCCACACCGGCCTGCCGGCGCTGGCCGACGATTCCGGCATCTGCGTCGAGGCGCTGAACGGCGCACCCGGCGTGTATTCCGCGCGCTATGCAGGCGAGCCGAAATCCGATGCGCGCAACAACGAAAAGCTCATCGCCGCCCTCGCGGGGCAGCCTAACCGCCGTGCGCACTACTACTGCGTGATGGTGCTGGTGCGCTATGCCGACGACCCCGAGCCGCTGATCGCCGAAGGCCGCTGGTTCGGTGAAATCATCGACACCCCGCGTGGCGAGGGCGGCTTCGGCTACGACCCCTATTTCCTTGTCCCGGAATTCGGCAAGACCGGCGCGGAGCTGGGCGAGGACGAGAAGAACGCCATCTCGCATCGTGGCCAGGCCTTGCGCGAACTGGCCGACAAACTGAAGCGGCTTGGCTGAGTCTGTCATTCGATTGTTCAACGGTGGCCTGAAAGTGCCGCCGCCGTTGACGCTTTACATCCACCTTCCATGGTGCGCGAAGAAGTGCCCGTATTGCGACTTCAATTCGCATGCCGCGCAGAGCCTCCCCGAAGCCGCCTACATCGACGCGCTGCTGCTCGATCTGGAACGTGCGCTGCCCGACATCTGGGGGCGCAGGATCCATGCGGTGTTTTTCGGCGGCGGCACCCCCAGCCTGTTTTCGGCGGAGGGGATCGACCGCATCCTGACCGGCGTGCGCACCCTGACGCAGTTGCTATCGGGCGCGGAAATCACGCTCGAGGCCAACCCCGGCACGGTAGAGGCGGGCAAGTTCGCCGGTTTCCGCGAAGCCGGCGTGACGCGCGTCTCGCTCGGCATCCAGAGTTTCAACCCGCGGCATCTGCGCTCGCTCGGGCGCATCCACGACGACACCGAAGCGCGGCGCGCCGCCGAACTTGCCGCCACTCACTTCGACACCTTCAATCTCGACCTGATGTTCGCCTTGCCGGGGCAGACGCTGGCCGAAGCGATGGTCGACGTCGACACTGCGCTGACGTTCCAGCCGCCGCACCTGTCGGCCTACCACCTCACGCTCGAACCCAATACGCCGTTCGGCCATGCCGCGCCGCCGAATTTGCCCGACGACGATCTCGCCGCCGACATGCAGCAGTCGATCGAAGCACGGCTGGCCGAGACCGGCATGCAGCACTACGAGACTTCAGCCTATGCGCGGCCGAATCACGCCAGCCGCCACAACCTCAACTACTGGCAGTTCGGCGACTATCTCGGCATCGGCGCCGGCGCGCACGGCAAGCTTTCTTTCCATGACCGCATCCTGCGGCAGATGCGTACCAAACATCCGCTGCAATACATGGATGCCGTGGCGCAGGGCGCGCATATCGCCGACGCCCGCACGCTTACGCGCGACGACCTGCCGTTCGAGTTCATGATGAACACGCTACGGCTCAATGAAGGCGTGCCTGCCGCGCTGTTCGAGGAACGCACCGGCCTGCCGCTGATTGTTTGTACTGCGGCACTCGAACGGGCGCGAAGCCGGGGCTTGCTGGAACGCGACGCAACCCGGCTCAAGCCGACGCTGCAGGGGCAGCGCTTTTTGAACGATCTGCTGGAATTGTTTTTGCCGGGCTAGCGGGGCGTTTGAAGCGGGTTCTGGCTTCCGTTGCCGGATGCAGTCAGAAGCGTTTGTTTTAGTGATAGCTGCCGCTGGGTTTGCCTTTCAAGCGATAGAGCGTGCCGCAATAGGGGCACAGCACATCGCCGCGCGATTCGATGGGCAGGTAGACGCGCGGATGCGAATTCCAGAGGGTGTGCTGCGGCATCGGACAGCGCAGGGGCAGGTCGCTTTCGGCGACTTCGATGATGCGCTGGGTGTTGTCCTGCTGCTCGCTCATGCCGACCTCGCTTATTTGACCGGGGTGAGCCAGTCGGTGTGGGCCGCGGCACGGCCGTGCACGCAGTCGAAATACATCGCCTGCAGCCTGGCGGTGATGGGGCCTCGGGAGCCTTCGCCGATCGCCCGGTTGTCGAGTTCGCGGATCGGCGTGACCTCGGCGGCGGTGCCGGTGAAAAATGCCTCGTCGGCGCTGTAGACCTCATCGCGGGTGATGCGTTTTTCAACCAGCGGCAAGCCGATTTCGGCGGCAAGCTGGATGATGGTGTCGCGGGTGATGCCTTCCAGTGCGCTGGTCAAATCTGGCGTAATGAGCTTGCCGTTGCGGATGATGAAAATATTCTCGCCCGAGCCTTCGGCAACGAAGCCATCGACGTCGAGCAGCAGCGCCTCGTCGTAGCCGTCCATCTCGGCTTCCTTGTGCGCCAGGATGGAATTCATGTAGTTGCCGTTGGCCTTGGCCTTGCACATGGTGACGTTGACGTGATGGCGCGAGAAGGAGCTGGTTTTTACGCGGATGCCGCGTTCCAGCGCTTCCTGTCCCAGGTAGGCGCCCCATGGCCAGGCGGCGACGATGAGATGTACCGACAGGTTCTTCGCCGAGATGCCCATGGCCTCCGAACCGAAAAACGCCATCGGACGCAGATAGCCCGATTCAAGCCCGTTCTCGCGCACCACGGTGCGTTGCGCTTCGAAGATCGTGTCCTTGTCGAAAGGCAGTTTCATGCCGAGGATATGGGCGGAGCGGAACAGCCGGTCAGTGTGTTCCTGCAGGCGGAAAATCGCCGTTCCCTGTTCGGCCTTGTACGCGCGTACGCCCTCGAAGACGCCCATGCCGTAATGCAGGGTGTGGGTGAGGACGTGGGTGGTGGCGTCGCGCCAGGGAACGAGTTTGCCGTCGTACCAGATGACGCCATCGCGGTCGGCCATGGACATGGTGAAAAATCTCTTAACGAAATGGAAAACGCCGATTTTACCGGAATCCGGGCGCGGCGAGGCGGCTGCATTGCGGCACGGTGCGCCCACACGGAGGTAAAACATGCGACGGAAAGGGGAGGTTTTTCGCGCTGCCGCTGGCGCTCCTCGCCGGCAGTGCCGGGCCTGCGAATTTCGATGATTGCCTGCCGGCGCTGAACTCGAGGCGCACCGATCAGTCTCGTCGTTGCATTGCCGGAAGGTTCACATGTAGGACTTGGCTTCCTCGCCGGGATTGGGCAGCCCGGCGATCCGCCACGCCTCGCGCGGGCTGGGGAACAGGTGCTGCATGCAATCGGCGCTCTGCCCGATGAGGTGACACACGTGGCTTAGCGCGGTCACGCTGTCGTGCTTGGCGTATTCGCGCCGCAGAGTGAGCAACAGGCCGATCTGCAATTCACTGAGTTCGCCCAAGCCGTCGTTCCGGGCAATGCGGTCGGCCAGGCTCTCGCTCCACATGGCCGGGTCGAGCAGGAAACCGTCGGGGTCAAAGATGGCGGGGCCGGGCATGGTGGGGGACGTATTCATGGCAACTCCTGCGACAGGCGGGTTCATGAAATATATATAGCACTCCATCCAAAGTCAGTCAGACATGTGCTGCCGCCCCTGTGCTCAGGTGAGTTCGAGCTGGGCGACCAGCCTGCGTACTGGCGCGGGCAGCGCAGCATCGAGTGCGTCGGCCGGGGACAGCCAGATCTGGCCGGGCCGCGTGGACTGACGCGGTGCAAGCTGCATCTGGACGGGCTGGATATGTAGTTTGAAGTGGGTGAAGCTGTGGCTGAATCGTGGCAGTGCCTGCTGCGCGAGCGTGGTGAAACCGAAGTGGTCATTGCAGTGGGCGGCGGCATCGGCGCCCGGGACGAGCTCGGGCAGGCTCCACAAGCCACCCCACACGCCGCGCGTCGGGCGTTTTTCCAGCATCAGTTCGTCCCGGTCAAGCAGCAGCAGCATCAGCACCTGTCTTTCGGGGAGGTTTCTTCGGGGGCGTGGGGTGGGCAATTCGGCGATCCGATGCTGTGTGAATGCAACGCAATCGGTATTGACCGGGCACGCCGGGCAGGCGGGTCGGCTGCGCGTGCAGACGAGCGCGCCGAGGTCCATCATGCCCTGGGTGTAGGCCTCGATGGCATCGCGCGGAAGATACGATTCGGCCAGCTGCCACAGCGCCGTTTCAACGTTTCTGTCGCCGGGCCAGCCGACAATTCCATTGTGGCGCGCCAGCACACGTTTGACGTTGCCATCGAGGATGGCGCAGCGCTGGCCGAATGCCAGCGCTGCAATGGCGGCGGCTGTGGAGCGCCCGACGCCGGGCAGCTGCGCGATGGCGTCAATGCCTTCCGGAAATTTTCCGCCATGATCTGCAACGATGGCGCGTGCAGCGGCATGCAGGTTGCGCGCGCGGCTGTAGTAGCCGAGCCCGCTCCACAGCGCAAGCACCTCATCCTCATGCGCAGCGGCGAGGGCGGGCAGATCGGGGAAGCGCGCGACAAAGCGCTCGAAGTAGGGGATGACCGTGGCGACCTGGGTCTGCTGCAGCATGACTTCCGACAGCCAGATGCGGTAAGGGTTGCGGACAACCTGCCCACAAGGGATGGGTCGCGGTTCTGGAGGCGCTGAAGCGCCAGCAGCCATGCTCTGCCAGGGCAGGGCATGGCGGCCGTGCTGCTGTTGCCAGCGGATGATGCGAGAGGAAAAGGATTTCACCCCGGCAGGGTAGCTGGGGCGGATGGGTGAATCAATGGGAGTGCTGAAAGCACCCGCAAGGGTCAGGCTGTGGTTGTCCCCGCGAAGAGGGTGGCTCTAAGGCCGATGCATCGGCAACGGCTGCACGCTCAGGCGTGGCTGAGTTTCTGGCGGAACAGTTTCATCAGCTTGCCGAATGCCGACTCGGTGATGGACTTGCGCTCGACCAGCACCGCTTCGCCGCGGCGCAGCTTGTCGGCCAGGCGGTTCTGACTGATGGAGAAGCTGTTCATGCCGTCCTGGTCCGAGAACAGATAGGTGTTCTTGATACTGCTGGCCCAGCCCAGCCGTGCCCAGCGGAAGGTGCCGTCGTCGTAGTGGAATTCCACCCAGTCGCCCTTGTTCAGGGTGCGGGTGCGCAGGGTGAATTCATCTTCCGCCTCGGCTGCGGGTTCTGTCGAGGCGGACTCGGCAGCAGCAGGGACGGGCGCCAGTTCCTCGATTTCTTCGGGCGTGATGTCTGGCAGCGGCACCGGTTGGGCGTTGGGGCGCACCGCGTTGGCGTGCAGAATGACCAGGGTGGCAAAGAAACGGTCGTTGAGCTTTTGCGGCAGATCGATTTCTGCCACGCCCTCGCGCAGCCGTTTCAGCAATCCGGGCAGTATGCGCACCAGCATCAGCCGCGCGTCCATGTCAGCCTTGGGTTGCACGCTCCATACCAGTTCGCGCATGGTTTCGACGTGGCTGTTGAAATGTGCGCCCTGCTCGCCTTCGTTGATGTAATCGAGGGTCAGCAACTGAGCCCAGTCGCGCCGCAAAAATTCACGCAAGGCGTCCACCACCGGCTGGTCATTGAGCGCACGGTTGATGAAATCGTGCACGATTACCGGCGCGAACTCTGTGCGCTCGGACTGCTTGATCTGGGCAATATCCTGCTGCAGGCCGGCGTCGACGATTTCTTCCAGCGTGTTTTCCAGCAGGTTGCCCATGGCCTCCAGTTCCGCGGCGGCGGAATCGAATACGCCGATATCCTGTTCGAAACATTCGAGCACCCGGCTGACCACTTGCGAAATGGCTTCCAGCCGCGCATTGCCTGCCTCGTTGTCGGGCAGGTGGACAGCCAGCGTGGCGATCGCATCCAGCATGCGGCGAACCGGGTGTTGCGATTGCGAGAAGAAATTGCGGTCCAGCATCGCCGCCTTCAGCACAGGAATCTGCAGGCGCGCGATTTGCGCCTTGAGATGATCCGGGATGGCTGCGTCATCGAACACCACGTCGAACAGCATTGCCACGGCATCGACCAGCACCGCATCGAGTGGGCTTGCTGCCTGCATTACCGGGCTTTGTTGCAAGTTGCGCAGCACGTTCTGGATGGTGGCGGTTTCCAGCAGGGGCAGCTTGAGGTGGCCGCTACCGGGTAGCATCATGGCGCCGGATTGCAGTTGCCCGAGCGAGTCGAGCAGGCTGAATCCGGCCAGACTTGCTGCCGCGCCGCCCGCTTCCCCCCCTGCTGCGCTGCTGCTGCCTTGCGCCAGTTGTTCGAACAGCCTGAACATGTCGCCGCCCGCCTGCCCCTGCATGGCCGGAGCGGGGCCAGTTGCAGCGGGGCTGTTTTGGGCTGCGCCGTGCGCCCGGCTTTTCGCGCCGACCTTGATGTCGGGCAGGATGCCGCGGTCGATCAGGTAATGGTTGATGGACTGGTAGATGTTCGCGAGTTCGGTGGTCAGCACCAGATCGAATTGGTTCAACAGCACGATTTGTATGTTTTGTTCAAGCTGCATGCGGGTGATGCCGTCCAGCAGCGCTTCGCACAGCGCGCGTGGGCCGAGCGGACTGTCGTTTTCGGACAGGTCCGAGCGGCCCAACAGATGGGCGATGCGGGCATCCAGGGCGACCAGCTCTTCGGCGCAGTTGTAGCGCAGTCGCGAGGTGGCCTTGTCGACCGCCAGCGTGATTTCGTAATCCTGGTCGTCCACCAGGGACAGCTCGAGCAGTTCGGCGCCGGCGGATTTTTCGCGGTTATGGGCAAAATCGTTGAAAGTCTGGCAGTAAGCATCTTTGCAGGCACTCAGCAATTCATTGGTCCGCGTGTTGAGGATGCCCTGGGCGTTGTAATACGAATTGCGCGTATCCAGCAGCGGCGAGCGGTCGGCCATCGCCAGCAGGGTGTTTTCCATCGCCTCGGACTGCCGGGTCAGCACACGGGTCGCGCCTTCGATCAGCAAGTCGCGGCAGCCGTACAGAGCGGACAGGGTCTCGGCGGAGACCTGTGTGCGGCGAGTACGCTCGAACTGACTGAGGTTAACTACGACTGAGTTTTCTGGCATCTCGCGCTCCATGGGGTCACCTCGCGGTATCGGCGGTTGGCTGACCTGGGAACGGGGTGGCGTGCGCGTGACAGGAATGCTGCCGGCGGCTCCGCTATCTCGGCCGCCTGCAGCGGGAACTGAGACCGGTAACTTTGCGTCCCCGTCTCGCGGCGGGTTTGCCCTGTTCGGTGGTCGGCGATCATGCCTGAAAATCGACACACAACCGCACAATTAATCTATCGGCAGGGACGCGGGAAACTTTAGGGTGTGGATTGAAAATATCAGCCGGGACTGGTCGACAAGGTTTTCTTGAGGCACAGCATGGCTTTGCCGGTGAGTGACTGCTCCGGAATGGATGCGCGGCCAGCACGGATCTCAGTCGCGAGCCGCGTGTGGTCGAGCGAAAATCGTTGCTCGCCTTCGCCGCTGCAGAAAAGCAGATGGCCATGCACGCCGACCCAGGCCACGCGCGCCGCCGCCAGACCTTCGCAAGGCGGCTCGAAATCCACCCAGTCGCCTTCGCGTAATTGCTGCGTCCGTTGCAGGACGGGATCATCGGCCGGCGTATCCGCAAACTGGCGGGCAAGCGATTCGATTTGCTGCTGCGAGACGCGCCGGGGTGTAAACGTGCTGAGCACCGCTTCGCGTTGACCCAGGGCGGGGCGAATCCAGCATTCCTGGGTGGCGGTGATGGCGCTGAAAAAATCTTTCAACTGCCCGGGCTCGGCCCCTTGTGCCAGCAGCCCGCCCCGTAGCGCGGTGTTGATGGATGGAATCGACTGTAGCCGGGCCTCGCGCGTGGCGTCACTTTGCGGCGCCTGTAGGCTGAGAAAAAGCTGTAGCAGGGTGTGGCAGGCTGCGCGCCAGTCTGGCCCCTCGCCGGATTCGGCCACATACAGCGAGGCCATGTGCGGCACCCAGGCCGCTTCCAGTCGCCGCAACACCGATTCCGGCGCGGGGTAGCGTTCGGTCAGGTCGTGCAGGTTCTCCAGGGCCAACAGAGTGCCCAGTTCCCGGCGTTCGATTTGCTCCAGATGCGCCACTTCGGCAGCAAGCCTGGCTTTCGCGTGCGCATTCTTGTCGGCCAGCCAGGCGGCCAGGCTGTTGTGCGCCTGCGTAAAGGCGCCGGCTGGATGTCCGGGATCGTCGAGGATGGCGGCGCAGTGGGTCTCGATTTGTTCAAGCGCAGGAACGTGCGAGGGGGCGTACTCTGGGAAGCGGCGCGAGAACAGCCCCGCCAGATCGATCAACTGGCGTGCCGGATGCTGGTCGTTGCTGAAAAAATCGGGTGCGACGAGGGCGACCCGCAAGGTCGGGATTTGCAGTTGAGCGATCGCGGCCTTGTAACGCGGCGACATGGCCGGATCGTCGAGGATGCACTCGAACAGCCCGGTCACGGCTTCCAGCACCGCGAGATCCAGTGCGCCCGTACCGACGCGGCGCGCATCCTGCTGCACCGGCTGCAGAATGCGCGTGGCGGCAGCCGGCGCGTCAGGCGGACGGGTTTGCCAGCCTGCCAGGCTGTCGATCAGGCGGCGCGGCATGGGCGGGAACCCGTCTGCCGGGCCGGTTTCGCCCGCATGCGCGGCCACAGACTGGATATGCGCCAGGATGGCCTGCCCGGCGCCGGCTTGCGTTCGTCGCGGCGGAGGAACCGCATGCGCGACGGGGAGTTCAGGGGTGTTCTGTGCGTACAGAAATTGATTGAGCGCGGTGTAGGTATGTTTGAGCGTGTCGAGCAGGGGGGCGGCGGCACACTGGAGCAGAAGGGTGCCGCACTGTGACTCGATGTCCAGCGTATCGAGTGCGCGCGACAGGGCGCGAATGATCGGCAGCGGACCATAGGCATCGACGTGATCCTGATCTTCCAGTGCAATTCGCCGCACCGCCCGCAATCGGCCGAACAGCAGCAACATGTCCGCACGCAGGACCTCAATCAGTTGGGCGGCGGCTTTTTCTTCCGCCAGCTGCCGCTTGAGCGCGTCGTCGTCCAGCAGTTGCAGTTCGGCTGGACGGCTGTCATGGCGCTGGGTAAACGTTTCGGGCCGGGCGAGATGACGGCGGAACTGATCGGCAAATGCAGTGGATAAAGCATCCGGACGGGTATTGAGCCAGTCCAGGCAAGTCTGCCCGGTTGCGATGGCTGTAGGCGCCATCTGTGCCGAAATGGCGCGTAAAAGGGTGTCCTGAAGCGGAGCATGGCTGCGCTGAAAAAAATTATCCAGCGCCTGCGTCATGCGCACATCGACTTCGCGTAACAGCGCGGCAGGAGCAAGGGGGGTGGATTGGATATTCATGGCCTGATTGCAATAACGGCCATGGAGAACAATTTATTGAACCGAGGCTGGCGGCCAGATGACATGTCTGCAAGCAGCGTTTGGAGCGGGCGAAGGGAATCGAACCCTCCTCATGAGCTTGGGAAGCTCAGGTAATGCCACTATACGACGCCCGCGAGACGGTTCGTTACGGTGCGGAGTCTACCGTGTTGAGATCGTCGCTGTCGAGACTTCCTACCGTGGTGGTGACGGTAATGGGGAGGGGCGTGTTCAGGTTGATGGGGCAGAACGTCTCTTGTTCGGCCTGAGCCGCGAATATTTGAGCCGGCCCACCCGCTAAAGATTCGTTACAGGACGTAGGCCAGGAAATCTCACAGAACGGCAGCTTTCAGATTTTCTCTGCGGCGGGACACTACCCGAGGCGGTCAAACGCGTTGCATAAGATTAAGCCTGTTCACGTAAAATTCAAGCGTCCTTCACCATGCAGGAGAATGGGATGATACTGTACAGTCACGTTGTCGCGGTCGATACCGGTCTCGCGCCAAACCCTTTTCACGACTACTGCACATCAGCCGTATGTACACCCAGTCATATGGAATGCAAGGCTAATGAGGGAAATTGGCTCATTGGCCATTCTCCAAAAAAAGATGGACACCGACTTGTCTATGCCATGCTCATCTTGAAAAGGCTGACCATGGATGTGTATTTCAATCACCCAGATTTTCAGTGCAAAAAGCCGGTACTTGATGGGAAACCCGAACAGCAGTGTGGCGATAATCTGTACTACAGAAATGATGCCAACCAATGGAAACGACTTCCCTCACGATTCCACAACCACCCGGAGAATTTCATCAAGGACGTAGGCGCAGATCTCAGTGGGCACCCTGTATTTGTGTCCGACCATTTCTATTACTTTGGACGCAACAGGGTAGAAATCCCTGATTTCCTTCAAGGGGTAATCCAGGGACGGCACGGTATCAAAGGACCGAACAAAATAAGCAGCCGGTTGGCAGAGGAATTCGTGCAATGGCTGGGTGATAACAACAAGGATTACTACAAACCCCGCAATCCGCAGCCAAAGGATTTTGCCGACCATTCAGGCGATAGTGGTCCTCTACTTACAGGAATATACACAGCATGGGAAGAGGATGGTTCAGGGCAGGGGAAGAATGAAAGAGACCAAGGCTGTCGACCGAGTTCACAGCCTATCTCGGCAAAGATGCGGGGCAATGGAGAACGATGTCGATAATTAAACTACTACGGATCGACATCGACTAGGGATCGGGGCATGGATGCCCCGCTGTTCACTGACCGAACTAACTTGTCATGTTAGAAATTTAAACATTGGGGGCTTAATGCAAAGACTTGTCATCTTGTTCATGATGATTTTCAGCATAGTTTTTCCAGCTTATGCTGATCATTATCTCCAGTCAGGGCCAACATTCAAGGACTGCCCAGTTTGCCCTGAGATGGTGGTAATACCAGGGGGGAGCTTTAATATGGGTTCTGATGATGGCCAATCCTCCGAACGGCCTAAGCATAAGGTCAACGTTCCTTCCTTCGCCTTGGCAAAGACAGAGGTAACACAAGGACAATGGCGAGCAATTATGGGTTATAACCCTAGCCATAATAAAGAATGCGGTGATGATTGCCCTGTAGAAAATGTAAGTTGGGATGATGCACAGTACTTTGTTTACAAACTTAGCAAGGCGACTGGTAACCGTTACCGTCTGCCGAGCGAAGCTGAATGGGAATACTCTTGTCGTGCTGGTACACAAGAAACCTATTGCGGTAGCGACATCCTCGATTACGTTGGCTGGTATCTCGATAATAGTAGTAGGCGCATCCACAAAGTCGGCCAGAAACATCCCAATCGCTTTGGCCTTTATGACATGAGCGGGAACGTTCGAGAATGGGTAGAGGACTGTTGGAATAGTGACTACAAGGGCGCCCCGACAAACGGTGCTGCTTGGAAAACGGGCACGTGTGAAATGAAGGTGCGGCGCGATGGTTCATGGAATTACTCATCTGAGAATACACGTGCAACTGTGCGAGATTGGTTCACTGACATGCTCTCGAATGATCATCTAGGTTTTCGTCCAGCCATGGATATTAGGCCTTAGACTCGTCACGAGGGATGGACTTCAGGGGGCGCAAATGAAAAACAAGTTTCTTCTACCGGCTATTGCCGCTGTACTCAGCGTATGCGCGTGTGCAGAAGCCAGGGCAGAAACATTCATTACAGGATTTGAGCAGAAGGTCGAAAAGCCGGAGAAAGCGAAAGGAGCGCAACTCCGCACCCGTGCCAACGAAGTGGTGACCATGGTCATGGCAAAGCGCTTTGTTGAAGCAGAGAAGCTGGCGAATACATTGCGAAAAGACTATGAAGCAGAGTTCAGTCCGAAACTTAGGCAATTCTCATTTCCGTCGCATGTGGAATACGACGAGTTCAGAAAAACGACAAGGACGCAATTTGAGTTGGTAGATTGGGGGTATAAGGAGTGCCTACAGATGCTGGCGTTAATTCAGTCGGAAAGACGGGACTTCTCGGCAGCCCTTCGCACCCTTGAAGATGTTGAGAGGATCGCGCCTGTGTCAGCAAACACAGCAATAGAAACAGGATACGTGCTGAACCAGCTTGGAAAGCCTGAAAAGGGTTTGGCCGCATACCAAAAAGCTCGCGACCTTTCCCTCAAGTACACATCTCAGCGGACATTTCGTGCTGCTGCGCTGAGGGGGATGGGGTTTGCCCTTATTGACTTGAAGAGGCTTGATGAAGCTGAGCGTTTATTTCGAGAGTCACTTGAAGTGGAGCCCATGAACAAGGTCGCATTAAGCGAACTCGCGTATATCCAGAGCATCCGTAAAACCAAATAAAGCCAATCAGCTTTGGGCGATGACTGGGCGTAAGGAAATCCGGCCCGAATATTCGCTGGCGGTTTCGGTTGCTCAGTTCCGCTGTGGCGCTTCGCGACCGTCGCTTTGGACTGCTACCCTCCCCATTACCGTCACCACCACGGTAGGAAGTCTCGACAGCGACGATCTCAACACGGTAGACTCCGCACCGTAACGAACCGTCTCGCGGGCGTCGTATAGTGGCATTACCTGAGCTTCCCAAAAAGCTCGCGCAGGTCAGGACGAGACGGTAGAAGCCCCTGATTCCGCTAAATCATTGATTTGATGACCCCCATCCCCCGCCGATGGGTCGAGTATGGGTGCCG
>DATKUP010000122.1:0-55907 GCA_035530575.1 Thiobacillus sp. | reverse complement strand
CGGCACCCATACTCGACCCATCGGCGGGGGATGGGGGTCATCAAATCAATGATTTAGCGGAATCAGGGGCTTCTACCGTCTCGTCCTGACCTGCGCGAGCTTTTTGGGAAGCTCAGGTAATGCCACTATACGACGCCCGCGCGGTAGAATTCGGCATGATACTGAAACTCATGTCCCACGGATAGAAAAGAAGTGATTGAACTGGTCATCAATGGCGAAACCCGCAGTTTTCCTGCGCCGCTTACCCTGAGTCAACTGATCGAGTCGCAGGACTTGACGGGAAAACGCATCGCTGTCGAAAGAAATGGCGAGATCGTCCCGCGCAGCCGGCATGCCAGCACCTCGCTGGTCAGCGGCGACCGCCTGGAAATCGTCGTCGCTGTCGGCGGCGGCTGAAACGGGTGAGGCGTGAGGGGTAAGGGGTGAGGTGCGAAGCCCAGCCTGAGTCCTTCCTTCTCATCCCCGTGTCTTACCCCTTACCCCTCACGCCTCACCTGAATTTTATGAACCCTCTCGTCATCGCCGGAAAATCCTATGCCTCCCGTCTGCTGGTCGGCACCGGCAAGTACCAGGATTTCGAACAGACCCGGCGCGCGGTCGAGGCCTCGGGCGCGGAAATCGTCACCGTCGCCATCCGCCGCACCAATATCGGCCAGGATGCCGGCCAGCCCAGCCTGCTCGACGCGCTGCCGCCGTCGAGATACACCTATCTGCCCAACACTGCCGGCTGCTACACGGCGGACGACGCGATCCGCACGCTGCGTCTGGCGCGCGAACTGCTCGATGGCCATGCGCTGGTCAAACTGGAGGTGCTGGGCGACGCCGAATCGCTCTATCCCAACGTGGCCGAAACGATCAAGGCCGCCGAGGTGCTGGTGAAGGATGGTTTCCAGGTGATGGTCTACACGTCGGACGACCCCATCGCCGCCAAACAGCTGGAAGACATCGGCTGCGTCGCGGTGATGCCGCTGGCGAGCCTGATCGGCTCCGGCATGGGCATCCTCAATCCGTGGAACCTGCAGATCATCATCGACCGTCTTTCGGTGCCGGTGATCGTCGACGCCGGCGTCGGCACTGCCAGCGACGCCACCATCGCGATGGAGCTCGGCTGCGACGCGGTGCTGATGAATACCGCGATCGCCGGCGCCGGCAATCCGGTGCTGATGGCCTCGGCGATGAAGAAGGCGGTGGAAGCCGGGCGCGAGGCCTTCCTGGCCGGCCGCATGCCGAAGAAAATCTACCAGGCCAGTCCCAGTTCGCCGACCAGCGGCCTCATTACCGGTAGCAAATAACAGCATGACGACCGACACCGGTGCGCACCCGCGCATTCGTTCCTATGTGCTGCGCGCCGGGCGCGTCGGTTCCGGCCAGGCGCGCGCGCTGGCCGAGATCGGGCCGCAGTTCATGCTGCCGTACCAGTCCGGCTTGCTCGATCTCGATGCCGCCTTCGGCCGCAGTGCCCCCCGCATCCTGGAAATTGGTTTCGGCATGGGCGAGGGGCTGGCCGGGATTGCCGCTGCCCATCCCGAGAACGACTATCTCGGCGTCGAGGTCCATACGCCCGGCGTGGGTGCGCTCCTGAAGCAGCTCGGCGAGCGCGGCCTCACCAACGTGCGCGTCATTCAGTACGACGCCGTCGAGGTGCTGACCTGCATGCTGGCGCCGGCCAGCCTCGCCGGCATCCACATCTTCTTTCCCGACCCCTGGCACAAAAAGCGCCACCACAAGCGCCGCCTGGTCCAGCCACCGTTGGTGAGCCTGCTGGCCAGCCGCCTGCAGCCTGGCGGCTATATTCATCTGGCGACTGACTGGCAGGACTACGCCGAGCAGATGCTGGCGGTGCTCGGTGCCGAGCCGCTGCTCGCCAACACCGTGGCGGATTACGCGCCGCGCCCCGACACCCGCCCGCTCACCAAATTCGAGCAGCGCGGCATCCGTCTGGGCCATGGCGTATGGGACCTGGTGTTTCGCCGGGCCTGATTCGTACCGTCATGCGGCTATGATGCCGGCATGGACATCCTTGCCCTCGTCAAATCCACATTCGCGCTGTTTGCCATCGTCGACCCGGTCGGCGTCATTCCTCTTTTCTTCCTCGCCACCCAGGGCTATACGCTGGCGCAACGTCACGCAGCAGCGCGAATTGCAGCGCTGACAGTGCTGGGCGTGCTGACACTGTTTACCTTCGCCGGCGAGCCCTTGCTGCTGTTTTTCGGTATCCGCCTTGCTGCCTTCTCGGTGGCGGGCGGCCTGCTGCTGCTGTTGCTGGCGCTGTCGATGGTGGGGGCGCAAATCAGCCCGCAGCGGCAGACCGAGGACGAGGCGCAGGAGGCAGAAGAGAAGGATTCGGTCGGTGTGGTGCCGCTGGGGGTGCCGCTGCTGGCGGGGCCGGGTGCGATCACCCATGTGATCGTGGCGGCGGGCGCGGCGCAGGGCGATGCGCTGCATCAAGGTCTGCTGCTGATCCCGGTGGTGCTGGTTGCCCTGTCGGTATGGCTGGCGTTTCGTGCCGCGCCGATGATCGCGCGGCGCCTTGGAAAAACCGGGATTCATGTCGTCACGCGCCTGATGGGGCTGATCATCGCGGCGATCTCGGTCGAGATGATCGCGAGCGGCCTGGGCAAGCTGTTTCCGGGCTTGCTGGCTTGACAGAGTGTGCACTCTTCTGTCATCCCCGCGTTCTATGATGTATCCATAGTGGGCACGATTGCCGTGCCGGCCAGGCATTCATTTTCAAGGAGTCGAGTATGGAATTCGGTATCGTCGGACTGGGCCGCATGGGCGGCAACATGGCGCGGCGCCTGGCGCGCAAGGGCATCAGGATCGCGGTTCACAACCGCAGCCATGCGGTGAGCGAGGCCATCGCGGCGGAAACCGGCCATCTCGCCAGCGCCACCCTGCAGGAAATGGTGGCTGCCCTGCAGGCGCCGCGTGTTGTCTGGCTGATGCTGCCGGCGGGCGAGGCGAGCGCCGCCGCGCTCGAGTCGCTGCTGCCCTTGCTGGCGCCGGGCGATCTTGTCGTCGACGGTGCGAATGCGCACTTCAAGGACGATGCGCCGCGCGCGGTGCGTTGCGCAGAATATGGCGTCGAGTTTGCCGACGCCGGCGTCTCGGGCGGCGTATGGGGGCTCGACAACGGTTACTGCATTATGTTCGGCGGCAGCAATGCGGCGGCTGCGCGCCTGAAGCCCTACATGGAAGCGTTGGCGCCGACGCCGACCACCGGCTGGCTGCATACCGGTCCGGTGGGATCGGGACATTACGTCAAGATGGTTCACAACGGCATCGAGTACGGCATGATGCAGGCCTTCGCCGAGGGCTTTGCGCTGATGCAGGCCAAGCCCGATTTCGCCCTCGACCTGGCAGCGATCGCCGAATTGTGGCGTCACGGTAGCGTGGTGCGCTCGTGGCTGCTGGATCTGACGACGGATTTTCTGGCACAGGATCAGACGCTCGAATCTATCGAGCCTTTCGTGTCGGATTCTGGCGAGGGCCGCTGGACGACGCTCGCATCGGTCGAGCAGGGTGTGCCGACGCCGGTGATGACGCTCGCGCTGATGATGCGCTTCGCCACTCAGGGCAGGAACGATTACGCGGCAAAAATGCTGGCCAAGATGCGCCAGGGCTTTGGCGGCCACGCCGTCAAGGAGGGCTGAGATGAACCTGGGCAAGAACGATTCGGCAGATAATCTGCCGTGTACATTTGTAATTTTTGGTGCGACTGGAAACCTCGCGTCCAACAAGCTCCTGCCCGCGCTGTATCACCTGGAAGCTGCTGCACGGCTGACGGAGTCGCTCACGATCATCGCATTTTCGCGGCGCGACTGGACGACGGAAGTTTGGCGTGAGCACATGCGAAAAACGCTCGCGGGCAACATCAAGGGCTCGCTCGATACGCCGGTGTTCGAACGCTTCATTGCGCGCTTCAGCTATTTCAAGGGCGACCTCAACGACATCGCCGCCTACCGCGCGCTGGCCGAGCGGCTGCCGCCCGAATCGGCGTGCTCGAGCGCGGTGTTCTACCTTGCCATCAAGCCGGCGGAATTCGGTGCGGTGATCCAGAACCTTGAAGCCGCGGGGCTCAACAAGCCACGCGGCCTGCACCGGGTGGTGATCGAAAAGCCGTTTGGTGAAGACCTCGAGTCGGCGCAGATGCTCAATCGCCTGCTGCACCAGCATTTCGACGAGGAGCAGGTGTACCGCATCGATCACTTTCTTGGCAAGGAAACGGTGCAGAACCTGCTCGTCTTCCGCTTCGCCAACACGCTGATCGAGCCCCTGTGGAACCGCAACTTCATCGACCATGTGCAGATCACCGTGGCCGAGTCGATCGGCATCGAGAATCGTGCCGACTACTACGATCGCGCCGGCGCGCTGCGCGACATGCTACAAAACCATTTGATGCAGTTGCTGACCGTGGTCGCGATGGAGCCGCCCGTTGCGCTCGAAGCCGACGCGCTGCAGGACGAGAAGGTGAAGGTGCTGCGCTCGATCCGCCCGATCGCCAAGCGTGCGGTGCACGCACATGCGCTGCGCGCGCAATACACGCGTGGCACCATCGATGGCAAGCCCGTGGTCGGCTACCAGCAGGAAGAAAACGTCGAGCTGAATTCCATCACCGAAACCTTTGTCGCCGCCAAGTTCTACATTGATAACTGGCGCTGGCGCGGGGTGCCGTTTTACTTGCGCACCGGCAAGCGCATGCCGCACCAGACCTCGATGATCGCGATCCGCTTCCGCCATCCGCCGCAGCAGCTGTTCCGCGAAACTCCGCTCGAGTCGGTCGATCCCAACTGGATCCTGCTATCGATCCAGCCCGACGAATCGATGCGCATGGAAATCCACGTCAAGCAGCCCGGGCTCGACATGGACACCCGTCTGATGCAGATGAACGCGAGTTTCCTGAAGACCGATGAGCAGACGCTCGACGCCTACGAAACCCTGTTGCTCGACGTCATCGAGGGCGACCGTTCGCTGTTCCTGCGCTTCGACGAAATCGAATGGGCGTGGCGGGTGGTCGATCCCATCCTCAATCACTGGGCGATCGAGCGCGAATACATCCCGACCTATCCCGCCGGTAGTTGGGGGCCGGCCGATGCCAACCGTCTGTTCGACAGCGACGATCAAATCTGGCGCAACGAATTGTGATGTTGCCCGAATGGCGGGTGTTTGCCGATGCCGACGCGCTCGTGGCGGCGCTGGCCGATGCGCTGCGCATGGAGGCTGAAACCGCTATCGCCGCGCGCGGCGTGTTCCATCTGGTGCTGGCGGGCGGCACCACCCCGCTGGCGCTCTATCGCGCGCTGGCTGACCGGCGCGCGGGCGATGCGCGTTGGCAGGTCTGGTACGGCGACGAGCGCTACCTGCCAGCCGGCCATCCCGAGCGCAACAGCGTCATGATCGAAGCCGCCTGGCTTGCCGCGTCAAGCATCTCGCCCGAAAACCGTCGCCCGATCCCGGCCGAACGCGGTGCGCGCGAGGCCGCCGCGGCGTATGGCGAGTGGCTGGAAGGCGTGGGCGATTTCGATGTCGTGCTGCTCGGCATGGGCGAGGATGGCCATACCGCCAGCCTTTTTCCCGGACACGATTGGGGCGCTGCGCCAGGCAGCCCCGACGTACTCGCTGTCCTCGACGCGCCGAAACCGCCGCCGGAACGCGTAAGCCTGTCGGTGGCGCGACTGAATCGCAGTCAGCGCGTGTGGTTCGTAATCACCGGTCCGGGCAAGCGGGAAGCACTGACGCGCTGGAAAAACGGCGAGACGCTGCCGGTATCTACGGTGCGGGGCAAATTGGACACCGTGGCCTGGCTGGACGCAGCAGCCTGGCCGGCAGAGGAATAATCAGTCGGTGGCGTTGGATTTCGACGCCGCCGTTTTTTTGGGCGTGCTCGTCGCTGCCGCGAGCATCGCCTGCCGTGTCGCCGGCGTTTCCAGGCTGATGCGGCCGAGCATGCCGCTGCGGTAATCGGTGAGCAGGATCATCGCCGCTTTCTCCAGGTCGAGCTCGCCGCCGCGTCCTTTCAGGATGCAGCCGCGTTTTTTCGCCACCGCCTCCAGCACCCCGGTCGCATCGAGTCCTTCCAGGGCAAAGCCGTAGCGCGCCTTCAGCAGGGCCGGATAGCGCTCCAGCAGGATGCCGGCCAGAAACACCGCCACCTCCTCGTCGATCACTGCATTGCGGCCGATCGCGTGGCTGGCCGCCAGCATGAAGCCGTCGGTGTCGTGCTCGATCTTCGGCCAGGTCATCCCCGGCGTGTCGACCAGGATCAGGCGCGGCGACAGGTTGATGCGCTGTTGCGATTTGGTCACCGCCGGTTCGTCGCCTACCGCCGCGACCTTGCGCTTCACCCAGGTGTTCATCAGCGTCGACTTGCCGACGTTGGGGATGCCCATGATCATCAGGCGTAGCGGCTTGAAGGTGTCGTCGCGGTGCGGCGCCAGCTTCTGCGCCAATGTCGGCAGCTTGGCCACGTCGGATGCTTTCTTGGCGGAAATCGCCACCGCCAGCACGCCGGGCTGCCTGTTGAAATAGTCGAGCCAGGCGCGTGTCGCCTCCGGGTCGGCCAGATCGGCCTTGTTCAACAGCTTGAGGCAGGTGCGCTGGCGATGCAGACGCAGCTCGTGAATCATCGGATTGCTGCCCGCTTCCGGCAGGCGGGCGTCGAGCACCTCGACCACCACGTCGATCTGCGCCATCGTCTCCGCGGCCTTCTTGCGCGCGGTGGTCATGTGACCGGGGAACCACTGGATAGGCATGGGATGTGTCGTATCAGGAAAGGCGCAGCATTATCCCACCCCTCAACCCGCACCGCCTCCGCTGCCCATCCCATGCGCCGCCTGCAGCACCAGCGTATCGAAATCCGCTGCGCTCATGAGCCCGCGTTCGGCGACGATGTCGCGCACCGGTCGGCCGGATTTTTCCGATTCCTTGGCGACTTCGGCGGCCTGGTTGTAGCCGATCTGCGTGTTGAGCAGGGTGGCGAGCGCGACGCTCTGGTGGATGAAGAAGGCGCACCTTTCGCGGTTGACGACGATGCCCTTGAGGTTCTTTTCGGTGGTTGCGTTCATCGCATTGGTGAGCCAGTCCATGGCGTCGAACAGCGCGCTGCCGAGCGCCGGCATCATTACGTTGAGTTCCATCTGCCCGGCCTGCACCATGAACGAGACGGCGGCGTCCTGTCCCAGCACCTGGTAGCACACCTGGTTCAGCATCTCGAACATCACCGGGTTGACCTTGCCGGGCATGATGGAAGACCCCGGTTGCACCGGCGGCAGCTGGATTTCGCCAAGACCCGTACGCGGGCCGGAGGCGAGCAGGCGCAGGTCGTTGGAGATGCGGGTGAGTTCGAGCGCGAGGTTGCGGATTTCACCCGACAGCCGCGCGAGGTCGTTCATCGACTGCATCTGCGCGACCAGCTGGCCGACGCGGATAGGTTCGCCGGTGAGCTTCGCCAGTTCGGCAGCAGCGCGCGTCGCGTAGTCGGGCGAGGTGTTGAGCCCGGTGCCGGCGGCGGAGCCGCCCAGGCCGATTTCGCACAGCGCCGGGCGCACCGCGTCGAGCGCGGCGGCGCAGCGGGAAAGCGTCCACGCATAGCCGGCGAATTCCTGCCCCAGGGTAGTCGGCACCGCATCCTGCAGATGGGTGCGGCCGGATTTCACCGTGTCCTTCTCGCGCTCGGCCAGGCGGCTGAATTCGGCAGCCATGCCGTGCACTGCCGCGGTCAGGCGCGGCAGCTTGGCCAGTACGGCGAGGCGTATTGCAGTGGGAATGGTGTCGTTGGTCGACTGCCCCATGTTGACGTCGTCGTTGGGATTGACCGGCTGGTACGCGCCTTTTTCGCCGCCCAGCGCCACGCTGGCGAGATTGGCGATGACTTCGTTGCTGTTCATGTTGTGGCTGGTGCCGGCGCCCGCCTGGAAGCGGTCGACCACGAACTGATCGGCATGCTCGCCGGCGATGATTTTCTCGCAGACAGCGACGATGGCATCGCATTTTTCTTCGGACAGCCAGCCGGGTTGGCAGTTGGCGTGCGCGGCGGCAAGCTTGATCCGCACGTGCGCTAGTACGAAATCATCATCCGGGTGGCGTCCGGAAATGGGAAAATTGGCGACAGCGCGTGCAGTCTGTGCGCCATACCACGCGTCCCTGGGAACCTTGACCTCGCCGAGCGAGTCTTTCTCAATGCGAAATTCGTTCATGGTGGAAAATAATGCAGACGTTACAAAGCGTTCGATTTTATCCGATGTGGCTGGCCGGATTGCTGTTGGCGCTTGCGTCGTCGTCGTGGGTGCAGGCAGCGGATTTCAAAGTGACCGATACCGATGGCAAGATCCACACGCTGTCCGGCTACAAGGGGAAATGGGTGTTGGTGAATTACTGGGCGACCTGGTGCCCGCCTTGCCTGGAGGAAATTCCCGACCTGATTGCGCTGCATGGGGACAAAAAGAACAACCTCGTCGTCATCGGCGTGGCCATGGATTACCGAAATGCCAGGCAGGTGACCGATTTTGCCAACGGCCTGCTGGTTGACTACCCCATCGTGCTGGGCACCCCGGAGATCGTGAGACAGATCGGGCCGGTGCAGGGTTTGCCGACCACCTACCTGTATAACCCGGACGGTAAAATGGTCGCACAGCAAGTGGGCTTGATTACCCGCGCGGCAGTGGAAAGCTACATCGCCGGCAAACCGGCCCGCCCAAAAAAATAACACTACCTGCAAACCAAGGAGACATCCATGCGCCAGCTGCTTATCGTGTTTTTCATGCTTTTTTCTGCATCTGCCTGGGCGGAAACGCGCGATCCAGCCAACCATTTTTTCCAGCCCAAATTCGGCGATTTTCAGGCCGATCTGCAGGAAGCCAAAAAGCAGGGCAAGAAAGGTATTTTCCTGTTTTTCGAAATGGACGACTGTCCGTTTTGCGAGCGCATGAAGACCACCATTCTCAACCAGGCCGAGGTGCAGGATGCCTTTCGCGCAAAATTTCTGGTGTATTCGATCGACGTCAACGGCGATACCGAAATGACCGATTTCCAGGGCAAGGACACCAGCGAAAAGGCCTTCGCCTTTGCAAACCGCGTGCGTGCCACGCCGACGCTCCTGTTCTTCGACCTCGACGGCAAGCTGATTACGCGCCACACCGGCCCCACCAAGGACAAAGCCGAGTTCCTGCTGCTCGGCCGGTATGCCGCGGAGGGCGCCTACGCGACCCAGCCCTTCGCCAAGTATAAGCAAGGTAAATGAGGCGCGCCGCGTGGAGTGCGCTGCTGGCGTGTGCGTTGTCCGCCACGGCGGCGGCGGAACGGTTGACGCTGGACGAGGCGCTGGCGGCGGTGAGCGCCGCCCATCCTGACCGCCGCGTGGCGGAGAGCGAGCTGGCGCTGTCGCGCGCCGACCGTGAACAGGCGGCAAGCCGGCAGGATTTCAGCCTGTTTCTGGACGGCAGCCTGCGTAGGGGACGCCAGCCCGATGACGACTGGAAGCCCGACAATATCGGCCGCATCGTGGCGCGCAAGCCCTTGCTCGATTTCGGCCGCAGTAGCCAGGCGGTCGCTGCGGCGGACCAGGAGATCGCAGCCCGCCAGGCAGCGCTCTTCAATGTCGAGAACCTGCGCCGCATCGACATCATGGCGCGCTACTTCGACGTACTGCTGGCCGACCAGCAGTACGTCGTCGACAACGAGTTCATGACAGTGGCCTATCTCGACTGGGACAAGGCCAGAGAACGTTTCGAGCTGGGAATCGGCAGCCGTCCCGATCTGTTGCGGCTGGAAGCGTTCTACCAGGACTGGCGTGAACGCCGCAGCGCCAGCCAGCTGCGCATGCGCAGCACACGGCAGAAACTGACCCATACTATTTATCGCCCCGGCAAGCTGCCCACCGAACTGGTCGATCCCGAACTTAAGGACAACGCCCGGCCGCTGCCGGAATATGAATCCCTGCTGCCCTGGGTGATGGCCAGGAACCCGCGCGTACTGACGCTGCAGGCGCAGGCAGGGGCGGCAGACGCGCGGCTTGCCGCTGTGCGTGCGGAGCGCAATCCGACCCTGGATGCTGAAGTGATCGGCGGCGGTTATAGCCGCGAATCGTCCACCCGCGACGAACTCAGCGCGGGGCTGGTGTTCAATATCCCCCTTTATCAGGGCAGGCGCGTGGATGCCCGGATGGAACGCGAACGGGCGCAAAAGGAACGCAGCGTTGCCGAACTGGAAAAACTCAAGCTCGACCTGGCGGACACCCTGCTCGCCACGCTGCAGGAGATCGAATGGCTGCGTGACAGCGGCCGTCCCGCCGCCGGCAAACAGGTGGAATACCGCGACTGGGCGCTGGAGCGTGCGCGCGCCGAATACGAACTCGAACTGAAAACCAATCTGGGAAGCAGCATGGCCGAAACACAGGCGGCGCAGCTGCGCCACAAGCAGGTCGAATACCGTCTGGCGCTCGCGCTCGCCCGGCTGGAAGCATTGTCCGGTGGCAGCCTGCCGCCTGTTGAGGGAGCACAGTAATGAAACAACGCATTGTGGCGATCGCACTGGCCGGGTTTTGCCTGGGGGGGGGCGGCCCGCTATGGGCGGCAGGGCAGGTCGAACTCACCACCCGTGTGTCCGGCGTGGTCGAGGAAGTCCTGGTCAAGCCCGGGCAGCGCGTGAAGAAGGGGACGGTGCTGCTGCGTCTCGACAAGACCGTGCTGCAGGCCCGGCTCGACGAGGCGACGGCGGAGCAGGCGCGAGCGGATGCCGACGAGGAGGATGCCGGGCGCGATCTGGAGCGGGCGGAGGAACTGTTCAACCGCACCGTGTCGTCGACCAGCGAACTCGAAGCTGCCACGCTGCGTCACGCACGCGCGAAAGCCGCCCTGTCGGGCGCCAGTGCGCGTCGCGTGATTGCGCAGAAGAACCTCGCCGACGCCGAATTGAGGGCGCCGTTCAACGGTGTTGTCAGTTCGGTGCCGGGTGGGCCGGGCACCGTGGTAGCGGCGGACTGCCAGCCGAAGCCGCTGGTTGTCCTGGATTCGGGGCAGCCCTGATCCGCCGGGTCGAGGCGGGGCGTATTAGACCGGCGTGAATGCCGGCACCCCACCCGGCAGCCACCCGGTCAGGGTGGGAAAAAGCTTCAGCTGCGCGATGCAGTGGAGGTGTCGGCCGATTGGGTGCGGGGCACGTAATCCCAGTGGCGCTTCCAGGCGCCGACGACGAGATTGGGGTACTCGGGGCGACCCAGACTGCCGTTGTAGCGGCCCAGCGCACGGAATAAATCGCCGCGCTCGATGTCGATGTAGTGGCGCAGGATCAGCGCGCCGTAACGCAGATTGGTACGCAACTGGAACAGATTATGGTCGGGGTTGCCGATGGCCTTGACCCAGAACGGCATCACCTGTGTGTAGCCGCGCGCGCCCACCGGCGACACCGCATATTTGCGGAAGCCGCTTTCGACCTGGATCAGCCCCAGCATCAGTTGTGGGTCGACCCCGGCGCGTGAGGCCTCCCAGTGCAGGGTGGTCAGAAACTCCAGCCGTTCGGCCTCATTCGGGATGCGCTTGGCGAGCCGGCGCGACATTTCCTTCAGCCAGGCCGCCTCATCCGCGATATGGCGAAACGCGGTGCGGCTGACCGCGGTGTCGGCCAGTCCGCGCTGCAGGGACGAACGCACATTGGCCGACATCGCTTCCTCGCGCTGCCCGCCCGCCTGCACGGGCAGGGCAAGCAGCAGGGTGGCAATCAAGAGGCCGGTGTGCGTGGTCTTCTTCATGTCAGCTTTCCAGTAAACCTTTCAAAAATTTCGTTGCGTCGGCCAGCGCGATTTTTTGCGCTTCGCTGCTTTGACCCGGCGCGGCGCGGCGCGGCTGGTACTCGATCACGCCGTCCGCGAGACCGCGCTCGCCCACCGTGACGCGGTGTGGAATGCCGACCAGTTCGGCATCGGCAAACATCACACCGGGGCGCTCGTCGCGGTCGTCCAGCAACACGTCGAAGCCGGCGGAACCCAGTTCGGCATACAACGTATCGGCGGCGTGTCTAACTGCCTCGCTCTTGCCGTAGCCGATGGCCACAACCACGAGCAAGAAAGGTGCCATGGTTTTAGGCCAGATGATGCCGCGGTCGTCGTGGTTCTGCTCGATGGCCGCGGCCACGATGCGCGACACGCCGATGCCGTAGCAGCCCATTTCCATTGCCTGTGGCTTGCCCGTCTCGTCCAGATAGGTGGCATTCATCGCTTGCGAATACGTGCTGCCGAGCTGGAATACGTGGCCGACCTCGATGCCGCGGCACAGCTGCAGCGTGCCCTGGCCGTCGGGACTGGGGTCGCCGGATGTCACATTCCTTATATCGGCTACAAAGTCGGGTTCCGGTAGGTCACGCGCAAAATTAACCCCGGCCAGGTGATATTTCGGCTTGTTGGCGCCGCAGACAAAATCGCTCATCGCGGCGACTGTGCGGTCGGCGATGACCTTGATTTTGGCGCGGTCGATTTCGACCGGCCCCAGGAAACCGGGTGGGCAGTCGAAAACCGCGCGGATTTCGGTTTCGTTTGCCAGCCGGAAATCCGCCATGCCGGGGAGTTTGCCGAACTTGACTTCGTTCAGCATGTGGTCGCCGCGCAGCAGGACGACGACCAGCTTTTCGTCGGCCATGACGGCGATGAGCTTGACGGTGCGGGCCAGCGGGATGTCGAGCAGGGCGGCGACGTCCTCGCAGGTGATCTGTTTTGGCGTAGCCACCTCGCGCAGCGTTTCCTGCGGCGCGGCGCGCCGCGCCGCGGGGGCAAGCGCCTCGGCCAGTTCGACGTTGGCCGCATAGTCCGAATCCGGACTGTAGGCGATCAGATCCTCGCCGGAGTCGGCCAGCACGTGGAATTCGTGCGAGGCGGAGCCGCCGATGGCGCCGGTGTCGGCGGCCACGGCGCGGAACGTCAGCCCCAGCCGGCTGAAAATCCGTCCATAGGCGTCGTACATGGTCTGGTAAGTGGCAGCAAGGCTGTCCTTACCGGCGTGGAAGGAGTAGGCGTCTTTCATCAGAAATTCGCGCGCGCGCATGACGCCGAAGCGTGGCCGGATCTCGTCGCGGAACTTCATCTGGATCTGGTAGAAGTTGACCGGCAATTGCCGATAGCTCTTGATCTCGCGGCGCGCCACGTCGGTGATGACTTCCTCGTGGGTGGGACCGAAGCAGAAATCACGCTGGTGGCGGTCCTTGATCTTCAGCATCTGCGGGCCGAACACCGCCCAGCGCCCGGTTTCCTCCCACAATTCGGCCGGCTGCACCGCCGGCATCAGGAGCTCGATCGCGCCGGCGCGGTTCATTTCCTCGCGCACGATGGCTTCCACCCGGCGCAGCACACGCAGCCCCAGCGGCATCCAGGTATACAGCCCCGAGCCCAGGCGCTTGATGAGGCCGGCACGCAGCATCAGCTTGTGGCTGACGAGTTCGGCCTCGGACGGAGCTTCCTTGGTGGTGGAAATGAAAAACCGGGTGGCGCGCATGATGGGGGAGTCGGGACGAAAAACGGCATTTTAGCGTGCGGAGGTGTAATCTTTCGCGCTCGATTTTGGAGTGGAACGGCAATGCGCCTGAAATTTGGTAAACGCCGGGCAACGGATGACGGGCTGGAAGTGACCGAGGAGCGCGGCATGCGCGTGCTGCATCTGGGTAGCCGTGCGATCCAGAGCGCGATGCGGGTGAGCCGGCCGTGGGATCTGGAGCTTGCCTACACCCGCGCGATGATGGGTTTTCTGATGTTCAACCCGATGCCGCAGGAGGTGCTGATGATCGGCCTCGGCGGCGGCTCGCTCGCCAAGTTCATCCGCAAACAGCGCCCGCAGACGCGCATCACCGCGGTGGAGATCGATCCGCGGGTGATTGCCGCCGCGCGCACGCATTTCGAACTGCCGCCCGACGACGAGGCACTCAGCGTGATCGAGGCCGACGGCGCGCTGTATGTGCGCCAGCATCCCGGTAGTGCCGATGTCATCCTGCTCGACGGCTTCGATGCAGGCAATCAGGTGGAGGCGCTGGCGACCCAGACGTTTTATGCGGCCTGCCGACGTGCGCTCAAACCCGGCGGCGTGCTGGCGGTCAATCTATGGGGACGCGACAGCGGATTCGCCGAGTATTTCGCACGGCTGACGCGGGCGTTCGATGGCGAGGTCGGTTGGATCCCGGTGCAGAACAAAACCAACGTTATCGTGTTCGGCTTCACCGAGCCGGGCGCGGCGGCAAGGCTCGATGCGGCCCGGCCGCGGCTGGACGATCTGTCCAAACGCTACGGTCTCGACTTGCGTGGCTTCGCGCGCGACTTTCAGTGGGCGGCAAACGTCGCGCCCCTGCTGGAATAGCGTCGCCGCCATTACCGCTAGCCTTCAATTTCGAAGCGTGGGCGCCCGTCAGAAATATCAATTAAAACAATGCATAAAGGTAGGTTTCCGGATGGGCCGGGTTTGCATTTTCCGGTGGGTGTGAAAGAATGCGGGTAATCGAATATTTTTAGATGGTGGCGGCCATGATCGACCGAGAGGGGTACCGCCCGAACGTAGGCATTATCGTGTGCAATGCGCAGAACCAGGTTTTCTGGGGCAAGCGCGTCAACCAGCATGCCTGGCAGTTTCCCCAGGGCGGCATCAATGCAGGGGAAACGCCGGAACAGGCCATGTTCCGGGAACTGGAAGAAGAAGTGGGCTTGCAGGCCGCGCATGTACGCATCCTCGGGCGTACGCGCGAATGGCTGCGTTACGACGTGCCAGCCCACTGGACGCGGCGCGACAATCGCGGTCTCTATCGCGGCCAGAAGCAGATCTGGTTTCTTCTGCGGCTGACCGGGCGCGATTGCGACGTCTCGCTGCGTGCCAGCAGCCATCCCGAATTCGACGCCTGGCGCTGGAACCAGTACTGGGTGCCGATGGATGTGGTGGTCGACTTCAAACGCGAGGTCTACCGCCGCGCGCTTGAGGAGCTCGAGCGTTATCTGCACAAGGACGTGCATTATTTACGGCAACGCGTGCGGCCTCCATGCGGCCGGCGCGGAGCGGTGCAGGACCTGCAGTTGAAGCCCTGAACGCCGGGCAGTGGAGGTGCGATGAAGATACGGATCTATGCTTCAACCGCGCCGACGACTGCCATCGAGCCCATGCCGGGTTTGCCCCTGTGGCAGCTCGTCCCCACGCGCGACAGCGCCGGACAGCGGCTGACCGATTTCATGATGCTGATTCCTCGCCTGCGCAGCCGCCCGCCCGCCGAGATCGAGCGCACTTCACGCGAGATCCAGGCCGTGCTTGCCCTGCATCATGACGTAGTATTTGCCGACCTCAACCTGAAGCTGAACCTGCTGTGGGTGTCGTTACGCCCGCGGCAGGGAGCGATCGGCGAGCTGGCCGCGGCGATCCGGCTACGGGTGCCCGAGGCGGTGTTGGTGGCGCATTACGCTGACCCCCATTAAGCGCGTTTTCGATGTCGGCCGGGGACGTCGCCGCCCCACCCCCGATGCCTCCGGAGCGCCTTGGGATAGCCCTTCTGGTGGCGAGGGAACCCACGTCCTTTCTGCGTTTTCGTTTACCCAAAGCGATGGAATTCGTTAAAATGAGCGATTGCCAATTAACCTGCTGGAGCAAACATGGCCGTTTCCGAACTTCAGGTGCAGACAGCACTGAAAGAGTTGATTGATCCCAACACCCACAAGGATTATGTCTCGACCAAATCCGCCCGCAACATCAAGACCGACGGCGGCGCTGTATCGGTCGACATTTTGCTGGGCTACCCGGCGCAGAGTCAGTTGGCCCTCATCAAACAGCAGGTCGAAGACAGGCTTGGCGCCATTGATGGCGTGACCAGCGCCACCGCGAATGTGAGCTTCAAGATTGTTTCGCACGGCGTGCAACGCGGCGTCAAGCTGATCCCCAACGTGAAAAATATCATCGCGGTGGCGTCCGGCAAGGGCGGCGTCGGCAAATCCACCACTGCCGTTAACCTGGCCTTGGCGCTGGCCGCCGAGGGCGCACGCGTCGGCATGCTCGACGCCGACATCTACGGCCCCTCGCAGCCGACCATGCTCGGGATTACCGACAAGCCCGAATCGACCGATGGCAAGAACCTCGAGCCGCTGATCGGGCACGGCATCCAGGCGATGTCGATCGGCTTCCTGATCGACGTCGAGACCCCCATGGTATGGCGCGGCCCGATGGTGACCCAGGCGCTGGAACAGCTGCTGAACAACACCAACTGGAGCGAACTTGACTATCTGGTGGTCGACCTGCCTCCCGGCACTGGCGATATCCAGTTGACGCTGGCGCAGCGCGTGCCGGTGACCGGCGCGGTGATCGTCACCACCCCGCAGGACATTGCGCTGATCGACGCGCGCAAGGGCCTGAAGATGTTCGAGAAAGTCGGCATCCCCATCCTCGGCGTGGTCGAAAACATGAGCCTGCACATCTGCTCGAACTGCGGCCACGAAGAGCGCATCTTCGGCGAAGGCGGCGGCGAGCGCATGTGCAAGGATTACAACGTGGAATTTCTCGGTTCGTTGCCACTTGAGGGCAGTATTCGTGCCAACACCGATTCCGGCAAGCCATCGGTGGTGGCCGACCCGGATAGCCGCGTGACCGAAATTTACAAGCAGATCGCGCGCCGCGTAGCGGTGAAGATTGGCGAAACCGCGGTGGACCACTCCTCCAAGTTTCCCAACATCGTCATTTCCAACACTTGATGGTGCGAGGGGCCCGGATCCAGGAATCGGGATCCAGGGACGGTCAACCTGTGGCCGCGCCTGTTCCTGGCCCGCTTTCTCTCTGGCTTCTGGCCCCTAAATCCTGGTCCCCCAAATAATGTCTATCAAATCCGACAAGTGGATCCGCCGCATGGCGGCTGAGCATGGCATGATCGAACCGTTCGAACCGGGGCAGGTCAAGCAGGCCGGTGGCCGCTCCATCGTATCGTATGGCACGTCAAGCTACGGCTACGACGTGCGCTGCGCCAGCGAGTTCAAGCTATTCACCAACATCAATACGACGATTGTCGACCCCAAGGCGTTCGATCCGAACTCCTTCGTCGAGGTCACGGGCGATTCCTGCATTATTCCCCCCAACTCGTTTGCACTCGCGCGTACCGTGGAATATTTCCGCATTCCGCGCAGTGTGCTGACGATTTGCCTGGGCAAAAGCACGTATGCGCGCTGCGGCATCATCGTCAACGTGACGCCGCTGGAGCCCGAGTGGGAAGGTCACGTGACGCTGGAGTTTTCCAACACGACCCCTCTGCCCGCACGCATTTACGCCAACGAGGGCGTGGCGCAAATGCTCTTCTTCGAATCCGACGAGGTGTGCGAGGTGTCGTACCGCGACCGCGGCGGCAAATATCAAGGCCAGGTCGGCGTGACGCTGCCTAAAACTTAATCCCGCAGGACACGCGGGATTCGTATAATCCGCTTCTTTTAATCCGTCCGCTTCTAGCCCGGATGTCTCATCGATTCGCGTGATGATTGCCGAAGATTTTGTTCCTTTTGGAACAAAATACCGGTTAAGTGCATGCGAAATGATGACATCCGGGTCTAGGCTTTCCTCTGGAGCAGGCCATGCGCTTCCGCTTTCCCGTTGTCATCATTGACGAAGATTTCCGCTCCGAAAATGCCTCGGGGCTCGGTATCCGCACACTTGCCGACGCCATCGAGAAGGAAGGCATGGAGGTGCTCGGCGTCACCAATTATGGCGACCTGACCTCGTTCGCCCAGCAGCAGGCGCGCGCCTCGGCGTTCGTGCTGTCGATTGACGATGAGGAACTCGCCGGCAGCGACGAGGATACAAGCAAGGCGCTGCAAAAGCTGCGCAGCTTCGTCGAGGAAGTGCGCTTCCGCAATGCCGAGATCCCGATTTTCCTGCATGGCGAAACCCGTACCGCGCGCCATATTCCGAACGATATCCTGCGTGAGCTGAACGGCTTCATCCACATGCTGGAAGACACGCCGGAGTTTCTCGCCCGATATATCGGGCGAGAAGCGCGTGCCTACCTCGAATCGCTGGTGCCGCCGTTTTTTCGTGCGCTCACCCATTACGCGGCGGACGGCTCTTATTCCTGGCACTGCCCCGGCCACTCCGGTGGCGTCGCCTTTCTGAAGTCGCCGATCGGCCAGATGTTCCACCAGTTTTTCGGCGAGAACCTGCTGCGCGCCGACGTCTGCAATGCGGTCGACGAACTTGGGCAACTGCTCGATCATACCGGTCCGGTGGGGGCGTCGGAGCGCAACGCGGCGCGCATTTTCAACTGCGATCACCTGTTCTTCGTCACCAACGGCACCTCGTCGTCGAACAAGATGGTGTGGCACGCGACCGTCGCGCCGGGCGACATCGTGGTGGTCGACCGTAACTGCCACAAGTCCATCCTGCACGCGATCATCATGTGCGGCGCGATTCCGATCTTTCTGACGCCGACGCGTAACCATTACGGCATCATCGGGCCGATTCCGCTGGATGAATTCCGCCCGGAAAACATCGAGAAAAAAATTGCTGCGCACCCGTTCGCCAAGGATGTGAAGCGCAAGCCGCGCATCCTCACCATTACCCAGTCGACCTACGACGGCATCCTCTACAACGTCGACATGATCAAGGAGTTGCTGGGCGACTACATCGACACCCTGCATTTCGATGAAGCCTGGCTGCCGCACGCGACCTTCCACGACTTCTATCGCGGCATGCACGCCATCGGCAAGAACCGCCCGCGCGCCAAGGATGCGCTGGTGTTCGCCACCCAGTCGACCCACAAGCTGCTGGCTGGCCTCTCCCAAGCCTCGCAGATCCTGGTGCAGGATTCGGAGATGCGCAAACTCGACTTTCATCGCTTCAACGAAGCCTACCTGATGCACACCTCGACCTCGCCGCAGTATGCCATCATCGCCTCGTGCGACGTGGCGGCGGCGATGATGGAGCCGCCCGGCGGTCCCGCGCTGGTGGAGGAATCGATCAAGGAAGCGCTGGATTTCCGGCGCGCCATGCGCAAGGTCGACGAGGAGTTCGGCGACTCCTGGTGGTTCAAGGTGTGGGGGCCGCAAAAGCTGGCCGAGGAAGGCGTGGGCGACCGCGAGGACTGGATGCTGGAAGCCGGTGCCCGCTGGCACGAGTTCGGCAAGATTGCGCCCGGATTCAACATGCTCGATCCGATCAAGGCCACCGTCATCACCCCGGGGCTGGACATGGACGGTGCTTTCGCCGAGTGGGGCATCCCGGCGGCGATCGTCACCAAATATCTGGCCGAACACGGCGTCATCGTGGAAAAGACCGGGCTGTACTCCTTCTTCATCATGTTCACCATCGGTATCACCAAGGGTCGCTGGAATACGCTGGTGACCGCGCTGCAGCAGTTCAAGGCCGACTACGACGAAAACCAGCCGCTGTGGCGCGTGCTGCCCGATTTCATCGAGAAGCATGCGCGCTACGAGAAAACCGGACTGAAGGACCTGTGCGACCAGATTCACACCATCTACAAGGCCAACGATGTGGCGCGCCTGACCACCGAAATGTATTTGTCGGAAATGGCGCCGGCGATGAAGCCGGCCGACGCCTTTGCCAAGATGGCGCACCGTGAGATCGAACGGGTCGAGATCGACCAGCTCGAGGGCCGCATTACCGCCATGCTGGTGACGCCTTATCCGCCGGGCATTCCCTTGCTGATTCCGGGCGAGCGCTTCAACAGCACCATCGTGCGTTACCTGCAATTCACCCGTGATTTCAACGTGAAATTCCCTGGCTTCGAGACCGACGTGCACGGTCTGGTCGAGGATGTGGTGGACGGCAAGGCCACGTATTACGTCGATTGCGTGATGTGATGCCGCCGGACGCGGCAACTGACTTGATTCGCCAGACAAAAAGCGTATGATTCGCAGTCCCCGGTTTGCCGGGGATTGTTTATTGTCCCTGGCTGTTTATGCCGAGGCTATTTGACCTTGCTCCACCGCACCGCAGCGGGGGGCTTAACCGAAAGGAAACTCGATGCGGCATTACGAAATCGTATTTATCGTCCATCCCGATCAGAGCGAGCAGGTGCCCGCCATGATCGAACGTTATCGCGGCAACATCACCACGCGCGGCGGCAGCGTTCACCGCCTGGAAGACTGGGGCCGCCGCCAGATGGCCTACCCGATCCAGAAAGTTCACAAGGCTCATTACGTGCTGATGAACATCGAGTGCGACCAGGAAACCCTGGACGAGCTCGAACATGGCTTCAAGTTCAACGATGCCGTGCTGCGCCATCTGACCATCAAGCACGCCGCCGCCGTGACCACGGCCTCGCCGATGATGAAGGAAGAAAAATCGCGCGACATCCTGGACAGCGCCAAGGCTGAAACGGCCAAGGCTGAAACGGCCAAGGCTGAAACGGCCAAGCCAGACGTGGCAGCCGAACAGCCAGCCGCTGCCTGAGTGCGTGGTCTGATGAGTGAATAGGCTGGTCATCAGCGGAACGCTCATCCAGGTCGACCCTTTGCGTTACAGTCCGGCGGGTGTGCCGATTGCCGAAGCGGTGGTTCACCACTGCAGCAGTCAGGCGGTGGCCACGCAAGTCCGGCAGGTGGAATGCGAGTTGACGGTACAGGCGAGCGGAACGCTTGCTGCGCAACTGGCGCAACTGGCCAGCGGAACGCAGGTGAAACTGGAAGGTGCGTTGAACCGGCGCAGCGTGAAAAGCCGTCAGCTGATCCTGATATTGAATCGAATTGAAAAGGAATGAATCATGGCACGTCCCATGGGTGGTAAATCCGGCGGCAAGTTCGCCAAAAAAGGCGGCCGCGACAGCGGCAATCGCGGGCTCTTCAAGCGTCGCAAGTTCTGCCGCTTCACCGCCGAAAAAGTGGTTGAGGTCGATTACAAGGACATCGACGTGCTGAAGGAAATGGTCGCCGAAAACGGTCGTATCATTCCGGCGCGCATCACCGGCACCAAGGCGGGCTACCAGCGTCAACTGGGCACCGCGATCAAGCGTGCGCGCTTCCTGGCGCTGATGCCTTACACCGATCTGCATTGAGGAGATGACCATGCAAGTGATTCTGATCGACAAAGTCGGCAAACTGGGCGACCTGGGTGATGTGGTCAAAGTAAAAGACGGCTACGCCCGCAACTATCTGATTCCGACCGGCCGTGCGCGTCGCGCCACGCAAGCCAATATGGAAGCATTCGCCGCGCAGAAGGCCGAATTGGAGCGCGTTGCCGCCGAAAAACTGACCGACGCCCAGCGCCGTGCCGAAAAGTTCGAAGGCACGAGCGTGACCATCAGCCAGAAAGCCGGCGTCGATGGCCGCCTGTTCGGTTCCATCACCAACGCCGATATTTCCGATGCGCTGAAAGCGCAAGGTCATGAAGTGGCCAAGTCGGAGATCCGTTTGCCCGAAGGTCCGTTCAAGACTCTCGGCGAATACCCGGTGGTGCTGGTGTTGCACACCGACATTACCGCCAACATCACGGTAGTGGTGACCGGCCAGCAGTAACGCCGCCGGGCAGATCGAAAAGGGGGCTTTGGCTCCCTTTTTTACGTGTGCCCTCAGGATATACCCGGCTGTACATGCTTTATCCACAGCCTTGTCCCTTTGTGGGGGGGGCGCGGAAGACTAGAATCCGGCCATGGCCGCTATCCACTCGTTTAATCCGAATTCCGATCCCCAGCTGGCGCAAATGCGCCTGCCGCCGCATTCCCTGGAAGCCGAGCAGGCAGTGTTGGGCGGCTTGCTGCTCGATAACGGCGCATGGGATCGTATTGGCGATGTGGTGTCGGAAAGCGATTTCTACCGCCAGGATCATCGCCAGATCCTGCGCGCGATCGTGCGGCAGATTGCGGAAAACCGCCCGGCGGACGCGGTGACGGTGACCGAGACGCTGCAATCGCTGGGTCAGCTCGAGAGCGTGGGCGGGCTGGCCTACATCGTCGCGCTGGCGAGCAACACACCGTCGGCGGCCAACATCCGCCGCTATGCCGAAATCGTGCGCGAGCGTTCGGTGATGCGCCGTCTGGCCGAGGTGGCGACCGGGATTGCCGACACCGCTTATGCTCCGGCCGGGCGCAGCGCCTCGCAGTTGCTCGACGAGGCCGAGGCCAAGGTGTTCGAGATTGCCGAGTCGGGCAGCCGCGGCCAGGCGGGCTTCACTGAAATCAAACCGCTTTTGAAAGAAGTGGTCGAGCGCATCGACGAGCTGTATCACCGCGACAACGATTCCGGTATCACCGGCGTGCCTACCGGATTTCACGACCTCGACCAGAAAACCTCGGGTTTTCAGCCGGGCGACCTGATCATCGTTGCCGGGCGCCCGTCGATGGGCAAGACTGCATTCTCGATCAACATCGGCGAGAACGTCGCGCTCGATACCGGCTTGCCGGTGGCGGTCTTTTCCATGGAAATGGGCGGCCAGCAGCTGGTGATGCGGATGATCGGCTCGGTCGGCAAGCTCGACCAGCACCGCCTGCGCACCGGCAAGCTGGGCGAAGACGACTGGCAGCGTCTGACCTACGCCCTCGGCAAGCTCAACGACGCCCCCATCTTCATCGACGAAACACCGGGGCTCAATGTGCTGGAACTGCGCGCACGCGCCCGGCGCCTGCAGCGCCAGTGCGGCAAGCTCGGCCTGATCATCATCGACTACATCCAGTTGATGTCTGCCAGCAGTTCGGGCGAAAACCGCGCCACCGAAATCTCGGAAATCTCGCGCGCCCTCAAGGGTCTGGCGAAAGAGCTGCAGGTACCGGTGGTCGCGCTGTCGCAGCTGAACCGCAGCCTCGAGCAGCGCCCCAACAAGCGGCCGGTGATGTCCGACCTGCGCGAATCGGGCGCCATCGAACAGGATGCCGACGTCATTCTGTTCATCTACCGCGACGAGGTCTACAACCCCGACACCCAGGACAAGGGCACCGCCGAAATCATCATCAGCAAGCAGCGTAACGGCCCTATCGGCACAGTGCGGTTGGCCTTTGTCGGCGAATATACGCGCTTCGAGACGCTGGCACAGCCGGGTTCCTACTGAGTCCATGCGTCCGATCAAGGCGCGGATTTCGATCGGTGCAATAGCGCACAACCTGCGCGTGGCGCGCCGTCACGCGGGAACGGCATGCGTGTTTGCGGTGGTCAAGGCCAACGCCTATGGTCATGGACTGTCGCGCGCGCTGCGCGCATTGGCGGCAGCGGACGGCTTCGCCGTGTTGACGCTGGAAGAGGCCGCCAACCTGCGCCTGATGGGGGTCGAGAAGCCGATCCTGCTGCTGGAAGGGATCTTTGGCGCGGATGAGATCGCCACCTGTGCCGAGCTTGACCTGTGGCCGGTGCTGCACCACGCCACGCAGCTCGACTGGCTGCAACAGCAGCCGCCCGCACGGCCGCTACAGGTCTTCCTCAAATTCGACAGCGGCATGCGCCGGCTTGGATTTCCGCTGGCCGATCACGCCGCCGTCGTCGCGCGGGTGCGCAGCCTGTCCGGGGTGGCCGGCATCACGCTGATGACCCACTTCGCCCAGGCAGACGAGGCCGCCGGCGTGGACTGGCAGTTGCGGCCGTTTCTGCGCGAGATCGCCGGCTATGGCTTGCCGTGGAGCAGCGCCAACTCGGCGGCGCTGCTGCGCTACCCGGATACCTTGGGCGCATGGGCGCGTCCGGGACTGATGCTGTACGGTGCCTCGCCTTTTGTCGATGTTCCTGCGCGGGAATTGGGGCTGCGGCCGGCGATGACGTTGCAATCGGAAATCATCAGCGAGCGGGTGCTGCAGGCAGGCGAGGGGGTCGGCTACGGCCAGCTGTTTCGCGCCGAACGCACGATGCGGGTGGGGATGGTGGCCTGCGGCTATGCGGACGGCTACCCGCGCCATGCGCTGACAGGCACCCCGGTGCTGGTCAACGGCCGCGCCAGTCGAACCTTGGGACGGGTGTCGATGGACATGCTGTGCGTCGACTTGAGCGAATGCGCAGACGCAGGCATCGGCACCCCGGTGGTGCTATGGGGGGAGGGGTTGCCGGTGGACACCGTGGCCGCGGCCACGGGCACCAGTAATTATGAACTGCTGTGTGCCCTGGCTGCGCGCGTCCCGGTGGAAGAGATCGCCTGAAAGCATGAGCCATCCTGCTTGAATGCGTTCAGTAGACGGCCGGTTTGTGCGGCAGCCGGGCCGACCGGCGCCGGGCATCGGCGCGCTTCACCTATTCGGGCAGCGCATAGGGCAGGGGCTTCAGGGTCAAGGCCGCGCCGTCGGCGGCTTTCAGATGCAGGGTCTGCGTATTCGCACTTTCGACCTGGGCGACGGCCAGCACATCGAAACCGCCGGCCGGCGCCGGCGCTGCGTTGACCACGGTTCCGGTGGCCTGGCCGTCCATGTCGGCACTGTATAAAGGGTCACCTGGCGCGGCTTCGGCGTCCACATGCGCCAAAAACATGCGGCGCTTGAGCTTGCCCAGATACTGGCTACGCGCGACGATTTCCTGGCCCGGGTAGCAGCCCTTCTGGAAGCTGACCCCGCCGATGACTTCGAGGTTGACCATCTGCGGCACGAACAGCTCCTGGGTGGCGGCGACGATCATCGGAATGCCGGCGTTGAGCCGCAGCCAGTCCCATACTGGCGTCCCGACCGGGGTGGCCGACTGGCGCAACGCCTGCCACACGGCGGCGGCACGCCCAGGCACGATCGACAGCACGAACTTGTCGTCGCCCAGGCGGATCACCTGGCCGGCCTCGCTGGCGACCGAGTGCATCGCGGCTTCCGGCACGGCACCCATCGCGGCGGTCACCGCCGCCAGCGCCTGCCTGCCGGCGACGACCAGCCGCACGTTTTCGTCGCTGGCATCGCGCGTCTGCACCTTGGCGCGCAGAATGAACATGGACAGGCGCTTCAGCACGCCGGCAAGAATGTCGCCCGAAAGCTGCAGGCAATAATCCTCGTCCTGCCGCCACGCCAGGAAATTGCCGAGCAGGCGCCCCTTGGGGTTGCAGTAGCCGCTCCACTGCGCGCTGTCGGCGTGCAGCGCGCGCACATCGTTGCTGACCTGGCCCTGCAGGAAAGCGGCGGTGTCCTCGCCGCGTAGCGCGATGACGCCGAGTTGCGACAGATCCGCCACAATGGTGCCGTCCGTGGCGGCCGCGCGTTCGGCGGCAGGGTCGCCATAATGCAGCACGCTGTCGGCTTCGATGGCTGCGCCTTGGGATTGCAGAAAGGTTTTCCAGGAATCGATCACGATGCGTTCCAGCTAAGGGGAATGGAATGAAGGCCGAAAGTGTACACGCTGATGCGCGAGATTGAGCTCAAACCCTCACGCCGACTGGGGCTGTTGCTGGCGGGCATGCTGCTGCTGGCGCTGGCCGCCCTCTATCTCGCGGCGCTGCCGGGCAGTTTGCAGCTGCTGCTGGGCATGATCGTAACGGGCCTGGGCGTGTGGGGTTGGCAGCGGGCGCGCTCGCCGGCCAGCCTGCGTATTGCGGCAGACGGCCGCTTGCAATGTCTGGATGATGCCGCTGAATGGTGCGAAGCCGAAATATTAGGCGACAGTTTTGTTTCGACCGCCTTGATCGTGTTGCGCTACCGGGTGGCAGGCGAACCGGTGCGGATCCTGACGCTGCTGCCCGACAGCGCGGCTGCCGACGACCTGCGCCGCCTCAGGGTGTCGCTTCGCTGGACACGCCGCATACGCTCGGACACAGCGTCCCAGGACACGGGTTGAGCACCGTGTTGCCGGCGATCGGCAGCGTCTCCGGGTAGTCGCGGCTGTAGTGCAGGCCGCGGCTTTCCTGTCGCAACTGGGCCGAGCGGATGATGAGGTCGGCGCTTTGCACCAGGTTACGCAGCTCGATCAGGTCGTTGCTGACGCGGAAGTTGCGGTAGAACTCGTCGATTTCGTCGCGCAGCAGGCGGATGCGGTGCGAAGCGCGCGTCAGTCGTTTGTTGGTACGCACGATGCCGACGTAGTCCCACATGAAGCGGCGCAGCTCGTCCCAGTTGTGCGAGATCACCACTTCCTCGTCGGGATCGGTGACGCGCGAGGCGTCCCACGGCGGCAGGCCGAGCGCCGGGGCGGGCGGGGTGGCAAGAATGTCGCGCGCGGCGGCATGGCCGAACACCAGGCATTCGAGCAGCGAGTTCGACGCCAGCCGGTTGGCGCCATGCAGGCCGGTGAACGTGACTTCGCCGACCGCATGCAGGTTGCACAGGTCGGTGCGCGCGTCCATGTCGGTGACCACGCCGCCGCAGGTATAGTGCGCGGCCGGCACCACCGGGATCGGCTGGCGCGTGATGTCGATGCCGAGCTCCAGGCAGCGGCCGTAGATTGTCGGGAAATGCTCGCGCACGAAATCGGCCGGTTTGTGGCTGATGTCGAGGTAGACGCAGTCGATGCCGCGTTTTTTCATCTCGAAGTCGATCGCACGCGCCACCACGTCGCGCGGGGCGAGTTCGGCGCGTTCGTCGTGAAACTGCATGAAGCGGCTGCCGTCGGGCAGCAGCAGCCATCCGCCCTCGCCGCGCACCGCTTCGCTGATGAGGAAGGACTTGGCGTGCGGGTGGTACAGGCAGGTCGGGTGGAACTGCACGAATTCCAGGTTGGCCACCCGGCAGCCGGCGCGCCACGCCATGGCGATGCCGTCGCCGGTCGCCGTGTCGGGATTGGACGTATAGAGATAGACCTTGCCGGCGCCGCCGGTGGCCAGCACGGTGTGGCCTGCGGCGAAGGTCTCGACTTCGCCGCTGTCCTTGTTCAGCGCATAGGCGCCGTGGATCTGCCGCTCCTCGCCGCCGGCGCGCTTGCCGGTGATGAGGTCGATGGCGACGTGCTGCTCGAAGGTCTCGATATTGGGATGGGCGCGCACGCGGTCGAGCAGGCTGGTCTGCACCGCGTGGCCGGTGGCGTCGGTCGCATGCACCACGCGTCGCCTGGAATGGCCGCCCTCGCGCGCCAGATGCAGGCCGCCGGGCGCCTGCGGATCGGGCGTGAAGGCGACGCCGTTGGCGGTCAGCCAGCTGATCATCGAGCGCGCCTGGCTGGCCACCATGCGGGTGACCGCTTCGTCGCACAGGCCGGCGCCGGCGATCAGGGTGTCGCGTACATGCGCCTCCACCGAGTCGCCGTTGTCGACTGCCGCCGCAATCCCACCTTGCGCCCAGTCGCTGGCGCCGTCGATCATCTGGCGTTTGGTGACAATGGCGACGCGGCGCTGGTCGGCAAGCCTGAGCGCGGTGGTCAGCGCGGCGAGGCCGCTGCCGAGGATGAGGACGTCGTGTCTATGCATGAATCGGGCGATGATAGCAGGCTTGGGCCTGACCGGAATCACCCCGCTGCATCGAAATTGGCGGGTGAACTTTTTGGCCGGGGCATCCTCTCATCTTTCGGAAGCTGCGGTCACGTATACTTTCAGCATAAACATAAAGCAGCAGGGAGATATGTCAGACCGCGAACTGGATCAGGTGTTGGTTGAACGTGCTCAACAGGGCGACAAGCGCGCATTCGAGCTGCTGGTGATCAAGTATCACCGCAAGGTCGGACGGCTGTTGTCGCGCATGGTGCGGGACGCGGCGGAGGTGGAAGATATTACGCAGGAAGCTTTTATCAAGGCCTATCGCGCGTTGCCGGGATTTCGCGGCGAAAGTGCGTTTTATACCTGGCTGTACCGCATCGCCGTCAACACCGCCAAGAATTACCTGGTGGCGCACAAACGCCAGCCGGTATCGAGCGATGTGCAGGCGGAAGATGCCGAGAATTATGAGGAAGGCGATCTGTTGCGCGACATCGCGACGCCGGAAGCGGAACTTCATACCAAGCAGATCGCCCAAGCAGTGAATGAGGCCGTCGATGCGTTGCCCGAGGAATTGCGGACGGCCATCACGCTGCGTGAAATCGAAGGCATGAGCTACGAGGACATTGCGCAGATGATGGAATGCCCGATTGGCACCGTGCGTTCGCGGATATTCCGTGCGCGTGAGGCGATTGCCGAAAAAATACGCCCGATGCTGGGCACCCGTCAGGATAAAAGGTGGTAACCATGTCAGCACTTCGCAAACTCGATACCTTTCCCCAGACAGGACCGGCCGACGACCGATTGTCGATGCTGTCCGCCGCGCTCGACGGTGAAACGGCACGCGCCGAAACCGAGGCCTGCATCACGGCGATGAAGCATGATGAGGTCTTGCGGCAGAAGTGGTCCGAATACCACATGGTCGGCGACCTGATGCGTGGCATGGTGCCGACGCAGGACGATTTCATGGCACGCTTTTCGGTGCAACTGGCAGCCGAACCTACCGTGCTGGCGCCGCGCCGTAGCGTGTGGCCGCAGCGGCTGGCAGTGGCATCGTTCGCTTCGGTTGCGGTATGGGGCGTGATTGCGCTGATCGGGCTGCTGTCGGATACCCCTGCCACTGCACCGATGGCGGTGGCGCCAGGCTTCCAGCAGGCCGGACTGGCTTCGAGCCCGCGTGACGACGACCGCTTCGCTTCCTATCTGGTGGCGCATCAGGAATTTGCCCCGATGGCGGTGGTTTCGCCCTACCAGCGCGTGGTGGCGGTTGCGGCGGAGCCGCGTTGATGCCGGCGGGCGTTGTGTGGCGGCAAGACTGGCTGGCAGTGGGGTTTGCCGCACTGATGCTGTTGTCCGGCACGGCGCGCGCCGACGCCGCGCTCGATTGGCTCAACCGCGCTGCCGCCGCCGCCAAGCAGCAGAACTACAGCGGCATCTATGTGTATCACCACGGCGAACACGTCGAAGTGCTGCGTGTGCTGCATCGCACCGATGCCACCGGCGAACTGGAAAAGGTCGAGGTGCTGGACGGCACGCCGCGCAAGTTCCTGCGCATCAACAACGATGTCTATTGCCACTTGCCGGACGGTAAGAGTGTGCGGCTTGAGCGCAATGCCCTGCGCCGGTTCTTCCCCGCCTTGCTGCCTGCCCAGCCGGCCGGCCTGCTCGAATATTACGAGGTGAAACTCGGCGGCGTCGAGCGGGTGGCGGGCCGGCCCTGCCAGGTGGTGATGCTGGAGCCGCACGACGGCTATCGTTACAGCTACAATTTGTGGCTGGATAAACAAACCGGACTGCCGCTCAAGTCGCGCGTCGTCAACGACAGCGGAGGCGTGGTGTCGATGTTCGTGTTCTCCGAAATCCAGATTGGCAAGGCGCCCGATGCCGGGTCGTTTCGCAACGATCTGGCGGGCAAACGCGTCCAGCAAGCCAGTCTCGACAAACCGGCCGAGGTGGCCTGGGACGTAACCCCGCCACCGGGATTCGAGCGGGTGCAGGAGGCCGTGCGCGTACTGCCGGGCAAGCCGGCGCCTGTTACCCATCTGGTATTTTCAGACGGACTCTCCGTGCTGTCGATGTTCGTGGAACGCATCGATCCCCAGATGCCAAACCTGCGCGGGCTGTCGGCTGAGGGCGTGATCGGCATCTATGCGCGTGAGGTCGACGGTCACACCGTGACCATCCTGGGCGAAGTGCCGAACATGGCACTGATCGAAACAGGCAACTCGGTCAAACGGAAGTAAGTATCGCCATGCTGGAGCAAACCGCCGAAGTCATCAAAACCGCAGCGGATGGCATCTGGGTGCAGGCGGTCGAGCCGTCCGGCTGCGGTACGTGCGGCGGGCAGGGCTGTGCGTCGCGCCGCATCGCCGAGATGTTCCAGCGCAAACCACGGCATTTTCTGGTCGACTGCGACCTGTCGCTGGCGCCGGGTGACCGCATCGTGGTCGGCATCGCCCGCGGTAGCGTGCTCAGGAGCGCATTGCGCGCCTATGGACTGCCGTTGGGTTTGATGCTGGCGGGCGCGTTGCTGGCACAGGCCGTCCAGCCCGGCGATGGCCCCGCAGTGGTTGGCATGCTGCTCGGGGGCGTAGCGGGCTGGCTGGCCGCGCGTGGCGGTCGCGCGGCGCGTCCGGTTGTGCTCAGGCGTGAAGACATCAAGCTGTTCACATGAGGAAAGGAGAACCGCGATGAGGATGGGAGTGGCATTGACCGCGACAGCACTGGTGTTTACCTTGTCTGCGCCGGCGTTGGCAAAAGAAGCGATGGACGTGGCCGATCTGGTCGAAACACAAGGCCCGGCAGTGGTCAACATCAGCACCACCAGGCTGGTGAAGCATGGCGCCGAGGGCTTCCCTTTCGCGGTGCCCGACGATGAAGCCATGCAGGAGTTCTTCCGCCGCTTCTTTCCACCTGGCGTCCCCGGACACGGGCCGGAGCAGGAAATTCCCGCACGCGGCACCGGCTCCGGCTTCATCGTCAGCAATGACGGCTACATCCTGACCAACGCCCATGTAGTGCGCGGCGCCGACGAAGTCGAGGTCAAGCTCATCGACAAGCGCAAATTCAGCGCAAGAGTGGTCGGCTCCGACAGCCGCACCGATGTTGCGGTCATCAAGATCACCGCCAACAACCTGCCGGCGGTCAAGCTGGGCGATCCCGCCAGGCTGCGGGTGGGCGAGGCGGTAGCGGCCATCGGTTCGCCGTTCGGCTTCGAGAATTCGGTTACCGCCGGCATCGTCTCCGCCAAGGGGCGCTCGCTGCCCTCGGAAAGTTACGTGCCCTACATCCAGACTGACGTGCCGATCAATCCGGGCAACTCGGGCGGGCCGCTGTTCAACATGAAGGGCGAAGTGATTGGCATCAACTCGCAGATATACAGCCGCAGCGGCGGATACCAGGGGGTATCGTTCGCGATTCCGATCGATGTGGCGATGGAGGTTGCCGAGCAGCTGAAAAGCGGCGGCAAGGTCTCGCGTGGCTGGCTGGGGGTGGTGGTGCAGGAAGTGACCGCCGATCTCGCCGAGTCCTTCGGCATGGATCGCCCGCGCGGCGCGCTGATCGCACAGGTGCAGGCGGATAGCCCTGCGGCCAGGGCCGGCTTGCAGGCGGCCGATGTAATCTTCATGTTTGACGGCAAGCCGGTGGAGAACTCTGGCGATCTGCCGCGCATGGTCGGCATGACCAAGCCGGGAACGAAAATTCCGCTGCAGGTGTGGCGCCGCGGCAAGGTGCAGAAGCTGGCGGTGGTGCTGGGCGAATTGCCGGGCGAGGAGCTGCCCGCCGGCAATAGCGGCAAGACCTATTCGCGTGGCGGCCTGGCCCTGTCCGAACTCACGGCCGACCAACGGCGCGAGCTTGGGATCGACCACGGCCTGCTGGTGGAAGAAGTGAGAGGCGACGCCGTGCGTGCGGGCATCCGCGTCGGCGACGTGATCCTCGCGGTGAACAACGGCAAAGTGCCCACGGTCGAAGCCTTCCGCAAGGCGATCGCCGCCGTTCCCAAGGGCAAGAGCGCGGCGCTCCTGGTGCGGCGTGGCGAAGGCTCGCTCTACATTCCGCTGAAGATATCGGGTGAGTAAGACACCCACTTTGTACCCGCAAGGGGCAGGCCGTGACTGTCCCCGCATGGGGGAGGCCGAGGTTTTCCCCGCATGGGGGAGGCCGTGGTTGTCCCCGCAAGGAGGAGGCCGTGGTTGTAAAGCCGATGAATCGGCAACAACCTCGCTCTAAAGACGCTAAAGCGTCAACACTCACGCTCTACACGCGGGCAGGCTGCCCGCTGTGCGAGGAGATGGCGGCAGAAGTCGGCGCGCTGATCGCGGGAACCGGCCACCGTCTGACACCGGTGGATGTGGATGCCGATCCGTTGCTCAAAACGCGCTACGGTTGGGATGTGCCGCTGCTGTTCGACGGTGCCACCGAGATTTGCCGTCATGAGCTTAATCTGCATGCGCTTCAGGAATGGCTGCGCGGACGGCCCTGAAATCCGTTAAAATTCTGGGTGTTATCGCATCCCTAGCCGGGCACGGAAACGTGCCCGTTTTGCTGTGTCCCAGAGTCTGATCCGCAATTTTTCCATCATCGCCCACATCGACCACGGCAAGTCCACGCTGGCCGACCGCCTCATCCAGTTTTGCGGCGGCCTGTCCGACCGCGAAATGGGGGCGCAGGTGCTCGATTCCATGGACCTGGAAAAGGAACGCGGCATCACCATCAAGGCGCAGACTGCCGCGCTCAGCTACAAGGCGCAGGACGGCAAGGTCTACCGCTTGAATCTGATCGACACCCCCGGCCACGTTGACTTTTCCTATGAAGTGTCGCGTTCCCTGTCCGCGTGCGAGGGCGCCCTGCTGGTGGTCGATGCCTCGCAGGGAGTGGAAGCGCAGACGGTGGCTAACTGCTACACCGCGATCGACCTCGGCGTCGAGGTGATCCCGGTGCTGAACAAGATCGACCTGCCTGCCGCCGACCCGGACCGGGTGGCGGAAGAGATCGAGGACATCGTCGGGCTGGACGCGAGCGAGGCGGTGCGTGCATCGGCCAAGACCGGGATCGGCATTGCCGAGATTCTTGAAGTGGTGGTGAAGCAGGTGCCGCCGCCGCGTGGGGACGAGAGCGCGCCGCTGAAGGCGCTGATCATCGACTCGTGGTTCGATAACTACGTCGGCGTGGTGATGCTGGTGCGGGTGATCGACGGCGTGCTGCGTCCCAAGGACAAGATCCGCTTCATGGCCTCCGATGCGCAGCACCTGACCGAGCACGTTGGTGTATTCACGCCGAAATCGGTTAACCGGCCCAGCCTGTCGGCAGGCGAGGTCGGCTTCGTGATCGCCGGCATCAAGGAACTCAAGTCGGCCCAGGTGGGCGACACCATCACCCTGCTCGACCGGCCTGCAAGCAAGGCGCTACCCGGCTTCAAGAAGGTACAGTCGCAGGTCTTTGCCGGCCTCTACCCGATCGAGTCGCACGACTTCGAGGCGCTGCGCGACGCGTTGACCAAGTTGCAGCTCAACGATGCGGCGTTGCAGTTCGAGCCCGAAGTCTCGCAGGCGCTTGGTTTCGGCTTCCGCTGCGGTTTTCTCGGCCTGTTGCACATGGACATCGTGCAGGAGCGGCTTGAGCGCGAATACAACATGGACCTCATCACCACCGCGCCGACGGTGGTGTACGAAGTGGTGCTCAAAGACGGCATCGTGATCAAGGTCGAGAATCCGTCCAAGCTGCCCGAGCTGTCGAAGATCGAGGAAATCCGCGAGCCCATCATCACCGCGACGATCTTCGTGCCGGAAGAATTCGTCGGCAGCGTCATTACCCTATGCAACCAGAAACGCGGCATGCAGCTCGACATGCAGTATCACGGCCGGCAGGTGATGCTGCGCTATGACCTGCCGATGAACGAAGTGGTGATGGATTTCTTCGACAAGCTGAAGTCGACCAGCCGTGGCTATGCCTCGCTCGACTACGAGTTCAAGGAATACCGGCCGGGCGACCTGGTCAAGCTCGACATCCTGGTCAACAACGAAAAGGTCGACGCGCTGTCCCTGATCGTGCATCGCGCCACCAGCGTGTATCGCGGGCGCGAACTCGCTTCCAAGATGCGCGAGCTGATTCCGCGCCAGATGTTCGACGTCGCGGTGCAGGCGGCGATCGGCGCCAACATCGTCGCGCGGGAGAATGTCAAGGCGCTGCGCAAGAACGTGCTGGCCAAGTGCTACGGTGGCGACATCTCTCGCAAGAAGAAGCTGCTGGAAAAACAGAAGGCCGGCAAACGCCGCATGAAGCAGGTCGGCAACGTCGAAATCCCGCAGGAAGCCTTTCTTGCGATCCTCCAGGTCTCGGACAAGTAAATATGAATTTCGCGCTCATCCTTTTCATCGCGCTGGCCATCACCGGCGGCATCTGGCTGCTCGACGCGCTGCTGCTCAAGCGTGGCCGCGACCGGGGCGCCCGCGAACCGCTGTTGGTCGAGTACGCCAAAAGCTTTTTCCCGGTCATCCTGGTGGTGTTCGCGCTGCGCTCCTTCCTGGTCGAGCCGTTCAAGATTCCGTCCGGCTCGATGATGCCGACGCTGCTGATCGGCGACTTCATCCTGGTCAACAAATACACCTACGGCATCCGCCTGCCGGTGCTCAACAAGAAAGTGGTGCAACTCAACAATCCCGAGCGCGGCGACGTCATGGTGTTCCGTTATCCGGCCGACCCCGGCCTCGATTACATCAAGCGCGTGATCGGCGTGCCGGGCGACGTGGTCGAATACCGCGACAAGCGGCTCAGCATCAACGGCCAGCCGGCGAGTGCGGTCAACACCGGTACCTACAGCTATGTCGGCAACGGCCTCAGCTACATTACCGCCATGGTGTACCAGGAGCATCTCAACGGCGTTGGCCACACCATGATGACCGAGCCGGGCAAGCCCACGGTCTACCCGTCGCAGGTGGTCGACTTCCCCTATCGCGAAAACTGCTCCTACAATGCCGAGGGCGAAGGCTTCGTCTGCAAGGTCCCGGAGGGGCAGTATTTCATGATGGGAGACAACCGCGACGCCAGCAACGACAGCCGTTACTGGGGCTTCGTTCCGGACCGGAACATCGTCGGCAAGGCCTTTTTCATCTGGATGAATTTCGGCGACTTTAGCCGCATCGGCACTACCCTTAAATAAGGAGACACCATGACCCGCGCATACCCTCTGCAATCCCGGCAACGCGGTCTGAGCATGCTCGGATTCCTGTTCGTCGCCGCCGTGCTGGTCTTTGTGGCCATGCTGGCAATGAAGCTGGTACCGGCCTACATCGAGTTTTTCTCGGTGAAGAAAATTCTCGCCACGATGGGGCAGGAATCCGATTTCAGGTCGAAAAGCAATGCCGAAATCCGTAGTGATTTCGCCAGGCGTGCCGGCGTCGGCTATGTCACGGCGGTCAAGCCGGAACATCTCACGATCGACCGTCGCGGTGGCGTGCCGGTCGTGTCCGCCGATTACGAATTCCGCACCAAGCTCGTCGGCCATGCCAGCCTGGTGGTCGACTTCAGCGCCAGCACCAACCCCAACGCCGCGCCCGCCCGGATTGAATAACGCCTTGCTGAACCGGCGCCTGCAGCAGGCGCTGGGTTATACCTTTATCCGCGCCGACCTTCTGATCCAGGCGCTGACACACCGCAGCTACGGCACGGTCAACAACGAGCGGCTCGAATTTCTCGGCGACTCGGTGCTGAACTGCTCGATTGCCCGCGCGCTTTACGATGCGTTTCCCGATTTGCCCGAAGGCAGTCTTTCGCGCCTGCGCGCCAACCTGGTGCGGCAGGAAACCCTGGCCGAGGTCGCGGCGAACCTGCGGCTGGGAGAGAGCCTGCGCCTGGGCGAGGGAGAACTCAAGAGCGGCGGATTTCGCCGCCCGTCGATCCTGGCCGACGCGCTCGAATCGCTGTTCGGTGCGATTTTCCTCGAGGCCGGGTTTGACGAGGCGCAGCGCGTGGTGCACGGGCTGTTCGCCCCGCTGGTGGCGCAAATCGATCCCAGTGCCTCGGGCAAGGATGCCAAGACGGAGTTGCAGGAAATGCTGCAGTCACGCCGTCTGCCGCTGCCGGACTACCGGCTGGTCGACACCGAGGGCGAGGCGCACGACCAGAGCTTCATCGTCGACTGCGTGTTGACCAGGCCCGCAATCAGCACGCGCGGCGCCGGCAAAAGCCGCCGCGCTGCCGAACAGGAGGCGGCGCGTCAGGCGTGCGCCGCATTACGAAATGAACCGGCAGCAAAGAAGAGCGAACTGCAAAAATGAGTGAATTCAAGTGCGGCCTCATCGCCATCGTCGGGCGCCCCAACGTCGGCAAGTCGACACTGCTCAACCGGATTGTCGGGCAGAAGGTCAGCATCACCTCGCGCAAGGCACAGACCACGCGCCACCGGGTGATGGGTATTCACACAACCGATGAGGCGCAGTTCGTGTTCGTCGATACGCCCGGCTTTCAGACGCGCTATACCGGCACCATGAACCGCGCGATGAACAAGCGGGTGCGCGAAACGCTGTCGGATACCGACGTGGTGATGATGCTGGTGGAAGCCGGGCGGCTGAAGAACGAGGATCGTCAGGTGATGGAGTTGCTGCCCAAGGATCGCCCGCTGATTCTGGTGGTGAACAAGATCGACCAGGTCAAGGATCGTGCCGAGCTGATGGCCTATCTGCAGGAAGTCACCGCCGCACATGCGTTTACCGAGATCGTCCCGGTATCGGCCAAGCAGGGCAACAACCTCGAAGAACTGTTGAAAACCCTGCAAACGCATCTGCCGGAAAACGCGCCGCTGTTTGACGCGGACGACGTCACCGACCAGACCGAACGCCAGCTGGCCGCCGAACTCATTCGCGAAAAAGTCTTCCGTCTGTGCGGCGAGGAAATCCCATATGCGGTTGCGGTGAGCATCGACAAGTTCGAGGAAGAGGGCAACCTGCGCCGTATTTTTGCCACCATCCTGGTCGACCGCGACAGCCACAAGCCCATCCTCATCGGCAAGGGCGGTGAAAAGCTCAAGACCATTTCCACCCAGGCACGCCTCGACATGGAGCGCGCATTCGACAGCAAGGTCTATCTGGAAGTCTGGGTCAAAGTGAAGGGTGGCTGGGCCGACGATGTGCGCATGCTGAAATCACTGGGGCTGGATTAGAGCAGGTGCCGGGTTGGAAACCGCTCACCACAGAGGCGCAGAGACACGGAGAAAATCCTCGAAAAAACCATACTGGGAAAACCTCGACTTTCCACGACACATCGCCCCGACTGGTTTTACCTCTGTGTCTCTGCGCCTCTGTGGTGAAAATCTTTTGACGATCTATGTCTCCCCCTGATCGCATCAATAACGAGCCCGGCTTCATCCTCCACACCTATCCCTTCAAGGAAACCAGTGTGGTGGCGGAGGTGTTCACCCGCAGCCACGGGCGCACGGCGCTGATCGCACGCGGCGCGCGCCGACCGACCTCGGCCCTGCGCGGGCTGATGCAGCCGTTCATCCCGCTGCTGCTGTCGTGGTTCGGCAAATCCGAGCTGAAAACCCTGCACGCCGCCGAATGGCAGGGCGGCCTGATGGCGCCGCAGGGGCGCGCGCTGATGTGCGGGTTTTATCTGAACGAACTGCTGCTGCGTCTGCTGGCGCGCGGCGATGCGCATGAGTTGCTGTACGACCGCTATGCCGACACGCTCGACCAGCTGGCGGGCGAGGCTCGCGGCGCCGATTACGAGCGCATCCTGCGACATTTTGAAAAAAATCTGTTAAGTGAAATCGGCTATGGCGCCACCTTCGACGTCGACGCAGACAGCGGGGCGCCGATCGAAGCCGGTGTCCGCTACGTGTTCCAGCCCGAACGCGGCGCGCTGCGTGCGAGCGGGCAGCCGGGCTGTCCGGTTTCGGGCCAGACGCTGATCGATCTGGCAGCAGGCCGCTTCGAACAGCCGGCGACGCTGGTCGAGGCCAAGACCTTGATGCGCACCCTGATCAACCACACCCTGGGCGCAAAGCCGCTTTATACTCGCCAGCTGTTACGCGAACTCACAGAATTGAATCCACCCGGCTGAATCATGAGCATCTATCTCGGCGTCAACATCGACCATATCGCCACCCTGCGCCAGGCGCGCAAGACCCGCTATCCCAGCCCGGTCGAGGCAGCGCTCGCCGCGGAAACGGCTGGCGCCGATTCAATCACCCTGCACCTCAGGGAAGACCGCCGCCACATCCAGGATGCCGACGTGGCGATCCTGCGCCAGGTCCTGAAAACCAAAATGAACCTGGAAATGGCGGTGACCGATGAAATGCTCGCCATCGCCTGTACCACGCGGCCGCAGGACGTCTGCCTGGTACCGGAAAAGCGCGAGGAACTCACCACCGAGGGCGGGCTCGATGTGGCCGCCCAGCTGCCCAAAATGCACGCGGCCTGCACGCGGCTGGCGGATACCGGGATCCGGGTCTCGCTCTTCATCGACGCCGATTTTGCGCAGATCGATGCGGCGCATGCAGCTGGCGCGCCGGTGGTCGAAATCCATACCGGCGCCTATGCCGACGCCGCGACGGATGCGTTGCACATGATCGAATTCGAGCGCATCCGCAAAGCGGTTGCCTACGGCCGCAGCATCGGCTTGACGGTCAATGCCGGCCATGGCCTGACCTACCACAACGTGCAGCCCATCGCGGCGCTGCCGGGCATCCACGAGCTCAACATCGGCCATGCCATCGTCGCGCAGGCGCTGTTCGTGGGCTGGAAAGAAGCGGTGTCGGAAATGAAAAAATTAATGCAGGAAGCGGCTCGTGGCTGCAATTGAGCGTCGCGGATCGGTCGGGGAGAAATAGTCGAGGCAGCCCCTCGGAAGGGCATTCGCCGACGGCGGACGAACCGTCGGGTTTCATTTCCTTTAGAATGCCGCAAAACAAGATGCCGTTGGCACGGTTATGGATACCTTGGAAACAGCTGCCAAACCACTGCTGACGCTTTCTCTGATCGTCGAGCCTGATCGACAGCGGCTGGCGCGTTTTGTCATCGATGCAGTCGGTGTGCTGGGGGGCGATGTGTTTGCCGCATCGGCGCGGGTCGTGCCGATGCTCGATACCTTGCGCAGTGACGGGCTGTCGGCCTCAAGCACCATTGAGGTGCGGCTCACGCTGGAGGATCGTGCGCTGTTTCTGGAATGGCACGACAAGCGTTTCGCTCTCATCATGCTGCCGCTGACGCCGGATCCGCAGAAGGTGGACAAGCTCGCCGAGCAACTGCGATTTGCCAGCGAATCGGCCGATCCCGAGCTGCTCAAGCGCCGCAACCGGCAGATCAGCGAGGAACTCGAACGCTATATGCACGAGGCCGCAGTGCAGATTGCCGAGATGGAATCGGTGCTGGAAAAGAAGAAGCGCGAGCTTGAAGCATCGATCCACCAGGCCGAAACCGACGCGCTGACAGGGCTTCATAACCGCGGGGCCTACGATCTGCGCCTGCGCGAGGCGATGCTGCGCAGCCAGCGCCAGCATGAGCCGATGTGCCTGCTGTTGTTCGACCTCGACCATTTCAAGCAGGTCAACGACACGCATGGCCACCAGTATGGCGACGAATACCTGAAAAAGATGGCGCATGCCATGCGTGCCGCCGTCCGCGAGCATGTGGATATTCTCTGTCGCATGGGGGGCGATGAATTTGCGGCCATTGCCTTCTGTGAAATCGAGGTTGCGGCGCGCATCGCAAGCAAGGTGCTGGATGGCATGAACGGCAAGGTGAGTATCGGCATTGCGCTGTGCCGCGCCGACGACAACATCGAATCGCTGGTCGGCCGTTCCGACGCCGCGCTCTATGAGGCCAAAAGACGCGGTCGCGGCCAGTGCGCGACCGAAGACGACATTACGCGGGGCGTAGTGGGACACGATTGAAAACCAGGCTTCTGTTGGATCAGGTCATCAGCGACGACAGCAGCCAGGTGCTGTTGCGCTCGAAGTTGCGCGCGGTTTCGCGCCGCATGGGCTTCAAGGATACGGTGCGCGAGCGCATCGAACTGGTCTGCAACGAAATAATTACCAACCAGCTCAAGTACGCGGGCGGTCACGGTCTGGTGCAGATATGGGAACAGAGCAACAGTGAGTTTGCGGCGCTGGACCTGTTCGCGCTCGATTTCGGGCCCGGCATACCGAATCTGCCGGTGGCCCTGCAGGACGGCTATACGACCTCGGGCACCATGGGCAAGGGGCTTGGCGCGGTCCAGCGGCTTTCTTCCGAGTGCGGATTCTATACGCTGCCGCATGGGGTGGCGCGTGATTCGCCATGGCATGGCATGGTCGTGTGGGCGCGTTTCCATGTCGGTAACAAGCCGAACCCACGACGCTTTCAGTGCGGGCATTACGTGCGCGCCTATCGGGACGATGTGTACAACGGCGACTGCATCTGTATGCGGCCGGATGGGTCTGGAATCCGATGGTTGCATGCGGATGGGCTCGGGCATGGCAAGGAAGCAGCCGACGTGCTGATCGGCGCCGACGAGGTGCTGGATGAGACTACGCCACTCGATGGCGCCCTGCAGAATCTGTCGCATCGGCTGCGCGGCGGGCGCGGTGCTGTGGCCATGGCCTGCGGAATCGATTTCGACACCGGGCGGCTTGGCATTTGCGGGGTCGGCGACATGGCTGCCTTCCTGATTTGCAACGGTGAGCGCAGGGTGCTCAATTTTTCGCCCGGCGTGCTGGGGCACGAGCATCGCTCGTTCGAGATGGTCGAATTACCTTTCCCGCAGCAGGCATTGTTCGTGACGGCGTCGGACGGCCTGCGCAGAAACTGGAGCCTCAGTACTTTCCCGGGATTGTGGCGCCTGCATCCGCAACTCATCGCGCTATTGCTTGGCAACGTGATAACGCGCAACAATGACGACAAGTCCATATTTGTTATAAGGGCAACACCAATAAAGGGGGAGGAAAGTGGCCAAGAATACTAAGTCAGGCAAGAGCACCAACCAGTTGCTGATCGAGCAGATCATGACCAAGGTCGCCACGATCTCACAGAATATCGAGAAACGCGGCCAGAGCATCTTCGGCCAGGGCAATCTGCTCACTCTCGACGAGATCAACGACTACAGTCTCGAGTTCCTCGAGCTGTTCGTCCTGTTGTTGCAGGCGGGCGAGAAGGTGGACCGGCGGGGCAGCGAGTACAAGGCTTTGCGGCAGTTCTTCAGTACCTTCTCGCAGCAGATCCAGATTCGTGGCGGCAATCTTGAAGAGTTCGTGCGCTACATTCATTTCATGCAGGAAGTATTTCTCGATAACCTGGAGGCCGACGATACCGTCGATTTCCATCAGACGCGTGAAATCCTGCTGCTGCTGGCCACGGTGTTCAACGACATCATTCTCGACGTGTTCCATGTCTATCTCGCCGAGAAAGAACACACCATCCAGGCGCAGCAGGAGGAGCTCAAGCACACCTCGACTCCGATCACCGAAATATGGGATGGCGTGCTGACGCTGCCGATCATCGGCACGCTCGACTCCTCGCGCACTATGTCCGTGATGGAGAACATGCTGTCGCGTATCGAGGAGGATCATGCCAAGGTCGTGGTGATAGATGTAACGGGGGTGCAGGCGATCGATTCGCAGGTGTCGCATCATCTGGTTCAGATGGTCCGCGCGGTCGGCCTGATGGGCGCCAAGGCGATCCTGACCGGCATCCGCCCCGAGATTGCACGCGCGATTACCAGCCTGAACATCGATCTGTCGATGGTGTCGACCCGCTCGACCTTGTCGGACGGCCTCAAGGAGGCTTTCAGCCTGCTCGGCATCACCGTCCATGCCGCAGATACGCATCGGCACTGATCACCGGGGGGAACGGTAAGCCATGGTTCAGGGCATGCACCTGACGCCGATCGGCGACGGCAATGTCTTGCTGGAACCGAGTGATGGGCTGGATCCGGGCGAACCGGATACCTATCTCGTTCCCCTGACGGGGGTCTTGCAGCAGATGCGGGCGCAACGCCTGCTTTACGATTTGAAGAATGTGCCCGTCGTCGACAAGCTGTATTACACCTGGCTGGTGAGTGTTGCGGCCATGTGCCGTATCTCGGGCATCGACATGGTGGTGGTGAATATGCGTCCGGCGACGGCCTACGCGCTTGCCCTGACGATGAAAAACAGCCCTTCCTTCGACTGCGCGCTGGATGTCGATCGTGCGCGTAACATGCCGAGTGTCACGAACCGGAAATAACGGGTGTCCCCCATCGTTCTCCAGGGCATCGGCAGCGTGCGTTCAAGCGGCGCCAAGCTGGGCTGAACGTCTGCCCGGCAGGGGTTTGCACAAGGGGTGCATTAGCGCAGCACCTTTTTCTTCAGTTTGAGGCGTACGTAGAACAGCACGATCACCGCGACCGCACCCAGCGTGATCAGCGTGATGAGATGCAGGTTGTCGCGGATGGCCGCCTCGTTGTGGCCGAGGGTGTAACCGAGCACCGCGAGGATGGTGACCCAGATGCCCGCGCCGAGCGCGGTATAGAAGCTGAACACAGCGAGATTCATGCGCGCCAGCCCCGCCGGCAACGAGATGTATTGCCGCACCGCAGGAATCAGTCGCCCGGTGAAGGTGGAGATATGGCCGTGGCGCGCGAAGAACCCCTCCATGCGCTGCAGCGAGTACTCCTTGAACAGCACGTACTTGCCGTAGCGCAGTAGAAACGGCCGCCCGAACTTCACCGCCAGCCAGTAGTTGAACAGCGCGCCGAACAGGCTGCCGCCGATGCCGGAAAGGATCGCCAGCGCCAGATTCATCTCGCCCTTGTAGGCGAGGTAGCCGGCCGGAATCATCACCACTTCGCTGGGGAAGGGAAAAAAACTCGACTCCAGCGCCATCATGAGGAAGATGCCCGGGTAGCCCCAGGCGCCGACGGTGATGACGATGGTTTGGATGAGTTCGTGGAGCATGACATTAGGGGCCAGGAGTGGGGCTAGGGAAGCGCTGAACAATTCAATATGGCCGTCATTGCGACCGCGAGCGAAGCGCGGCGGGAAGCAATCCAGCGTATTGATCAAGTAGGCATTTCTGGATTGCCGTGTTGCTGCGCTCCTCGCAATGACGAATTAATCAGCGATTCCCTAGGGACTAGGGGGATTGTGCGGCTCCGCCGCGCCCTAGCCCCTAGTTTCTAGACGACCGCTTCTTCCTTCTTCTCCACCGGCTTGATGAAGTGCTCGCGCTTGATGCCGAACATCAGCAGCAGCGGCGAGCCGACCAGCACCGAGGAGTAGATGCCGAACATGATGCCGATGGTGAGCGCGAGCGCGAAGTTGTGCAGTGCCTCGCCGCCGAAGAGCAGCATCGACAGCACCATGATCTGGGTCGAGCCGTGGGTGATGATGGTGCGGCTCATGGTGCGGGTGATGGCGTCGTCGATGATATGCGGGATGGTGGCGCCGCGTAGCTTGCGGATGTTTTCGCGGATACGGTCGAAGATGACCACCGATTCGTTGACCGAGTAGCCCAGAACCGCCAGCACGCCGGCCAGCACGGTCAGCGTGAATTCCCACTGGAAGAAGGCGAACAGGCCGAGAATGATGACGATGTCGTGCAGGTTGGCGATCATGCCGGCCACCGCGAAGCGCCATTCGAAGCGGATCGCCAGATAGGCCATGATGCCGAATACCACCACCAGCAACGCCAGGGCCCCGCTGTCGTAAAGCTCCTTGCCGACCTGCGGGCCGACGAAATCGACCCGCCTGAGCTTCACTTCGGCATCGGCTGCGGTCAGCGCGGCCATCACGCGGTTGCTGGTTTGCGCCGCATTGCTGTCACTCTTCACCGGCAGCCGGATCAGTACATCGTGGCTGGTGCCGAAGCTTTGCACCGAAACCTCGGACAGGCCGGTTTTTTCGAGCGCGCCGCGGATCGCCGGCAGGTTTGCAGGCTTGCCGTAGCTGACCTCGATCACGGTGCCGCCGGTGAAATCGACGCCGAGGTTGAGACCTTTGTCCCACAGCGCCCACACGGAGAAGAGGAAGGTGAGCAGTGAAATTGTGGTGGTCACCTTCCCCCAGCTCATGAAGGGGATGGTTTTTTTGAAGGGGAAGAAATCGATCATGGTCGGGCCTTAAATCGAGAGTTTTGCCAGGCGCGCCTGGCGGCCGTAGGTCAGGTTGGCCATCGCGCGCGACACGGTCACGGCGCTGAACATCGAGGTGAGAATGCCGAGACACAGCACCACGGCAAAGCCGCGCACCGGACCCGAGCCGAGCCAGAACAGCGAGAAGCCGGCGATCAGGGTCGTGATGTTGGCGTCCAGGATCGTGCCCCAGGCGCGTTCGTAGCCGGCGCTGATCGCCGCCTGCGGGGTGGCGCCGTTGCGCAACTCTTCTCTGATCCGTTCGTTGATCAGCACGTTGGCGTCGATCGCCATGCCAAGGGTGAGTGCGATCGCCGCCATGCCGGGCAGGGTGAGCGTGGCCTGCAGCATCGACAGCAGCGCGATCAGGAAAAAGCCGTTGATCGCCAGCGCCAGCGACGAAAACAGCCCGAACACCCGGTAGTAGAAGGTGATGAACACCACCACGGCGATGAAGCCCCAGATGTTGGCATTGAAGCCCTTGGCGATGTTTTCAGCACCCATGCTGGGGCCGACGGTGCGTTCCTCGACGATCTGCATCGGCGCGGCCAGCGCACCGGCGCGCAGCAGCAGGGCGACGTCGGAGGCTTCCTGTGCCGACTCCATGCCGGTGATCTGCACCCGTCCGCCGCCGATTTCCTCGCGGATCACCGGCGCGGTGATCGCTTCGGCGCGACCTTTCTCGATCAGCAGGATGGCCATACGCTTGTTGACGTTTTCGCGCGTCACGTCCTTGAAGATGCGCGCGCCCTTGCCGTCCAGGTTGATATGCACCGCGGCCTGGCCGCTGGCGTTGTCGAAACCCGGCGTGGCGTTGGTGATCGAGTCGCCGGTCAGCACCACATCCTTCTTTACCGCGATCGGCGCGCCTTCGCGGGTGGGCACGATTTCCGTGCCGAACGGCGCCTGGCCTTGGGCCAGCGCCTGCGGGTCGGCCAGTTCGTCGACCATGCGGATTTCCAGGGTTGCAGTGCGGCCGAGGATGTCCTTGGCCTTGGCGGTGTCCTGCACGCCGGGCAGTTGCACCACGACGCGGTTGGCGCCCTGCTGCTGGATCACCGGTTCGGCCACGCCGAGCTCGTTGACGCGATTGCGCAGGGTGGTGATGTTCTGCTGCAGGGCAAATTCCTGCACCTGTTTTTCGGCTTCCGGCTTCAGCCGCGCGGTCAGGGTAAAGGCTTCGGCCTGGTCTTCGGTGGTGTAAGCCAGATCGGTGAACGCCGTCCCCAGTTTGTTGACGGCAGCATCACGCTGGTCGCGGGTGGAAAAATGCACGGTGACAGCATCGCCTTCGCGGCTGATGCGTCCGTAGCGGATCTTGTCGCTGCGCAGTTCGGTGCGGAAATCGCTCTGATAGCGGATGGCGGCCTTTTCCAGCGCCGTCTTCATATCGACTTCGAGCAGGAAGTGCACGCCACCGCGCAGATCGAGGCCAAGGTTCATCGGCAGCGCGCTGATCGCCGACAGCCATGCAGGCGAGGCCGGCAGCAGATTCAGCGCAACCGTGTAGCGCTCGCCCAGGCCGTTTTCCAGCACGTCCTTGGCCTTGATCTGCAGATCGGTGCTGGCAAAGCGCGCCTTGATGCTGTTGTCTGCCAGTTCCATTCCACTGGTGGCCAGACTGGATGCCTTGAGCAGCGACTCCATCTGCGCCAGCAGCACGGTATCGACCTTTTCGGTGGTGCGCACCGGCGATACCTGTACCGCAGGAACCTGGCCGAAAAAGTTGGGCAGGGCGTAGAGCAAGGCGGCCACCAGCGTGAAGCCGACGAGCACATATTTCCAGAGTGGGAAGCGGTTCATTTTTTAAGGGTTAGGTGTTAGGGGAGAGGGGTGAGATGGGAGCGACGGTGGGCGCAGATGCCTAACACCTCACCCCTTTCACCTCACAGGCCTTTGATCGTGCCCTTGGGCAGCAGGGTCTGGATCGACTGCTTCTGTATATGGGTGATCACCCCGTCGGCGATTTCCAGCGAAACGAACTGTTCGCCGATCTTGGCGATTTTGCCGACCTGGCCGCTGGCGGTGAGTACTTCATCGCCTTTCTGGATTTCAGACAGCATCTTTTTCTGTTCCTTGGCGCGCTTCATCTGTGGGCGGATGAGCATGAACCAGAACAGGATGAAGATGATGATGAGCGGCAGGAACTGGGTAAAGCCGGGGGCGGCCGGCGCGGCGGCTTGTGCGTGGGCAAGAGAAATCATGGTTGGCGCTCCGAATGCGGATTAATAAAACCGGGAGATTCTACCACCCGCGGGTTTGCATCTCGTGAAACCGCACCGTGAAATCGGCAAAGCAATGGGCCTCGATGGCGTCACGCATGTCGGCCATCAGGCGGTGGTAATAGTGCAGGTTGTGGATTGTGGCGAGCCGCGCGCCGAGGATTTCGCCGGCGCGGATCAGGTGGTGCACGTAGGCGCGGCTGAAATGGGTGCAGGTGTGGCAGGTGCATGCCTCGTCGATCGGCGCGGTGTCGGTCTTCCAGCGCGCGTTGCGGATGCGCATGTCGCCATGCCGGGTATACAGGATGCCGTGGCGCGCGTTGCGCGTCGGCAGCACGCAGTCGAACTGGTCGATCCCCTGCGCCACCGCCGCGACCAGGTCCGATGGCGTGCCGACGCCCATTAAATAGCGCGGCTTGGCGGCCGGCAGCTGCGGCGCGGTGTGGGCGAGGATGCGTGCCATGTCGTCCTTCGGTTCGCCCACCGAGAGGCCGCCGATGGCGTAGCCGTCGAAGTCCATGCCGATCAGTTCGCGTGCCGATTCGTCGCGCAGCGTCTCGTACATGCCGCCCTGCACGATGCCATAGAGCGCGTTGGGGTTGCCGGCGTGCGCCGCTTTGGAGCGTTCAGCCCAGCGCAGGCTCATCCGCATCGAATCGGCGGCCTCGCGCTCGGTGGCGGGGTAGGGCGTGCATTCGTCGAATATCATCACGATATCGGAGTTCAGCGTGCGCTGGATCTGCATCGAGATTTCGGGGGTGAGAAAAAGCTTGTCGCCGTTGATCGGCGAAGCGAACTTCACGCCCTCCTCGGTGATCTTCCTGAGCTTGCCCAGGCTGAACACCTGGAAGCCGCCCGAATCGGTGAGGATGGGCCTGTCCCAGCCCATGAAGCGGTGCAATCCGCCGAAGCGTTCGATCACGTCCAGCCCCGGGCGCAGCCACAGGTGGAAGGTGTTGGACAGCACCATCTCGAAGCCGATTTCGGTGAGATCAAGCGGCGACATCGCCTTCACCGTGCCGTAGGTGCCCACCGGCATGAATGCGGGCGTCTGCACGGTGCCGTGCGCGAGATGGAGCTGGCCGCGGCGTGCACCGCTGTCGGTGGCGAGGAGGTCGAATTTCATTCGGTTGGGCGTTTTTCCAGAATCATCGCGTCGCCATAGCTGAAGAAGTGGTAGCGCTCGGCAATGGCATGGGCGTAGGCTGCGCGGATACTGTCGAGGCCGGCAAAGGCGGAGACCAGCATCAGGAGTGTGGACCTGGGCAGATGAAAGTTGGTGATGAGCGCGTCGACCACTTTGAAGCGATACCCCGGCGTGATGAAGATGTCGGTTTCGCCGGCGCCTGCGTGCAATGTGTCAGCCTGTGCCGCTGCCTCCAGCGCACGCAGGCTGGTGGTGCCCACCGCCACTACCCGGCCGCCGCGGGCGCGGGTTTCAAGGATCGCGTCGACGGTCGCCTGCGGAATCGTGTAGCGCTCGCGGTGCATCCGGTGGTCGGCAATGTGGTCCACCCGTACTGGCTGGAAGGTGCCCGCACCCACATGCAGCGTCACCTGAGTCGTACGGATGCCCTGTTCGCGCAGCGCATCCAGCATCGCGGCGTCGAAATGCAGCCCGGCCGTCGGCGCTGCCACTGCGCCGGGCTCGTTGGCGTACACCGTCTGGTAGCGCGCCTCGTCGTCGGCCGTCGGCGTGTGTTCGATGTAGGGCGGCAGCGGCAACTGGCCGAGCTGCTCCAGCACCTCCAGCACCGGGTGCGGGAAGCGCAGCAGCGTCAGCTCGTCCTGCCGCGCCAGCACGTCGATGGCGATTTTTTCGGAAAGATGAATGCGGGAACCCGGCCTGGGCGCATGACTCGCGCGGATGAAGGCCAGAGCCTCGAATTCGCCCGTTACCCGTTCCACCAGCAGCTCGACCTTGCCGCCGGAATCCTTGCTGCCGAACAGCCGTGCCTTGATCACGCGGGTGTCGTTCATCACCAGCAGGTCGCCCGGATGCAGCAGGGTCGGCAGCTCGCAGAACCGGCGGTCGGCGAGCGCGCCGGACACCCCGACGTGCAGCAGCCGGCTGCCGCCACGCACCGCAGGCGGCAGCTGCGCGATCAACGCGTCGGGTAAATCGAAATCAAAATCGGCGACCTGCATGGGGCGCGATTATAGCCGCCGGCATCGGACGGGATGCTCGACCCCCGGTATAATGCCCCCCTTTCTTGGCTGTCCCTGATTCCCATGTCTACCCTTGCCATCATTTTGATCGCAACTGCGGCGGGCAGCTTGCTGAGCTTGTTGCTGGCTGCGGTCGTGGCCTTGTCTGCGCGTCCCAGCTGGGTGCCTGTGCTGGTGAGTTACGCCATTGGTGCGCTGCTTGGCGCATCGTTGCTGGAGGTTTTGCCGGAAGCGATCAAAATGGGCGGCGATGTCGACACGGTCGCCATGGCGTTGCTGGGCGGCATCTTGCTGTTCTTCCTGCTGGAAAAACTGGTGTTGTGGCGGCACTGCCACGACGAGATTTGCGAGGCGCATAGCAGTCATGGCCATGACCATGGACGTTCCGGACTGATGATCACGGTGGGCGACACTTTTCATAATTTTGTCGACGGCCTCATCATTGCTGGCGCCTTTCTGGTGGACTTCCGCCTGGGAGCGGTGACTACACTGGCGATCATCGCGCACGAAATCCCCCAGGAGATCGGTGATTTTTTGATCTTGTTGCATTCTGGCTATAGCCGAACCCAGGCCTTGCTGCTCAACCTTTTGACCGGGCTGGCGACGATGGTCGGAGCACTGCTGGGGTATTACGCGCTGTCGATGCTGGAAGGCTGGACCCCGGCGCTGCTGGGGCTGGCAGCGGCGAGCATGTTGTACGTGGCTTTGTCGGACTTGATACCGGGGCTGCACAAGCGTGCGGAAATCGCTTCTACGCTGCAGCAGCTAGCGCTTATCGGACTGGGGATCGGCAGCGTCGCGCTGGCCGGTTATGCCATCGGTCACGGCCATTGAGCGCCGCCGCCGCTGCGGACCATCGGCCGCATAGACGAACAGCGCCAGCGGCAACACGCCGAGAAGGATCAGGATGGCCAGCGCTTTGCCGATGCTGCTGGCGGTAATCGCCATCATCAGAATCACATAGGCCCAGCCGATTGCTACGATATACATCTCAAGCTCCATCAGGATTGAGCGTCATGGTAACCAAAGCAAAGCCCGCCCGCACGCCGACCGTCGGATTTGTCTCGCACATTACCTCCGCATCGTGTCGCTCCGACTGCCCACTTTGCCGTGGATTGGGTGGTCAGTTTCAGTGGAATACGCATGGCAGGCGTAAAGGTCTTTTCGCAGCGCATAAAATCCGTTGAGATAGCCGGCGCATGAGGCAAAAGTATTGGTTGCATTGGCACTGATCGGAGCGACACCCACAAACGGCAATGCCGGGAAAGTAATAAAACTGCCTCCCCCCGCAATGGAATTAAGCGCGCCGCTGCACACTCCCGCGAGGAGCAGCAACAGCAGCTTAGTTGTCATGGTTAAGTAGGCGAGGGCCGGGAGAAAGGTCGCGACATTCCGTCTGGTGGCGTTTTGAGCTTGATTGTTACGGGATGGAGGCGTCCTCCGCCTGGGCAAACGTCCCTAAAAACAGCTGCAGTTCATCCTGGTGCTGGGTGGCAATTCTGGCCAGCATCTCTTCCCCCTTGGGGCGCAGGTGGACTTCCACCACGCGTCGGTCATGACGGCCGGGATTGCGCGCCACCAAATTCAGCTTTTCGCAGCGGTCGATCAGGGCAACCACACCATTGTGTTGCGCTTGCAAGCGCTCCGCCAGTTCGCCGATGGAGGCCCAGTCCCGGTCCGGGAACCCCTTCACGTGCAGGAGCAACTGATACTGCAAAGGGGTCAGCCCCTGGTCTTTGCACAATTTCTCGCTGATGCGCAAAAAACGACGCAGGCGATAGCGAAAACGGGATATCCGTTCGTATTCGGCTTTCTCCAGGAGGGGCTGCTTATGCGTGCTTGAATCGGTTCTTGACATAGTTTGATTGATGGTCTAGAAAATAGCATGGTGTGATGCATTTTGCCATGGTGAGCGGACGATGTTAACGATGCCCGATAAAGCAGGAGGAGTGCCATGAACCTTGTTTCACTTTACAAATTGCCATTTTCCAATACGCAAGGCTGGTCCGAGCTGGAGAAAGTCCGCCCTGGGCTGCTCAAGGTGTTCGTCTTCATTGTCCTGCCACTGTCGTTGCTACCGCCGGCCATGCTGTATTACGCAGGTTCGAACTATTCAGAAGTATTCCTCAAGGGGACTGCAGTCAAAGCTTGGAGCGATATCGCAGTGGTCTTTTTTCTTGCCGAGATGCTGACCCTCTTGGGGATGGGTTGGTTGATCAAGCAGGTTGCCGAGAGCAACGGGCTGGAAATCGATTATCACGATGCCTATCTGCTGGCGGCCATCGCCCCGATTCCCCTTTGGCTTTCGTCACTTGGACTCCTGGTTCCAAGCCTTGCATTCAACGGGGTACTCTCGCTCGCGGCACTGGGACTTTCCTGCGCGATCATCTATCACGGTGTCGAAGGTTTGTGCCACACGCGTGAGGATGTGACCGCCGCTGCCATCGTGCAGATGGTGATTGGCGCAGGTCTCATTGCCTGGGCGCTGCTTTTGATGATGGTGATGCTGTGGTAGCGGCGGGGTCAGTTTAGGGAAGCACTGATTAATTCGATATGGCCGTCATTGCGAGCGCAGCGAAGCAATCCAGCGTATTGATTAAGCGGGCATTTCTGGATTGCCCTAAAGGACTCCGATCCACTATGGGCTGAAGCCCATGTGGAATCGTATGCCACGTCGCTGCGCGCCTCGCAATGACAAATTAATCAGCGCTTCCTTAGGTAAGACACATGACCCGTCACCACCGGTATGCCGGGTGCGGAAACGAAAAGGGGTGGCTTCAAGCTGCCCCTTTGTTTTTGTTTGTTATGGTAAAAAAAGCGGAGTCAGACATCGCCATTTGGAACCTGACGCACGTCTTGTGAAAAATCATCGCCTTTCATCGATTAGGGTGCTTCATGCGGACAAAAGTCATTGCTTATGCTGCGCTGCTTTCGCTGGGGTTCGTCATCCCGGCTTGGGCCACTCCACGCACCCTGCCTGTGCCGTCGGCCCAGGAGAAAGAAGCACCGCTCATGAATGAACCCCGGCAAGAACGGGTTACGCCGCCGGTGCCGCCGCGCGGCCAGATGCTTTACGAGAATCACTGCATGTCCTGCCACGAAAGTGTCGTTCACATCCGTGGCAACCACCGTACCCGATCGCTGGCGGAACTGCGGGGGAGGGTGTCGCACTGGGCAAACGCTTTGCACTTGCGCTGGGGCAAGGAAGAAGTCGAGGAGGTGGTGACCCACCTCAATGATCGTTATTACAAGTTCGAATCCCGCTAGAAATAAAACAAGCGCATCGAGAGGATGTGCCTATGCGTTTTAGCCAGGCATTCAAGGCAAGGCCGTCGCTATGGATGTTGATGCTTGTGCTTGCCTGCGGAGTATGGCTCGCAAGCGGGAAGTCCTTTGCTGCCGTATCAGACATATCCGTCGAACCGCTACGCGCGAAGTACGCGGAATTGGGCGAGCAGCTGCGCAATAACGCGTTTCAACGGGCGCTCTATCTTGATTCTTCGCAATCTTCGACCGATTTGAAGGGCGAAATCTACGCCGTGGTCGATTACCCTTTTAACATCGTTAACGGGGCGCTCAACAACCCTGCGCATTGGTGTGATGTGCTGATACTGCACATCAACGTCAAATACTGTAATGCTTCCAGACGCGCGGACGGCACGGTCCTTACTGTCAATATCGGAAGAAAATTCTTTCAGCCACTGGAAGATGCCTATCGTCTCGATTTCAACTATCGAGCGGTCGTCACGACGCCGGAGTATTTCGCACTGGAACTCAATGCGGATGACGGACCCTTGAGCACCCATGACTATCGTATCTGGATTGAAGCCACATCACTTGATGATGGGCACACCTTTCTACATGTCACCTATGCCTATGAGTTTGGTTTGATTGGCCGTCTTGCGATGCAAGTCTATCTGGCAACAATCGGCAGGGATAAGGTCGGGTTTACCGTCACCGAAACACTGCCCAATAGTCGCCCTGTTTATATCAAAAGGGTTCGCGGCGTGGTGGAACGCAATACCATGCGCTATTACTTGGCTATCGATGCCTATTTTAACGCGTTGACCACATCGCCCGAGGATCAGTTGGAGAAACGATTGCAGAAGTGGTATCACAGCGCTGAACAATACGCCCGCCAACTGCATGAAGTAGACTGGAACGATTACCTCGACATGAAACGAAGGGAGTACCAGCGCCAGCAGGTTGCCCAATAGGCTGGCGAACCAGAGGCGAACCAGAGGGGTCAGTTCATACTGACCCCTTATCGCTCTGGCGACCGGATCGATTATGCTTACGCGCAATAACAACAAGCGAATGCAAGGGGGCATGTGAATTCATTCAACAAGCGTACAGCTGTCAGGATTTCTGCAGTCAGCCTGTTGCTCGCCATTGTGGCCAGTCCGATCGCCTGGTTTATCGCCCGGGAAAACGCCGAGGAAAGCACGGTTGCGCTGGCGATGGAGGAGTCGCGGCGCCTGCTGCGGCATTTCGATGCGATTGCACTAAGCGGGCCGGATGCAAGGGAGTACGCCAGCCAGGCGGCAGGGACGATCACTGGCGGCCTGTTCGACATCGCCGAGGTGTATGACCGCGATGGCAACAAACTCGCCGAGTCGATGACCCAGGATGGCCAAATCATTGAGCCGTTGCTGTCCAAGCATGGCCGTCCGCAATACAGCGAAGCCTCTTACGAAAGCCTGAAACTGGAAGGCGACCGCTGGATATTGCGTGTATTCGTGCCACTGCAGGAAAGGTCGGACACCCAGGGGGCGGCCAGGATCACCGGATATTTCGAAGGGGTGCGGGTCGTCTCCGAATGGCAGCACCAGCAGATGCTCGACGATGCGCTGAGCGCCGCGCTGATGGTGGGCCTGGCCTCGCTGCTCTGCGGCGGCGCCATTTATCCGGTGGTCATTCGCCTTTCGGCGGAAAACGAGCAGAAGGCCCGCGAGGTGCTGGATTCGCACATCTCGATGATGGAGGCGCTGGGCCGCGCCATCGCCAAACGCGATTCCGATACCGGCGCCCACAATTACCGCGTGGCCTGGATCGCCGCACGCATCGCCGAACGCCTGGGGATGCGCGACAAGGCGATGCAATCGCTGATCGCCGGGAGCTTCCTTCACGATGTCGGCAAGATCGGCATCCCGGATGCCATTCTTCTGAAGCCCGGCAAGCTGGATGCCGACGAACTCAACACCATGCGCACCCATGTGCAGCAAGGGGAAGAGATCGTCACCGGGATAGGCTGGCTCGACGGCGCGAGTGCCGTCGTTGCCGGCCATCATGAGAAATGGGACGGCTCCGGTTACCCGCGACGGCTGTCAGGTCAGGACATCCCGCTTGCAGCGCGGGTGTTTGCGGTGGCCGACGTGTTCGATGCGCTCTGCTCGAAGCGCCCGTACAAGGAGCCGATGGGCCTGGACTCGGCCATGGAGATTCTGGAGAAGGATACCGGCAGCCACTTCGACCCGGAGGTGATGGCTGCCTTTCGGACCATTGCACAAGAGGTGTTCGACCGTCTTGCCGGATGTGGCGAGGACGCCGCCCGGCAATTGCTGGAAGTGAAAGTTCGTTCACATTTCGGCATCTAGGAGCCTGTCGGACTTGAAGGAAATCGGCTGCAAATCCGCCTGGCCGGTTCATATTTCGCCGCTTTCTTGGGCAATAGAATGACTATTGTCCGGCGAAACCGTCAAAATTATGTCCCGTCGGGACGGTTGCTCCGTAAGGGGGCGCAGCCTGTTTAGTCCAGCAGCTCCTTGGGCACATTGCCGCCGTTGGCGGCGATTTGCGCGAGCACGGTCTTGTGCAGCCACATGTTCATCTTCGCCGAATCGCCCATCAGGTCGGCCGGGCAGCCCAGTTCCGTTGCCAGTTCCTTGCGTGCTGCAAAGCTGCTGTCGATATCGAGAAGTTTCAGCAGGTCGACGATGGAGGTCCGCCAGCTCAGTTTCTGCGGGTTTGCTGCTGCGCGCTGCTCCAGTTGCGCGACGACGTCGACGAGCGCGACCGGCTTCGGCGGTGGCGCACCCGTGGCCCCAGGTATGGTGGTGGGTGCCGGGGCGGCGGCTGCCTTGTCGCTGCCGATGCCGAGCTTCGCGAGAATTTTGCTGAAGAATCCCATGGTTCTCTCCTTTGCGGGTTGGTGGGACGGCATGACCCTGCAAGATTGCATGGCCGTACCGCCTCCGTTCGTGAATACATTCACTGTAGCAACGATAAATTGGGCGATTGGTCAACCGGATTCACGACTTCGTGGCCAGGCCTTGCGTGAATAAACGGCCGCTGACGCCCGGGCCGCCCCGCAGCCCCCGTGCTACCCTCCACCCCGCCATGCGACTCCCTCAACTCCGACAACGTCTACGCGATCTGGGCGCTGCCCCCTGTCATGAGGGGCGCGTGCTGCGGGCGTGGGTTCAGGGGCGCTCGCTCGACACCAAGCGGCGGCGCGCCGAAGACTTCCTGCCGCTGGCGGTGCGCGATGCGCTGCCTGGCCTGTTCGATGAATTGCGCGGCCTGGCGCGGGTGCATTCCGAGCACGCCGGCGAGGACGGCTCGGCCCGATTGCTGGTGGAGCTGGCGGATGGCCAGACGGTGGAAAGCGTGCTGCTGCCGCGCGACGGCGTGTGCGTGTCCACCCAGGTCGGCTGTGCGGTGGGGTGCGTGTTCTGCATGACCGGCCGCGCCGGCTTGCTGCGCCAGCTCTCCAGCGCGGAGATCGTCGCCCAGGTGGTGCTGGCCCGCAGCCGCCGCCCGGTGAAGAAGGTCGTGTTCATGGGCATGGGGGAGCCGGCCCACAATCTGGACAACGTGCTGGAGGCGATCGAGCTGCTCGGTGTGGAAGGCGGCATCGGCCACAAGAATCTGGTCTTTTCGACCGTCGGCGACCGGCGCGTGTTTGAGCGCCTGCCACAGTCCACGGTGAAGCCTGCGCTGGCGCTCTCCCTGCACACCACCGACGCCGAGCTGCGCCGGCGCCTGCTGCCCAGGGCGCCCGACATTGCGCCGGCCGAACTCGTCGAATTGGGCGAGGCCTATGCCCGCCGCACCGGCTACCCGATCCAGATCCAGTGGACGCTGCTCGAAGGGATCAACGATACCGATGCCGAGCTGGACGGGATCGCACGACTGCTGGCCGGAAAGTTCGCGGTGATGAACCTGATTCCCTACAACAGCGTCGAGGGCGTCGAGGGCTTCGACTACCAGCGCCCGAGCTGGGAGCGCGCGGCCGCGATGGCGCGCAGCCTGCACCGGCGCGGCGTGCTCACCAAGCTGCGCCACTCCGCAGGGCAGGACGTGGAGGGCGGTTGCGGGCAGTTGCGGGCGCGGGCGCTGGGCGTGGCGGTCGGTTTTTCGCCCGCCGGCTTGCCCTGACGCAATAAATTGGGCGAATAAATGGGGTCAGTTTAGTCTGACCCCATTACCCTTTTTTTTCGCCCTGGCCGAAATCCATACGAGAAGCCGAGGAACTCTTCCTCGTAGATCGCGCTGAGTACTTTTACGACTGCTTGCTGCATGATCTTGTCTTCTATGGCGGCGATGCCCAGCGGACGCAGTTTGCCGTCCGCTTTGGCGGTCCAGGTTCGCCGCGAGGCTTGCGCCCGGCACCCCTTTAGTTTGTTTACCTCGCCTGCCTGCGCATCGCCGCAAAACCCACGATAGCCAGGAGCATGGCAAGCATGATCATTGCCCACTCGGAGAGCGTGGGGATGCCTGTGGCAGCTGAAGGCAGGACAGCAGTCACGTTCACGCTTTCGTTCAAGGCGTTGCAGCCATTTGCCGTCGGCAAATTATTTGAATCACCACCGTAGTTGGCAACCCAGCGATAGGTGCCGATCGCCACAGGCGTGAAAGGCGCGGACGAATAGTTGCCGTTGCCACTAACTGCCACTGGCGATGTAAAGATCGCCGCGCCGGCACACAACGTATCGTTGGGGCCATACAAGTTGAAGGTGATCGTCCCTGTTGGAGCGATGCCGCCGCTCAACGTCGCGATGTCGCTGATTGCCCCTCCGAGCGTCACGCCGGATGAAGCCTGTGTTGTGAGCGTTGTAATCGCGATTGCCGGGACGGTCAGGGTGGCGATGGCCGCCGCCGCGTTGTTGCCGTTGCTGGTCGCCAGGGCGCCGGCGGGCAGCGTGTTGATGTAGGAGCCGCCGGTGGCGGCGGTCACGTTTACCGTGACCGTGCAACTGCCGGCGGCCGGGAT
>DATKUP010000121.1:0-1874 GCA_035530575.1 Thiobacillus sp. | reverse complement strand
TGGCGTGTACGCGTTCGTTGATGAAGCGCGAGCGGCTGTCGTCCCGGTATACACCCGGCCAGGCCGCCGTCAGGTAATAGTTCAGCGCGGGGCGGCACACATGGCAGCCGTCCGCGGTCTTCCAATTCAAGGCCTGCATCAACTCGGGAATGGTTTTCAGCTTGAGCTTGGCGATCGCCTCCTGAACGTCATGGTGTGCGTGCTCGGTGCAGGAACACAGCGCCTTCTTGCTCGGCTTGGCCGAGTAATCGCCCAGCGTGTTTGCCAGGATTGCCTCGCACAGTCCGGTGCACGATCCACACGAACTGGATGCCTTGGTATGCGCGCGCACCTCTTCCAGCGTGAACAGTTTCTTGTCCAGTATGGACTTGACGATGGTGCCCTTGCTCACGCCGTTGCAGCCGCAGATCTCCGCCGAGTCCGCCATGTTCGCGACGTTCAGCGCTCCCCCGCGCCCCGAGTCGCCGACATGCATCTGGCCGAACAGGATGTGCTCGCGCATCTCCGACACATCGGTTTCGTCGCGCATCATCTGGAAATACCACGGGCCATCCAGCGTGTCGCCGTACATCACCGCACCGCGCAACTTGTTGTCGCGCAGCACCAGTTTCTTGTACACGCCGCGCGCAGAATCCTGCAGCAGCAGCTCCTCGTCGCCCGGCTTGAGGGTGAAGTCGCCCGCCGAAAACAGGTCGATGCCGGTCACCTTGAGCTTGGTGGAAACCGACGAGCCCTCGTAGCGCATCCGCCCGTATTCGGCCAGATGGTTCGCCGCCACCTTGGCCTGTTCGAACAGCGGCGCGACCAGCCCGTAAACCTGGCCGCGATGCTGCACGCATTCGCCCACCGAATAAATCTTCGGGTCGTAGGTCTGCATCGTGTCGTTGACCACGATGCCACGCTCACAATGCAGCTTGCACGATTTGGCCAACGCGATGTTGGGCCGTATCCCCGCCGCCATGATCACCAGGTCGGCAGGGATCTCCTCGCCGCCCTTGAAGCGTAGTCCGGTCACTTTATCCTCGCCCAGAATCGCTTCGGTCTGGCGCGACATATAGAATTTCAACCCGCGCTTCTCCAGTTCGGCCTTGAGCAGTCCGCCACCAACCTGGTCGAGCTGGCGTTCCATCGGCCAGTCGCACAGGTGCACCACCGACACTTCCATGCCCTGCAACGACAAACCGTTCGCCGCTTCCAGCCCGAGCAGACCGCCGCCGATCACCACTGCGCGTTTCATCGTTTTGGCGGCAGCCAGCATCTTCTCGACATCGTCTATGCTGCGATACGCCACCACGCCGGGCAGGTCGATGCCTGGTATCGGCAGCATGATGGGATTGGAACCGGTCGCGATCAGCAACCTATCATAGGGAATCGCCAGGCCGTCTTCGCTCTCCACCACGCAGTGCAGGCGGTCTATTTTGGTCACCCGTCTGCCGGCATGCAGCGTGATGCTGTGTTCCTTGTACCAGTCCAGAGTGTTCAGCACGGTGTCCGCAAACTTCATCTCGCCGGACAGCACCGGCGACAGCAGGATGCGGTTGTAGTTGGGCTGCGGCTCGGCGCCGAACACCGTGATCTCGAATTCGTCCGGCGACATCTTGAGCAATTCCTCGATGGTCCGCATCCCGGCCATGCCGTTGCCGATCACGACCAGCCTGGTTTTTTTGTTTGTCTTCATATCATCCTCGCAATAAAAAAGGCGTCGTCCAGCACTCAATGCTGAAGCGACGCCTTTGTCGGTATTTATCTGTATCCCCTCCACCCGCCGTTGGGTCAGAGAGGTTTCTCAGTGTTTACATTGCAATTCCTGTGCCACTACGGATTTACTGGGTTGCAGCGTGACATGCGCTCATCTATCGCATCTATTTGGTGCG
>DATKUP010000120.1:0-4349 GCA_035530575.1 Thiobacillus sp. | reverse complement strand
TGATCTATCGCAAGGTTGTGTCTAACGCCGGGGTGGTGACCTCGACAACGACGCGGCTGAGGGGTAAGTGCCGTTATGTCGGCGGGGATCAACTGGCGGTGCGGATCGAGATCATGCCCCCGGCGATCACGGACCTGGACTATTTCCAGAGGAAAATCAACGCCGGGGCTTTCCCGACTGCGCCGGACGGCACCGTGGCGGGCAAGCCGTCGACACTTGGCTTGGGCATGACAGCTCCCTTCGGTTACTGTACTAATTCCAAAGGCAAGGTCGAGTTGATCATGGTCAACGACACCCCCAACGCCGAGAAATCGAAAACACCCCCCATGATTCCGCCCATTTTCTCAGCGTTCGCGGTGTCGTCGATCATTATCAGCTCGACCTTGCCCTTGGAATTCGTGCAGTAACCGAATGGCGCAGTCATGCCCAAACCAAGTGTCGACGGCTTGCCAGCCACGGCACCGTCGGGCGCAGTCGGAAAAGCCGTCGCGTTGATTTTGCGCTGGAAATAATCGAGATCGGTGATCGCCGGAGGCATGATCTCGATCCGCACCGCCAACTGGTCCCCGCCGACATATCTGCATTTGCCCTTCAGCCGCGTCGTTGTCGAGGTCACTTTTTTTGTTTTGCCGCTCACTTCCTTGCGATAGATCAGCGCCGTCGCCCCGTCTATCGTGTCCGTGTCCAGCAGGTCGGAGATCACCCCATCGGTGTTGTCCAGGCGCACCGTCACACCGAGCGCCGCCAGGTAGCCCTCGTGCGGGTCCGTCGAGCGCACAATATCCTCGTCGGGCAGCAACCGCGGCTCCCAGTAGGTCGCCGGCTCGTGCAGCGCCGTGTTGGCGTAATACCGCGTCCCGCCGCCGAGTCGCAGTTCCAAGCAAATTGCATCCCGCGCGCTCACTATTGATCCACCCCCGCCCCACATTCGGAAAAGGTCATCGTTGTCTCGCTGAGGGAGTCATCGCCGCCGTCAGTCCGCTTTCGCAACACCAGTTCACCGCGCCCCTGCATACTCCCGAGGTGCACGCCCAACCAGTCGACTAGATAGGCCGCATTATCGGGATTATCGCGGTCCAGCACCAACACCATCGGATCGGTCGCGGCGTAGGCCATCGCCGCCTCCCAGATCGCCCGGTCGGCGTCCTTGAATTTCCACGGCAACTCGAACTCGTAGAGCACCGGCCCGATCCGCGAACCCACCCGCGTCAGGATCGTGCTCATTGCCCCCCGCCCCGCCACCACGGCCCGCCGGAGATAGCCGCCCTCGTCGCCGTATGATCCCGCCAGGTTCTGCCGGTGCCCCATCCAAACATGCGGAATCTCAATATAACCGTCGGGGTTGGCAGGATCGTTTATTTCCAGCCATTGGGCGGCGCTACCCCCTGTGGTGAGCGTCAATACTATTGCTTCGCCCGCCGTGACACTGGCCTTATAGCCCTTTGAAGAATATGATGAAAACCAGCTCCCATTGAGCACTCTTACAGTGGCTCCGGTGCTCAGGTTGTGGCGGCGATCGATCATTAACCACGTGGGAGCCAGGGCGGAAGACATAGCGATTCCGACCCAATGGTAGGCCGTGCAATTGGAGTAATCGCCGGAACTCAATGAAACCGCCGTAAGCGTGCGGCCGTTGCCAGAAGAGTCCGTGCCGTCGGAGCTGTCAAATTTGTAATATGCATCACAAGTCCCGGAGTATAAATAGCCGCCATTGTCACTCGGGGCGTTGTCGAAGCCGATAAAGCCGAGTTTGCCTGCGATAAGATTCGCCCCGGCACTATCTGCGCCGATAGTCAGCCGCGTAGTGCCGTTATGTAGCGAAGTCGGGACAGCACCGGTAATTGAGGCCGTGCCGGTTGCCGTTGTATCGATTACACGTCCCGATTCCACGCCGTCCACGTAAAGCACCAGGTCTCGCGTTGCGGCCTTGTAAGAAAGTTTGGAACGGTCGTATTGTGCGGCGGTCAGGACGGCGGCAAATGTCACTTGTGCGGCGGCATCCGTGCCATTGCTTGATAGAAAAACCCTGATGTGAGCGTTGCGATGGGCAACCATATAAGCCCGCTGTCCCGCCACGCCCCATTTGTCGATAATAGGTTTATTGGTATCGGAGGTATCTGTGGTATCGGGGCGATACAAGAACTCAAAGCAGAAGTCCCCGGTATACGAGTTCCACGCGTCGTCATCGATCCAGAAATACTTTGTCGTGCCATTGAGCACAACGCATTTAGAATCCGAACGATACAGATGGGTAACATTGGGCCGCAGAATATTGCTCGCCGGATAGGTGCTATTTTGTGTTCTGGCGGTTGCGGTTACTCCCGCTTCATTTAAGAAATTGCGATAACTTATTGCCGGCAGTCCCATATTATCCCCTCATCCTCGCGCCCTGCGTGCCGGGCTGCTGCTGCTGTGCGCGAGCCAATTGCCGCAATGCCTCGGGATTCCGTCCCAGGTTATTAAGGACAATGCGGCTTACTTCCCGGCTGTCAATTTGCACTACAACCGCGGGCGGTCCCTCGTTTACGGTTTGATAATACTGATTTGAAACCGTGGTGGCCTTCCTCGGCGGTTCGCCCGGCCAGTCACCCGGCTTGTCGCCTCCGCCGCCGCCCCCCGGCGCCTCCTCGCGCCAGTGATTACGCATATAGGTCAGAATTTCGCTGATCCGCTCCAGGCGGTTGCGCATGATCGGGAGGTTGTTACGTAGCAGGTCGCGCTGATGCCGGGCAATTTTCATTTGCGACTGCTGATTATCGATCTGCGTGAGCAAGAGCCCCTTCTGGTTCATCTGCTCGATCAGTTGGAGTACGAGTTCCTGGGCCTCCGGGTTGACACGCCCCATCATTTCCCGCGCATCCCCCCAGCGGATTTGCCCGAAGCGGTTTGTCGGCAAGTCCTTGATGTCTCCCATTAACCGCCCGTAAGCTTCCATTCCCAGCCAAGTACGCGATTCGGCCTGTCCGAATATGTCCGCGCCGCGGCCTGGGGGTTGCGTATAACGCAGACCCTCGCCCAAGGCGAGGTCCCGCAGAGCCAGTCCTGTTTCGCGGATGCTCCGGCGCAACTCCCACAGGCTTTTGTGGTATTGGAATAGTGCCGCGGCGCCCTGCATCAATTGCAGGTGATAACCTTCGAGTTGGTTTCGCGCGTTGTAAATCGCCTCGGCCTGCGTATCGTATGCCGCCGACAAGTCCTCGATATAGTCCGTCCAGCGCCCGCCGTGGTAGGTGAGATTCTGCTCGATGTCCCTGAGCATCTTGTCGGTCAGGATCACGCCCTTTTCGATGTAGGCGGTGAGGGCGTCGACCTGCGCCTTGAAAATGTCCTCCCAGTTCAACGCCAGTGCCTTCGGGTCGATCTTCGGCTTGCTGCCGAATAGCCCGCCGAGCAACGAGCCGATTAGGCTGCCGCCGAGCGCGCTTCCGATCTTACCCCAAAACGACGTGCCAAAGGCAAGCTCAAGCCCCTTCGAGGCCGCCGCCGTGATCCCGCGTTGTAGCGCCTGAGTGAAACTGCCGAGGTTATCAAGGGCGCTCGCGAACCCATCGGCAAAGGCGCCGCCTATTGCATCCCCCCAATTTTTGCGAAATCCACCAGGCGGCACTTCCGGGAATACATTCTCCCAGTCCATATCAGCGCCCGCAAAGCCCTTCGCGCCGGCGATCATCTGCTTCCAGTTCTTGGCGATGTCTTCAGTATATTGAGCGTGCCAGCGCAACTCCTCCTCGATCCTGTCCATATAGGTGATCGCTGTCGCCAGAAGATCATTCTTCAGCTTCCACAGGTTGACCACCCCCTGACCCGTTTTCTCGACAAAGGAAATCTATTTCTGCCACTCGTCGGTCTTCTGAACCGTTGCATCCGTCGCCCTGGCGATATCCCAGGCGATATCCTGCATCTGCTGGGCCTGTCCCAGTGCTCCGCCCCCCATCTTCCCGGCGACGACCGGCACCAAACCCGCTATGCCCGTGCCGAATGTGCCGGGCAGCAGGGCATCCATTATCCAGGTCGGGAGTTCCTTGCCTTCAAGCAGGTTTCGCAGTTCCACCGGCAACGCCTTATAGGCCGCGGTGAGCGCGTCGAAAACCTTCGAGGCCATATCAACGAATTTTGTTACACCCGTCACAACGGCATTGATCGCCGGTTCCATGTCCTCAATGAAGCTGAGCACCTTTTCGGCAAGGTCCATCAGGCCCGTGAGCAGGTTGCCGAATGCGGGGGAGGTGACAAAGTTGTCGATCAGGTTCTGGACTCGCGTCCAAGCCCGCGCCATTTTGTCGCCCGCCGATTCCTGCTGGTCTCCCAGCTTTGCAACCGTCCTGTCGAGTGCCTCCATTGCCGCCGCG
>DATKUP010000119.1:0-1411 GCA_035530575.1 Thiobacillus sp. | reverse complement strand
GGCGCGCAACGTCGAGATGCAGGTCCTTATCGCCGGGCTGTCGTCGGCATACGATACGATGGTCAACACGGCGCTCGATAAGGAAATGAGCGGCAAGAAACGGCGGGAGGCGATATGGAAATCCATGAGCACATCGTTCCTTCGCACAACCAGCGACATGCTAAAGAAATCTTTTGCAATGCATATAAGAAACATAGTCGTAACAAGCGCGACTGAGGAGGGCATCAACGTCAAGCGCAAGTTCACCGAGGCCAAAATCGGCGCGGTCAAAGCGTATCAGGCGTTCGCGTCGATCCCGATTATCGGCCCCGCCCTTGGTGCCGCCGCCGCCGCCGCCGCGTTCTCGTTTCTCATAGCATTTCATAAGGGCGGATTTGTCGAGCCGGAAAACAGCGTTACAGTAACGAAAAACACCGCTTATGATGAACGTATTGTAAAGCTACAAACGGAAGAATTTGTCATGCAACGCTCGACGGTGCGCAGTATCGGGCGCGAAAACATGGAGTATATAAACGCGACTGGGCGGCTCCCGGTGCGAAGCGTGGAGATCGCGCCGGGGCGGGTTGCGCCGTCGGCGGGCCGGGGTAGCGGCAATGCGATCGGTCCGTTCATTTTCCATATCTCCGGCTCACGCGAGGACGCCGAAAGCATTGCCGATGCGATCGAGGAGAAAGTAATTCCGATGCTGGAGAATGCAATCGGGCGGCGGAAGTTCTCCCTGAATGGGGCGATGTAATGTCATTTATCATCGGGCCGTATACGGTAACGCGCGGGGCAACGATTCCGTATAAGCGCAAATCACAGACCGATCAGAACGCGGAGATCGACGGCGACGGCGGGGTCGTCGTAACTGAAGTCCCGTATGCCGTGCGATATATCAAGGCCAAGATCGTGGGAAGCAACGAAGAGATAGAGGCGATCAAGGGCTTTATCGAGAGCGGCGTACGCTTCCGCGCCGTTCCGTTCTACATCACCGACGACTGGAACGTGACGCATCTTGTGCGCTACTGGGGCGGCGAGGTCGAATCCGATTTTATCGCTCCCGGTATATGTGAGGCGGAATTACTTTTCCGTAAAGAGGTTTAACGTGCCGCTTACCGTCCCCGATATCATTCAGCAGTACGCGCGCGGGGGCGGCTCACTTGCGTTCCTTCTCGATATCGAGCCGTCCGTCGTCGATAGCTGGACGGCGAAACGATTCGCCACGGCGGCGGTCGAGGTTGCGGGCGAGGCGTACGCGGACGCCACGCTCGGGGGGCTGGACCGGATTGGATACGAGGCGAAAATTATTCAAGGCGGCACGGTCGCCACGCTCCCCGATGTGACATGCACGCTCATCAATAAGGACCGGCTGAACGAGACGCTTATCTCTGACAATATCGAGGGGCGCCAGGCGGTTGTGCAGATGACG
>DATKUP010000118.1:0-1442 GCA_035530575.1 Thiobacillus sp. | reverse complement strand
CCTACAAAACAAACGCCATGAACTACTTCGCGCTTGCAAGCCAGGCGTGGAAGGCGCTCACCGACGTTCAACGCGCAGGGTGGAAGCAGTGGGCGAGCGAAAACCTCGTCACCAACCGCCTAGGCGAAGCCAAGGAGCTTGTCGCCAACGCTGCATACGTGCAGCTCAACTCCCGCGTTCTCTGGGCGCTCGGAACGCAGATCGACGATCCCCCGATCGGAGCGGCCCCCACGCCCCTTCTCACAATCACGCTGACCACAGACCTCGGCGTAGGCACCTTCCAGCTTGCCTACACGGCAACGCCACTCGAGGCATACCAGCATCTGTGGATCTCCGCCGCAGTCCTCAACTCCGACGCCATCACGTACATCAAGAACCGCCTCAAGCTCGTGCATGTGAGCGCTGCCGAAGCAGCATCCCCGCTCGCAGACCTGGACACGATTCTTGATGACCGATTCGGAACGCTCCAGGTCGGTCAGCAGGTCGTGGTTCTCGCAGCAGTTTTCGACTCCGCGACCGGCCTGCTATCCGCGCCCCTTCGCGCAGACTCCGCCGTAGTCGAAACGGCTTGACCCGATTCCGTTGCTCACCAACGGTCTCCCTGACGACGCGGCGGTGGGAACACCCGCGCCCACCGCCGCGCTCGAACCTTTAAGGACGCCCAATGGACCCCATACTCACAAAGCTTATCGCCGAACTCCCCGGCCTCGGACTTATGGCCGCTTTCGCTTGGGCGCTCTTGCGAATGGTAGCCGCCGACCTCAAGCAAATTTCTGTTATACTTGACCGCATCGACCAGCGCACGGAACACTGCCACTACCACGACCGGAGCATCAGCCCCTCATGGCTATCGCACGCCTCGGAGCAATCGTCGCCGGAATAGCCGGCTCACTTGGCGAAGTAACCTTCGCCAACGCACGCGGCGCCCTAGTCCTGCGCAAACGCCAATGGCCCCCAAATCACCACACCGCCGCCACCACGGACCGCAAACACGCCTACTCCCAAATATGGCGCGAATGGCAAGGCCTTGACCCCGACGCAAAGCAATCATGGTACACCGCCGCCGCATCCCTCAAAAAAACAAACCGACTTGGGCAATCCCTCCCCATGCAAGCATGGAGACTCTTTTTCACTGCCAAAATCGGCCCCACATTTCGCGGCGTCGCATCCCCAGACTACTTCTATGCAGACCCATCCCTCTCTTTCAACACAGACAACCAATTCACCTGCTACCAAGACGGCCCCTTCGAGCTACACAGACCATCCGCCGCCACAGGCTTTCTATACGGTTTCACCGCACGCGCAGCCCGTTCACTCAGCACTTCGCCGATCCCCGCACCCCGCCGCTTTGCCCCCGCATCCTTCCACAACGGATCGGTTTACTCCGTAAACTTACACGACCCCATCTCCGCCGCCATCGGAGAACCCAAACCCGACGAATA
>DATKUP010000117.1:0-1478 GCA_035530575.1 Thiobacillus sp. | reverse complement strand
TGGCCCTACTTTATAATTCGCCGTAAACTGGAACCTGGCAACGCCGTCCTCAGGCGTATCGCGCAGCATTTCCCAGGTCACGCCGAACGGGACTGCCGGGACACCAGAAAATATCGTTGCATGGTCCAGTGCCGCGGCGATTTCTTCGACCTTGTCGTACAACACGTCGCAGGCCGAACTCTGGTGTATGTCCAGCCGCAGGACCAGCTCGCCACCTATGACCACCACGAATGGCTGCCACGAATACGTCTGGCCCTGCCTGCTTTGGATCCAGAACCATATCCTGCCCTGCGATTCCGCCGTCAATGCCCTAACGTCGCCCTCGACATTCTCTGAGTCCGTCCAAACCTTCCGGCCCTGATAGGCCTGAATGCCTGTTATGGCATTGCAGCTCGACGTGCATAGGTCCAGCACCTTTGCGGGCAGATAGGTTCCAGCCATGTCAATTCCCCTGCTTGTGCTGGCTAATGTGCTGATTCAGCCTGTCTTCGATTCGGTCCAGTTTCTTCTCTATGGCGTCCCGCATTTGCGCAATGTCGCACCGTAACCCGTCAACCCGCTCCTTCTGCATTGCGATATCGCCTTCATGTGCCCACACTACGCTGACCAGCCCAATAATGGCGAAGCCAGCAAGACCAGCGAGGGCGCAGGCGGTTACCTTCCAGGTCATCGCATCATCCTCTTCAGCGCGTGACGAGCGGCCCGGGCCGCGATCTTGTCCGCTGGTTTGAGTTCCTCTTCCGACGGGTCATTAAAGAACGGTCTTGCCGCATTCACGGCTGTCCCGTCATGCACGTACCTTGCATAGGCGCTCATTACCCGCCCAACCGCCCATCGCGTCCCTGAGACGCTGTACGACGCGGATACGGCCTGCTTCGCCGCAGCCAGCAGCCTGCCCGTCTTCTGCAACAGCGGCCAAGCGGCAGGCTTCTTGCGCTCAGGCCATGCAATCCCGTCCGTCGCCGCCATGTCGAACCGCTCCTGGATAATCTGTTCCATCGCGCCTGAGGCATGAACCGCCATCTCCGCCTCGGCCAATGCCACCGACGGAAGCGACCCGAGGGCCGCCAGCCGAGACGACCTGCGCCGTAGGCTCGCGGACAGGTATCGCATTTGGGCGATGTCGGCCGGGTTAGGCACGCTGCCCTCCCATCCATGTCCGGCGCGATTGGGCAATGACCACATAACTCCAGCCGTCATTACTAGTCTTCGTGTCCTGGGTCACCCAGTAATACTGCGCGCTCCCAGCAGGGAACTCAACCCGGTCACCCGTCATTATGCTCCTCGAGGTACCAGACACGGCAGACACGCCGACCCCACCACTGAATCCGCTAACTCCTGAGTACGCCGGAGGTTGCGCGGGTATCACTAACTCGATTTCGCGAACTTCCTGAATGGTGCCATTGGCACTAACCTCTAACGGGTCGTTCCGGATAACCTCGGCCTTGAGCGGCACTTCCAACTGAGTTCCATGTCGG